>NZ_JBLWIU010000028.1:170347-190278 GCF_048381395.1 Rhodococcus shunpengi
CCGGACCCACCCTCCTCGGCAGTGCGTCGGCGCTGGAGCGGGGGGGTGCTCAGACCGATCGGAAGCGACGGGGCGCCGTCGATCAGAAGCGACGGGCGCCGTCGACCGGCATCGAGTTCAGCGGTGCGATCTTGACCGGCTGGCTCGAGGTGGAGGCGTGCACGATGTTGCCGCCACCGATGTAGATGCCGGTGTGGCTGCCGCCGTAGAACGACACGACGTCACCGGGCTGCAGAGCCGCGACGTCCACCGGGGCACCGGCGGAGGCCTGCTCGTAGCTGGTGCGCGGGACGCTCAGACCGGCCTGCTTGTAGGCCCACTGCACGAGACCCGAGCAGTCGAAGGAGCTCGGGCCGGCGGCGCCGTAGACGTAGGGGGCACCGATCTTCGACTGTGCGGCGTCGGCAGCGCGCTGGCCGACGGAGCTGAAGGGGGCGGTGAAGGAACCGGCCTGAGGCGCGGGGGCCGCCTCGGGGGCCGGCGGAACGATGTTGGCGATCTCCGGCGGCACGGTCACACCGGCCGGGAGGTCGAACGTTCCGACACCGGGAATGTTGATCGGCTCGGCCATCGCCGGGCCGGCCGAGACGGTGACTGCTCCGAGAGCAATGGCACCGGCGACGAGTGCGCGCCGGACGGTGCGCTTGCTGTTGTTCGAAACCACGAGGGGACGTTCTCCGTTTCTTCCGTTCACCCGCCGACCGAGTTAGCTGACGGGTTCGGGCCGGAAGATCAGCCCTACCCCTCCCCGCGAGCGGCGGAGGGGATTCACCCCGAGTACTACGTGTGGGTCCCCGGCTCGCTGCTCCCGCAGACGGGAGAAGCGATTAGGCGGTAACCGTGCGGCTCCGACCCGGGGGTGGGGCGGGAAACTCTCCGCTCGGTCTCGAAAAGATTACGAAACGGCATCGGTGAAGTCGACCGCCTCACCGTGCGGCCCGATCGTTTCGGCCCGCCCCTGGGGGAATGCCGCCGCGGGGCAACGGTCCGATAACGGCGCGGTAACGGGCACCGTTCGACCCACCTCCGCCAGAGGGACGCTCGGCGCCCGTTTCACCCGAGTCCTTTCCGGAAGAACCAGGTCAGGACACCCTGACTCGCCGACCTTCGACGAGGCGATGCGCCCGATTCGCCGGAGTGCCGTCCTCGGAGGCCGATCGGTCTGTTTTCCGGCCCGCGCGTACCCCTCATCGAGCCGAAAAGAACGCAGTGTGATCCTCGTCTCCCCCTGCTTCGAACCCACTCCGAAGCCCGCTCGGCGGCGTGTCGGTGACGCTTCCTAGGCTCTGCCGCATGACCTCGCCGCAACCATCCGCCCTGGGCGTGCAACTCGGTTTCGACGAGCTCGACACTCCCCTGCGCGAGACCACCTTCGTCGTCGTCGACCTCGAGACGACGGGCGGGAAGGCAGCCGAGGACGCCATCACAGAGATCGGAGCGGTGAAGATCCGCGGGGGCGAGGTGCTCGGCGAGTTCGCGACCCTCGTCGATCCGGGACGACCCATCCCCCCGTACATCGTGCAGCTCACCGGCATCACCACCGCCATGGTCTACGCGGCCCCCAAGATCGAGGAGGTGCTGCCCGCATTCCTGGAATTCGCGTCCGGAGCGGTGCTCGTCGCACACAACGCCGGATTCGACGTCGGCTTCCTCAAGGCCGCCACAGTGCAGTGCGAACTCGCGTGGCCCCGCTTCCAGGTGCTGTGCACCGTCAAGCTGGCCCGCCGCGTCCTCGGACGCGACGAAGCGCCGTCGGTGAAGCTGTCCGCGCTGGCCGAACTGTTCCGGGTCTCCACCGTGCCCACCCACCGCGCCCTGGACGACGCGCGCGCCACCGTGGACGTCCTGCACGCCCTCATCGAACGGGTCGGCAACCAGGGCGTCCACA
The DNA here is from genome assembly GCF_048381395.1 of Rhodococcus shunpengi. Taxonomy (NCBI): domain Bacteria; kingdom Bacillati; phylum Actinomycetota; class Actinomycetes; order Mycobacteriales; family Nocardiaceae; genus Rhodococcus; species Rhodococcus shunpengi. The sequence continues at coordinate 172,236 of NZ_JBLWIU010000028.1, forward strand.
GCCTCACCGAGCTGCGCGACTACATGCCGGTGGTCACCGCCGAGCAGAGGGCCAAACGCGCACTCGCCGCGCATCTGCCGCGCAAACCGGGCGTCTACATGTTCCGCGGCCCGTCGGACGAGGTGTTGTACGTCGGCACGGCGGTCGACCTGCACCGGCGTGTCCGTACCTATTTCACGGGCTCCGAGACGCGACCGCGATTGCGCGAGATGGTCGCGCTCACCACACGCATCGATCACGTCGAATGCGCCCACGGGCTCGAGGCCGGCGTCCGCGAACTCCGGTTGATCGCGGCCCACACCCCTCCCTACAACCGCAGATCGAAGTATCCGATGCGCGGTTGGTGGATCATCCTCACGGACGAGGCGTTCCCGCGCCTGGCCGTGAGCCGCACCCCCGGACCCGACTCGGTCGGCCCGTTCTCGGTGCGCGCCGACGCCGCAGATGTCGCGGCACTGCTCGCGGAGATGTGCGGTCTGCGCACGTGTACGCGCAGGATCGGCCGTACGGCCCGCCACGGCGACCGCTGCCCGCCCGTCGCCGTCGGGGGCTGCGCCGCAGCCTCCTTCGGGGTTCAGGACGCCTCCGCCTACGCGGCCCAGGTCGAGCGTGCGCGCGCGGTCGTCCGCGGGACCACCGACGACGCCGTCGAGACGGCGCAGGAGCGCCTCGACGCCCTCGTGCGCGACCAGTTGTTCGAGAACGCGGCCCGCCTGCGCGACCGCCTCGCCACCGCCCTCGTCGCGCTGCGGCGCACGCAACGCCTCGCGGCGCTGGCGGCCGTCGACGAACTCGTCGCCGCGCGACCGCGGGCCGAAGGCGGGTGGGAGTTCGCCGTCGTGCGCGCCGGTCGTCTCGCGTCCGCAGGGGTGGCGCCGCGCGGTATGCGGCCGATGCCCGTCGTCGACGCGATCGTCGCCGCAGCCGAGACCGTGCGGCCGTCACCCGGCCCGCTCCGGGGCGCGTCCCCGGAGGAGATCGGTCTGGTCGCTCGATGGCTCGACGGCGAGGGCATCCGCATCGTCCGGGCGAGCCAGGGCTGGTGCGAACCGACACGGGGCGCAGGTCGGTGGAGCGCGTGGGCCGAGCTCGCACGCGACGCCCGCGCGGTCCGCAGGCTCCTCTCCGCCGACGAGCCGTACCGCTTAGGCTGATGCAATCCCCGAGGAAGGTTGAAGGAGACCACATGATCAACGCGATCGTCCTGATCGACGCCGAGGCGAACCGTATCCCCGAGACCGCGCAAGCGGTGGCCGACCTCGACGGTGTCGACACGGTGTACTCCTGCGCAGGCGACGTCGACCTCGTGGCCGTGGTCCGGGTCCGCGACCACGAGAAGATCGCGGACGTCGTCACCCGGGGCATCAACAAGATCGACGGCGTGACGAAGACCGTCACCCACATCGCGTTCCAGTCGTACTCGAGCGCCGACGTCGAGGCCGGCTTCTCGATCGGGAACTGACACCGCGCAGCACCACCGACGAACGACGGGCCCGCACCGATGCAGTGCGGGCCCGTCGTTCGGTGTCCTTACTCTTCCCCGGTCACTTCTGTCCGGAACCGGCACCCAGCCGCGTGGTGACCTCTGCCCACTGCTCGAGGACGGCCGTGGCCCGGCCGCTGTCGATCGCCTCTGCCGCCGTCTCGAGCCCGGCCGTGAGGGCGTCCTCGAGAACGCCGTCGACGCCCCGGAAGGCTGCGATCGCCCCGGCGGCGTTGAGGAGCACGGCGTCGCGCACCGGCCCCGTCTCCCCCGCCAGGACGGCCCGCGCGATCGCCGCGTTCTCCGTGGCGTCGCCTCCGCGGAGCGCCTCGAGCGGAACCCGTTCGATGCCCAGATCGCGCGGATCGAGCGTCACGACCCGGACCTCGCCGCCGTGGACGATGTGCACGCGCGAGGTCGTGGAGGTGGTCAGTTCGTCGAGACCGTCGTCGCCGCGGACGACGAGCGCCGAATTGCCGCGCTGCGCGAGCACACCGGCGACGGTCGGGACGAGCGGTTCGAAGGCGCATCCGATCAGACCGGCACTCGGGCGGGCCGGGTTGGTGAGCGGGCCGAGGACGTTGAAGACCGTCGGGATGCCGATCTGCTTGCGCGGTGCGGCCGCGAAACGCAGCGCCGGGTGGTAGACCGGCGCGAAGCAGAATCCGATCCCGGCCTCGGCGACCGAGCGGGCCACCTCGTCGGGTCCGAGATCGATGTGCACCCCGAGCGCTTCGAGCACGTCGGCGCCGCCGCTCTTGGACGAGGCAGCGCGGTTGCCGTGCTTGACCACGCGGATACCCGCTGCGGCGACGACCAGCGAGGCCATCGTGGAGATGTTGACGGTGTTCGCCCGGTCGCCACCGGTGCCCACCACGTCGACCACGTCACCGTCGACCGGGACCAGCCGGGCGTAGTCGAGCATCGTGTCGGCGAGTGCCCGCACTTCCTCGGGTGTCTCGCCCTTCATCTTCAGAGCGACGCCGAAGGCCGCGATCTGGGCGGGGGTGGCGTTGTCGGAGAAGATCTCGCTCATCGCCCATCGCGCCTCGGCGGCGGACAGGTCCTGTCCGGCGGTGAGCACTCCCAGGACGGAGGGCCAGTTCTGCGTCACCTCGTCCGCGTCTCGCGTCGCGTTCATCGCACCTGCCCTCGCCGCATCTCGCTCCTCACCGGGCACCGGCGTGCCCTCCGACCGGTCAGCTTAGCCAGCGGCATCCTCCGGTTGCAGAGCGTCCCATCCCAGGGCCGTTCCACCGAGCCGCTGGGCGAGCGAGGCCATGCGCGACTTCTCCTGCGCACAGTGCAGTGCATCGAGGACCTGGACACGCTGCAGGATCACCGGAGCACCCTCGACGACGGCGGCGGGCGGGACGTTGCCGCCGCCGGTTCCGGCCACGACGTAGCCGTCCTGGCCGGCCAGTTCCACCGCCCGGTCCACCGTGTCGGCGGGCAGGACGAGGTGATGCCGCAGAACCGCCTCGTCCTCGGCCTGCCACGCAGGCGTCGCCTCGGCGGCGCGCTCGAGCGCCGTCGAACACGCCTCCGCGTCGTCGAATGACGAGACGACAACGACCAGGTCGGCCCGCTTCGCGTCGAGTGGTTCGCTGCGCCGGCCGACCAGGGACCGCAGCCACCCCCGAAGACCCTTTTCGGTACTCATGTCACCACGATCGCACGTGACCTCCGCGACCCTCCGAAATGTCCCGTGTGGCACCCTTCCGAGCACCCGCCACCGAGTGCCCACCTGGAGAAATGCAGGGCTGGGACCTGCACGGACGCGCCGATTTCGGCCCCGATTGCCCAAGACGTACTACGACGGGTCATACTAGCCAGCGTGACGAGCGCAGTAGGGACTTCAGGATCTGCAATCACACAGCGCGTGCACTCGTTGAACCGGCCCAACCTGGTCAGCGTCGGCACCATCGTGTGGTTGTCCAGTGAGCTCATGTTTTTCGCAGGGCTCTTCGCCATGTACTTCGTGGCACGGGCACAGGCCCCGGAGGGCATGTGGCCGCCCCCGCCCACCCACTTGAACCTGTGGTTGGCGGTACCGATCACCATGGTGCTGATCGCTTCTTCCTTCACCTGCCAGCTGGGCGTCTTCGCCGCCGAGCGCGGCGACGTCTTCGGCCTGCGCCGGTGGTACATCGTCACCCTCGGCATGGGCACCTTCTTCGTGCTCGGCCAGGGCTACGAGTACATCACCCTGGTGAAGGACGGCACGACCATCCCGGGCAGCGTGTACGGCTCGGTGTTCTACATGACCACCGGTTTCCACGGCCTGCACGTCATCGGCGGCCTCATCGCTTTCGTGTTCCTGCTGTTCCGCACGAAGGTCAGCAAGTTCACGCCTGCGCAGGCCACTGCAGCCATCGTCGTTTCGTATTACTGGCACTTCGTCGACATCGTTTGGATCGCGCTGTTTGCCACGATTTATTTCATCCGTTAGCCAGCTGAACGCCCAGGCAGCCCCCTGACGTCCAGTCCGTCCCGACATAAAAAAAGGGATACAGATGAGTTCATCCCCACCTCTCGCCTCCGAGGGTGACATGCCCGGTCGATCCTCTGCAGCCGATGCTGCGAAGTCCCGCCGCCAGCGCAAGATGCGCCGGCGCGTCACCGGAGCGTTGGTCCTCGCGCTCGGTCTCCTCAGCGCAGGCTTCATCGCCTCCGCGCTGACACCTGCCCCGCAGGTGGCTACAGCGCAGGACGACCAGAGCGCTCTGATCCGCGAGGGTCAGCAGCTCTACGAGACCTCCTGCGTGACCTGTCACGGTGTCAACCTCCAGGGTGTCCAGGACCGCGGTCCCAGCCTGATCGGTGTCGGCGAGGCCGCCGTCTACTTCCAGGTCTCCTCGGGCCGCATGCCGATGATGCGCAACGAGGCCCAGGCCCTCCGCAAGGACCCGAAGTTCGACGCCGCGCAGACCGACGCCCTCGGCGCGTACATCCAGGCCAACGGTGGAGGCCCGACCGTCATCCGCGACGAGAACGGCGAAATCGCCCAGTCGTCGCTGCGCGGCAACGACATCGGACGCGGTTCGGAGCTCTTCCGCCAGAACTGCGCGTCCTGCCACAACTTCACCGGACGCGGCGGCGCGCTCTCGTCCGGCAAGTTCGCACCGAACCTGGATCCGGCCAACGAGCAGCAGATCTACACCGCGATGCTCACCGGCCCCCAGAACATGCCGAAGTTCTCCGACCGTCAGCTGACGGTCGAGGAGAAGCAGGACATCATCGCGTACATCAAGTCCGCCAGTGAGACGAGAGACCCGGGTGGCTACGGGCTCGGCGGCTTCGGCCCCGGTGCCGAAGGGCCGACCATGTGGGTCGTCGGCATGGTCGCCGTCGTCGGCGCTGCACTGTGGATCGGAGCAAGGTCATGAGTGGCGGCGAAACGCCGAACAAGCACACGGTCGAAGATCTCGACCGGATGAGCCGGGACGACCTCGTCACGCTCGGCACGAACCTCGACGGTGTCGACGTCGCGTTCCGCAAGGACCGCTGGCCCGTCGAAGGCACCCGTGCCGAGAAGCGGGCCGAGCGCAACGTCGCCTTCTGGTTCGCCCTCGCGGGCATCGCGGGTGTCGCGTTCATCGCGATCTACCTGTTCTGGCCGTGGGAGTACCAGGGCATCGGCGACGAGAACTACGGCTGGTACAGCCTCTACACCCCGATGCTCGGCCTGACCCTGGGTCTGGCCATCCTCGGCATCGGTGTGGGCGCGGTGCAGTTCACCAAGAAGTTCATCCCGGAGGAGGTGTCGATCCAGGATCGGCACGACGGCGGCTCGCCCGAGGTCGATCGCAAGACGATCGTCGCCGAGCTCTCCGACTCGCTCGAGACGTCGACCCTGCCGCGTCGCAAGCTGATCAAGCGCACCGCGATCTTCGGTGGTGGCGCGCTCGGCCTCGGTCTGATCATGCCGCTCGGCGGCCTGATCAAGAACCCGTGGGCCGAGGGTGACCAGTCGTCGCTGTGGGTGTCGGGCTGGACCCCGCGCTACCCCGGCGAGACCATCTACCTGCGTCGCGACACCGGCCGCCCCCAGGACATCGTCCTGGTGCGCCCGGAGGACCTCGACGCCGGCGGTATGGAGACGGTGTTCCCGTTCCGCGAGTCCGATCGCGGCGACGACCACGCTCTGCTGCAGGGCCTGCGCGGCATCCGCAACGCCGTCATGCTCATCCGCCTGCGCACCGAGGACACCGAGCGTGTCGTCAAGCGCAAGGGCCAGGAGAGCTTCAACTACGGCGACTACTTCGCGTACTCGAAGATCTGCACGCACCTCGGCTGCCCGACCTCGCTCTACGAGCAGCAGACGCACCGCATCCTGTGCCCGTGCCACCAGTCGCAGTTCGATGCGCTGGAGTACGGCAAGCCGATTTTCGGTCCCGCTGCTCGCGCACTGCCGCAGCTTCCGATTACAGTGAACGAAGAGGGCTTCCTGGTCGCCAACGGTGACTTCATCGAGGCACTCGGCCCGGCATTCTGGGAGCGTCGCCCGTGAGTACTGCAACCCCGTCCCGCGCCGCACAGATCGGCGAGAATCTCGATTCTCGCTACCACCTGTCCGCGGGCATCCGCCGCCAGATCAACAAGGTGTTCCCCACCCACTGGTCCTTCCTCCTGGGTGAGATCGCGCTCTACAGCTTCGTCATCCTGTTGATCTCGGGTGTCTTCCTCACCCTGTTCTTCGACCCGTCGATGGCGCACGTCATCTACGACGGCGTCTACACGCCGCTGCGCGGTGTGGGTATGTCCCGCGCCTACGAGACGACCCTGAACCTCTCCTTCGAGGTCCGCGGTGGTCTGTTCGTGCGACAGATTCACCACTGGGCAGCACTGATGTTCGCAGCGTCGATCGTCGTCCACCTGCTGCGCGTGTTCTTCACCGGTGCGTTCCGGCGTCCGCGCGAAGCCAACTGGGTGATCGGCTCGCTGCTGCTCATCCTGGCGATGTTCGAAGGCTTCTTCGGTTACTCGCTCCCCGACGACCTGCTCTCGGGCACCGGCCTCCGCGCCGCGTTCTCGGGCATCACGCTCTCGATCCCGATCATCGGTTCGTGGATGCACTGGGCGATCTTCGGTGGCGACTTCCCGGGTGAGCTGATCATCCCGCGCTTCTACGTGCTGCACGTGCTGCTCGTCCCGGGCATCATCCTGGCCTTGATCGCCGCGCACCTCGCGCTGGTCTGGTACCAGAAGCACACGCAGTTCCCCGGCCCCGGCCGCACGGAGCAGAACGTCGTCGGCGTTCGTATCCTCCCGGTCTTCGCCGTCAAGTCGGGTGCGTTCTTCGCGATGACCTTCGCGGTGCTCGCCCTGATGTCCGGCCTGCTGCAGATCAACCCGGTCTGGAACATCGGCCCGTACAACCCGTCGCAGGTGTCCGCCGGCTCGCAGCCCGACATCTACATGATGTGGACGGACGGCATGGCCCGTATCTGGCCGGCATGGGAGCTGTACCTGTTCAACCGGTACACGATCCCGCAGCCGTTCTGGATCGCGCTGATCATGGGCCTGGTGTTCGTCGTGCTCACGGTCTACCCGTGGATCGAGAAGAAGTTCACGAAGGACGACGCACACCACAACCTGCTCCAGCGTCCGCGCGACGTGCCGGTCCGCACCGGTATCGGGTTCATGGCCCTGGCGTTCTACGCCGTTGCCACGATCATGTGCATCAACGACATCATCGCGTTCAAGTTCGACATCTCGATCAACGCGACGACCTGGATGGGCCGTATCGGTCTCGTCCTGCTCCCGCCGCTCGCCTACTACATCGCGTACCGGTTCTGCCTGGGTCTGCAGCGCAGCGACCGCCAGGTACTCGAGCACGGCATCGAGACGGGCATCGTCCGTCGCCTGCCGACCGGCGAGTACATCGAGATCCACCAGCCGCTCGGCCCGGTGGACGAGCACGGCCATCCGATCCCACTGGAGTACCAGGCGGCCCCGGTTCCGAAGCGTATGAACCGCCTCGGCAGCGCCGGCAAGCCCGGTGCCGGCAGCTGGTGGAGCCCGGACCCGGCCGACGAGGCCGCCGCTCTCGAGGCTGCCCACCACGAGGCCGAGCTCGAGCTGCGGAACACGCTCCGCGAGTACCAGGAGCGCGTCCACGGCAACGGAGACGGCGCAGCCCAGCTGCCCGACAAGTCGCAGCACTGATCCGCATCAGCGGCTCGTAACGGGGCCCCGGACCATCACGGTCCGGGGCCCCGTTCGTCGTTCGCGGGTCCTCCCCTCCCCCACCGGATATCGTCCGGAGCGTACGTCTTGACCTTGACACTGTGACAAGCGCTCGAATGGGTCGTGAAGGAGGTGCCTCCCATGCGCACACATCACGACCCCTCCACCCGCCTCGTCGAGGCCCTGTCCACCCGCCTCGTCGAGGCCCTGTCCGCCGACGACGCCTCCGTGCGTCTGCGCGCCGCACTCGAGTCGGGTACGGCAGCCGAGTCCGGGACGGTGACGGCTCTCGTCGACCGTTGCGCGGTGGAGCCGGACTTCTTCGTCCGCGACATGCTGACCTGGGCGCTGTGCCGCCTGCCGGCCGGGGTGACGGTGCCGCGGCTGCTCGACGAGCTCGGTTCGGATGTCTCGCAGGCGCGCAGTCAGGCCCTGCACACGTTGTCGAAGATCGGCGATCCCGTCGCATGGCCGAAGGTCTCGGGGATGCTCCACGACGAGCACGACGAGGTGGCACGCAGCGCGTGGCGCGCGGCGGTCGCTCTCGTGCCACCGGGCTCGGAAAGCGGCCTCGCTGCGGCTCTCGGCGTCGAACTGGGCCGCGGCGACCACGACCTGCAACTGAGCCTCGGTCGCGCTCTCGCAGCGCTCGACGAGGCCGCAGTGCCGGTCCTGCACGCGGCGATGAACAGCTCCGACCCGCGCGTCCGTGCCCACGCAGAGGCCACCGAGCGGATCCGCGTCGACCCCGACAGCGCGTTCGTCCTCTCCGTGGAGTCGGCGAAACGCGTCGCCGCACTCGGCGCGGACGGGATCCGGGAGTGAGCCGGTGCTGATCGGTGAGGTCTCGCGGCGCTCCGGTGTCAGCACCCGCATGCTGCGGCACTACGACCGCCTGAGGCTGGTGACGCCGACGGGCCGCACCTCGGGCGGTTACCGCGAGTACACCGAGGACGACTTCCGGAGGCTCTTTCACGTGGAGAGTCTCCGGAGTCTCGGCCTGTCGCTGAACGAGGTCGGACGAGCGCTGGGGGAACCGGATTTCGCTCCGGTGGAACTGGTGCAGGAGCTGATCCGGCACACGCGCGAACGGATCGCCGCCGAGACCGAACTCCTCGCTCGTCTCGAAGGCGTCGACTCGGCCTCCCCCAGCGGTTGGGACGACGTCCTGCGCCTCGTCGCGCTGTTGCGCGCGTTCGAATCCGATTCCGGCTCCCGCCGCCAGCAGGCGATCCTGTCCCAGGACGAGGACACGACGCTGCCGGTCGCGGCGCTGGTCCGGGCGGCGCTGTCGGAGGAGGACCCGTTCGTCGCCGGCGCGTTGCGCTGGTCGCTCGCCCGAGCGGCGGACGAGGTCGACGCTGCGCTGCCGGCGCTCGCGGAGGGCCTTCACTCCGCCGAAGTGCCCGTGCGGCGACGGGCGATCGCGACACTCGCGGAACTCCGTGTGCCCGAATCGACGACGCTCCTGGAGAAGGCACTCGACGACGCCGATCTCGAGGCGCGCTCCACGGCAGCTCTGACGCTCGGGGCGCGAGGGGTGGACGCGGCCGTCCCCGTGCTCGTGGAGATGATCGTGAAGGGCCGGTCGGACGTCGAGGCCGCCGAAGTACTCGGCCTGCTCGCGGATCGGCCGCTGTCGTCCGCCGAGATCGTGCGGTCGCTGCAGCACGCGCTCGGCGGCTCGGACGATGCCGGTGTCCGGCTACGTCTCACGCAGGCACTCGCGGAGATCCCCGGGTCGGCCGCCGAGGATGCTCTCGAGGCTCTGACCGGCGACCCGGATCGCACGGTCGCAGCGACCGCGAGGGTCGTCCTCACCACCCGCGGGGCTTCCTGAAGAACGAAACCTCGAGAACGCCACCGGAAACGACACGGGCGCCGCACCCGAAGGTGCGGCGCCCGTGTGCGTCGAGAATGTCGGCTCAGTGCTTCTCGGGTCCGATGTGGTACTCGAACACCAGGCCGGCTGCGGCGGCGATGATGAGTGCAACCGCGAGGACGATCATCCAGGGCTGGTAGAAGGCCAGCGCGATGGCGGCGAAAGCAGCCGCACCGGCGAGCAGGATCGGCCAGTAGCTACCCGCACTGAAGAAACCGAGGTCGCCCGCACCGTCGCTGATCTCGGCGTCCTCGTAATCCTCGGGACGGGTGTCGAGACGACGCGCGACGAAGCGGAAGTACGTTCCGACGATCAGGGTCAGACCGGCGGAGAGGACGATGGCCGTGAGGCCGGCCCATTCGATGCCCTTGTCCGACAGCCCGGTGAACACGCCGTACACGATGGCGACGAGCACGAAGAACACCGTCACGACCTCGAAGAGCTTGGCTTCGATCTTCATATCAGCACTTGTCCTTGTCGGGTGGGGTGGCCGTCACTCGCCTGCGGCGACGGTCGCCGACCGGTCCGTGCGGTCGGTCTTGAACGGAGTCGTCGAGGTCGCGATCGGGCTCTGGCCGATGGCTTCGAGCGCACGAGCGTTCGACAGGCCTTCGCCGCCGTCCTCGACCGGCTTGCGAAGCTCGATGTAGCGGGCGAAGTCCTCCGGGCTGACGGCGCGGACCTCGAAGTTCATCATCGCGTGGTAGGTGCCGCACATCTCGGCGCAACGGCCGACGAACGCGCCCTCACGCTCGATCTCGGAGATCTGGAAGACCGGATCGGAGTTGTTCTCACGCGGGTTCGGGTTCACGTCGCGCTTGAACAGGAACTCCGGCACCCAGAAAGCGTGGATCACATCGGACGACGCGAGGTGGAACTCGATGCGCTTGCCGGTGGGAAGCACGAGCACCGGAATCTCTTCGCTGGTGCCGATCGTCTCGATCTTGTCGTAGTGGAGGTAGGACAGGTCCTCCGCCGGCTTGCCGTGGATGGGGCCCGGAGCCTCGTGCTCGCCGCCTTCTCCACCACCGTGCTCACCTTCGGTGCCCGGCTCGTACGGCTGCAGTGCGACCGCGTCCTGGGCGACCTCGTCGGTGCCCTCGTACCGGGCGGTGCCGTCCTGCAGATCGATGGTCCGATAACCGAACTTCCAGTTCCACTGGAACGCCGTCACGTCGACGACGACGTTCGGGTTGTCCTCCTTCTCCAGGACGTAGTTCTGGACCACGACCGTGAAGTAGAAGAGGACACACACGGCGACGAACGGCGCCGCGGTGTAAGCCAGCTCGAGCGGCACGTTGTACGCCGTCTGACGCGGGAACTCCGGATCGTCCTTCCGACGCCGGTAGGCGATGATCACCCAGAAGGTGAGTCCCCACACGAGAATTCCCATGACGAGGGCGGCGACAACCGACCACGTCCACAGTTCACGCATACGCTCGGCCTGAGGAGTGATGCCCTCCGGCCAGCCGAAACGAAGGATTTCTTCGCTCGAGCACCCGGTCAGCACCAAGGCTGCAATGCCGAGTGATGCTGCGAGCCCGAACCGCCGAAGGATCCGACCTTGCGCCACGTTCACGCCTTCCTGATCGCCGCAATTCCACTAGGGCACACCCGGAGGGCCGGCCCAATTACTACGCAGCGTAGACCAAACCCGGGCGCTATCCATCGCCGGGGCACGAAGAAAGTGTCGGACTGGGCGTTTCGACCGGAAGACCCGGCTCGTGACGTCGGTGTTCTCCTGTCGGGCGAGTGATCGTCGGCGGCGTCCGGGCGCGGCTGCCCGGTGTCGACCGTCTGCGGCATACTTCGGTAGAACCAACGCCGGACCCCGAGTGGTAGTTCCCGGTGTCATGCGCGGTGCGGTGTCCCGCGCTGGGCACCCACCGGGGTTCTTCGCGACACCCCCGACCGGAATGAGGTAACCCACGCGTGTGCGGATTGCTCGGGTTTCTGACCACTGACGGCACCAGCGACGACGCCGTCGCGAAGGTGGGCTCCGCGATGCACTGCCTGCGCCATCGCGGCCCCGACGAGCACGGCACCTGGCACGACGCCGACCTCGTCTTCGGATTCAACCGGTTGTCGATCATCGACATCGCGCACTCGCACCAGCCGCTGCGCTGGGGCCCGCCGGAACAGCCCGACCGCTACGCGCTGACCTTCAACGGTGAGATCTACAACTATCTCGAACTGCGCAAGGAGCTCACCGAGACCTTCGGCACCTCCTTCGCGACCGAGGGCGACAGCGAGGCGATCGTCGCGGCCTACCACCACTGGGGAGTGCGCGCGGTCCAGCGCCTGCGGGGCATGTTCGCCTTCGCGATCTGGGACACGCACACCCGCGAACTGTTCGTCGCTCGCGACCCGTTCGGCATCAAGCCGCTGTTCCTCGCGACCGGCACCGGCGGTACGGCCTTCGGCAGCGAGAAGAAGAGCCTGCTCGAGCTCGCCGACGTGATCGGCATCGACACCGAGCTCGATCCTCGTGCGATCGAGCACTACACGGTGCTGCAGTACGTTCCCGAGCCCGAGACGCTGCACCGGCGGATCCGGCGCCTCGAGTCGGGCTGCTACGCGCGTATCACGCCCGGCGCCGAGCCCGAGATCACCCGCTACTTCCACCCCACCTTCCCGGTCCGGCCGTTCGCGGCGGGACGCGAGCAGGACCGCTACCGCGAGATCGCCGAGGCCCTCGAGGACTCGGTGGCCAAGCACATGCGCGCCGACGTGACCGTCGGGTCGTTCCTCTCGGGTGGCATCGACTCCACGGCCATCGCCGCGCTGGCGATGCGCCACAACCCGAAGCTCATCACCTTCACCGCGGGTTTCGAGCGGGAGGGCTACTCCGAGGTCGACGTCGCCGCGGAGTCGGCGGCCGCGATCGGTGCCCGGCACGTGGTGCGGGTGGTCTCCCCCAGCGAGTTCGCCGCGGCGATCCCGGAGATCATCTGGTACCTCGACGACCCGGTGGCCGACCCGGCGCTCGTGCCGCTGTGGTTCATCGCCCGGGAGGCCCGTAAGCACGTCAAGGTCGTGCTGTCCGGTGAGGGCGCCGACGAGCTGTTCGGCGGGTACACGATCTACCGCGAGCCGCTGTCGCTGCGTCCGTTCGAGTTCCTGCCGCCGGCGCTGCGCCGGGCCGCCGGGAAGCTGTCGGAGCGCATCCCCGAGGGCACCCGAGGCAAGAGCCTGCTGCACCGTGGCTCGATGACGCTCGAGGAGCGCTACTACGGCAACGCCCGCAGCTTCAACGACGCGCAGCTGCGCTCGGTGCTGCGCGACTTCCGTCCGGAATGGACGCATCAGGACGTCACAGCCCCGATCTACGCGCAGTCTGCCGGCTGGGATCCGGTGGCACGGATGCAGCATCTCGACCTGTTCACGTGGCTGCGCGGCGACATCCTCGTCAAGGCCGACAAGATGACGATGGCCAATTCGCTCGAGCTGCGCGTGCCGTTCCTGGACTCTGAAGTCTTCCGGGTGGCGTCGCAGGTTCCGCTGGACCAGAAGATCACGAAGCAGACGACGAAGTACGCGCTGCGGCAGGCGCTGGAGGGCATCGTCCCGCCGCACGTGCTGCACCGCGCGAAGCTGGGCTTCCCGGTGCCGCTGCGGCACTGGCTGGCCGGCACGGAGCTGTTCGACTGGGCGCACGAGGTGATCGCCGAGTCGCAGACCGATCACCTGCTCGACAAGGCTGCGGTGGCGAAGATGCTCGACGAGCACCGGACCGGCCCGATCGATCACAGCCGTCGTCTGTGGACGGTGCTGTGCTTCATGGTCTGGCACGGCATCTTCGTGGAGAAGCGCATCGTGCCGCAGATCCAGGAGCCGGCCTACCCGGTCGAGATCTGATCACCCAACCCGTACGCGACGGCCGCGATCATCCCCAGGGATGCTCGCGGCCGTCGCGTTTCCAGGACGGGGTGTTCCGCCGCTCAGGCGCCGAGAACCGCGCCGATCTCGTCGGCGGCGGCGGTGCCGTAGGCGTCGGCGAGACGCTTGAGGGCGTCGGTGCGGTCGAAGGTCCACTCCTGCGTGCCGGTGGTTTCGAGGACGTGCACCGCGACCAGCGAGCCCAGCTGCGCGGCCCGTTCGATGCTCAGACCCGAGCGGTGTCCGAGCAGGAAGCCGGCGCGGAAGGCGTCGCCCACACCGGTGGGGTCGACCTTGGCGCGCTCGGGCACCACACCGACCTGCACCTGGTTGCCGTCGCGGTCGACGATCTTTGCGCCGTCGCCGCCGAGGGTGGTGATACGCATGCCGACCTTCGCCTGCACCTCGTCCTCGGTGAGACCGGTCTTCTGCAGCAGCAGTCCCCACTCGTACTCGTTGGTGAACAGGTACTCGGCACCGTCGATGAGCTGCTCGGCCTGCTGCCCGTCCAGGCGGGCGAGCTGCTGGGACGGGTCGGCGACGAACGGGACGCCGAGCCGGCGGCACTCCTCGGTGTGCCGGATCATCGCGTCGGGATCGTTGGCGCCGACGAGCACGAGGTCGACGCCGTGCTTGCTCACCACGTCGGCGATGGAGATCTCGCGGGCCTCGGACATCGCACCGGGATAGAACGAGGCGATCTGTGCCATGTCCAGGTCGGTGGTGCACACGAAGCGGGCGGTGTGGGCGGTCTGCGAGATCCGCACCGACGAGCAGTCGACCCCGTGGTCCTCGAGCCAGGTGCGGTACTCGGTGAAGTCGGCGCCGACGGCGCCGACGAGCACCGGCGTTCCGCCGAGCACACCCATCGCGAAGGCGATGTTGCCGCCCACTCCGCCGCGCCGGACGACGAGGTCGTCGACGAGGAAGCTCAGCGAGATGTGCGCGAGCTGGTCGGCGAGCAGCTGCTCGGCGAACCGGCCGGGGAAGCGCATGAGGTGGTCGGTGGCGATGGAGCCGGTCACGGCGATGGTCACGTGGCTGAGCCTTTCCGCGGATGTCGATGGTGTGGCTGCTCACACGGAGAGCCGTAGCGGTCCCACGGTACTACCGCGGAAACGACGGAACCCCGGCGCCGTGAAGCGCCGGGGTTCCGAAGTGCGTCCTCAGCTCAGTTGAACGAGTCGCCGCAGGCGCACGACCCCGTGGCATTCGGGTTGTCGATGGTGAAGCCCTGCTTCTCGATGGTGTCGACGAAGTCGATCGACGCACCCTCGACGTACGGCGCGCTCATCCGGTCGACGGCGAGCGTCACACCGGCGAATTCCTTCGTGAGGTCTCCGTCCAGCGTGCGGTCGTCGAAGAACAGCTGGTACCGCAGACCGGCACAGCCTCCGGGCTGCACGGCGATACGCAGTGCGAGGTCATCGCGGCCCTCCTGATCGAGCAGTGCCTTCGCCTTCGCAGCGGCGGCCTCGGTCAGGATGACGCCGTGAGTATCGGTCTCTTGCTGCACAGTCATGGGCGCTCCCTGTCATTCGTGTCGAAACCCGATGGTTCAACGGTACCGCGCCGGAATCTATTCCTCGTGGACGAGTCGCGCCGAGCGTGGTATGGCACGCGGAATTTCCCGCTTCTCTCCACTATCCCATAGCCTGGTGGTGTGAAGTTGCTACGCCGCGGTGGTTCCGACGACTCCGCCGATCACCAGGTTCCTGCGACCGAGGACTCCCCGGCCGCGACTCCCGACGATTCCGCGTCCGCGAAGGCGACGACCGGTAAGGGGCGTCCGACGCCGAAACGGCGCGACGCCGAGAACCGTCGCCGCGGTCCCGTCGCCCCCGCTCCCCTGACTGCGAAGGAAGCACGCGAGCGCCGTAAGGCCGCGCGCAAGTCGCAGAGCAAGGAGGAGCGCAAGGCGGCCGCCGCGCAGCGTCGCGCCGACGCGTCCGAGCGTCGCAACCGGATGCTCGCGGGCGAGGAGAAGTACCTGCTCCCCCGCGATCGCGGCCCGGTGCGCGCCTACGTGCGCGACATCGTCGACAGCCGGCGCAATCTCGTCGGCCTGTTCATGCCGCTCGCGCTCGTGCTCATCATGTCGATGTTCCTCGGGCCGGTGGTGCAGCAGTACGTCACGCTCGCGATGTTCGTGATGATGTTCCTGATGATCATCGAGGGCATCTACCTCGGGCGCATGGTCAACAGGAAGGTGCGCGAGCGCTTCCCGGATTCGACGGACGGTGGCTTCGGCCTCGGCTGGTACGCCTTCGTGCGCGCCTCCCAGATCAAGAAGCTGCGTGCACCGCTCCCCCGGGTCGGCCCGGGCGACGCCGTCTGACCGTCCGGCGACCCTCAGTTGTGAGGCGACCCGCACACCACCGGCGGTAGCTGCCGGATCTCGGCCGCGGCCTGCATGTCCTGCGACATGCGGTGCCGCGGCCGAGTCGTCTGTGCGGGACGTTCCCAGTGGAGCCGCCAGGATGCACGCCGGACCCAGGCCGGCGCGGGAGCAGTCCGCCGGCGGAGCACCTCGAGACCGATGATCAGGGTGGACAGGACCACGACGGTGACGGTGAGTTCGATCATGTCTCGATCCTCCGACCGAACCCGATCGCCGAAAAGTGGCAGTGATGACGCATAACGTCGAATTTCTGCCAGACCGGGCGGTTGATAGCGTTCTCGCGTGAAGATCCGTCCGAGAGGTGACCTGTGACCAGCGGTTCCGATTCCCCCGCCGACGTCGAGTTCCCGCGCGTCGACCTACCCGATCTCGAAGCACGCGTCGCCGCCGAGGAACGCCAGCGAGATCTGACGAAACCCGCCGGCTCACTCGGACGGCTCGAGGAACTCGGGTGCTGGGTCGCCGCCTGCCAGGGCGAGGTCCCGCCCCATCCCTTCCGCCGACCGCGGGTCGTGGTCTTCGCAGGTGACCACGGCGTCGCACGCAACGGGGTCTCGGCCTATCCGCCGGAGGTCACCGCGCAGATGGTCGCGAACCTGTCCGCAGGGGGCGCCGCCGTGAACGTGCTCGCCGCCGCCGCAGGCGCAGGAGTGCGGGTCGTCGACATGGCAGTCGAGAGCGACACCTCCCCCGAGGTGTCCGAGTTCAAGATCCGTCGCTCGAGCGGCAGCATCGACCGCGAGGACGCACTGACACACGACGAGACGGTCCGCGCGATCGAGGCCGGCCGTGCGCTCGCCGACCGCGAGGTCGACGAAGGCGCCGATCTGCTCGTCGCGGGCGATATGGGAATCGGGAACACCACTCCTGCAACCGTTCTCATCGCCACCCTTACCGCCACCGAACCCGTGGCCGCGGTCGGCCGCGGCACCGGCGTCGACGACGCGGGGTGGATGCGCAAGGTCACCGCGATCCGCGACGCCATGTGGCGGGCGCGGCCCCACGTACGCAATCCCGTCGCCCTGCTGCGCACCGCCGGTGGCGCGGATTTCGCCGCGATGGCGGGATTCCTCGCGCAGGCCGCGGTCCGCCGGACGCCGGTGATCCTCGACGGAGTCGTCGTCACCGCCGCCGCGATGGTCGCCGAGGAACTCGCACCCGGCGCGGCACGCTGGTGGGTGTCCGGTCACCGGTCGGCCGAACCCGCCCACGCCATCGCGCTGCGTCATCTCCGACTCGAACCGATCGTCGACCTCGGTATGCGCCTCGGCGAAGGATCGGGAGCCGTGACGACGCTGCCGGTACTGCAGGGTGCGGTCGCGATCCTCGCGCAGATGGCCACCTTCTCCGAGGCGGGCGTGAGCACCCGCGAGGAGAGCGCTCCGGCGACCGCGGACTGATGATCCGCGCCTGGATCGGCGGGGTCGCGCTGGCCCTGTCGTGGTTGACGGTCCTGCCCGCGCGAGGCCCGTCGGAGATCGACCGGACGGTCGCCGGACGTGCGATCTCCGCGGCGCCGATCGCCGGTGCCGTACTCGCCGCCGCGACCACGGCCGTCTGCCTGGTCGGTTCCGCCGTCGGGACGCCACCACTGGTGACGGGCCTGGTGTGTGTCGGGGTGTTGGCGGTCGGCACCCGGGGAATGCACGTCGACGGGCTGAGCGACACCGCCGACGGTCTCGGTTGCTACGGCCCGCCCGAGCGGGCGCGCGAGGTGATGCACAGCGGCGGCGCGGGTCCCTTCGGTGTCGCGGCGCTCGTCGTCGTCCTCGGTCTGCAGGCCGCCTCGTTCGGCGCGCTCGCCGACACCGACGCGTGGTGGGCGGTCGCGTTCGCAGTCTTCTCGGGACGTGTGGCCGTGGTCCTCGCGTGCCGGCGCGGTGTCCCGGCCGCGCCCGGCAGCGGCTTCGGCTCGCTCGTGGCAGGCACACAGGGCGTCGTGCCGATCGCGGTGTGGACGGTGGCCGCGGTGGCACTGTCGCTCGTGTGCCTGCCCGGTCCGCTCTGGGCGGGACCGCTCGTCGTCACGGTGGTACTGGTCGTCGCGGTGCTCTTCGCCCGGCACTGCGTCGCGCGCTTCGGCGGCATGAACGGCGACGTGCTCGGCGCAGTCACCGAGGGCACGGCCGCCGCCGTCGCGGTGGCAGCGTCGGGGCTCCTCTAGATCGCACTGCGTCCGGAAACGACGAAGGGGTGCTGCCGGAAT
>NZ_JBLWIU010000028.1:190295-195170 GCF_048381395.1 Rhodococcus shunpengi
TCGGCAGCACCCCTTCGTCGTCGTTCGTGGCTACGTCACTTGCGCAGCGTCGTCATCCACCCGTGGGTGTCGGCGAAGGTACCGCGCTGGATGCCGGTCAGGGTGTCGCGCAGGGCCATCGTGATGGGGCCGGGCTCGCCGTCGGCGATGGTGAACTCGCCGTCCTTGTCCTTGACGCTGCCGACCGGCGTGATGACCGCGGCGGTACCGCACGCGAACACCTCGGTGATCTCACCGCTGCCGGCCTTCTCACGCCACTCGTCGGTGCTGATGCGCCGCTCCTCGACCGAGAGACCGGAGTCCTTGGCGAGGGTGAGCAGCGAGTCGCGGGTGATGCCGGGCAGCAGCGAGCCGGACAGCTCCGGGGTGACCAGACGCGCGTCGGCACCCGACCCGTACACGAAGTACAGGTTCATGCCGCCCATCTCCTCGACGTACTTGCGCTCGATGGCGTCGAGCCAGACCACCTGGTCGCAGCCTTGCTCGGCGGCATGCGCCTGCGCGACGAGCGAAGCCGCGTAGTTGCCGGCGAACTTCGCGGCGCCCGTGCCACCCGGGGAGGCGCGCACGTACTCGCGGGAGAGCCACACGTTGACGGGCTTCACGCCGCGCGGGAAGTAGGCACCCGCCGGGGACGCGATGACGAGGAACTTGTACTCCTTCGCGGGCCGCACGCCGAGAGCCGGCTCGGTCGCGAACGCGAAGGGACGCAGGTAGAGCGAATCCTCGCCGCCGGCGGCGGGAACCCACTCGTTGTCGACCTCGACCAGCTCGGTGATCGCCTTCACGAACAGCTCCGGCGGCAGGTACGGCATCGCGAGCCGCTCCGCGGACCGGTTCATGCGCGCGGCATTGGCGGTCACGCGGAACGACGCGATGCTGCCGTCGGCCTGACGGTAGGCCTTGAGGCCCTCGAAGATCGCCTGCCCGTAGTGCAGGACCATCGCGGCCGGGTCGAGCGGGATCGGCGCGTACGGCTCGACTTTCGCGTCGTGCCAGCCGATTCCGTCGGTGTAGGTGATCGACACCATGTGATCGGTGAAGTGCTGCCCGAATCCGGGATTCGACAGAACCTCCTGTCGCCGCTCCGCAGAGCTCGGTGAAGGATGCTGGACGCGGGCGAATTCGAGGACACCTGTCATGGGGGACAATGGTACAACCGCCCGCAGAACCGTTATCTGGTGTGGTCCTCGACGAACGGCGGAGCCACCACTTCGGCACGCAGCGATCGTCCGCGCACGTCCACGGCCACTTCGTCGCCCGGCTCGAGTCCGGCGGAGGTGTCGAGGAGCGCGAGGGCGATGCCGATCTTGAGGGTCGGAGAGAAGGTGCCCGAGGTGGTCCGCCCGACCTCGTCGCCGTCGCGTCGCACGGTCAGATCCTGACGCAGGACGCCGCGGTCGAGTGCCCGCAGGCCCCACAGTTTCCGCGCCGGGCCCGCCTCCTTCTCGCGGAGCAAGGCGTCGCGCCCCCAGAACTGCGGCTTCTTCCAGCCCACGGCCCAGCCGACCCGCGCCTCGAGCGGGGAGATGTCGACGGAGAGCTCGTGCCCGTGCAGCGCGTAGCCCATCTCGGTGCGCAGGGTGTCGCGGGCGCCGAGACCCGCGGCCTGGCCGCCCTGCGCACGGACGGCGTCGAGCAGGGCGCGGAAGACGCGTTCGGCGTCGTCCCAGCGCGGCAGCACCTCGTAGCCGCGTTCACCGGTGTAGCCGCTGCGGCACACGCGCACCGGAGCACCCTCGTACTCGGCGTCGGCGAAGCCCATGTAGGCGATGTCGGTGGGCAGGCCGAGCGCCTCGAGGACCTCGCCGGACTTCGGTCCCTGGACGGCGAACACCGCGTGATCGCGATGCTGGTTCGTCACTGTGACGCCGGCCGGCGCCGCGGCGGCCAGTGCTTCGACGACCGCCGCGGTGTTGGCCGCATTCGGAACGAGGAAGAGCTCGTCGTCGGAGACGTGGTAGACGATCAGGTCGTCGACGACACCGCCGTTCTCGGTGCAGCACAGCGTGTACTGCGCCTTGCCGGGACCGATCCGGGTGAGGTCGTTGCTGAGCGTGGTGTTGAGGAACTCGGCGGCACCCGGTCCGGCGACGAGCGCCTTTCCCAGGTGGCTGACGTCGAACAGTCCCACGTTCTCGCGCACGGCCGTGTGCTCGGCGACCGTCCCGGCGTAGGAGACCGGCATCTCCCAGCCACCGAACGGAGCGAAGGTCGCACCGAGTTCGACGTGCACGGTGTGGATGGGGCCCTGCTTCAGTTCCTCGTCGCTCATGGCGTACGACGCTATCCCACCGCCATGGTGTCCGACAGCGACGCCGGGCGTCGTTGTCATTAGGGTCGATGGCATCGAGGCGATTCCCCTCGCACCGAACGACGCCGCAAGAGAACGACTCGCTCGTTCCCGACCCAGCTCCAAGGAGATGCCCTGTGAGTGCACCCACTCCCGATCTTCCCGAACTCGTTCTCGCCGGTTCGGTTTCCACACGAGCCGATGTCCTGGTGATCGGCGTGACCTCTTCCGACGGCACCCCCGAGATCCTCGCGGGCGACGCCCCGATCGACGAGGCGGTCCTCGGCGAACTGCTCGACGCCCTGGTCGCCGTGGGCGCGAAGGGCCGCGGCGAGGAGCTCACCCGCGTGCCGGCACCCGCCTCCCTGCCCGTGGCGAGCGTGCTCGCCGTCGGTCTCGGCGACGCCGACAAGATCGACGCCGAGCAGGTCCGCCGCTCCGCCGGTACCGCGGCACGCGCACTGACGGGTGTGGAGACGGTCGCGACCACACTGTCCGCCGTCGACCTCGGTGCCGCGGCGGAAGGCTTCGCGCTCGGCGCCTACACCTACACCGAGTTCCGGTCGGAGAAGTCCGCACCCAAGGAGGACGCGCAGCCGGTCGCGCGGGTGGAGCTGCTCGTGCCCTCGACCCGCGACCGCGCGGCCAAGGCGGCGCTCACCCGCTCCGTCGCGATCGCCGAGGCCGTCGCGACGGCCCGGAACTTCGTGAACACCCCGCCGAGCCACCTGTTCCCGGCCGAGTTCGCCGAGCGCGCGAAGGCACTCGGCGAGGCCGCCGGTCTGAAGGTCGAGATCCTCGACGAGAAGGCGCTCGAGAAGAAGGGCTTCGGCGGCATCGTCGGCGTCGGCAAGGGCTCGTCGCGTCCCCCGCGTCTCGTGCGCCTGTCCTACTCGTCGAAGAAGCGCAAGGCCCCGAAGGTCGCGCTCGTGGGCAAGGGCATCACTTTCGACACCGGCGGCATCTCCATCAAGCCCGCCGCCGGTATGGAGGCGATGACCTCCGACATGGCCGGCGCCGCCGCGGTCGTCGCGACCGTCGTGCTCGCCGCGAAACTCGGTGTCGCTGCCGACGTCACCGCGACCGTGCCGATGGCCGAGAACATGCCGTCGTCGACCGCGCAGCGTCCGGGTGACGTGCTGACCCAGTACGGCGGAACCACCGTCGAGGTCATCAACACCGACGCCGAGGGTCGCCTGATCCTCGCCGACGCCATCGTGCGCGCATGCGAGGACGATCCCGACTACCTCATCGACACCGCGACCCTCACCGGCGCGCAGATGGTCGCCCTCGGCACCCGGACGCCGGGCGTCATGGGTCACGACGAGTTCCGCGACCGCGTGGCCGCGCTGTCCCAGGAGGTCGGTGAGAACGGCTGGGCGATGCCCTTCCCGAAGGAACTGCGCGGCGATCTCGAGTCCCGCGTGGCCGACCTCGCGAACGTCTCCCCCCACCGGTGGGGCGGCATGCTCACGGCCGGCATCTTCCTGAAGGAGTTCGTCGCAGAGGGCGTGCAGTGGGCGCACATCGACGTCGCCGGCCCGGCCTTCAACACCGGCGGACCGTTCGGTTACGTCGGCAAGGGCGGCACCGGCGTGCCCGTGCGCACGATGCTCGCCGTGATCGAGGACGTCGCCGCCAACGGATGATCTCCCGCACCGGTCCTCTCCCGACGGGCCCCGCACGGGACGAGGGAGAGGACCGGTGTGATCGGCAACAGCGGAACCCCCGGTGTGAGGTGATCCGCCCCTCCCCGAACATCACCGAAAGATAGGTGCAAGGATGGGAGGGGCCATGCCCCGCCGGTATCGGCCCGACCGAACACGTGAACCAGCAGGCACGGGGTTCCTGCCCCGCGCACAATGGTCAACGACCACACAATGGTCGGCGACCACGAGTCGGTACAACTCAACACACACGAACACAACCGTCGAGGAGTCAACAGACATGGCCTTCTCCGTCCAGATGCCAGCGCTTGGTGAGAGCGTCACCGAGGGAACTGTCACGCGATGGCTCAAGCAGGAAGGAGACACGGTCGAAGTCGACGAGCCCCTGCTCGAAGTCTCCACGGACAAGGTCGACACCGAGATCCCGTCGCCTGCAGCCGGCGTGCTGGTCAAGATCGTCGCCCAGGAGGACGACACGGTCGAGATCGGTGGCGAACTGGCCGTGATCGGTGACGCCGGTGAGGAAGCCGGCGGAGATTCCGCACCCGCTGCCGAAGAGGCACCGGCCGAAGAGGCTCCCGCCGAAGAGCCCGCCGCGGAGTCCGCCCCCGCGCAGCCCGCATCCTCGGGTGGCAGCGGCGAGGGCACCCCGGTCACCATGCCCGCACTGGGCGAGTCGGTCACCGAAGGCACCGTCACCCGCTGGCTCAAGGCCGTCGGCGACGAGGTCGCCGTGGACGAACCGCTCCTCGAGGTCTCCACCGACAAGGTCGACACCGAGATCCCCTCCCCGGTCGCCGGCATCCTCACCGAGATCACCGCGCAGGAGGACGAGACCGTCGAGGTCGGCGGACAGCTCGCCGTCATCGGCAGCGAGGCTCCCGCCCAGCAGTCCGCCCCGGCCCAGCAGTCCGC
>NZ_JBLWIU010000029.1:0-58677 GCF_048381395.1 Rhodococcus shunpengi
ATGTACAACGAACTACTCGCGAACATCGCGATTCTGGTCCTGGCCGGATTCGTCGGTTTCGCCGTCATCTCCAAGGTGCCGAACACGCTGCACACGCCGCTGATGTCGGGCACCAACGCCATCCACGGCATCGTCGTGCTCGGCGCGCTCGTCGTGCTCGGTCACCTCCCCGGTGATGCCCACTGGGGCATCAAGATCATCCTGTTCGTCGCTCTGGTCTTCGGCACCCTGAACGTCGTCGGTGGCTTCGTCGTCACCGACCGCATGCTCGGGATGTTCAAGCAGCGCAAGGACTCCCCGGCTGCACAGAAGAAGGGGGCTGACGCCTGATGGGCTACCTCGTCTCGGTCCTGTACATCATCGCCTTCGCGATGTTCATCTACGGTCTGTCGGGTCTGACCGGCCCGAAGACCGCCGTGCGCGGCAACTACATCGCCGCCGTCGGTATGGTCATCGCGGTCGTCGCGGTGCTCATCGACATCCGGGAGACGGAGAACTGGGGTCTGATCATCGGCGGTCTGGCCGTCGGCATCATCCTCGGCGTCCCGCCGGCACTGAAAACCAAGATGACGGCGATGCCGCAGCTGGTCGCGCTGTTCAACGGCGTCGGTGGTGGCACCGTCGCGCTCATCGCGTGGGCCGAATATCTCGAGTCCACCAGCTTCACCACGCTCGACGACGACCCGACCGTGGTCATGATCGTCGGTTCGCTGTTCGCCGCGATCATCGGTTCGATCTCGTTCTGGGGTTCGCTCGTCGCCTTCGCGAAGCTGCAGGAACTGCTGAACAAGAATCTCGAGAAGAAGCTGGTCGCGTCGGCGAAGCTGTTCCAGCTCGCCAACATCGTCCTCGTCCTCGCGTCGATCGCCATCGCCGTCTACATCGGCATCAGCGCCGACGGTGAGCCGCTGGCCTCGTGGTGGATCCTGGCGCTGCTCGTCGCCGCCGGCCTGATGGGTCTGTTCGTCGTGCTGCCGATCGGCGGCGCCGACATGCCGGTGGTCATCTCGCTGCTCAACGCCCTGACCGGTCTGTCGGCAGCCGCTGCCGGTCTCGCACTGAACAACCAGGCCATGATCGTCGCCGGCATGATCGTCGGCGCCTCGGGCACCATCCTGACCAACCTCATGGCCAAGGCCATGAACCGGTCGATCCCCGCGATCGTCTTCGGCGCCTTCGGCGGTGGCGAGGCGGCCGCGGGTGTGGCCTCGGCGTCGGGTGGCACGGTCAAGGCCACCTCGGCCTCGGACGCCGCCATCCAGATGGCGTACGCCAACCAGGTCATCGTCGTGCCCGGCTACGGTCTGGCCGTCGCGCAGGCGCAGCACGCCGTCAAGGAGATGGCGGCACTGCTCGAGGACCGCGGTGTCGAGGTCAAGTACGCGATCCACCCGGTCGCCGGTCGTATGCCCGGCCACATGAACGTCCTGCTCGCCGAGGCCGACGTCGAATACGACGCGATGAAGGAGATGGACGACATCAACGGCGAGTTCAGCCGCACCGATGTCACCATCGTCATCGGCGCGAACGACGTCACCAACCCGGCTGCCCGACTGGACTCGTCGAGCCCGATCTACGGCATGCCGATCCTCAACGTCGACCAGTCGAAGTCGGTCATCGTGCTCAAGCGCTCGATGAGCTCCGGTTACGCCGGTATCGACAACCCGCTGTTCACCGCCGACAACACGTCGATGCTGTTCGGTGACGCGAAGAAGATGGTCTCGGAGGTCACCGAGGAACTGAAGGCCCTGTAGGCCTTCCGGACCTGTCGCTGCTCCCTTACGGCGCCCACGCGGATCACCGCGTGGGCGCCGTCGGCGTCAGGGCGGCCACGCTCACCTAGTTGTCGGCAACGAGCATGGGCACGGGATCGCCGAGGAAAGCGCCGATCGTCGCGAGTGCCCGTCCCGCCTGCTCCCCGTCGACGAGCCGATGATCGAACGACAGCGACAACGTGACCACTTTGCGGATCGCAAGAGCACCGTCCACCACCCACGGGCGATCGGAGATCGCACCGACGGCGAGGATCGCCGACTCGCCGGGATTGAGGATCGGTGTTCCCCCGTCCACCCCGAACACCCCGACGTTCGTCACCGAGACCGTCGAACCCGTCAGCTCGGACGGCGTGGAGCGACCCGTCCGCGCGCGGTCGGCGACCTCGGCGATCGACCGGGCCAGGTGCGGCAACGACAGGCGCTGGGCCTCCCGGACCACCGGGACCTTCAGGCCGTCGGAGGTCGCGGTGGCGATCCCGAGATGCACGTCGTGATGGAGCACGATCTCACCTGCGTCGTCGTCCCAGTGCGCGTTGAGCGACGGTTCGGCCGCGATCGCGTGCAACAGCGCGCGGGAGACGATGCTCAGCGCCGTCGGACGGACGCCTTCGAAGGCCGGCGACGCGCGCAGGGTCGACACCAGATCGACGGTGGCAGTCGCGTCGCACGTGAGGAAGACACTCGCGTGCGGGGCGGTGAAGGCGCTGCGGGAGACGGCCTCGGCGGTCCTCTTGCGCACCCCTCCTACGGGTATCCGCGTGGTCCTCTCGGGGGAGGGCGCACGGGCGGGTGGGCGTGATTGTCCGGCGGTGGGTTCCTCGCCGTGCCCGGCGGTGGTTTCCTCGCCGTGCCCGGCGGTGGGTTCTTCGCCGTGCCCGGCGGTGCGCCGCACGTCGTCGCGTGTGATCACCCCACCTCGGCCGGTGCCCGTCACCGTGTCAAGATCCACCTCGAGGAGGGCTGCGAGTTTGCGTGCGCCGGGCTTCGCGTCGGGTCGTGCAGGTGGGGTGTCGCCGTCGCTGTCCCGCCCGGTGTCCGCCGAGGTACGGCGGGTCGCGCGCCTGCTCTGCGGGGCGTCGCCGGGGCCGTAACCGACGAGCACCGACGGTCGGGACGGGACGCCGCTGTCACCGGTCGGTTCGGCGGGTCCGTCCTCGGTGACGATCCGCAGCAGAGGTGCCCCGACCGGCACCGTCTGCCCTGGTTCGACCAGCAGTTCCTCGACCGTGCCGGCATAGGGCGACGGCAGTTCCACCGTGGCCTTGGCGGTTTCGACCTCCCCGATGACCTGGTTGAGTTCGACGCGATCGCCGACCGCGACGGCCCACTGCACCCAGTCCGCTTCGGTGAGTCCCTCACCGAGATCCGGGAGACGGAATTCCTGTACTGCACGTGTGGGATTCGTCATCGCTGCGCCTCACGCTGCGAGTGCGCGGTCGACCGCATCGAGGATGCGATCCGGGTCGGGACGGTGATGGGATTCGAGTTTGGCCGGAGGATAGGGGATGTCGAATCCGCCGACCCGCAGGACCGGTGCCTCGAGCTGGTAGAAGCACCGCTCGGTCGTGCGGGCGGCGATCTCGGCGCCGATGCCGCAGAAGACCGGCGCCTCCTGCACGACGACGAGTCGGCCGGTCCGTCGCACCGAGGCCTCGATCGTGTCGAAGTCGATGGGGGACAGCGACCTCAGATCGACGACCTCGAGCGAATGCCCTTCCGTCTCGGCGATCTCGGCTGCGCGCAACGCCGTGCCGACCAGCGCACCGAAGGTCACGACCGTCGCGTCGGAACCGGACCGGACGACCCGCGCGGATGTGAGCGGGAGGTCGGGGGCGGTGTCCGTGTCGACCTCACCGCGTTCCCAGTAGCGGTGCTTCGGCTCGAGGAAGATCACCGGATCGTCGAGTGCGACGGCCTGCTGGATCATCCAGTACGCGTCGGACGGAGTGCTCGGGCTCACGACCCGCAGACCCGCGGTGTGGGTGAAGTACACCTCCGGTGATTCCGAATGGTGTTCGACCGCACCGATGCCGCCGCCGTAGGGGATCCGGACGGTCAACGGGGCCACCACGGCACCGGCGGTGCGGTAGTGGATCTTCGCGACCTGCGAGACGATCTGGTCGAAGGCCGGGTAGACGAAGCCGTCGAACTGGATCTCGCACACGGGCCGATAGCCGCGCAGCGCCATTCCGAAGGCCGTTCCCACGATCCCGGATTCGGCGAGGGGAGTGTCGATCACGCGGCCCTCACCGAAGTCCTTCTGCAGGGTGTCGGTGATGCGGAAGACGCCGCCGAGTGTGCCGACGTCCTCGCCCATGATGACGACCTTGGGGTCGTGTTCGAGTGCGCGGCGGAGTCCGGCGTTGAGGGCGCCGCCGAGGGTCATCGTCGTGGTGGTCATCGTCGCGCCTCCTCCTCTGCGGGGCCGAAACTCGCCAGATACTCGGCGTAGTCCGCACGTTCCTGTTCGACGAGCGGATGCTCGGTGGCGTAGACGTGGTCGAACAGGGCATCGGGTTCGGGGTCGGGCATCTCGAGCGTGCCGCGCCGGAGCCGCATCGCGGCCTCGTCGGCGGCCGACCGGACCTCGTCGAAGAAGTCCTCGTCGGCGTGCCCCTCGCGTTCGAGCAGTCGGCGCAGCCGATCGATGGGATCGCGTGCCTTCCACTCCTCGAGATCGGCGGGTGTGCGGTAGCGGGTGGGGTCGTCGGAGGTCGTGTGCGGACCCATACGGTAGGTGAGGGCCTCGATGAAGAACGGGCCGGCACCCTCGCGGGCATGCCGGACGGCACGCCGAGTCACCGCCAGGACCGCGAGGACGTCGTTGCCGTCGACCTGCACGGCCGGCATCCCGAATCCGGCAGCGCGCCCTGCGAGGGGGACAGGGCTCTGCACGTGGGTGGGCGCGCTGATCGCCCAGTGGTTGTTCTGGCAGATGAACACCACGCCGACGCCCCAGCTGACGGAGAAGACCATCGCCTCCGAGATGTCGCCCTGGCTCGTGGCGCCGTCTCCGAAGTACACGACGGTGGCGATCTCGGCTCCGTCGAGCTTCGCGCCCATCGCGTAACCGGTGGCGTGCAGGCCCTGGGCTCCGACGACGATCGCGGGGTTGGTGGTGGCGACCGTCTTCGGATCCCATCCGGACAGTCCGCACCCACGCCACAGGCGTGTCATGTCGGCGGGATCGACACCGCGGCACAACGCGACGGCGTGCTCACGGTAGCTGGTGAAGACGTAGTCGTCGGGCGCGAGTGCCCGGGCGGAGCCGACCTGCGCGGCCTCCTGGCCCTGGAGCGGCGCCCAGAGGCCGAGTTCACCCTGCCGTTGGAGGGCCGTCGCCTCTGCGTCGATGCGTCGCGCGACGACCATGTCGCGGTAGAGCCCGCGCAGTTCGTCGGGGCCGACGTCGGCGACGAGTGGGCCGTACTCGGTGTCGAGGACGCGTCGCCCGTCGGGTTGGATCAACTGGACCGGATAGGCGGTCGGTACAACCATCGGATCACCTCGTCGGTGCGGATCCGGCGTGCCCTCGTGAGGCCCGACCGGATGATGTGTGCCGTACATCACATCATCCGGGCGAATCGCGCGTGCGCAATCGGTCCGCCTCCGACTGTGCAGAAAGCACGGTTTCGGGGTGCCCCGAGCTGGCAGACTGCGAAGAATGACCAGTCTGGATGCCACCGATGCGCGTCTGCTCCTCGAGCTCACACGCACACCGCGCGCCACGGGAGTCGAGCTGGCGCAGCGTCTCGGGTTGTCCCGCAACACCGTCCAGGCGCGCCTGGCCCGATGGGAGGCCGAGGGTGTGCTCGCCTCGTTCGACCGGCGCGTGGATCCCGTCAGCCTGGGCTATCCGCTCGCCGCCTACGTGGCCACCCGGGTCGATCAGCACCGTCTCGACGAGGTCGTCGACGAACTCGCGCAGATCCCCGAGGTCACCGAGGTCTACGGGCTGACCGGGCAGATCGACCTGTCGGTGAAGGTGGTCGCCCGCGACGCCGACGACCTCTACCGGCTCGCGGGCCGCATCCTGAAGATCCGCGGCGTCGAACGCACCGACATGTCGTTGGTCATGCAGGACCTCGTCCCGCAGCGCACGTCTCCGCTGCTGGCCCGGGCGGCCGGGCGCAGCGGAGACGAGACGGCGTAGAGCGTCAGCGGCCCGCGTTCGGGGTGGCCAGCTGTGCGGCGGCCTTGCGGATCTGATCGGGGATCGGGACGGGGCGGCGCGTCTGCGGGTCGACGTAGACGTGGACGAACCGGCCGGTCGCGGCGGGGATCAGGGTGTCGTCGGCCTCCCGGAAGATTGCGAGCGAATAGGTGATCGACTGTGTGCCCAGGCGTTCGACCGCCAGTCCGACCTGCAGGCGGTCGGGGAAGGACAGTTCGGCGAGATAACGGCAGGAGGTCTCGGCCACGACCCCGATCGCGTCGAGTTCGCGGATGTCGACACCGGTGGTGGAGATGAGCCACCCGTTGACCGCCGAGTCGAAGTACGAGTAGTACGTGACGTTGTTGACGTGGCCGTAATGGTCGTTGTCGGCCCAGCGCGTCTGCATGGGCCACAACACCGGGAACTGCTCCGGCTCAGGCGGGGCGGCTGGGCTCGTCGGTTGGCGGTTGCTCACGTCTCGACGATAGTGCTCTCGGCACGGCAAATCAGACCAACCCCCACGCCAATCCCGAACCGAGACGCAAAACCCTCGAATCGGACGTGTACAGGGCGTGTTCGCCGCTGGGTCGTCCCAGCGCGCGCGGCGTGTCGCCGCAAAGCCGGAACGGCATGTGCCGTTCGTGTCAGGATCGGGTCATGTCCGATACCCCCGTTCTCCTCTCCACCGTCGAACTCGCCGAGATGATCGAGCAGGGCCGGTCGCCGGTGATACTCGACGTCCGCTGGGCGCTCGGCGACAGACACGGACGGGACCGGTTCCACGAAGGGCACATCAGCGGCGCGGTCTACGTCGACCTGGACGAGGATCTCGCCGATCCGCCCGCCCCGGGGCTCGGCCGTCATCCGCTGCCCGACATCGACCGATTCCAGGCCACCGCACGCCGGTGGGGGATCGACGACGGTGCTCTGGTCGTCGCATACGACGACAGTGGTGATCTCGCCGCGGCCCGCGCCTGGTGGCTGTTGCGCTGGGCCGGGCACTCCGAGGTGCGGCTGCTCGACGGCGGACTGCAGGCGTGGATCGCCGGCGGGCACCCTCTCGCCGCAGGTCCGGGCGGCGAGAAGAAACCGGGCAACGTGACGTTGAGTCCCGGCCACATGCCCACGATCGGTCCCGACGAGGCCGCGGCCTTCGCGACCCACGGAGTCCTGCTCGATGCGCGGGCCCACGCGCGGTACTGCGGCGACGAGGAGCCGGTGGACCGCCGGGCGGGGCACATTCCCGGGGCGGTCAGCGCGCCGACCACCGAGAACCTCCGCCAGGACGGTTCGTTCCTGCCCGCGGATCAGATCGCGCACCGCTTCTCGAAGCTGGGTGTGAAGCGCACCGACGTCGCCGTGTACTGCGGATCGGGAATCAACGCCGCACACGAGATCGCCGCGCTGGAGATCGCGGGCATCGACGCCGCCCTGTATCCGGGCTCGTGGTCGCAATGGTCGGCGGATCCGAAGCGGGAGGTCGCCACCGGCAGTTGAGCGATCCGCCGGCCGATGCGCAGTTCTCGTCGACGATTCGCGAGATCGCCGACGAGAACTGCACGCCGGAGCCGGCCGCGAATGGGACACCCCGGAGTATCCCGGAGAAACGCCCGGTAAATTAACGCAAATGAAGCATTTCGCCCGAGGCCGTACGACGATCACCGTAGGTGCTGCAGTCCTGGCGACCCTGCTCGCCGCACCGACCGTATCGGCCGCGCCGGTGCCGGCCGATACGGCACCGTCCCACTGCGTATCCGCCACTCCCCAGGCCGAGATCGCCGCACTGACCGATCCCGCGGGAATCGACACCTTCGACGACGCCCGCACCCGGATCGCCGAGCTGCGCGACCTCCTCACCCGCAGCGACGACTACCGTGGCACGTTCGTCCTCGCCTTCGACGAGATCCTCGAACTCACCGGCCCGACCCTCGACTCCGGGATCTACGACGATCCCGAATGGGCGTCCGCGCTCGCCGTCGAAGTGGTGCGTCTCTACCTGGCGAATCTGCACGAGTACGTGACCGGCGGGTCGCCGGCGCCGCACTGGGCGGACGCGCTCGCGCTCACCGAACAGTGCGACCGCAGCCCCGGTCGCGTGTTGCTCGGCGCGATCGTCG
Source organism: Rhodococcus shunpengi (assembly GCF_048381395.1). Lineage (NCBI taxonomy): Bacteria > Bacillati > Actinomycetota > Actinomycetes > Mycobacteriales > Nocardiaceae > Rhodococcus > Rhodococcus shunpengi. The sequence goes on from NZ_JBLWIU010000029.1 coordinate 8,049, forward strand.
CCCACCTGGTGGTCGACTTCCCGGAAGCGCTCGTGACCATCGGATCGACGCCCGAGCACACCCGCGATTTCTACACCTTCGGTGAAGCGCTCGTCGATGCTGCACCCGTGATCGCCGAGGAGTTCGAGGCGGTCTACGGCGTCGACCTCGGCCCGTTCTTCACCGGCTGGTTCGTCGGCGACCTGGTGGGCGACACCGAGACCACCACGTTCATGTTCCAGTCGGCACGAACAGCCGCGTGGGTCAACAACTTCGGTCTGCAGAACCCCGCCACGCACGACATCACCCGCCTCGAGATGAACGTCGCGGTCGACGCTGCCGCCGTGGTGCTCGACGGTCTCGAGCAGGCCGGAATCGTCTGACGACGGGGTCGTCCTCGGTTCCCGCCGTTCAGGAACGGGAGTACTCCGACGCGCGGCGCACCTGCTCGCGCGTCGGAGCCACCCCCGTGTAGAGCTCGAACTGCAGCGCCGCCTGCAGCGCGATGACCTCGTCGCCCGTGATCGCCGGGATGTCGTGCTCGCGGGCGAACCGGACGAGCGGGGTGTCCGGCGGGACGGCCACGACGTCGAAGACCGTCGCCGCTGCGGCGACGAAGTCGTGGGGGAGCGGCAGGTCGCCCGATTCGGCGCCGCCCGCCATCCCGATCGGAGTGGCGTTGACGATCAGCCCGGGTGCGACGTCGCTCGTGTCGGCGCGCCATTCGTAGCCGTACTTGCGTGCGAGCGGTCGTCCGGTGTCCCCGTTGCGCGCGACGATCGTCCCGTCGGTGAATCCGTTGTGGCGCAGCGCCGCTGTCACCGCCTTCGCCATGCCGCCGCTGCCCACCACCGTGACCGGCAGGGCGGAGTCGACGCCGTGCTCGACAAGCAGGTCGCTCACCGCCTGATAGTCGGTGTTGTAGGCGTGCAGGACGCCGTCGTCGTTGACGATCGTGTTCACGGACTCGATGGCCCGCGCCGAATCGTGTAGCACGTCGACGAGGGGCAGCACGGCTTCCTTGAACGGCATAGACACTCCCGCGCCGCGGATGCCCAGGCCGCGTATCCCCGCCACGGCGTCCTCGATGTTCGCGGGCGCGAACGCCTTGTAGACGAAGTCGAGGCCGAGTTCCTCGTAGAGATGGTTGTGGAACCGGGTGCCGATGTTGCTGGGGCGGCCGGACATCGAGATGCACAGCCGGGTGTCCTTGGAGATGCGCTCGAGCATTTCCTCACCGTAGTCCCGACACACACGGAAACATCGATGTTCCCGGACGAACATGCTGTTCTCGCAACGAAGAATGAGATACTGTCCGATGCATGGGAGACGATCTGGGTGCAGGTGGACTGAGATTCGAACGGGAAGGCGCGATCGGATGGTGCATCATCGACCGGCCCGCAGCACGCAACGCGTTCACCCCGGCGATGTACTACGGGCTCAAACGTGCGGTGCGACTGGTCAATTCCGATCCCGACCTCGCAGCCCTCGTCATCACCGGTGTCGACGACGTCTTCGCGCCCGGTGGTGATCTCGGCGGTCGCGCCGAACCCGGCGACGACCTGCCCGAGGGCCTCTCGGGAGTGGACGTCGTCCCGTTCCTGACCATCCGCGACAGTCGCGCCCCCGTCATCTCCGCCGTCAACGGCATCTGCCAGGCCGGGGGACTGCTGGTCGCGATGATGTCCGACATCGCGGTCGCCAGCGAACGCGCGACCTTCCGTGTCCCCGAACTCCTCCGGGGCATCCCCGACGCGACCTTCGCCGCCGCGCTGCCCGCGCACGTCGGTCTCGCCGCCGCCCGCGACCTGCTGTTGTCGGCGCGGGTCTTCGACGCCCACGAGGCGCAGCGCCTGGGTGTCATCTCCCGCGTCGTCCCGCACGAACACCTGCGCGAGGCCGCACTCGAGGCCGCCCGGCAAGTTCTGCGCACCGCACCCATCGCGCGCGCCCAGGTCAAGCGCATGCTCAACGAGCGCTACGGACAGTTCGACTACCAGACGATGTTCGGGGCACTCGAGACCTCACCCGAACCCCGCGAAGGGATGCGGGCGTTCATGGAGAAGCGCGAACCCGACTGGATCCCGCGCAACCTCCCCGCCTGAGCGGTGTCACGGGCACGACTCCGCCGCGCCGGTGTCACTGGCACGACTCCGTCGCGCCGATGTCACGGGCACGACTCCGCCGCGCCCACCAAGGCGCGGTGGTCGTCGACCGTGATCGGCAACGCATAGCGCACCGCGACGGTCAGGTACCGGCCGGCGAACCAGCAGCGGTAACCGGGAGCCGGTGGCAGCCACTGCGCCGGTGTGCCGTCGCGCTTGTCGAGGTTGGCCTGCCCGTCGACGGCGACGAGGTTGTAGGTGATGTCGTTCGCGAACCGGCGCCGACGTTCGGCGGGCCATGCGGCGGCACCGAGATCCCAGGCCGCGGCGAGCGGATAGATGTGATCGATGTGCACGGCGTTCGCCTCGGCACGCCGGAACTCCACGCGCGCCCCGGTATACGGATCGTTCAGGACCCCACTCGTCACGACACAGTCGTCGCTACCGGCGCGGAAGGTGGGAGAGGCGAGGTCGCGCGCGAGGACGTTGTTGCGGGTGTCGCAACCGTCGTGCCCGCCGGCACCGGGGTGGTCGTCGGACCAGGCCGGACCGAACACGCATCGCTCGCCCGGGTCGCAGCCCCGCTGATAGCCGGGCACCTTCCGGCGCTCCTCGACCACCGTCACCTGCTCGAGCAGGACGTGCACCTCGGCTCGGGTGGGGCTGCCCGGTACCGTCCCGGACCCCGGCGCGGTGCGGTCCCACAACCAGGACACCGCCACCGCGACCACCACTGCCGCCACCCACCACGTCGCGTTCCCCCCACGCACGCGGCGATCCTGGCATGCCCTGCCGACAGGATCCTCGGGACAGAGCGATACGGAGCGGAGTGATTCAGGGGAATGTGACGACGATCTTCCCGCCGGCGTGCCCGGACTCGACGAGTTCCAGCGCAGCCCCGGCCTCGGCGAGCGGGAAGGTCCGCGCGATGCGCGGCATGAGGACACCACGCTCGACGAGCGCCACGACCTGCTCGAACACCTCCCGGGTCCGGCACCGCGTGATTCCCGAACCGCCCAGATTCTCCGCGCGTACAGGGTCGGCGACACTCACGACCCGTTCCGGCGCCCGCGTCAGCGCGACCGCCCGCTCGAGTACGTCGCCACCGACGAGGTCGACGACCGCGGTCACCGCCCCGCACCGTTCCGCGGTGGCCGCGACTCGCGCGTCGAACCCGTCGCCGGACTCGATCCACAGTCCGCCGCACGATTCGACGAGATCCCGTTTCCCCGCGCTCGCCACGCCGAGCACGGCGGCACCTGCGGCGTGCGCGAGCTGCGTCGTCGCCGACCCGACGCCACCACCGGCACCCAGGACGAGGACGGTGTCCGCGTCGACGATCTCGAGGTGCTCGACGATGTCGAAGGCCGTGCCGGCCGCGACCGGGAGGGTCGCCGCCACCTCGAACGGCACCGACTCGGGCACGAGCGCGGCAGCCCGCGCGTCGACCAGGGTGTACTCGGCGTAGCCGCCGTAGCCCTCCGCGGTGGCCCCGAAGACGGCGTCGCCCGGCCGGAAGCCGGTGTCCGGACCGGAGGCTTCCACCACACCCGCGACCTCCCGGCCGAGGACCGCCGGGAAGTGCACCGTGACGCTGCCTGTGCGCCGTCCGGACCGCACCTTCCAGTCGGCGGGATTCACGCCCGCTGCCCGGACCGCCACGAGGAGCTGCCCCGGACCGGGCGATGGGACGGGGGTGTCGAACAGCTGCTGTGTCTCCGGACCGCCGTACTCCACGAAGCCGTATGCGCGTGCCCTGGGACCCAGCCTGCCATCGGGGTCGGGTGCGGCTGGCACGATAGTGGGCATGTTGCACGGGCTGTGGTCACCGGGATCCGGCCTGATGCTGTGGTGGGACCCCACCGCAGAGCCCGATCCCGACGCGCTGCCGTCTGCGCTGCGCCGGTGGATCGACCGTCCGTTCCGCCATCGCGTCACCCTCACCTTCCCCACGGACACCGAGCCGAGCACGCTGCCCGCCGTCGCGGTCGCACCGGCGGACGCAGCCGAGCTCCTGTTGGACATGCCGCGGCGTCCCGGGGGCGTCGGCGGCGACCTGCGCTATCTCGCGCACGTCGCCCGCGGCATCGAGAGGTGGGCGCAGGCCGGCCGGGTCGCACCGGAGCTCGTGCGTGTCGAGAAGCAGTGGTGGGCGCGGTGGCGACTGCTCGGCGGCGAGAAGACGCGGGCCTGGTCCGCCGAACTGGCGGCCGCGATGTCTCCCGCGCAGCGACAACTCGGACGGCCCGTCGATCTCCTCGACGATCTGTGCCGCGAACTGACCGATCCCATCGTGCGCACCCTCCACGGCTCGTCCACCTCGTTGCACCCTCTCGTCGCGGCGTTGGCCGAGGGCAGTCCCCATCCCCGTGGCACCCAGCGCATGGCCGATGCGCTCGAGGAATGGCGCTCCAGCCTCGCCGGATACGAACCCGACCTCGTGCTGCGCCTCGTCGAGCCGGACGACGCCGACGACGGGGTCGGAGCCGACTCCATCTGGCGGCTCGAGGTGTGCCTGCGTCCGGAGGGACAGTCCCCGACGCCGTTGCCCGTCGAGGACACCGACCCGCACCTGCTCCAGATCGGCGTGCGCAAGCTCGGGATTGCGCTCCAGGCCTATCCCCGCCTGCAGGACGTGCCCCGCGATCCCGACAGTCTCGACCTTCTGCTGCCCACCCCGGTCGTCGTCGATCTCGTCGAGCACGGCGCCCGAGAGCTCGACGCCGCGGGCATCGCGGTGCTGCTGCCGCGCGCCTGGACCCGGGTCGATCCGTCCCTGCGTCTGCAGGTCGACTCGCCCGTCGCCCCCGTGAGCGCCGACGACAGCGTCGTCGGGATGAGCGCGATCGTCTCGTACGAATGGCAGCTCGCCGTCGGCGACATGTTGCTCACCCAGTCGGAGATGGAAGAGCTCGTCGCGGCCAACAGCGACCTGGTCAAGCTGCGCGGCAAGTGGGTCCGGGCCGACGCCGAGGCGCTGGCCCGCGCCGCCCGGTACGTCACGGCGCATTCCGCCGAGGACGCGACCCTCGGGTCGTTGTTCGCCCAGTTCACCGGCGACGATGCGCCGCCGGCGGAGGTCACCGAGATCTCCGCGTCCGGCTGGGTCGAGATGCTGCTCGACGGGCAGGCCCACCCAGAGTCCGTCCCCGTACCGGTGGGACTGAACGCCGAACTACGTCCCTACCAGCAGCGCGGCCTCGATTGGCTTGCGTTCATGAGCAGGCTCGGTCTCGGCGCCGTGCTCGCCGACGACATGGGCCTGGGCAAGACCATCCAGGTCCTCGCGCTGCTCGCCCACGAACGCGAGTCGGGCCTGCGGAACGCTCCGACCCTGCTCGTCTGCCCGATGTCGGTGGTGGGCAACTGGCAGCGTGAGGCCGAACGGTTCGTGCCCGACCTGCGGGTGCACGTCCACCACGGTGCCCAGCGGCTGAGCGGACCGGCACTCGCCGCCGCTGCCGCCGACCACGATCTCGTGGTGACGACCTACGCCATCGCTGCCCGCGACGTCGCGCAGCTCGCGACGTCGACCTGGCAACGCGTGGTCCTCGACGAGGCCCAGCACGTGAAGAACACCGCGACCGCGCAGTCCCGCGCCACGCGCGCCGTGCCCGCGGCGCACCGGATCGCGCTCACCGGCACACCGGTGGAGAACCGGCTCGAGGAACTGCGCGCGATCCTGGACTTCGCGAATCCGTCCCTGCTCGGCAGCGCGGCGTCCTTCCGTGCCCGGTTCGCGGTGCCGATCGAGCGCGACCACGACGCCGTCGCCGCGGCGCGGTTGCGGGCGCTGTCCGCTCCGTTCGTGATGCGCCGCGTCAAGACCGACCCCGACGTGATCTCCGATCTGCCCGAGAAGTTCGAGCAGACCGTGCGCGCCAACCTCACGGCCGAGCAGGCCGCCCTGTACCGGGCCGTCGTGGACGACATGATGCGCCGGATCCGCGACAAGGAGGGCATGGCCCGCAAGGGTGCGGTGCTCGCGGCGCTGACCCGACTCAAGCAGGTGTGCAACCACCCCGCGCACTATCTGGGCGACGGCTCGCCCGTCCTGCGTCGCGGACGGCACCGCTCGGGCAAACTCGGTCTGGTCGAGGACATCGTCGAGTCGGTGCTGGCGGACGGCGAGAAGGTGTTGCTGTTCACACAGTTCCGCGAGTTCGGTGAGCTCGTCGTCCCCTATCTCGAGGAGCGGTTCGCGACGACGGTGCCCTTCCTGCACGGGGGAGTGTCCAAGGGTCGGCGCGACGCGATGGTCGACGGCTTCCAGGGTGAGGGCGGACCGCCCATCATGGTGCTCTCGCTCAAGGCGGGCGGCACCGGACTGAACCTCACCGCAGCCAACCACGTCGTGCATCTCGACCGGTGGTGGAATCCGGCGGTGGAGAACCAGGCCACCGACCGCGCGTTCCGGATCGGGCAGCGCCGCGACGTCCAGGTCCGCAAGCTCGTCTGTGTGGGAACGGTGGAGGAGCGTATCGACGAGATGCTCACCGGCAAGCAGGAACTGGCCGAGATCGTGGTCGGGGCGGGGGAGAACTGGATCACCGAGCTGTCCACCGATCAGCTGCACTCCCTGCTCACCCTCGGCGACGACGCGGTGGGGGACTAGATGGCACGGGGCAACGTACGCCGCTACGGCACGGCCCGCCGGATCGACGGCGGCATCGAGGCGCGCACCAAGCGGGGCTCGATCGGCCGCAGCTGGTGGTCGAAGGAACTGATCTCGGCGATGGAGGAGGTCGCCGAGAAGGGGCGACTGACGCGGGGCCGTGCGTATGCGCGCGCCGGCCAGGTGATCTCCATGCGGCTCGGACCCGGCGCGGCCGTCGGCGACGTGCAGGGCAGTCAGCTCACTCCCTTCACCTCGGCGGTGCGGGTGCGCACGCTCGACCAGGAGGCGGTGGGCGAACTCGTCTCGCTCGTCCGCTCGTCGCCGGGCATGCTGGCGCGACTCGCGGCAGGCATCCTTCCCGAGGAACTCGGATCGGCCCTCCTCCCGCGACGCGCAGGTGAACTCGATTTCGACTGCACCTGCCCCGACGACGGGTGGCCCTGCAAGCACGCCGCGGCCGTCGCCTACCTGCTCGCAGAACACGTCGACGACCAACCGCTCGCGGTTCTGACCCTGCGCGGGGTGGACCTCGCGACGCTGATCGGCGGTGTCGACGATGCGGACGCCGACGACGACGCGGCCGCGGCGCAGGACTTCTACGGCGACGACACCGAGTTGCCCGAGCTGCCCACGGAACGGTTCCGTCCCGCGCTCGAGGACCTCGATCCGATGCTGTTGCGCCGCGCGTTGCGGGCCGGCGGAACCGACGAAGCCGTGGTCATCCGGGGGATCACCGACCTCGAGGATCTCTACCGCCGCATGCGCTGACCTCGGTCGGTCGTCGGTGGTTGTGCCGTCCGTCCCCGGGGTATGCCGCCCGTGAAGGTGACGGCTCCGGTCGCGCCACCGACAGCACATGCCACGAGTGGAGGATTCATGCGGACACCGGAAGCATCGTCGACAGCGCGGGAGAACGCCGAACGTGCGGTCGAGGCGGTCCAGGACGAGGCCGACACCTATCGGAACGGGGAGGATCGGCCCCTCGGCGGATATGCGGTGCTCATGTCCGTGTACCTCACCACCGTCGGCACGCTCGGCGCCGTCGCGGCCGAGCGCGGGCGGCCGATGCCGAGGCCCGATGCCGGCGATCTCGTGGTGACCGCGCTCGCAAGCCACAAGATCTCCCGGATCGTGAGCAAGGCGGCGGTGACCAGCCCCGTCCGCGCACCGTTCACGAAGTTCGACGGCCCCGGTGGTCCGGCCGAGGTGATGGAGCAGCCCCGCAAGTCGTCGCGGGTCCGTCACGCCGTCGGGGAACTGCTGGCGTGCCCCTTCTGCCTCGACCTGTGGACCGTGACGGCGCTGGTCTTCGGCCGTGTCTACGCTCCGAATCTCACGCGTCTGGTGGCGGGGTCGTTCGCGGCGTTGACCGGAGCCGACTTCCTGCACCTGGCGTACGCGAAGGCGCAGCAGATCGCCGAGGGCTGATCGACCTCTCGTCAGGGGTGCCGGCCGATCCGGTTCGGTGTGACGGTAGACATACGTGGACTTCCAACTATAGGATGGGCGAAGACTTCGGGCCTTCGCCCGTTCGCGCCGAAAATCGCACATCCCACGTCATCGCACACCAGTAAAGGACGGGATCGGACATGAGCGTTCGAGAATTGACCCACTTCGTCGGCGGACAGCACGTCGCCGGCACCTCCGGCCGCTTCGCCGACGTCTTCGCCCCCAACACCGGAGAGGTCCAGGCCCGCGTGCCGCTCGCGGCCGACTCCGAGGTCGACGCCGTCATCGCCAACGCCGCCGAGGCGCAGAAGGTGTGGGCGTCCTGGAATCCTCAGAAGCGCGTGCGCGTGCTCATGAAGTTCGTGTACCTGGTGCAGGAGAACATGGACGAGCTCGCCCACCTGCTGTCGAGCGAGCACGGCAAGACCGTCCCCGACGCGAAGGGCGACATCCAGCGCGGCCTCGAGGTGATCGAGGTCGCCATCGGCGCCCCGCATCTCCTCAAGGGTGAGTACACCGAGTCCGCAGGCGGCGGAATCGACGTGTACTCGATGCGTCAGCCCCTCGGTGTCGTCGCCGGGATCACCCCGTTCAACTTCCCGGCCATGATCCCGCTGTGGAAGGCCGGCCCGGCGCTCGCTGCCGGAAACGCGTTCGTGCTCAAGCCTTCCGAGCGCGACCCCTCCGTGCCGCTCCGTCTGGCCGAGCTGTTCCTCGAGGCCGGCCTGCCCGCCGGTGTGTTCAACGTCGTCAACGGCGACAAGAGCGCCGTCGACTACCTGCTCAACGACCCGCGCATCAAGGCGATCGGCTTCGTCGGTTCGACCCCCATCGCGCAGTACATCTACGAGACGGCCGCGAAGAACGGCAAGCGCGCACAGTGCTTCGGTGGTGCGAAGAACCACGCGATCGTCATGCCCGACGCCGACCTCGACCAGGTCGCGGACGCACTCGTCGGCGCCGCCTACGGCTCGGCCGGTGAGCGCTGCATGGCGCTGTCCGTGGCTGTCCCCGTGGGCGAGGAGACCGCGGATCGCCTCGTCGCCAAGCTCACCGAGCGCATCGCCGAACTGCGTATCGGCACCAGCTTCGACGAGAAGGCCGACTTCGGTCCGCTCGTGACCGCCGCCGCCCGCGACCGCGTGCACGGCTACATCGCCCAGGGCGTCGAGGAAGGCGCCGAGCTGGTCGTCGACGGCCGCGACTTCGTCCTCGAAGGTCACGAGAACGGCTTCTTCTCCGGCGCAACCCTGTTCGACAAGGTCACCCCCGAGATGTCCATCTACAAGGAGGAGATCTTCGGCCCCGTGCTCACCGTGGTGCGTGCGCGTGACTACGAGGACGCCCTGCGCCTGCCCACAGAGCACGAGTACGGCAACGGCGTCGCGATCTTCACCCGCGACGGCGACACCGCCCGCGACTTCGCGGCCCGCGTCGAGGTCGGCATGGTCGGCATCAACGTCCCGATCCCCGTTCCGATCGCGTACTACACCTTCGGTGGCTGGAAGGCCTCCGGCTTCGGCGACCTCAACCAGCACGGCCCCGACGCCTTCCGCTTCTACACCAAGACCAAGACGGTCACGCAGCGCTGGCCGTCCGGTGTCAAGGAAGGCGACATCGAGGGTGCGCACGTGGCCGACACCGACCACTTCGTCATCCCGACGATGAACTAGGCGGTCCATCGATGTTCGTTCTCACCGACGACGACCGGGCGATCCGCGACACCGCCCGCGACTTCGCCACCGAGTATCTGGTCCCGAACGCGGTCGAATGGGACCAGAGCAAGCACTTCCCCGTGGACGTGCTGCGCAAGGCCGCCGAACTGGGCATGGGCGGGATCTACGTCCGCGAGGACGTGGGCGGATCGGGGCTGCGACGCCTCGACTCCGTCCGCATCTTCGAGGAGCTCGCGAAGGGCTGCCCGTCCATCGCCGCCTACATCTCCATCCACAACATGGTCACGTGGATGATCGACAAGTTCGGCAACGACGACCAGCGCAAGCAGTGGATCCCGAAGCTCTGCACGATGGAGCACCTCGCGAGCTACTGCCTCACCGAGCCGGGCGCCGGATCCGACGCAGCGGCCCTGAGCACCAAGGCCGTTCGTGACGGCGACGAGTACGTGCTCACCGGAGTCAAGCAGTTCATCTCCGGCGCCGGCACGTCCGACGTCTACGTGGTCATGGCCCGCACCGGCGACACCGGCGCCCGCGGCATCTCGGCGTTCATCGTCCCGAAGGACACCCCCGGGCTGTCCTTCGGCGCCAACGAGAAGAAGATGGGCTGGAACGCGCAGCCCACGCGCCAGGTCATCCTCGACGGCGCCCGCGTGCCCGCCGAGAACCTCCTCGGCGCCGAGGGCGGCGGCTTCCGGATCGCCATGCACGGCCTCAACGGCGGCCGCATCAACATCGCCGCGTGCTCGGTGGGCGGCGGCCAGACCGCCCTCGACCGGGCGGTCGCCTACCTCGCCGAGCGCAAGGCATTCGGCGAACGGTTGCTCGACTCGCAGGCGCTGCAGTTCCGCCTCGCCGACATGCGGATCGAACTCGAGGCCGCACGCACGATGCTGTGGCGTGCCGCCGACGCGCTCGACCGCGGCGCCGACGACGTCGTGGAGCTGTGCGCGATGGCCAAGCGCTTCGCGACCGACACCGGTTTCGAGGTCGCGAACGAGGCGCTGCAGTTGCACGGCGGATACGGTTACCTTGCCGAGTACGGGATCGAGAAGATCGTGCGCGACCTGCGCGTGCATCAGATCCTGGAAGGAACCAACGAGATCATGCGGGTGGTCGTCGCGCGGAGCGTGGTGGCTGCAGCGCAGAACGGAGCGGCATGACCGGGCAGGAACCCGAGATCCTCATCGACGTGAAGGACGGCATCGGCCGTATCACGCTCAACCGGCCCAAGGCCATCAACGCGCTCAACCACGCCATGGTCCTCGAGATGTCGAAGGCCCTGAGCGCGTGGGAGAACGACGATTCGGTGCGTGCGGTGCTGGTGCGCGGTGCCGGTGAGCGCGGCCTGTGCGCCGGCGGCGACATCGTCTCGATCTACCACGACGCCAAGGACGGCGGCACGGGGTCGCAGGACTTCTGGCGCGACGAGTACATCCTCAACGCCGCCATCGGTCGCTACCCGAAGCCGTACATCGCGATCATGGACGGCATCGTCATGGGCGGCGGCGTCGGGATCTCGGCGCACGGCAACGTCCGGATCGTCACCGAACGCTCGAGCATCGCGATGCCCGAGACCGGAATCGGATTCGTTCCCGACGTCGGCGGCACCTACCTGCTCTCGCGCACCCCCGGCGAGATCGGCACGCACATCGCGCTGACCACCGGACGGATGAAGGCCGGCGACGCCGTCGCTCTGGGCTTCGCCGACCATTACCTGCCGTCCGAGTCGCTCGACAAGTTCGTCGCCGCACTCGAATCCGGCTCGCTCGAGGACGCGCTCGCCGAGTACTCGCAGCCCGCACCGGAATCGGCGCTGCTCGCGCAGCGCGAGTGGATCGACGCGGCCTACTCCGCCGACACCGTCGAGGAGATCGTCGAACGCCTTCGGGCTTCCGATGTTCCGGAGGCGCGCGAGACCGCCGACCAGGTAATCGCGAAATCGCCTGTCGCGCTGAAGGTGACCCTCCGCTCGCTGCGTCACGCCCGGCAGCTCGGCAGCCTCGAAGAGGTGCTGAACGAGGAGTTCCGGGTCTCGACCGCCTCGCTGAAGTCGCACGATCTCGTCGAGGGCATCCGCGCACAGGTCGTCGACAAGGACCGCAACCCGCAGTGGTCGCCGGCGACCCTCGCCGATGTCACCGAGGCCGACGTCGACGCCTACTTCCAGCCGCTCGGCGATCTCGAACTCGGGCTCGCCGCTCCCAAGGAGAACGACCGATGAGTGAACTTCCCACCGTCGCCTTCCTCGGCCTCGGACACATGGGCGGGCCGATGGCCGCGAACCTCGTCCGCGCCGGGTACACCGTCAACGGTTACGACCCTGTTCCCGCTGCGCAGGAAGAGGCCACGAAGAACGGCATCACCGTCGCCGAGGCCGCGACCGACGCGGTGCGCGGCGCCCAGGTCGTGATCACCATGCTGCCCAACGGCAAGCTCGTCCTCGACCTGTACGACGAGATCCTGCCCGTAGCCGAGGCGAACACGTTGTTCGTCGACAGCTCGACCATCGACGTCGCCGATGCCCGCGCGGCGGCGGAGAAGGCGCAGAAGGCCGGTCACCGTGCCGTCGACGCCCCGGTCTCCGGAGGTGTCGCCGGTGCCGCCGCAGGCACCCTCGCGTTCATGGTCGGCGGCAGCGAGGACGACTTCGTGACCGTGAAGCCTCTGCTCGAGGCCATGGGACGCAAGATCGTCCACTGCGGCGGGTCGGGCAACGGCCAGGCCGCGAAGATCTGCAACAACATGATCCTGGGCATCTCGATGATCGCCATCAGCGAGGCGTTCGTCCTCGGTGAGAAGCTGGGCCTCGACAACCAGGCACTGTTCGACGTCGCGTCCAACGCGTCCGGTCAGTGCTGGGCGCTGACGAGCAACTGCCCGGTGCCGGGTCCCGTCCCGACCACCCCCGCGAACAACGACTACACGCCGGGCTTCGCGGCCGCGCTCATGGACAAGGATCTCGGACTGGCCGCGAACGCGGTGCGGGCCAACGGTGTCGAGGCCGAACTCGGGCTGCGTGCAGCCGAGCTCTACCATCGTTTCAACACTGAGGGTGGTGGAGGACTCGACTTCTCCGCCATCATCACCGACATCCGAGACCGCTCGACCGCGAAGGACAGCCAGTGACCGATTTCGAGACCATCCTGCTCGACCGCAAGGGTCGCGTCGGCATCGTCACCCTCAACCGGCCGAAGGCGCTCAACGCCCTCAACAGCCAGTTGATGCGTGAGGTCGTCGCCGCCGTCGAGGAACTCGACGCGGACGACGAGATCGGTGCGATCCTGCTCACCGGCTCGGAGAAGGCATTCGCCGCCGGCGCCGACATCAAGGAGATGGCTCCGAAGACCTTCGCCGAGGTCTACGCGGAAGACCTGTTCTCGCAGTGGGATCGGCTCTCGTCCGTCCGAAAACCGATCGTCGCTGCGGTGTCGGGCTACGCGCTCGGCGGCGGTTGCGAACTGGCGATGCTGTGCGACTTCATCATCGCGTCCGACACCGCCAAGTTCGGTCAGCCCGAGATCAAGCTCGGCGTCATCCCGGGCATCGGCGGATCGCAGCGTCTCACCCGCGCCGTGGGCAAGGCCAAGGCCATGGACATGTGCCTGACCGGCCGCAACATGGACGCCGAGGAGGCCGAGCGCGCCGGACTCGTCTCGCGCATCGTTCCCGCCGCGGACCTGTTCGACGTGGCGCTCGAGACGGCGACGACCATCGCGTCGATGTCGCTGCCGGTCGCGATCATGGCGAAGGAGGCCGTCAACCGGTCCTTCGAGACGACGCTGGCCGAGGGCGTGAAGTTCGAGCGCCGCGTGTTCCATTCGACGTTCGCCACCGCCGACCAGAAGGAAGGCATGGCGGCCTTCGTCGAGAAGCGCGCGCCGGAGTTCAAGCACGCCTGACCCGCACCACCCGTATACGACGGAGGGCCGCCCCGAACGGGGCGGCCCTCCTCGTTTCTCGGCCGTCTCTCGCGCCTCACCACTTGGAAGGCGCACCGCCGGTGTCGAAGTCGCCGGCGTCGTGCCGCATCGTCGCGATGATGCGCAGCAGTGTGTCGATGTGCTCCTCGGGAATGCCGGGTCGGGCGAAGACCTCCGTGTTGAGTTTCTCGGTCGCCTGGATCGCCAATGCCCGTCCCTCCTCGGTGAGTTCGATGAGGGTGGCCCGTCGATCGCTCGGATGCGGGGTACGCCGGACCAGTCCGGCCTTCTCGAGGCGGTCGACTGCGTTGGTGACGCTGGTGGGGTGCACCTGCAGGCGCGCGCTGGCCTTCGCCATCGGCAACGCTCCCGACCTGGTGAAATGCAGCAGCGTGAGGAGTTCGTAGCGCGCGAAGGTCAGGCCGAAGGGCTTGAGCACCTCCTCGACCCGCGCCATCATGATCTGCTGCGCTCGCATCACCGAGGTGACCGCGGCCATGCCGTCGGCGACTTCGCCCCAGCCGTGGGCGGTCCACTGGCGGTGGGCTTCGGCGATGGGGTCGAGGGGGAGTGGTGCGGGCATGCCTCCATCATCCCACGGACGAACGCGCAGGTAGTCAGGGCACACCGGTTTCCGGTGCCTTTCCTGCCGGGTTCAGCGGTACGCGTAGTCGCGGAAACGTTCGTCGACCTCGCCCACACTCAGCCCGAACTCCTCGAGCGTGTACCGGTGCGCGGGTTTCCTTGCCCCGCTGCGGCTTTCTTCGTGCAGGTCGGCCATCGCACGTTCGGCCTCCGCGGTGAACGGCAGACCGAACCGGTCGTACAGGCCGCCGACGGTGCCGAGCGGATCGGCGACGAAATCTCGGTAGTCCACATCGACGAAACGGGCGGGATCGTGCCGGCGGCGCACCTCGGTGAAATGATCGAAACCTCGTGCCCAGAGGTCGAGCTGGCTGCGCCCGATCGTCTCGCCGACGAACGCGTCGGACCATCCCTCGGTGGCCTGCGCCGCGAGGCTGCACACCGACGGGATCACGGTGCGCGGATCGCGATGGGTGACGACGACGAGCGCGTCCGGATACACCGTGAGCAGTTCGTCCAGTGCGAACAGATGACTGGGATTCTTGAGCACCCACCGCTTGTCGGCGTCCGGCAGTCCGATGAGCTGCAGGTTCCTCCGATGCCGGGCATACGCCGCGGTCCAGTCCTGCTCCGCGAGCCACTGCGAATAGGTGGGCAGGTGGGCGAGGCACTCGTAGGAGATCGAGCGGAACGACTGGCGCAGCAACTGCCAGCATTCCTCGACCTCGGCGGCCGACATGTAGTGCACACCCATGAATTCGGGATGCTCGACGTGGTGCTGCGCGAATCCGGCCTCGATACCGGCGAAGACCGGGTTCTCCGCCCAGGTCTCGCGAGGAGGTCGCGGTTGCGGCATCTCGGTCAGCCACATCTCGAGCCCCTGATGGGCGGGATCCGCGGCGAGCAGGCGATGCAGTGCCGTCGTGCCGGTGCGGGGCAGACCGGTGACGAAGATCGGCCGGGTGATCGGGACGTCGGCGTGCTCGGGACGGGCGGCCCAGGCCGATTCCGACAGCAACCGCGCCACGAGGGCACCGCGCAGGAAGACCCGCGACATCTTGCTGCCGAGCGGGGTGAGCTTCTCGTCCCGCGCATACGATTCGAGCAGGACCTCGAGCCCGTCCCGGTAGTCGTCGTCGCCGAAATCGGTCAGGCCCGTCAAGCGGGTCGCGGAGGCGTGCAGATCCTCGACGGTGCCGACGGTGGTGCGTTCGCTCATGTGCTGTCCCGTTCAGTGGTGGTATTCGCCGCAGTTGACGTCGAGGCATTGGCCGGTGATCGCCGACGCCATCGGCGAGGCCAGGAAGATCACCGCATCCGCGATCTCCTCGGTGGTGGGGAGACGCTTCAGATCGGAGGCGGCGGCGGTGTGCTCGTAGATCTGTTCGACGGTGGTGCCGTACTTTCCGGCCTGGTGTTCGAAGTAGCCCTGCAGGATCGGACCCCAGATGTAGCCCGGCGCAACGGAGTTCACGCGGACTCCCTGCGGTCCGAGTTCGGTCGCCAGGGACTGCGACATCGCCAGCAACGCCGACTTCGCGAGCTTGTAACTGCCATAACGTTCCTGGGAGTGCCGCAGCACCATCGAGTTGATGTTGACCACCGCGCCGGCCGACTCGGCGAGGGCGGGGGTGAACAACTGCGTGAGCCGCAGCGCGCCGAGGACGGTGAGTTCCATGCTGTCCCGGATCTGCTGGAAGTCGGTGCGCGCCAGCGGTTTCATCGACGGAACGGAGAAGGCGTTGTTGACGAGCACGTCGACACACCCGAACTCCGAGACCGCCGTCTCGGCGAGTGCGGCGGCGGACCCGTCGTCGGTGATGTCGGTGGGCACGACCAGTGCTCGACGGCCTGTGCCCTCGATTTCCACCGCAACCTTCTCGAGTCGCTCCCGGGTCCGGGCGGCGAGCACCACGTCGGCGCCGTGTTCGGCGCACCGCAGCGCGAGCGTGCGACCCAGTCCCGGGCCGACACCGGAGATCACGACGACGCGGTCGCGGAGCAGTCCCGTTGCCGCGCTCATCCGAGCATCCGATCGGCGACGCCACGCTGGCGTTCCGCGATGCGCTGCGCCCAGGCCTCGGGGGTGATGCGGTTCGAACGGTGGAAGGGCAGGACCTCGGGGAGCCGGTCGAACGGCACCACCTCGGCGGTCGGACCGTCGGCTGCGGTGAGTCCGCGATCGAGGCGCTGCCAGCGGAACTGCAGGATCCCGCGGCTGCGGCCGAGGGTCTCGACCCAGTTGGTCAGCCCCGGATTGCGGGCCGAGACGACGATCCTGACCATCCCGTCAGGATCGACCTGCGCCTGACTGTTGTTCAAGGAGGTCTGGTGGTGGATGTAATCCAGGGAGATGTACCAGAGACTGCCGATCTGGAAGCCCAGATAGGGCGCGTCGCTCGCCGGGAGGGTCAGGACCATCGCCTCGTCGTCGCCGAGTTCGTAGTGCCCGACGGACGAGTACTGGGTGTCCAGACCGCCGGGGGTGCGGCGCGGTTCGGTGACCGTGTTCACCGGCAGCTTCAGATAGAACCACTCGGGGAACTGCAGCCAGGTCTTCACCCGCGAGACCAGCGCGCGACCGGCACGTTCGTAACGGGTGACCACGTCCTGGTGGGTGGGCTCGGGTGCGGGGGCGCCGAGGCTGTCGAGCCGGTGGATGCTCAGCGTGCCGCGGCGCTGCGTCCAGTCGCTGTAGACCTCGCGGACCACGAGCTGCGAAGAGCCGGGCGCGAGCGGGAAGTAGTTCCGTTCCGGGTCGCGTGGGCCGGGTCCGAACCGCACCTCGAAGGTGCCGTCGTCGGCGATGGTCAACGCGCGGTCGTCGAAGGCCGTGACGTTGCCGGGTACCTCGGCGTCGGTGTAGTTGCCGGCCAGCACCTGGAAGCTGAGATCGCAGGTCGTGCCTCGGCGCCCGGTGACGACATATTCGGCGTCGTCGCGGATCGACGCGCCCCAGTACAGGGTGTCGGGATTGTCGAGGCCCATCTTCGCGTAGGGGCCGGTGCCGGTGACGAAGACCGGGTGGGATCGGCTGTACGCGAAGGTGGCGTGGACGCACGCCGAGATCCCGCCCGCCAGATATCCGTATCCCTCGACGAGGTCCTGTTCGGTGCGGATGTGCGGGGCGGTGGCGACGAGTTTCTCGGCCTCGGCTATCGACGCGGTGAGCGGATCGGTGAGCACTGCGATCTCCTGTGGTCCAAATATGTACCGCTGCGGTAGTCTTCCGTTGCGCCGAGAGTAGAACGTGTTCCAGGGAGGGTCAATGGCTCGTCGCGAGACCGAGACGCTCGGGGAGTCGACTGCCGGGGCGGGAGCCGCCCGCCGGTCGCCACCCACGGAACGCGTCGTGCAGGTCCTCGACCACCTCGTCGCGCGACCCGGTGTCCGGTTCGGACTGTCGGAACTGGCGCGCGAACTCGACCTGAGCAAGCCCACCTGCCTGGGCATCCTCACCGTGCTCGCCGACGCCGGCTATCTGGTCCGTGATCCCGTCGACAAGACCTACGGGCTCGGCCCGGCGCTGATCGTCGCGGGACGCGCCGCCCAGCGCGGCTTCGCGTCCGGGCCGGTCGCGCACCGGCATCTCGCCGCGCTCGCCGAGGAGTTCGGCGTGATGTGCTCCGCGTCGGCGGTCGTCGGCGACCGGATCGCGGTGCTCGACGTCGTCGGTGGACACGGCGCGGCCGCGGCGGCGCGCGTGGGGGAGGTGTACCCCTTCGCGCCCCCGGTAGGGCTGATGTACGTGCTGTGGGACACCGACGAACGCATCGAACAGTGGCTGCGGCGCGAACCGACCCTGCCCGTGACCGTCGACCTCGACGACCTGTGGCGGATCGTCACCGAATGTCGCCGGACGGGTTATCTGGCCGAGCCCCTCACGCCCGGCGGCCGTCGCCTGTACGCGCTCATGGCGGGGGTGGTCTCGCACGACCTCGCGCCCGAGATGCGGGAGATGCTGGCGGAACTCGTGGCCGGCCCCGGCGAGCGCGTGCTGGTGCCCGGTGCCTTCGCCGCGGGGGAGAAGCGGGCGGTCAACCTCGTGGCCGCCCCGGCCTACGATCCCGAGGGCCACCAGTCACTCGTGCTCACGCTGCACCTCGAGCGGGAGGTGGACGCCGCCGGGATCGAGCGGTGCGGTGCCGCGCTCGTGGCGGTCGCGGATGCGATCACCGCCGATCTCGGCGGACGTCGACCGGCGCGCTGA
Organism: Rhodococcus shunpengi; assembly: GCF_048381395.1. NCBI lineage: Bacteria > Bacillati > Actinomycetota > Actinomycetes > Mycobacteriales > Nocardiaceae > Rhodococcus > Rhodococcus shunpengi. The sequence goes on from NZ_JBLWIU010000029.1 coordinate 26,594, forward strand.
CGGACGGTTGCGGGGACCGCCCGTTGACCTGGAATTGAAACTCGTTCTACTGTTGCGGAGTAATCTTCGACCGCGTCGGTACACATATGTACCGCGCCGGGTGAGAGGGGCACGAGTGACCACGGTGCCACCGCAACGACCACCGATCTACGAACTGCCGCTGCTCGGTGCGCTCGAGGCCGAGTCCGTGCACATCTTCCGCGAGGTCGCCGCGACCTTCTCCCGTCCCGTCCTGCTGTTCTCGGGCGGCAAGGACTCCGCGGTGATGCTCCATCTCGCGGCCGAGGCGTTCTGGCCCGCGCCGCTGCCGTTCCCCGTGCTGCACATCGACACCGGACACAACTTCGACGAGGTGATCGACTTCCGCGACCGCACCGTCGAACGGCTGGGGCTGCGGTCGATCGTCGCTTCGGTGCAGGACGACATCGACGCCGGGCGCGCCGTCGAGGACGACGGACCGCACGCGACCCGCAACCGGCTGCAGACCGGAACCCTCCTGCGCGCGTTGCGGGAAGGAGGATTCGACGCCGTCTTCGGGGGCGCCCGCCGCGACGAGGAGAAGGCCCGCGCGAAGGAACGCATCTTCAGTCTGCGCGACGAGTTCGGGCAATGGGACCCGAAGGCGCAACGACCCGAACTGTGGCAGCTGTACAACGGCCGGCACCGCCGCGGCGAACACGTGCGGGTCTTCCCGCTGTCCAACTGGACCGAACTCGACATCTGGCGCTACATCCGCGACGAGGGCGTCGACCTGCCGTCCCTGTACTACGCCCACCGGCGACCGGTGATCGAGCGCGACGGAATGCTGCTCGCGCACACCCGCTTTCTCACCCTCCTCCCCGGGGAAACCCCGCGCGAGAGCCTCGTTCGGTTCCGCACCGTCGGGGACGCGACGTGCACCGGCTGCGTCGAATCCGCTGCCGCCACCGCGGACGAGGTGATCACCGAGGTCGCCGCCAGCCGGGTCACCGAACGCGGCGCCACGCGGGCGGACGACCGGATCTCCGATGCCGGAATGGAAGACCGCAAGAGGGAAGGGTATTTCTGATGTCCCACCTGCTGCGCATCGCCACCGCCGGCAGCGTCGACGACGGCAAGTCCACGCTCATCGGTCGATTGCTGTTCGACTCGAAGGCCGTCTTCGAGGACCAACTCGAGGCGGTGACCCGCACGAGCCTCGACCGCGGTGCCGACCGCGCCGATCTCGCCCTGCTCACCGACGGCCTGCGCGCCGAACGCGAACAGGGCATCACGATCGACGTCGCCTATCGCTATTTCGCCACGGCACACAGGACATTCGTCATCGCCGACACTCCCGGTCACGAGCAGTACACGCGCAACATGGTCACCGGGGCGTCCACCGCCGACCTGGCGCTCGTCCTCGTCGACGCCCGCAACGGCATCGTCGAGCAGACCCGCCGGCACGCCTTCCTCGCGTCGCTGCTCGGGGTGCGGCACGTGGTGCTGTGCATCAACAAGATGGATCTGGTGGACTGGTCGCAGAGCCGGTTCGACGAGATCTGCGACGAATTCCGGAATTTCGCGGCCAAGCTCGACATGCCCGACCTCGCCTTCGTTCCCGTCTCCGCGCTGCACGGCGACAACGTCGTCTCCCGCACCGCGAACATGCCGTGGTACGAGGGCACTTCGCTGCTGCACCATCTCGAACAGGTCCACATCGCGTCGGACACCAACCTCATCGACGCGCGACTGCCCGTGCAGTACGTCATCCGCCCGGGCGAGGGCGAGCACCGCGACTTCCGCGGCTACGCCGGAACGGTCGCCGCCGGCGGATTCGCGCCGGGCGACGAGGTCGTCGTTCTCCCTTCCGGTTTCGGAACGCGGGTGCAGACGCTGTGGGGGCCGGGCGGAACGGAACTCGAGCACGCCTTCGCCGGTGCGGCGGTGTGCGTCGAACTCGAGGACGACCTCGACGTCGGACGCGGCGACATGCTGTGCCGCCCCAACAACCGTCCGCTCGTCGGCCACGAGATCGACGCCATGGTGTGCTGGTTCGACGAACGCTCCGCCCTCGACCCGGACGCCCGCTACGCCCTGCTGCACACCACGCGCTCGACCACCGCGCGGGTCGCGCGGCTGGACTACCGTCTCGACGTCAACAGCCTGCACCGCGACGAGGCCGCGACGACGCTCGGTCTCAACGAGATCGGCCGCGTGCAACTGCGGACGCAACAGCCGCTGCTGTTCGACCCCTACCGGCGCAACCGCACCACCGGAAGCTTCGTGCTCGTCGACGAACGCACCGGCAACACCGTCGCGGCCGGGATGATCACCGGCCCGACACTCGCCGACACGGCGGTGGTCTGGCACTCGGCGGCGGTCTCACGGACCGAACGGGGGAGGGCCGGGGCGACGGTGTGGCTCACCGGGCTGTCCGCCTCCGGCAAGTCCACCCTCGCCGTCGAACTCGAACGACGACTGCTCGCCGAGGGCATCCCCGCCTACCGCCTCGACGGCGACAACCTCCGGCACGGCCTCAACGCCGACCTCGGGTTCGGTCCGGAGGACCGCGCGGAGAACGTCCGCCGCGTCGGTGCGGTCGCCCAGATGATGGCCGACGCCGGACTCGTCGCGATCTGCGCGCTCATCAGTCCCTACCGTCAGGACCGCGACCGCATCCGCCGGCAGCACGAGGAGGCCGGAATCCGCTTCGTCGAGGTCTTCGTCGACACCCCGCTCGCCGACTGCGAGGCCCGCGACCCGAAGGGCATGTACGCGCGGGCACGTGCCGGTGAGATCACCGGTTTCACCGGCGTCGACGATCCCTACGAACCACCGTCCGATCCCGAGCTGGTCGTGCGCCCCCACGACGGCACGCCTGCCGTGCAGGCGGGCCTCGTCGTGGAATTGTTGAGGCCATGACGCACGACTACAGCGACGACGCTCGACCAGCAGCCGAGGGCGACGACGCTCGACCAGCAGCCGAGGGCGACGACGCTCGACTCGCAGCCGAGACGGCCTCCGGCGCAGGTGAACTGCTGCTCACGGTCCGCGCCATTGAATCGGATGCCCTCACCGGGCGCGAGTTGGGCCGCCGGGGCGACCACGCCGCCAACACGTACATCCTCGAACAGCTGGCGTCCGCGCGACCCGGCGACGCGGTGCTCTCGGAGGAATCCGCGGACGATCCGGCGCGGGTCGGCGCAGACCGCGTCTGGATCATCGACCCCCTCGACGGGTCGAAGGAGTACGGGATGCCCGACCACGTCGACTGGGCGGTCCACATCGCGCTGTGGGAGGCAGGCCGAGGGCTCACCGCAGCCGCGGTCGCGCAACCGGCGATCGGCGTCGTCCACAGCACCGCCGACCCGCTTCCGGCGCAGCGGCCTGCCCGTCGCCGCCCCCGCATCGTCATCAGCGGGAGCAGGCCGCCCGCTTTCGTCTTCGATCTGGCCCGCGATCTCGGCGCCGACCTGATCCGGATGGGCTCGGCCGGCGCCAAAGCGATGGCGGTGGTCCGCGGGGAGGCCGACGCCTACATCCACGCCGGTGGTCAGTGGGAGTGGGATTCGGCGGCGCCGGTCGCGGTCGCGCGCGCCGCAGGTCTGCACTGCGCCCGGATCGACGGCAGCGAACTCGAATACAACCGGCCGCACCCCTATCTGCCCGACCTGGTGATCTGCCGCGCCGACTGGGCGCCGGAGGTGATGTCCGCGCTGGCCGTGTACGCCACCGGACCGACCGACAGTCCCCGCGTCGCGATGGCCCGCGCGTACATCCGATCCCTGGTCAGCCACGATGCGTCCCACGTCCGGCTCGCCGAGGACGCCTGGCGGGTCGAGAACGGGGAGCGCACCGGCGACAGTGGCATCGAGATCCGCGACCGCCTCGAGAACGGACCGGAATACCGGCCCATCCGCCGTATCCGCGACCTGCAGTTCCGCGAATGGCACCACAGCGTCGTCGCGCGGTTCGTCCTGGACATCGCGGCAGGCCCGAACGCCGAGACGTCGGTCGCGGTGACGGAGCACTTCGACATCCCGGCCGGGGAGATCAGGTCGATCGTCGCGATCATCGAGCCCGTGCAGGGTAATAGTTGAATTCATTGTTGTAGCTTTCGAACGAAAGTCACCATGACCGAGAGGCATCACCATGGCCGAAGCGCGTGATATCGGGGACGGCATCCACGTCGTTCCCGTCCCGGTGGCGGACCTGCCCGTCGGCGACACCCAGGTCTACGTGATGGAATCCCCGCGCGGCGCCGTCCTCGTCGACGGCGGCTGGAACGACGACCGGTCGTGGGCGGCACTGCAGGACGGCCTGGCCACTGCCGGCCTGTCGGTCACCGACGTCGAGGGCGTGGTGGTCACCCACTTCCACCCCGACCACGTCGGGCTCACCGGACGCATCCGGGAGGCCTCCGGCTGCTGGGTCGCGATGAACGAGGCCGACTTCGCTCACCTCGAGGTCATGCTCTCCGACGACGACCGCCGTCCTCAGGAAGCCGAACTGCTGCGCCGCGCCGGAGCACCCGAGGACGCGATCGAGGAATCGCTCGCCACCCTCGTACCGGCGATCGGCCGTCCCGACGCGCTGCCCGACCGCAAACTCGGTGCCGACGAGGAGATCCCGCTGACGGGCCGGACCCTGCGCACCGTGCTGACCCCCGGCCACACGGCGGGCCACGCGTGTTTCCTGCTCGAGGAACACGGTGTGCTGTTCAGCGGCGACCACGTCCTCGCGACCACGACCCCGCACGTCGGCGAGTTCGATTTCCCTCTGCCGCAACGCGACGCGCTGGGGGAGTACCTCGACTCGCTGCGCGCGGTCGCCGGCCTGCCCGTGCGACGCGCACTGCCCGCGCACCGGCAGCAGATCGACGACCTGCCGCACCGCGTCGGCGAACTGATCGCCCACCACGACCAGCGCCTCGACGATCTCTACGACGCCTTCGGCGACGAGGAGCTCACGCTGTGGGAGGCCACCGCCCGCATGCGCTGGTACCGGCCGTGGGACGAGACCCCCTTGCACGGCAAGAGGATGGCGCTCGCGGAGGGATCGGCGCACGTCCGGCAGCTCATCGAACGCGGACGGGTCCGTCGCGTGCCCGGTACCGAACCCGCCCGCTTCGCGCGAGTGCAGAACCGATGAGCCCCGACGAACTGGTCACCGAGTTCTGCCGGCGCTGGGCCGATCCCGATCCTGCCGAGCTCGCGGCCTTCTTCGCCGACGACGCCGTCTTCCACAACATCCCGATGGAACCGATCCGCGGCCGCGCGGCGATCGAGGAATACATCGCGGGTTTCGTGACGTCCTTCGGTGCCATCGACTACCGCATCCACCACCAGGCGGTGTCCGGCAACGTCGTGCTCAACGAACGGACCGATGTGTTCACGATGAACGGCCGGACGATCGAGCTGCCCGTCACGGGCGTCTTCGAGATCGTCGACGGGAAGATCGCGGCCTGCCGTGACTACTTCGATCCCACACCCTTCACCACCGGAGCCTGACCGGCCCCTGGGACACCGAAGGCCCCTGGGACACCTGAAGGCCCCTGGAACGCCGAAGGCCCCGCTTCGTGAGAAGCGGGGCCTTCGTGGTGCCCTCGGCAGGATTCGAACCTGCGACTTCTTGCTCCGGAGGCAAGCGCTCTATCCCCTGAGCTACGAGGGCATCCGGACCACCGGATGACCGGAGGTGCGGGAGTTAGCCTAGCGCATCGAGCGCTCAACTCCACATCGCCAGGTCAGAGCCGGTTTTCGGCCCGGAGTCGCGGTTTCACCCGCGCGGAGGCTCAATTGAGGGGCAGCGGTTCGGCGCCGCGCTCGGCGAGCAGCGACCTCATCAGATCCGATTCGCCCTGCTGCGTCGCGACCATCGTGCCCGCCAGATTGCGCACCGCCGAGATGCTCGCGTACTGCTCGCCGTATTCCATCATCGGCAGACCCCCCTCGTGGTGGCGCAGCATCAGCTGGAGGAAGAGCACGTCCAGTTCGGGACCGCGCGCGGCCCGGAGATTCGCGAGATCCTCGGAGGTCGCCATCCCCGGCATCAGGTGCGAGCCGTCCGAATTCTCGGACTCGGCGGTCGCGCCGTGAGCACCGTGGCTGTGACCCGTCTCCGTCTCGGTCATCCACTCCATGTACTCGCCCGTCGGCAGCGCCGGCTGTCCCCACAGCGACAACCAGCCCTGCATCTGACCGAGCTGGTTCTGCTGGGTGGTGAGGATGTCGTACGCGATGTTGCGGATCCGATCGTCCTCCGAATTGGAGACCGCCACGGCGGCCATCTCGACGCCCTGGTCGTGGTGCACGATCATGTCCTGCGCGAATCCGACGTCCACCGAGCCGGCCTCCGGCGCCGCCTGCGCGGAGTCCTCGAAGGGGATCCGGGACAGGAACCCCGCGAGGAAACCGACGGCGACCGCGGCGACGGTGAGCAGCACCAACAGCAGCCGGTTGTGCCCACCGTGCTCGGGGGTGGAGATGTCCGAGGTGGTCTCGCTCATCGTCAGCTCCCGGCCGGTGCCTGCTGCATGTCGCCGGCGGTCTCCGCGTTCATCGGCACCGCGTCGGGGCCGGGCTCGGAGGCGTCGAAGGCCGGCGGGTTCGCCGGATCGAACGAACCGGGGATCGTCGAGCAGCTCGCCCCCACCTCGGGGTAGGTGTACTGGTTCAGGCGCAGCGCGCTGATGAACTGGTCGATGCGTTCGTCGTCGACGCTGTCGACCTTGAGCTGGTGACCCCACGACTGCAGCGCGATCGGGGCGTCGAGGCCCGGGTAGGGCGACATCAGGGTGTAGGTGCGGCCGTCGACCTTCTGGCGCAGCGTGTCGACCGCGGCGTCGTCGAGCAGATCGGGGTTGTAGGCCACCCACACGGCGCCGTGCTCGAGGGAGTGGACCATGTTCTCGGTCCGGACCGGCTGCTCGTAGACCGTGCCGGTGCAGGTCGCCCAGACGGAGTCGTGGGGGCCACCGAAGGGCGGCGACTGGTCGTACGCGACGCGCTGGCCCGGCGCGACGTGCACACCGGCCGGATACTCGATCTTCAGCACGCCCTCGATGTCGTCCGACGGGTCCTGGTTGGACTCCGACGGCGTCCACGCCGCCATCTCCTGCTGGTTCTGGTACTTCGGGATCAGGCTCACAGCGATCACGGCGACCAGCACGACGACCAGGGCCACGCCGCCGATCGTCAACCACGGGATCTGACGCTGCGCGGGGACCCCGCGGGCGCCGCCGCTCTTCTTCTTGGCGGCCTGAATGGCCTTCGACGACTTGGCTCCGGTCTTCTTGTTACCGGAGCCGCCACTAACCGAACCGCTGGGCATTGCTGTGTGCTCTTTCGACGGGTGGACAGGCGGACGCGCGCCCATCGGGCGCACAGACACCCACAACTCTACGGGCGTGCTCTCGCGCGGTGCCTCGAGCTGCCGGTAGGGGGAGCGTCGGCGCCGCGATCGACCAGCCAATAGGATGGACACCTGTGACTCCCTCCGACCTTGCTCAGCTGCTCCGCGGAACCGCCGCCGGTGTCCTCACCGACCGTGGTCTCGACGCGTCCGTTCTTCCCGAGACCCTCACCGTCGAGCGCCCGCGCAATCCGGAGCACGGCGACTACGCGACCAACGTCGCGATGCAGGTCGCGAAGAAGGTCGGCGTCAATCCCCGCGAACTCGCCACCTGGCTCGCCGAGGCCCTGACCGCCGCCGACGGCATCGACTCCGCCGAGGTCGCGGGACCCGGCTTCCTCAACATCCGGCTCGCCGCCGACGCCCAGGGAGCGATCGTGGCGAAGGTGCTCGCCGAGGGCGCCGCCTACGGCAACGGCAACGACCTCGCGAACACGAGGATCAACCTCGAGTTCGTCTCCGCCAACCCCACCGGCCCGATCCACCTCGGTGGCACCCGCTGGGCTGCGGTCGGCGACGCGCTCGGACGCATCCTCACCGCCCAGGGCGGCGAGGTCACCCGCGAGTACTACTTCAACGACCACGGCGCACAGATCGACCGCTTCACCCGGTCGCTCATCGCCTCCGCGCTCGGACAGCCCGCCCCCGAGGACGGTTACGCCGGCGCCTACATCGTCGACATCGCCTCCTCCGTGCTCGAGCAGCGTCCCGACGCCCTCGAACTCCCCGAGGACGAGCGGCACGAGACGTTCCGCTCGATCGGTGTGGACCTGATGTTCGCGCACATCAAGCGCACCCTCCACGAGTTCGGTGTCGACTTCGACGTGTACTTCCACGAGAACTCCCTCTTCGAGAGCGGAGCGGTCGACAAGGCCGTCGAGACCCTCAAGGCGTCGGGCAACCTGTACTTCGAAGACGGCGCCTGGTGGCTCAAGAGCACCGACTACGGCGACGACAAGGACCGCGTCGTCATCAAGTCCGACGGCAACGCCGCCTACATCGCCGGCGACATCGCCTACTTCCAGGACAAGCGCTCGCGCGGCTTCGACCTGTGCATCTACATGCTCGGGGCCGACCACCACGGTTACATCGCGCGCCTCAAGGCCGCCGCGGCGGCCTTCGGCGACGACCCCGACACCGTCGAGGTGATGATCGGCCAGATGGTCAACCTCGTCCGCGGTGGCGAGGCCGTGAAGATGAGCAAGCGGGCCGGCACCGTCATCACTCTCGACGACCTCGTCGAGGCGATCGGCGTCGACGCCGCGCGCTACTCGCTCGTGCGGTCCTCGGTGGACCAGAGCATCGACATCGACCTCGAACTGTGGGCGAGCACCACGAACGAGAACCCGGTCTACTACGTGCAGTACGCCCACGCGCGGCTCTCGTCGATCGCGCGCAACGCCGCCGATCTCGGCCTGACCGCCGAGGGCGCCGACTTCGCACTGCTCACGCACGAGCGCGAGGGCGACCTGATCCGCACCCTCGGCGAGTACCCCCGGGTCCTCGCGAAGGCAGCCGAACTGCGCGAGCCGCACCGCGTCGCCCGGTACCTCGAGGAACTCGCGGGCACCTACCACCGCTTCTACGACGCCTGCCGGATCCTGCCGCAGGGCGACGAGGAGGCCGGCCCGCTGCACACCGCGCGCCTCGCGTTGTGCGCGGCCGCACGTCAGGTTCTTGCCAACGGCCTCGGCCTGCTCGGCGTCAACGCCCCGGAGCGGATGTGAACGCGCATCCGGCGGGACCGCGCCACGCCCAGATCCCGCACGCCCCGAACCTGCCCGAGCGCCCCGCCGACGCCGCGGCGCTCAACGCGCTCGCCCCGCACGTGTGGCCGCGCAACGCCGAGCGCGGCGAGGACGGCGTCATGCGCATCGCCGGCATCCCGGTGACCGAGCTCGCCGAGAAGTACGGCACCCCGCTGTTCGTCGTCGACGAGGACGACTTCCGCTCCCGCTGCCGGGAGATCTCGGAGGCCTTCGGTCCGTCGGCGAAGGTGCACTACGCGTCGAAGGCGTTCCTGTGCAGCGAGATCGCGCGATGGGTCCACCAGGAAGGGCTCTCGCTCGACGTCGCGTCCGGCGGTGAGCTCGCCGTGGCCCTGCACGCCGGCTTCCCCGCCGAGAAGATCGCGATGCACGGCAACAACAAGTCCGTCCGCGAACTGCAGGCCGCCGTGACCGCCGGGGTCGGGCACATCGTGCTCGACTCGCTCGCCGAGATCGAGCGGCTCGACGCGGTCGCCGGTGAGGCCGGTGTCGTCCAGGACGTGCTCATCCGCGTGACCGTGGGCGTCGAGGCCCACACCCACGAGTTCATCTCCACCGCGCACGAGGACCAGAAGTTCGGGCTCTCGCTCGCCGGCGGCAACGCCATGCAGGCCGTGCGGCGCGTCTTCGCGGCCGACAATCTCCGCCTCGTCGGCCTGCACAGCCACATCGGCTCGCAGATCTTCGACGTCGACGGCTTCGAACTGGCCGCCCACCGCGTCATCGGTCTGCTGCGCGACATCGTCGCCGAGTTCGGCGTCGACAAGACCTCGCAGATGAACATCGTCGACCTCGGCGGCGGCCTCGGCATCTCGTACGTGCCGAGCGACGACCCGCCGCCGGTCGCCGATCTCGCGGCGAAGCTCAACGACATCGTCCGCAACGAGTCCGCGCTCGCGGGCCTGCCGGCCCCGACCCTCGCGGTCGAACCCGGCCGCGCCATCGCCGGGCCGGGCACGGTGACGCTCTACGAGGTGGGAACCCTCAAGGACGTCGAGGTCGGCTCCGGGCACGTCCGCCGCTACATCAGCGTCGACGGTGGCATGAGCGACAACATCCGCACATCGCTGTACCAGGCGGAGTACGACTCGCGCCTCGTCTCCCGCGTGAGCGAGGCCGCACCGGTGGTCTCGCGCGTCGTCGGCAAGCACTGCGAGAGCGGCGACATCGTCATCCGCGACGCCTGGATGCCCGCCGACGTCGCACCCGGTGATTTACTGGCGGTCGCGGCGACGGGTGCATACTGCTACTCGATGTCGAGCAGGTACAACCTGCTGCCTCGCCCCGCCGTCGTGGCGGTCAAGGACGGTGTCTCGCGGGTTCTGCTGCGCCGTGAGACCGTCGAAGATCTGCTCAACTTGGAGGTTTCGGAGTGACCAGTGCAACGGCGACCGATGCTTCGGGCCGGCGTCCTGTGGGTGTGGCGGTTCTCGGGCACGGCACCGTCGGTGCCGAGGTCGCGCGGATCATCCGCGAGGACGCCGCGGATCTCGAGGCGCGCATCGGTGCACCCCTCGAGTTGAGAGGGGTCGCCGTGCGCGACGCCTCCCGCGACCGGGGTCTTCCCGCGGAACTGGTCACCACGAACGCCGAGGCCTTGATCCGCCGCGACGACGTCGACATCGTCGTCGAACTCATCGGCGGCATCGAACTGCCCCGCAAACTCGTGCGCACGGCACTCGACTCCGGCAAGTCCGTCGTCACCGCCAACAAGGCGCTGCTCGCCGCCTACACCGGCGAACTGGCCGAGGTGGCCGAGGCCCGCAACGTCGACCTGTACTTCGAGGCGTCGGTGGCCGGCGCGATCCCGGTGATCCGTCCGCTGACCCAGTCGCTCGCAGGCGACAAGGTCAACCGGGTCGTCGGCATCGTCAACGGCACCACCAACTACATCCTCTCGGCCATGGACGAGACGGGCGCCGACTACGACGAGACGCTCGCCGAGGCGAGCCGCCTCGGATACGCCGAGGCCGATCCCACCGCCGACGTCGAAGGCTTCGACGCGGCCTCGAAGGCGGCGATCCTCGCGTCGATCGCCTTCCACACCCGCGTGACGGCAGCCGACGTCTACCGCGAGGGCATCTCGTCGATCACCGCCGCCGACCTCACCTCGGCCCGTGCGCTCAACTGCACGATCAAGCTGCTCGCGCTGTGCGAGCGCGTCCCGTCCGCCGACGGCAAGGACCGCGTGTCCGCCAGGGTCTACCCGGCGCTCGTGCCCCGTGAGCATCCGCTGGCCTCGGTCAACGGCGCGTTCAACGCCGTCGTCGTCGAAGCGGAGTCCTCGGGCCGGCTCATGTTCTACGGCCAGGGTGCCGGTGGCGCCCCCACCGCCTCCGCCGTGATGGGCGACCTCGTGATGGCCGCCCGCAACCGGGTTCAGGGTGGTCGTGGTCCGCGTGAGTCGAAGTACGCGCAGCTGGAGATCGCGCCCATGAGCGACATCCTCACCCGCTACTACGTCAATCTGAAGGTCGCCGACCGCGCCGGTGTGCTCTCCGCGGTCGCCGCCGAGTTCGCCACGCGGGGCGTGAGCATCGCAGCGGTCCGCCAGGAAGGCGCCGGCGACGCTGCCCGTCTGGTGGTACTCACCCATCAGGCCACCGACCGTGCGCTGGCGGATACCGTCGCAGCGCTCGACAAACTCGAATCCGTGATCGCTGTGACCAGCGTCCTGAGACTGGAGGGATCCGCCGAATGAGCGCGGCCGAGAAGAACACCACCCCCGTGCACACGCCGTGGCCGGGCCTGATCGAGGCGTACCGTTCGCGCCTGCCGATCGGTGACGACTGGAAGACGGTCACGCTGCGCGAGGGTGGCACGCCGCTGCTCCCGGCTCCGCGCCTGTCGGAGATCACCGGTTGCGAGGTCCACGTGAAGGTCGAGGGGCTCAACCCCACCGGCTCCTTCAAGGACCGCGGTATGACCATGGCGGTCACCGAAGCCCTCGCGACCGGCAAGCAGGCCGTGCTGTGCGCCTCCACCGGCAACACCTCCGCGTCGGCCGCCGCCTACGCCGCCCGCGCCGGTATCGGCTGCGCGGTGCTCGTGCCGCAGGGCAAGATCGCGATGGGCAAGCTCGCCCAGGCCGTCATGCACGGCGCGAAGATCGTCCAGGTCGAGGGCAACTTCGACGACTGCCTCGAGCTCGCCCGCAAGACCACCGCGGAGTTCTCCACCATCGGTCTGGTCAACTCGGTGAACCCGGTGCGCATCGAGGGCCAGAAGACCGCGGCCTTCGAGATCGTCGACGCGCTCGGCGATGCTCCGGACGTGCACATCCTGCCCGTCGGCAACGCCGGCAACATCACGGCCTACTGGAAGGGCTACAGCGAGTACGCGGCCGACGGCCTCAGCACTCGCCGCCCGCGCATGCTCGGCGTCCAGGCGGCCGGTGCGGCACCGCTCGTCCTCGGCCATCCCGTGAAGGATCCCGAGACCATCGCGACCGCCATCCGCATCGGTGCCCCCGCATCGTGGAACGGCGCAGTGGCCGCCAAGGAGGAGTCGAACGGCGCGTTCCGCGCGGCGACCGACGAGGAGATCCTCGAGGCGTACCGGCTGCTCGCGAAGTCCGAGTCGATCTTCGTCGAGCCGGCTTCGGCCGCATCCATCGCCGGTCTGCTCGCCGCGAGCAAGGAAGGCTGGCTCGAGCGCGGCCTCAAGGTCGTGTGCACCGTGACCGGCAACGGTCTCAAGGACCCCGATACTGCCCTGCGCGACGTGCCCGTGGTCGAGCCCATCCCGGTCGACCCGGTCGCGGTCGCCTCCGCGCTCGAGTTGGCCTGAGTTGACCGCCACGCCTTCCTCCGTTGGGAATCAGGACATGACGCAGACGTTGCCCGTGGGGCTTTCGGTGACGGCACGGGTTCCCGCCTCGAGCGCGAATCTCGGCCCCGGCTTCGACTGCCTGGGTCTCGCCCTCGGTCTGTACGACGAGATCACCGTCACGACAACGGCTTCCGGGCTCGACGTGAAGGTGGAGGGGGAAGGCGCCCAGGAGGTTCCGTGGGGACCCTCGCACCTCGTGGTCCGTGCCGTCGAGCGCGGGCTCGAGGCCGCCGGTGTGTGGGCGGACGGACTGGACGTCGTGTGCCACAACGTCATCCCGCACTCGCGTGGCCTGGGATCCTCCGCCTCGGCGGCGGTGGGAGGGCTGGCGGCGGCCAACGGGCTCGTCCGCAAGATCGCTCCCGAGCGCGTCCTCGACGACGAGCAGCTCGTGCAGCTCGCCTCCGAGTTCGAGGGCCATCCCGACAACGCCTCCGCGAGCGTTCTCGGTGGGGCAGTGGTGTCGTGGACCGAGGCCGAAGTCGACTCCGAGCAACGGACCTACCGCGCGGTGAACCTGCGTGTGCACCCGGACATCAAGGCGTACGCCTTCGTCCCGTCGGTCCGTTCGTCCACGGCCCACACCCGGGGCCTGCTGCCCGAACTCGTCCCGCACCGGGACGCGGCGTTCAACGTCAGCCGGGCGGCTCTCGCGGTGGTCGCGCTCACCGAGCGACCCGAGCTGCTGATGCCGGCGACGCAGGATCTGCTCCACCAGGCCCAGCGGGCTCCCGCACTGCCGCTCACCACCAAATGGGTGGCCGCACTGCGCGAGGCGGGCATCCCCGCCATTGTCTCGGGTGCCGGGCCGACGGTGCTCGCGCTCACGACCTCCGCGCTGCCCGACGAACTGCGGGCCGCCGCCGAGGCCGACGAACTGACGGTGCTCGACCTCGAGATCGCCGAGGGCGTCCAGGTCGACTGAGACCGACACGCGGTGCCGGGTGGGGGGTCGACGGGTGGTGCAACACACACGTCCCATCCGGCACGGCGATTCTTGCTCTACGTACAGATCGTCGCTATTCTGTGGGGTGTCCGCACGTCGTGCGTATCAGTCGCCGGATTCTCCAGGGCAATCACTCCAGCTCCATCGGGGCGTCGAGCCTGGATCGATCCTCACCTGCTCCCGGATCCGGGAGGGGGACAGACCGCACCTACCGGATTTCGGTGTGGTGGCGGACGTGCCGACCGTTCGTTTTCCCTGAACTCGTACGGCAAATCCCAGCTCAGTGGACGAACTGATCTGCGGGACGAACCCTCTGCTGCGCATGGAGCGAGCGAGGGAAGGAAGGATCTCCGTGACAGATACGGACCTGATCACTACACCTGCTCTCGACATTCCCGAGGCCGGTAGCCGGACGACCACGCGCGGTCGCCGCGGAGCAGGCCTTTCGGGCATGGTGCTTGCCGAGTTGCGGACTCTTGCCGCCGAGCTCGGGATCAAGGGCACCTCCGGGATGCGCAAGGGTGATCTCATCGCTGCGATCAAGGAGAAGCAGGGAGGCGGCGCCGCCGCACCTGCCGAGCAGCCTGCAGCCAAGACGGCTGCCTCCGAGAAGACGGAAGCAGCAGCGAAGACCGAGACGGCCGACAAGCCCGAGGGAGCGCCCTCGCGTGGCACCCGCGGTCGCCGTGGCCGTGCCGCCGCCGACGAGACCGCCGCGCCCGAGCAGAAGGCCGACGCCGAGCCGGCCCAGCAGAAGGCCGACGTGAAGTCCGGCGACGAGGGCTCGCAGGAGAAGCCGCAGGGCGGCCAGACCCCCAGCGGCGACAACGAATCCGACGGTAACCGCCGCGGCCGTGGCCGTCGCGGACGCCGCGGTGGCGACAACGCCGACCAGCACCAGCAGGCCGAGGGCGCCGACGCGTCCGAGGACGGTCGCCAGGATCGCGACTCGCAGCGCGAGAAGAGCCAGGATCGCGACTCGCAGCGCGAGCGTGGCCAGGACCGCAACTCCGGCGACGGCTCCTCGCGCCGCGACCGCAACCAGAGCGACCGTAACCAGGGTGATCGCAACCAGGACGCCGGCGATCGCGACGGCGGTAATCAGGGTCCGCGCCAGGGCCAGGACAACCGTGGGGGAGACGACGAGGAAGGCGGCCGCGGCCGCCGGGGTCGGCGCTTCCGTGAGCGTCGTCGTGGACGCGACCGCGGCGAGAGCGGTTCGGACTCGCGCGAGCCCGAGATCCGCGAGGACGACGTCCTGCAGCCGGTCGCCGGCATCCTCGACGTCCTCGACAACTACGCGTTCGTCCGCACCTCCGGCTACCTCGCCGGCCCGAACGACGTGTACGTCTCGATGAACATGGTGCGCAAGAACGGCCTGCGCCGCGGCGACGCCATCACCGGCGCCGTGCGGGTCCCCCGCGAGGGTGAGCAGGGCAACCAGCGTCAGAAGTTCAACCCGCTGGTCCGCCTCGACACCGTCAACGGCCGCGAGGTCGACTCGGCCAAGCGCCGCCCCGAGTTCAACAAGCTCACGCCGCTGTACCCCAACCAGCGACTGCGCCTCGAGACCCAGCCGAACATCCTCACCACACGCGTGATCGACCTGGTCATGCCGATCGGCAAGGGTCAGCGTGCACTCATCGTGTCGCCGCCGAAGGCCGGTAAGACCACCGTCCTCCAGGACATCGCCAACGCGATCGCCGTCAACAACCCCGAGTGCTACCTGATGGTCGTGCTCGTCGACGAGCGTCCCGAAGAGGTCACCGACATGCAGCGTTCGGTGAAGGGCGAGGTCATCGCCTCGACCTTCGACCGGCCGCCGTCGGATCACACCTCGGTCGCCGAGCTCGCCATCGAGCGTGCGAAGCGTCTCGTGGAGATGGGCCAGGACGTCGTGGTGCTCCTCGACTCCATCACCCGTCTCGGCCGCGCGTACAACAACTCGTCGCCGGCATCCGGACGCATCCTCTCCGGTGGTGTCGACTCGACCGCGCTGTACCCGCCGAAGCGTTTCCTCGGTGCTGCCCGCAACATCGAGAACGGCGGATCGCTCACG
Source organism: Rhodococcus shunpengi (assembly GCF_048381395.1). Classification (NCBI taxonomy): domain Bacteria; kingdom Bacillati; phylum Actinomycetota; class Actinomycetes; order Mycobacteriales; family Nocardiaceae; genus Rhodococcus; species Rhodococcus shunpengi. The sequence goes on from NZ_JBLWIU010000029.1 coordinate 42,573, forward strand.
ATCATCGCCACCGCGATGGTCGAGACCGGTTCCACCGGCGACACCGTGATCTTCGAGGAGTTCAAGGGCACGGGTAACGCCGAGCTCAAGCTCGACCGGAAGATCGCCGAGCGGCGCGTGTTCCCGGCGGTCGACGTCAACCCGTCCGGTACACGCAAGGACGAACTGCTCATGAGCCCCGACGAGTTCGCCGTGGTGCACAAGCTCCGCCGCGTGCTCTCGGGCCTCGATTCGCACCAGGCGATCGATCTGCTCATCGACCGACTCAAGAAGTCCAAGACGAACATCGAGTTCCTCATGAATGTGGCGAAGACCGCACCGGGGGCACTCGACGACTGACGTCGGCGCCCCGGGGAATTTCTTCCCGGGGCCCTACGTTTGGCATAATCGACAGGCTCAGTCCGGCTCCGGTTCACGTCTTCGACCCGCGAAGGCGACCCGGCGGCCATGAAAGGGACACCATGAAGGCAGGAATCCACCCCAACTACGTGACGACGACCGTCGTCTGCGGTTGCGGTAACACGTTCGAGACGCGCAGCACCAAGGAGTCGGGACGTATCAACGTCGAAGTCTGCTCCAACTGCCACCCGTTCTACACCGGCAAGCAGAAGATCCTCGACACCGGTGGACGCGTCGCGCGCTTCGAGGCTCGCTACGGCAAGCGTGCGCCGAAGAAGGCCGCTTCCGACAGCTAGCTGTTACGCCGACGCCCGGTACTGCCCTCGTGCAGGCCGGGCGTCGGCTTTTTCATTGCAAGGATCGAAATCAGAGCGGAGCACACTCATGGCGGGGCAGACCAAGCCGTCGGCCATCGACGACATCCTGGCCGAACACGCGGGTCTGGAACAGCAGCTGTCCGACCCGTCGCTGCACGACGATCCTGCGGCAGCGCGTCGGGTGGGCAAGCGGTTCGCCGAACTCGCCCCCGTGATGTCGACCTACAACGCTCTGAAGCAGGCGCGCGAGGATCTCGAGGCGGCGCGCGAACTCGCCGCCGACGACTCGTCGTTCGCGTCCGAGGTCGACGACCTCGAAGGGCAGGTCGCCGAGCTCGACCGCTCGCTCACCGACCTGCTCGCCCCGCGCGACCCGCACGACGGCGACGACGTGGTCCTCGAGGTCAAGTCCGGTGAGGGCGGCGAGGAATCCGCGCTGTTCGCCGGCGATCTCACTCGGATGTACACGCGCTACGCCGAACGTGCCGGTTGGCGCGTCGAGGTCCTCGGTGCCACCTACTCCGATCTCGGCGGCTACAAGGACGTCACGCTGTCGATCAAGTCGCGGACCGACGTGCGCGACGGCGTGTGGTCCCGTCTGAAGTTCGAGGGCGGCGTGCACCGCGTCCAGCGTGTGCCCGTCACCGAGTCGCAGGGACGCGTGCACACCTCCGCGGCCGGCGTCTTCGTCTATCCCGAGCCCGACGAGGTCGAGCAGGTGCAGATCGACGAGAGCGACCTGCGCATCGACGTCTACCGGTCATCCGGCAAGGGCGGTCAGGGCGTCAACACCACCGACTCGGCCGTGCGCATCACGCACCTTCCCACCGGCATCGTGGTGACCTGCCAGAACGAACGCTCCCAGCTGCAGAACAAGGCCCGCGCGATGCAGGTCCTCGCGGCGCGCCTGCAGGCGGCGGCCGAAGAGGCGGCCGAGGCCGAGGCATCGGCGGGTCGAGCCAGCCAGGTCCGTACCGTCGACCGGTCGGAGCGCATCCGCACCTACAACTTCCCCGAGAACCGGATCACCGATCACCGCATCGGCTTCAAGTCCCACAACCTCGACGCAGTGCTCGACGGCGAACTCGACGCCCTGCTCGACGCCCTGGGCGCTGCAGACAGAGAAGCCCGGCTCGCGGCGGAGTAACCGCGAACCGGGCTCGTCGGCAGGGGATCAGGCAGGAACGTCGTCGCCCTCGCCGTCCCCGTTGCCGTCGGGTGCCGGTGCCGGTGCCGGCGGCACGTTCGTGAGATCGACGCCCGGAAGCAGGAAGCAACCCTGGCCGTCGGAGTTCTGATGGGCGCCCCAGACTGCGCTGACTACGAGTCCGTCACCGGTCTGGAGGGCGATCGCGGGCTCGTCGCCCTCGGCCGCTTCCGGAAGAACGCCGCCACCGAGCTGCAGCGTCCTCAGGTTCACCCAGTTGATCTGGCCTCCGCCGCTACCTTCCTGCTCGATCTCGTACTCGATCCCCGCAGGCGCCGCGTCCTCCTCGGCGAGGGCGGTCTCCGTGTCGACCACGCCGACGCCAGCCGGGCATCCGATCGGGATCGGCTGGAAGTCGATGGGCTCGGCGCTCGCGAGCGCAGGGGCCGCGAATGCGGTTGCACCCGCAGCGGCAAGAACGGTGATTCCACGCACAGTCCGCGTCTTCATGGAGCAATCCCTTTCTGTCGATGAAACCGACCGGAAGGTATCGGTCCTCGTTCGGGTGCCCGCCCCGCCGCGCCGTCAATCACGTTGTCGGAAACACCCTCGATGTCCGGTCCGGGTGTTCTGCGTGCAATGCGAGGGCTACCTCGGCGTAGTGCAGGTACGAGGTCGTGGCACGCTGTAAGGCGTGAGCCGTCAACCTCTGCGCCTGGCCATCATCGAAGCGGCATCGGTCCTCGAGGAAGCCGGAGTCCCGAGTCCTCGGGTCGACGCCGAACTTCTCGCAGCGCACCTGCTCGGCATCGAGCGCGGGCGACTCGGATTGGTCCCGCTCGTCGATGCGACGACCATCGACGCCTACCGCTCGATGGTCGAACAGCGGGCGAAGCGGATTCCTCTGCAGTACATCACCGGCACCTCGCCGATGGGGGAGATCGACCTGGCAGTGGGGCCGGGGGTGTTCGTCCCGCGGCCCGAGACGGAACTGCTGCTCGGGTGGGCGCTGGCCTTCCTCGAACGCCACGGCAGCCGCAACCCGGTCGTCCTCGACCTGTGCACCGGATCCGGCGCGCTGGCCCTGGCGATTGCGCATGCGCGTCCCGACGCCGAGGTCCACGCCGTCGAACTCGAGGCGAAGGCCCTCGCCTGGGCGCGTCGGAACGCCGAGACGCGCGCGGAGGAAGGGGACACCCCGATCCGGCTGTACCAGGGCGATGTCACCGACTGCATGCTGCTCACCAACCTCGAAGGCAGCGTCGATCTGGTGGTCGCCAACCCGCCCTACATCCCGGAAGGGGCCGACCTCGAACCCGAGGTGATCGAACACGATCCGCACTCGGCGCTCTTCGGGGGAGCGGACGGACTGTCCGTCATCCGGCCGATGGTCTCCAACATTGCGCGGTGGTTGCGGATCGGGGGAGCGGCAGCGGTCGAGCACGACGACACGCACAGCCTGCTGGTCGCTGAACTGTTCGAGCAGCGTCGGGTGTTCGGCGACGTCGTGCGGCACCCCGACCTCGCCGGGAAGGCCCGCTTCGTGACCGCGCACCGTGTTCCCACGGCGGTGGAAGCCGACCGCATGAAGTCGGTACGGTCTGCGGCGGACGGCTGACGGGCAGGACCCGTCCGGTGCCGAGTGCGGCCGAAGTGGAAGGATGAGCGCGTGAGCACCGTGTACGACTGCAACAACGAAGCTTCGCGCGCCGCCGGACTCAACGCGGCGCGTGGCGCACTCAAGGCCGGACGACTCGTCGTCGTACCCACCGACACGGTGTACGGCATCGCTGCCGACGCCTTCGACTCCGACGCGGTGACGGCGCTCCTGCGCGCGAAGGGCCGCGGCCGCGACATGCCGGTGCCGGTCCTCGTCGGCTCCTGGACGACCATCGACGGTCTCGTCGCCTCTGTGCGTCCCGAGGCGCGGGAGTTGATCCGCGCGTTCTGGCCGGGCGGGCTCAGCCTCGTGGTGCACCAGGCGCCGTCCCTGGCCTGGGACCTCGGCGACACCCGCGGCACCGTCATGCTCCGCATGCCGCTGCACCCCGTCATCCTGGAACTGCTGCGCGAGGTCGGTCCGCTCGCGGTCTCCAGCGCCAACGTCTCCGGCCGGCCCCCTGCCACGAACGTCACCGAGGCGCGCGAGCAACTCGGAGCATCGGCGAGTGTCTATCTCGACGGTGGCCCGGCGGAGCACGGAGTCGCATCGACGATCGTCGACCTCACGGGCGACCGCCCGCGCATCCTGCGCGAAGGCGCGGTGACGGCCGAAGCACTCGCGGAGGTGCTCGGCGACGATCCCGAGCGCCTTCGGTCCGGCGGGGAGTAGCGGCGGAGGAACGGAGCACGTGACTGCAGCCGACACCACCGCCGTACTGCTCGCCCAGGCCGGGCGCGGCGCCGGCGTTCCCATCCGGGAGCTTCTCCTCGTCCTGCTCACCGCCGCGGTGGTGACCTTCCTCGCGACCGGTGTGGTGCGGATCCTCGCGCTGAAGTTCGGAGCGGTCGCCGTTCCTCGCGACCGCGACGTGCACGTGACCCCGACCCCCCGGATGGGTGGGGTCGGCATGTACATCGGCCTCGTCGCGGGAATTGTCTTCGCTCAGCAATTGCCTGCTCTGACAAGGGGTTTCGAATACACCCCGGATATGGGGGCGGCGCTCGTCGCGGCCTCGATCATCGTCGTCGTCGGCATCGTCGACGACCGGTGGGGACTCGATGCGCTCACCAAGTTCGTCGGCCAGGTCACCGCGGCCGGCGTGCTCGTGGTCATGGGCGTGAGCTGGATCGTCATCTACGACCCGTTCAGTGCCTCGACACTCGTGCTCGACCAGCTCCAGGGCGGCCTCATCACCGTCGCCGTCGCCGCGGTGACGATCAACGCGATGAACTTCGTCGACGGGCTCGACGGACTGGCGGCCGGACTGGGGCTCATCGCCGCACTCGCGATCTGCGCGTTCTCCGTGGGTCTGCTGCTCGATCAGGGCGGCGACGTCTCCGCCTACCCCCCGGCCCTCATGGCCGCGGCCCTCGCCGGCGCCTGCCTCGGCTTCCTGCCGCACAACTTCCAGCCCGCCAGGATCTTCATGGGCGACTCCGGGTCGATGCTCATCGGTCTCATGCTCGCCGCGATCTCCACGAGCGCCTCGGGCCTCATCCCGCTCAGCGCCTACGGTTCGCGCGACCTGCTCGGTCTGCTCTCACCGCTGATCCTGGTCGGTGCCGTGATGTTCATCCCGATCCTCGACCTGCTCCTCGCGATCGTGCGGCGCACCCGGGCCGGCGTCAGCCCGTTCAGCCCCGACAAGATGCACCTCCACCACCGCCTGCTGCAGATCGGGCACTCGCACCGTCGCGTGGTGCTGCTGCTCTACCTGTGGGTCGGCATCCTGGCCTTCGGAGCCGTCGGTTCCTCGCTGCTCGACCGGCGGGCGGTGGTATTGATCCTCGCGGGTGGTCTCGTGTTCGCCCTCGTGGTGACCGCCGTGCCGTCGCTGCGGCGGCACGACGAGTCGGGGGAGACGCCGCCGGAGCACTCCCGAGAGGTCGGTTAGGCTCGGATATCGTGACGAACCCGGATCATCTCGAACCCGACCACGGTCTGCCCTCGCTGCCCGACCCGATCGCGCCGATGCGTGCGGCCGTGCGGTACGGCGCCCTCGGTCTTCTCGCGCTCGCCGTCGTGGCCTCGGTGATCTCGGTGCTCGTCGCCGGGATGCCCGGCCTGTGGGGTGCACTCATCGGAGCGGCCGTCGGCGGAGGGTTCATCCTCTTCACTGCACTCGGCGTTCTCCTGACGTCGAAGATGCCGGCGATGACCGCCGGAGCCGTACTTCTCGGCACCTGGCTGCTGAAGCTGATCCTCGCCATCGTCGTGATGGGTTCGCTCGACTCGCTCGACTTCTACAACCGCAACGCGCTCGTCCTCACCATCGTGTTCGCCCTGGTCATCGTTCTGGGAGCCGAGACCTACGGGGTGCTCTCGCAGCGCGCCCTGTACGTCGATCCCCAGACGTCCTCCGGATCCGACAACGACGATCGGTAGTAGTACCGCTTGTCCATAACCCCCCACGTAGGAACCCACCTACGCACTGTCGTAGAGCAGTTGGTAGGGTGAGTTCTACGAAAGTGACGCTGCCCGCATCGGGTTCGAAGAGGGTGCGCAGTTGTGACTTCGTAGGCGGTCGTGTTCAAATGGCCGCCGAGTCGACGAGAGTCGCCGACACCGGCAGGAAGCGGGACCGTTCACGCGGTTCGGACCACTGGCGAATACGCGAGCCGACCTGGTCGACTTCTGGATCGTCAATGTCCGATCGAACCGCAGACGGCATGCCTGCGGCCGACTACGGGAGAGAGCGCTGAGCGTCACCACCTTGGCAGCCGGAGAATTCCACGCGCCGTCACTAGCTGATTTTTTCCCACCGGCAGTCCTGTTCGAAGGCACCCCCTTCGAGATGGACCGGCTGATGCTCATCCGCGTCGCCGTCGCCCTGATCGTCGCGCTGTTCTTCTTCTTCGCGCTGCGGAGTCCGAAGATCGTGCCGCGGGGCGTGCAGAACGTCGCCGAGATCATGCTCGACTTCGTCCGGATCCATATCGCCGAGGACATCCTCGGTAAGGAACAGGGACGCCGGTTCCTCCCGGTGATCGTCACCATCTTCTTCCTGGTGGTCGGTCTGAACCTGACATCGGTCATCCCGTTCCTCAACATCTCGTCCAACGCACGAATCGGTATGCCGATCGTGCTCGCGGCACTCGCCTACATCGTCTTCAACTATGTGGGCATCAAGAAGTACGGATTCTTCCGCTACGTCAAGAGCAGCATCGTCATCCCGAACCTGCCGCCCGCTCTCCACGTGCTGGTGATCCCGATCGAGTTCGTCTCGACGTTCATTCTGCGGCCGTTCACGCTGACCATTCGTCTCATGGCCAACATGCTGGCCGGTCACATCATGCTCGTGCTGTTCTTCAGTGCCACGCAGTTCTTCTTCTTCGATTCCGACGGCTTCATGAAGGTGTTCGGCATCGGTTCTCTCATCGGCGGAATCGCGTTCACCTTCTTCGAGCTCCTGGTGATCGTCCTGCAGGCCTACATCTTCGCGCTGCTCACCGCGGTGTACATCGACCTGGCCCTGCACGCCGAAGAGCACTAGCTCGACGAACGGCACGACCCACATCTACACAAAGACTGACTCGGTTGCCGACTCCCGGGGCCGAGCCACAAGAAAGGGAATGGAACACCAATGAGCGTTGCGCTTCAGGCAGCAGACGTCCTCGCCCAGGAGACCACGATCTCGGGTGCAGGCGCCATCGGCTACGGCCTCGCCGCCATCGGCCCCGGCATCGGCATCGGCATCGTCGTCGGCAAGGCGATCGAGGGCATGGCTCGTCAGCCCGAGATGGCCGGCCAGCTGCGCACCACGATGTTCCTCGGTATCGCATTCACCGAGGCCCTCGCGCTGATCGGCATCGTCGCCGGCTTCATCTTCTGATCCGACGATCACAATGGCTGACAGCATCCTGATCCTCGCGGCAGAGGAAGGGGAGACTCCCAATCCTCTTCTCCCCGCGACATACGACATCGTCTGGTCGCTGGTCGCCCTGATCCTCGTCGGATTCGTCTTCTGGAAGTTCGTGCTTCCGATGTTCCAGAAGGTGCTCGACGAGCGTTCGGAGCTGATCGAAGGCGGCATCAAGAAGGCAGAGGAAGCTCAGGCGGAGGCTGCGGCCGCGCTCGAGCAGTACCGTAGCCAGCTCGCCGAGGCCCGCACCGAGGCGGCGCAGATCCGTGAAGAGGCCCGTGCACAGGGCCAGCAGATCATCGCCGACATGAAGGCGCAGGCCCAGGAGGAGAGCGACCGTATCGTCGCCGCCGGTCACAACCAGCTGCAGGCCCAGCGCCAGCAGATCGTGGCCGAGCTGCGTAGCGATCTCGGACGCAGCTCCGTGGATCTCGCCGAGAAGATCCTCGGCGAAGCGCTCGCGGACGACGTGAAGCGTGCCGGCTCGATCGATCGGTTCCTCGACGAACTCGACTCCCTCAGCGCTGACTCTGCATCCGGAAAGTGAGCACCATGTACGCAGCAAGCCGTGAGGCACTCGCTCATACGCGTTCCGCGTTGCAGTCCGCCCTGGGCTCGGGTGCCGCGACTGCCGCTGCGGCTCAGGCCGGTTCCGAACTCTTCTCGGTGGTCGAGGCGCTCGACAGCCAGCGGGCCCTCCGGACCGCGCTGGCCGACGCCTCGGCCCCGGCTGCCGTTCGCGAGCGGCTGGCCGAGCAGGTCTTCGGCGGCAAGGTTTCGGCCCAGACCCTCGCGACCGTCAAGGCCGCAGCGGGGCAGGACTGGTCGGCACAGTCCGACCTGACCGGCTCGCTCGTCCAGCTCGGCCGTGAGGCACTGCTGAAGGCGGCGGCGGACCAGGACCAGCTCGACACTGTCGAGGACGAACTGTTCCGCCTCGGTCGCATCGTGGCCGGCGACCCCGAACTCGAGCAGACGCTCTCGGATCGCAGCACCCCGGCTTCGGCCAAGCGTGATCTGCTGACGCGCCTGCTGTACGGCAAGGTCACCGCGGTCACCGAGGCGCTGGCGGTCCACGCGGTCGGTCGGCTGAGCACGTCGCCGGCCGAGACGTTCGACGAGTTGTCGGCGCTCGCCGCGGCCCAGCGGGACCGTGCCGTCGCGCACGTCCGCAGCGCGGCACCGCTCGATGCGAAGCAGGAGGAGCGGCTCACCGCGACCCTGACCCGCATCTACGGGAAGCCTGTGACGGTGCACGTCGAGGTCGATCCCGAGCTTCTCAGTGGATTGGTCGTCCGGGTGGGCGACGAGGTCATCGACGGTAGTGCCGCGGGTCGACTCGCTGCAGTGCGCAAGAGCCTCACGTAGTCCACTACCGAACACACACATAGATCTTTTCGAAGACCAGATACCGAGAGCAGGAAGAACATGGCGGAGCTGACGATCTCCTCCGACGAGATCCGTAGCGCGATTGACAATTACACCGCGAGCTACTCCCCGGAGGCCTCCCGCGAGGAGGTCGGCGTGGTCGTCGACACCAGTGACGGCATCGCGCACATCAGCGGTCTGCCGTCGGCGATGGCGAACGAGCTGCTGGAGTTCCCCGGTGGCGTCCTCGGTGTGGCCCTCAACCTCGAGGCCACCGAGATCGGTGCCGTTATCCTGGGCGACTTCCAGACCATCGAGGAAGGCCAGGAAGTCAAGCGGACCGGCGACGTTCTGTCGGTGCCGGTGAGCGACAACTTCCTCGGCCGCGTCGTGAACCCGCTCGGTCAGCCGATCGACGGCCTCGGCGACATCGAAGCCGATGAGACCCGCGCCCTCGAGTTGCAGGCCGCGACCGTGCTGGAGCGCCAGCCGGTCGAGGAGCCGCTGCAGACGGGCATCAAGGCCATCGACGCGATGACCCCGATCGGCCGCGGCCAGCGTCAGCTCGTGATCGGCGACCGCAAGACGGGTAAGACCGCGGTCTGCATCGACGCGATCCTGAACCAGAAGGCGAATTGGGAGACCGGCGACCCGAAGCAGCAGGTCCGCTGCATCTACGTCGCGATCGGCCAGAAGGGCTCGACCATCGCGGGTGTCAAGCAGGCACTCGAGGAGAACGGCGCGATGGAGTACACCACCATCGTCGCGGCTCCGGCCTCCGACTCCGCCGGCTTCAAGTGGCTCGCCCCCTACACCGGTTCGGCCCTCGGCCAGCACTGGATGTACCAGGGCAAGCACGTCCTGATCGTGTTCGACGACCTGACCAAGCAGGCCGAGGCCTACCGCGCCATCTCGCTGCTGCTGCGTCGTCCGCCGGGCCGCGAGGCATACCCCGGCGACGTCTTCTACCTGCACTCGCGTCTGCTGGAGCGCTCCGCCAAGCTCTCCGACGAGCTCGGTGGCGGCTCGCTGACGGCCCTGCCGATCATCGAGACCAAGGCGAACGACGTGTCGGCCTACATCCCGACCAACGTCATCTCCATCACCGACGGCCAGGTCTTCCTCGAGTCCGACCTGTTCAACAAGGGTGTCCGCCCCGCCATCAACGTCGGTATCTCGGTTTCCCGAGTCGGTGGCGCCGCCCAGACCAAGGGCATGAAGAAGGTCTCCGGTTCGCTGCGTCTCGAGCTTGCGCAGTTCCGTGAGCTCGAAGGCTTCGCCGCCTTCGCCTCCGACCTCGACGCCGCATCGAAGGCTCAGCTCGAGCGCGGTCAGCGTCTCGTCGAGCTCCTCAAGCAGGACCAGTACGCGCCCATCGCGGTCGAGGACCAGATCGTGTCGATCTACCTCGCCGGCGAAGGTGTCTTCGACTCGGTTCCGGTCGAGGACGTGCGTCGCTTCGAGGCCGAGCTCCTCGAGGATCTGCACCGCAACGCCGCAGGCGTCTACGAGCAGATCGCCGGTGGCAAGGCCCTGTCCGACGAGTCGATCGAGGCTCTCGCCGCCGCGACCGCCAAGTTCAAGGAGGGCTTCATCGCCTCCGACGGCAGCCGTGTCGTGAACGAGGCAGAGGCCGAGGCCCTCGGTGCCGACGAGGTCCAGCAGGAGCAGGTCTCCGTCAAGCGCACCACCGTTCGCAAGTGAGCGGGGAGTCCATGACCCAGCGTCCAGTGAAGGGAGTGTGATCGACGAATGGCGAACTTGCGCGAACTGCGCTCGCGGATCAAGTCGGTCAACTCGACCAAGAAGATCACCAAGGCGCAGGAACTGATCGCGACGTCGCGTATCACGAAGGCCCAGGCCCGAGTGGCAGCGTCGAAGCCGTACGCCGAGGAGATCACCAAGGTGCTCTCCGAGCTGGCGAGTGCGTCGGCCTCGTTGGATCACCCCCTGCTCAACGAGCGCGAGAACCCCAAGCGTGCCGCAGTGCTGGTCGTGACCAGCGACCGCGGTATGGCCGGCGGTTACAACTCCAACGTCCTCAAGGAAGCCGAGGAGCTGCGTCAGCTGCTCCTCAGCGAGGGCAAGGAGCCTGTGCTGTACGTGATGGGCGGCAAGGGCCTCGGCTACTACACGTTCCGCGAGCGTGAAGTGGCCGCTGCCTGGACGGGCTTCTCGCAGGACCCCCGTTACACGGACGCCGCGAAGGCGAGCCGTCACCTGGTCGAGCTGTTCATGGCGGGCTCGGGCACCGAGGTGCCCGCCCCGAACGGCGAGGGCACCATCGAGGGCGTCGACGAACTGCACATCGTCTACACCCGCTTCGTGTCGATGCTGACCCAGACCCCCCAGGTTCGCAGGATGGCTCCGCTCGAGGTGAGCATCACCGAGGACGAGATCGACCTCGGCGAGGACATGCTCACCGACGGACGCCGCGCTACGGACACCGAGGGACCGCAGGCCGTGTACAACTTCGAGCCGGAGGCCGGAGTTCTGCTCGAGGCTCTCCTGCCGAAGTACATCAGCACGCGCATCTACGCGTCGCTGCTGGACGCGGCGGCCTCCGAGTCGGCAGCCCGTCGTACCGCCATGAAGGCCGCGACGGACAACGCGACGGAACTGGTGAACACCCTCAGCCGTCAGGCGAACCAGGCCCGCCAGGCCCAGATCACCCAGGAAATCAGCGAGATCGTCGGCGGTGCCGGTGCGCTCGCCTCGAGTGCAGGAAGTGACTGAACCACAATGACCGCAGCAGTAACCGACAACAACGCCGGTGCGGCGTCGGCCCTTGCCGGGCGCGTCGTCCGCGTCATCGGCGCCGTCGTCGACGTGGAATTCCCGCGTGGCGCCGTGCCCGAGCTGTTCAACGCCCTGCACGCAGAGGTCACTCTGCCGTCCGTGGCGAAGACCCTGACCCTCGAGGTCGCGCAGCACCTGGGTGACAACCTGGTCCGCACGATCTCGATGCAGCCCACCGACGGCCTGGTGCGTGGCGCCCCCGTCAGCGACACCGGCAAGCCGATCTCGGTTCCCGTCGGCGACGTCGTCAAGGGCCACGTGTTCAACGCGCTGGGCGACTGCCTCGACGCGCCGGGCACCGGCCGCGACGGCGAGCAGTGGGGCATCCACCGCAAGCCCCCGGCCTTCGACCAGCTCGAGGGCAAGACCGAGATCCTCGAGACCGGCATCAAGGTCATCGACCTGCTGACCCCGTACGTGAAGGGCGGCAAGATCGGTCTGTTCGGTGGTGCCGGTGTCGGCAAGACCGTTCTGATCCAGGAGATGATCACCCGTATCGCGCGTGAGTTCTCCGGTACGTCGGTGTTCGCCGGCGTCGGTGAGCGCACCCGTGAGGGCACCGACCTCCACCTCGAGATGGAAGAGATGGGCGTCCTCCAGGACACCGCCCTCGTCTTCGGCCAGATGGACGAGCCGCCGGGCACGCGTATGCGCGTCGCTCTGTCGGCCCTGACGATGGCGGAGTACTTCCGCGACGTCCAGGGACAGGACGTGCTCCTGTTCATCGACAACATCTTCCGCTTCACGCAGGCCGGCTCGGAGGTTTCGACCCTCCTCGGCCGTATGCCGTCGGCCGTGGGTTACCAGCCCACGCTGGCAGACGAGATGGGTGAGCTCCAGGAGCGCATCACCTCGACGCGTGGCCGTTCGATCACCTCGCTGCAGGCGATCTACGTGCCCGCCGACGACTACACCGACCCCGCGCCGGCCACGACGTTCGCTCACCTCGATGCGACCACCGAGCTCTCGCGTCCGATCTCGCAGATGGGTATCTACCCCGCTGTGGACCCGCTGACGTCGACCTCGCGAATCCTCGAGCCGGGCATCGTCGGTGCCGACCACTTCCGGGTGGCCAACGAGGTCAAGCGCATCCTGCAGAAGTACAAGGAACTGCAGGACATCATCGCCATCCTCGGTATGGACGAGCTCTCCGAAGAGGACAAGGTCACGGTCGCCCGTGCCCGTCGTCTCCAGAAGTTCCTCGGCCAGAACTTCATCGTCGCCGAGAAGTTCACGGGTCAGCCGGGTTCGGTCGTGCCGCTCGCCGACACCATCGAGGCCTTCGACCGCGTGTGCAAGGGCGAGTTCGACCACCTGCCCGAGCAGGCGTTCAACAGCTGCGGTGGACTCGACGACGTCGAGGCTGCAGCCAAGAAGATCGCCGGAAAGTAGGCCACCGTGGCTGAGATGAGCGTGGACATCGTTGCCGTCGAGGAGCGTGTGTGGTCCGGATCGGCGACTCTCGTCACCGCCCAGACCACCGAGGGCGAGATCGGCATCATGCCCGGTCACGAGCCCGTGCTCGGCCAGCTCGTCGAGGGTGGCGTCGTGTCCGTCAGGACCGCGGACGGTGAGCGGATCGTCATGGCCGTCCATGGCGGATTCCTCTCGGTGACCGCGACGACGGTGACGGTGCTCGCCGAAGCCGCCGACCGCGTGGAGGACATCGACGTCGAGGCAGCCAAGTCGACTCTGAACGATGCAGATCGTGACGAGTCGGAGATCGCAGCGGCCCGCGGCCGCCTGCGGGCTGTCGAACGAGCCTGATCGTCGAAACAACGAGAAGCCGCGACGGAGCCGACGAGCAGTGTCACTTGGATTTCTGATTCTCAATATCCTTGTGGTGCTGCTCGCGGTCTCCGTCGCGGCTTTGTTGTACCGTCTCTTCACCTTGCGCGGCGGGGGTACCGCCGCCATCCTGCGAGTGATGCCTCAGAACGAGGGTTCCGGCTGGAGGCACGGAATCGTTCGGTACGGCGACGACACACTCGCTTTCTTCAAGCTTTCGAGCCTTCGGCCCGGACCCGACGTACGCCTGACCCGTCAGGGCATCGATGTACGTTCGCGGCGCAAGCCGGAAGGCAGCGAATTCGACATCATGACCGAGGACATCGTGATCCTCGATGTGATCGACCGCGACAACTCGTACGAGATCGCGCTCGACAGCGGCGCTTTGATGGCCTTCATGTCCTGGGTCGAATCCAGGCCCGACGGCCGGTCGCAGCGCCGCCGCCCCGTCTAGAGGGACTTCCTCACGCGCCCGCTCCCGGCTTCCACAACACGTCGCCGTCCGGGTTCGCGATCCGGCACAGGATGAAGAGCAGATCCGAGAGCCGGTTCAGGTACTTCGCCGGCAGGACGTTCGTATCGTCCGGAGCCGCGTCCACCGCCGCCCACGCCGACCGTTCCGCACGCCGTGCGACCGTCCTGGCGGTGTGCAGCAGAGCAGCCCCCGGCGTACCGCCCGGAAGAATGAACGAGTTGAGCGGTTCCAGCTCCTCGTTGAACTCGTCGCACCAGCCCTCGAGCCGGTCGATGTACTGCTGGGTGATCCGCAGCGGCGGGTACTTCGGGTTCTCGACCACCGGCGTCGACAGATCGGCGCCGGCATCGAAGAGATCGTTCTGGATCTGACGGAGTACCGGGACGAGCCGTTCCGGGAGTGCTCCCAGTGCGAGCGCCACACCGATCGCGGCGTTGGTCTCGTCGCAGTCGGCGTAGGCGACCAGACGAGGGTCGTTCTTCGAGACGCGCGAGAAGTCGCTGAGTCCCGTCGTTCCGTCGTCTCCGGTGCGCGTATAGATCCGTGTCAGGTGGACTGCCATGAGCGTCACGGTACCGGCTCTGCTCTTCCCACGGACACGCCCGTTACGCTGTGTCGTTGTGAGTGAACGCTTTCTTGTCACAGGTGGGAACCGCCTTTCCGGCGACGTCGTCGTCGGGGGTGCCAAGAACAGCGTCCTCAAGTTGATGGCCGCGGCATTGCTCGCCGAGGGCACCACCACGATCACCAACTGCCCCGACATCCTCGACGTGCCCTTGATGGCCGATGTCCTGCGTGGACTCGGATGCAAGGTCGAACTCGAAGGCGACGCCGTACGCATCACGACGCCTGCCGAACCCGAGTACCGCGCCGACTTCGCGGCCGTGCGGCAGTTCCGGGCGTCGGTCTGCGTACTCGGCCCGCTGGTTGCACGCTGCCGCAAGGCGATCGTGGCGCTGCCCGGAGGCGACGCCATCGGCTCCCGTCCGCTCGACATGCACCAGGCGGGTCTGCGACTGCTCGGCGCCCATTCGTCGATCGAGCACGGATGCGTCGTCGCGGAAGCGGACGATCTGCACGGTGCCACCATTCGTCTGGCGTTCCCTTCGGTCGGAGCGACGGAGAACATCCTCATGGCCGCGGTCCTCGCCAAGGGGGACACGACCATCGACAACGCAGCCCGCGAACCCGAGATCGTCGACCTGTGCAACATGCTTGTCCGCATGGGGGCACGGATCACCGGTGCGGGCAGTACGACGCTGCGGGTCTCGGGAGTCTCGTCCCTCCATCCCACCGAGCACCGGTGCATCGGCGACCGGATCGTTGCGGCGACGTGGGGGATCGCAGCAGTGATGACGCGGGGCGATATCGCCGTCCGCGGCGTCAATCCGAAGCACCTCGCGTTGGTGCTGGACAAGTTGCGCAGTGCCGGCGCCGAAGTCATGCCGTTGGCAGACGGATTCCACGTCGTGCAGAAGGAGCGGCCCCGTGCCGTCAACTTCGCGACGCTGCCGTATCCGGGATTCCCGACCGACCTGCAGCCCATGGCGATCGGTCTGGCGGCCGTCGCCGACGGGACGTCGATGATCACCGAGAACGTCTTCGAAGCACGGTTCCGGTTCGTCGAGGAGATGGTGCGTCTCGGTGCGGACGCCCGCACCGACGGCCATCACGCGGTTGTGCGGGGAGTCGAGCAGTTGTCGAGTGCTCCCGTATGGGCATCGGACATCCGTGCGGGCGCAGGTCTGGTGCTCGCCGGCCTGTGTGCGGACGGGGTCACGGAAGTGCACGACGTCTACCACATCGACCGTGGTTATCCGCGGTTCGTCGAGATCCTCCAGGAGCTCGGCGGAACCATCGAGCGGGTGGGTGTCGAACAAGGCCGGCTCCTGTCGCACTAGGGAGAAATCCCTGGTCGGGCCCTGTGTCCGGCGTCACCAGTGGTGATTTCGGTCCGGTCGGCGCCTTTCGGGGACATCCACCTGGGCTTTCTTCGAGGACTACCCCCTCTGACCAGGCGATTTGGCAGGCAGTTGATCCTCGCGTAACTTATTCCAGGTCAGAGCGACACGGACACCGACCCGGGCCGAGAGGAACGGGACAACGAGGTTGGACGAAGGCGCCTGAACTTGGTTACGAGCCCCCGATTCTTCTGGTAAGGTCGGTGGCCCCGGAGGTCGAAGAGACCTCCTGATGAACAGTCACCCCGGAGTGAACGAACCGGAAGGTTCGGGATCGATGGTGTGTGCGTGTTCTTTGAGAACTCAACAGTGTGCCGATGAATGTC
>NZ_JBLWIU010000030.1:0-44047 GCF_048381395.1 Rhodococcus shunpengi
GTGACGCCGCTGGCACTGTGGAACGCGCGTGCGGCCGGTCACGACGCCGAGCAGGTCGTCGACGCGCTGGTCTCGCATTCCCGGTTCGCCGTCCCGCAGGCGCTGCTCGTCGACATCGTCGACACCATGAGCCGCTACGGGCGCCTCCAGCTGGTCAAGAGCCCCGCGCACGGCCTGACCCTGGTCAGCCTCGACCGGGCGGTGCTCGCCGAGGTCCTGCGGAACAAGAAGATCGCCCCGATGCTCGGTGCGCGCATCGACGACGACACCGTGATCGTCCATCCGAGCGAGCGCGGACGCGTCAAGCAGATGCTGCTGAAGATCGGCTGGCCGGCCGAGGACCTCGCGGGGTACGTCGACGGCGAGGCCCATTCGATCTCGCTGGACTTCGAGACGAATCCGTGGCACCTGCGCGACTACCAGGAACTGGCCGCCGATTCGTTCTGGTCGGGCGGCTCGGGTGTGGTGGTGCTGCCGTGCGGTGCCGGTAAGACGATGGTCGGCGCGGCCGCGATGGCGAAGGCCGGCGCGACGACGCTCATCCTCGTGACGAACACGGTCGCCGGGCGGCAGTGGAAGCGCGAGCTGATCGCCCGCACCTCCCTCACCGAGGACGAGATAGGCGAGTACTCGGGTGAGAAGAAGGAGATCCGTCCGGTCACCATCGCCACCTACCAGGTGATCACCCGCAAGTCGAAGGGTGAATACCGCAATCTCGAGTTGTTCGACTCCCGCGACTGGGGGCTGATGATCTACGACGAGGTGCACCTGCTGCCGGCGCCGGTCTTCCGTATGACCGCCGATCTGCAGTCCCGCCGCCGCCTCGGTCTCACCGCGACCCTCGTGCGCGAGGACGGACGCGAAGGCGACGTCTTCTCGCTCATCGGCCCGAAGCGGTTCGACGCGCCGTGGAAGGACATCGAGGCCCAAGGCTGGATCGCCCCCGCCGACTGCGTGGAGGTCCGCGTGACCCTCACCGACGCCGAGCGCATGGCGTACGCGGTCGCCGAGCCCGAGGAACGGTACAAGCTGTGCTCGACCGCCCGCACCAAGATCCCGGTCGTGAAGTCGATCCTCGAGCAGCACCAGGACGCCCCGACACTGATCATCGGTGCCTACATCGATCAGCTCGACGAGCTCGGTGAAGCGCTCGACGCCCCGGTCATCAAGGGTTCGACGAAGACGAAGGAACGCGAGGCGCTGTTCGACCGGTTCCGGTCGGGCGAGTTGAAGGTGCTCGTGGTGTCGAAGGTCGCGAACTTCTCCATCGACCTGCCGGAGGCCTCGGTCGCGATCCAGGTGTCGGGCACCTTCGGTTCGCGTCAGGAGGAGGCCCAGCGTCTCGGGCGGCTGCTGCGTCCGAAGCACGACGGCGGCCAGGCCCACTTCTACTCCGTGGTCTCGCGCGACACCCTCGACGCCGAGTACGCCGCGCACCGCCAGCGGTTCCTCGCCGAGCAGGGTTACGCGTACCGGATCACCGACGCCGACGACTTGCTCGGACCGCAGATCGGCTGACACGGAGTCCCTGCGCGACGCGTCACAGGGACTGCCGTGTCACAGCGGCCGGTATTCCTGTTCGGGACGGCCGGTGGTGCCGTAGCGCAACTGCATCCGAAGGCATTTCTTCGCGACGAGCGCCGCAAGATAGCGCTGGGCGGTCGCGCGCGACACCCCGATCGTCACGGCCACCTCCCCCGCCGACATCGGTTCCGGTGATTCCCGGAGCGCCTGCATCACGAGCTCTTCGGTCATCGAACGCGAGGGCGCCGGGCGGGTGGCCGGCAACACCGGCCGCAGTGCGGCCAGCGCCGTGTCGATCTCGGTCTGGGTGAGCTCCTCCCCCGCGACGACCCTGCGGTACTGCACGTAGGCCGCCAGGCGCCGGGCCAGTTCGGTGCTCGCGAACGGTTTGACCAGATACACCAGTGCACCAGCGGTGAGTGCCGCGCGCACCGTCGTGCCCTCACCGGCGGCACCGAGCACGAAACTGTCGCATTCGAGGCTCCGGATCAGGTCGATTCCGGAGCCGTCCGGTAGGTACACGTCCACGAGGGCGAGATCGACGGGACCGGTCCGAACGGCGTCCCGGGCCGCCGCGATGCTCCCGGCGACCGCGCAGACCTCGAATCCCGCCACACTCGAGACCACGGATGCGTGGAGTTCGGCGACTCGGAAGTCGTCGTCGACGACGAGGACCTTCAGATTCGTTCCGCCCATCCCGTGTCCCTTTCGTCGAGCATCCCGGGCAGCGTCGCCAGGAAGACCGCGCCCCCGGTCGGATTCTCCGGGGTGCGCTGCCCGCCGCAGTCCGCGAGCACGACATCGCCACCGTGCAGCCGCGCGATGCGCCGTGCCAGTGCCAGCCCCATCCCGCGACCGCCGGGCACCGTCGGATCGCTCCGGGTCGTCGCGCCCTCGGCGAAGATGTCCGGCAGCTCGGGATCGACGCCGTCACCGGTGTCCGCGACACTCACGTGCAGGTCGGCACCGTCCTCCATCAGTTCCACCTCGATCTCGGCCGGAGCGCGCCCGCTCGTGCGTGCCGCCTCGATCGCATTGTCGAGCAGGTTGCCGAGCACCGTGGTGACGTCGACGGGCGCTCGCACGGTGGCGTGCACCCACGTGTTCTCGCCGAGCACGAGCGTGACTCCCTGCTCGCGCGCATGCGCGGCCTTCGCGACGAGGAAGGCGTGCAGGTACGGGTCGGTGATCGCGTCGATGCCCTCGAGCTGCTCACCGAGCGGGCCCGAACCGAGGATCTGTTCGATGTACTCGAGCGCCTGCTCCGCATGCTCCCGGCGGAGCAGTCCGTCGAGCAGGTGGAGCCGGTTCGCGAATTCGTGCCGCTGGGCCCGCAGTGCCGTACTCATCGCCTTGACCGCGTCGAGTTCGCGCGTGAGTGCCTCGATGTCGGTCCGGTCCCGCACCGACATCACCGTGCCGAGATCCCGGCCGTCGCGCACCACACGCCGCGAGACGGCGACGACGACCCGGTCGCCGGTGGTCGCCGCGACCGGGATGCCGTCCGCGGAGCGCAGCACGTCGAGCAGCCGCGGGGTCATGCCGAGGGTGTCGACACTGTTGCCGATTCCGTCGTCGGGACCGACGTTGCGGCCGATCCCGTCGTCGAGATCGAGCAGGCGACGCGCCTCGGCGTTGACGACGGTGACGTTGCCGCGGGCGTCGGTGCCGACGACCCCGTCGGAGATCCCGTGCAGCACGACCTCCTGTTCGCGGACCAGCTCGGTGAGCTGTTCGGGTTCGAGTCCCAGAGTGAGCCGCTTCCAGCGGTTGGCGAGCAGCAACGATCCGACAGCACCGCACCCGAGTGCCGCGAGCGCGATCAGGACGGCATCGGCGAGGTCGCTGCGCAGGTCGGCGCGCACCCGGTCGGTGGCGATGCCGACGCTCACCTCCCCGACCACTCTGCCCGAGGCGGGATCGGTCACCGGCACCTTGGCCCGCACGGAATCGCCGAGCGTGCCCGACTCGCTGGTCACGACCTCGCGTCCGGCGAGTGCCTCGGTGGGATCGGTGCTCACCCTCCGGCCGAGCTGCTCCGGATCGGGATGCGCGAGCCGGAGCCCCTGGTCGTCGGTGACCACGACGAACAACGCTCCGGTGGCGGTGCGGACCGCCTCGGCGGCCTGCTGCACCGCACCGGATGCGAGTTCCGGGTTGTCCGGGGAGACCACCCCGTCGTCGGCGGCCGAATAGCGTGCGACCTCGTCCCGCACGGTCGGGTCCGCGGACACCGACCGTGCGATCGCGAGCGCGCGCTGACCGTGCTCGTCGGTGACTCGGTCCTCGGTGGTGGTGGCGAACACCGTGAATCCGATGCCGAGCGCCACCGCCACCACCGCGGACTGGAGCAGAAGTACCTGGGTGCGAAGTTTCACGGCGTCGCTCCCGTTCGTCCCATCCGTCCAGTGTGGCTCGGAGCCGATCTCACCCGAACGGAATCTGCCCGAGTACCACCCCGACGACGAGCATCACGACCGACACCACTCCCGCGCGCCACAGCACCTTGCGGTGGTGGTCGGCCAACGGCACCCCGGCGAGGGTCACCAGCAGCAGGATCGCCGGGACCAGCGGGCTCTGCATGTGGACGGGCTGTCCGGTGATCGATGCGCGCGCCATCTCGACCGGTTCGATGCCGTACTGCGCTGCCGTCTCCGCCAGGACGGGGAGCACCCCGAAGTAGAAGGCGTCGTTGGTCATGAAGAAGGTCATCGGGATGCTGAGCAGACCGGTGATGACGGCGAGGAACGGGCCGAGCGAGTCGGGGACGACGCCGGTGAGCCACAACGCCATCGACTCGACCATCCCGGTGCCCTGGAACACGCCCGTCAGGACGGCCGCGGCGAACACCATCGCGACGACCGACACGATGCTCGACGAATGGCGTGCGATCGCGGCGGACTGGTCGACGACGCGCGGGAAGTTCACGGCCAGCGCGATACCGGCGGCGATCATGAACAGCACGGGGATCGGCAGGATGTCGAGACCGAGGACGACGAGCAGCGCCACCGTGAGGATCGCGTTGAAGGGCAGCAGACGCGGACGCAGGGTCGGACGGTCGGGGTCGAGTCCGGCAGCCAACTGACCGACCTCCCCGTCGGTGGCATCGGTGTCCTTTCCGACCGTCGTACCCACTCCGGACGGACCGGCGCCGAGCGGCATCAGGTCGGGCTTCCACGTGAGCTTCCCGAGGCGGCGACGTTCGACGAAGCCCAGATGAGCAGCGAAGCCCAGCACGACCACGAGTCCCACGACGAGCGACGGGATCATCGGGACGAACACGTCGGACGGGGACAACCCGAGCGCGCTGGCCGCACGGACCGTCGGCCCGCCCCACGGGATGATGTTCATCGTGGCATTCGCCAGGCCCGCGACGACGGTGAGGACGACGGGGCTGACCTTCAGTTTCAGGTAGAGCGGCAACAGTGCGGAGGTGGTGATGATGAACGTCGTGGACCCGTCCCCGTCGAGGGAGACGACCATCGCCAGCACTGCGGTTCCGATCACCAGTCGTGCCGGGTCGTCGCGCACGAGCCGCAGGATGAGCCGCACGAGCGGATCGAACAGGCCGACGTCGATCATGATGCCGAAGAAGATGATCGCGAAGAACAGCAGCGCCGCTGTGGGGGCGAGACTTTCGACGCCGTCGACGATCATGTCGCCGATGTCGGTGCCGGCTCCGGCGATCAGGCCGAACGCGACCGGGATCAGGATCAGGCCGACGACCGGGGTGGCCCGTTTCGACATGATCAGGTACATGAACGTGGCGACCATCAGGAAGCCGAGGACGACGAGCATGGCGGTGCCCACTTTCTGACGTGATCAGGGCCGGTCCGGGCACACGTCGACCACGGGTCGCGGGTGCGACCGGAGGTTCGTGCGGGGTCCGGCTCGAAGCCGTGAGGATTGTGTGATCTCTGCTACAGCAGAGTGTGTGGCCACGTCCCTCACCGAGTCACCGTTGCGCGCGAAAGCGCCGTTGTGCGCATTCTGCTCGAGCCCGCCGCGGCCGGGCTCGCCGCCGGAGACCGGCAGTGGTCGGCCGAAGGGCTCCCATAAGCTGGTGGCGTGCGCCGCTTCGACTTCCCTGTGGACCTGCCCCATGCCAAGACCGTGAACCAGACCCTCGCGGATGTCCGTCGTCTGCGGTGGTCGGCGATATTCGTCGGCCTGGTGTGTGTCGCGGGTGCGGTGGGTCTGTTCCTGCTCGGCGAGGCCTGGGCGTACATCGTCGCCGCCGTGCTGGCGATCGCGGCAGCGACGTCGGTGTGGGTGGCATTGTGGGCGCCGCGCAAGGTGGGGACCATCGAGCAGCTCTACCGCGACAGCCCGCTCGTCCCGGCCGTCGTCGCCGCCAAGCGTGCCCGCGGGCTGACGCTGCTCGCGCTGGTCGACATCGCCAAGCCCGAGACGTCCGGTCGGCACTTCGCCCTGGTCACCCGCAACGTGGAGGCGGTGCCGGGTCACCGGATCGCGATCGGTGAGCGGGTGCCGTGTGCCGCGGTCCTGTCCGACCGCACGACCCGCAACGACTCGGGGGTCTGGCAGATGGTGGGCCCCATGCCGATCGCCTGGGGTACCCGTGATCAGAAGATCATTGCCGACGCGGTCGCGCAGATCCCCGAGGTGGAGTGGCGCGTGCTGAAGGACAAGCTGAAGATGGTGGACCAGATCGACGCCACCGACGAGCGTCGCCTCGAACTGGCGAGCAAGGAACTGCCGCCCGAGATGCGGTGACACAGGACTGCGGTGACATGGACGTACGCACGCTGACCGACGGCGCGGTGGTGCTCTCGCCACCGGGTCCGGCCGACGTCGACGCCATCACCCAGGCGTGCCGGGATCCGCTGATCGCCCGGTGGACCACCGTGCCCTCCCCCTACGCCCGAGCGGACGCGCTGCACTTCGTCGAGGACGTCGTTCCGGCCAAGTGGGCCCAGGGATGGCCCGACTGGGCCGTGCGCACCGCCGCGGACGGAGTATTGCGCGGCATGGTCGGATTCGTTCCGCGTGAGGGCTCGGACCCGGAGATCGGGTACTGGATCGCACCGACGACGCGGCGCCACGGACTCGCGACCGCCGCGGTGCGCCTGGCATGCGGTTTCGCGTTCGCGCCGGACGGCATGAACGTCCCGCGGGTCGCGTGGCGTGCCTTCGTCGGCAACCATGCCTCCGCCGCCGTCGCACGACGGGTCGGGTTCCGGTACGAGGGCATCGCCCGCAACGGCCTGCTCCAGCGGGGCGTGCCGCGGGACGTGTGGGTCGCCGGACTGTCCGCCGACGACCCACCCGGACCTGTGGAGGGCTGGCCCCTCTAGGCCTCAGGGGCAGTGGGCATCACACGAGGTGCGGGAGCACTTCCTTCTCGAGCAGTTCCAGCCCCGAGGTGTCGTAGGCGGCTTCGGGAACGTAGAAGATCGCGTACTCGAGCCCCTGCTTCTTCAGCGCAGCGAGGTTCTCGACGATCTGCTCGGGGGTGCCGACGGCGGGCATCCCCCGGAAGGCGTCGAGCGCCCCGTCGGCCTTCTCCGCTCCGACGATCGGTTCGAGACGGGCCCGCAGTGCCTCGAGCCGGTCCTGCACCTCGGCTTCGGTGCGGCCGATCGCCACGTTGTAGTTGGCCGATCGCACGATGGCGTCGAAGTCGGTGCCGACCTCGGCGCAGTGCTCGCGCAGGATCTCCGACTTGCGCGCGAACCCTTCGGGTGTGCCGTCGAAGTTGGTGTACTGCGCGTACTTCGCGGCGATCTTCAGGGTCACCTTCTCGCCGCCGCCGGCGATCCACAGCGGAATACCGCCGTCCTGCAGCGGAAGCGGACGGACGATGGCTCCGTCGACGGTGTAATGCCTACCCGAGAACGTCGCGGAACCCGTGGTCCACGCCTGTCGGAAGATCTGCACGCCCTCGTCGAGTCGGCGCAGCCGCTCACCCGGCGACGGGAAGCCGTAACCGTATGCACGCCATTCGTGTTCGTACCATCCGCCACCGATCCCCATCTCGATGCGCCCACCGGAGATGATGTCGGCGGTGGCCGCGGCCTTCGCGAGATAGGCGGGGTTGCGGTAGGCCATGGCCGTACACATCTGGCCGATGCGCACGCGCTCGGTGACGGCGGCGAAGGCCGACACGAGGCTCCATGCCTCGTGGGTGGCCTCGTCGGTGGGTGCAGGGACGGTGTGGAAGTGGTCGTACACCCAGATCGATTCCCACGGTCCGCGATCGGCGCGGAGCGCGAGATCGCGCATCACCTGCCACTGGTCGGAGGGGTCGATGCCGACGAGGTCCAGTCGCCAACCTTGGGGGACGAACAATCCGAAACGCATGCGGCTCCTTCGCTGATAGGTACGGGGCGCGATGTCGTCCATCCACCCACAGGCTCCAGTGTGCAGTGCGACCGCCGAACATTCTTCCGAACTCCGGCGCTGTGCGCGACACGACGACTGCGCTCCCGTCGGATATCGGTGAGGGTGCTGCGTACCATCGGACCCATGGCCGGACGGACACGCGTGGCACTCGCCCTCGGCAGTGGCGGTGCCCGCGGATACGCCCATATCGGCGCCATCCGGGCGATCGAGGAACGTGGCCTCGAAATTGTCGGAGTCTCAGGCGCTTCGATGGGCGCGCTGGTCGGTGGCGTCTACGCGGCAGGCGCGATGGACCCGTACACCGAATGGGCCACGGGTCTGTCCCAGATGGATGTGGTGCGCCTTCTCGACCTGTCGGTCTCGGCCCCCGGCGCGATCCGCGCCGAACGAATCCTGTCCAAGATGCGGGAGATCCTCGGCGATGCGGTGATCGAGGAACTCCCGATTCCGTTCACCGCAGTAGCCACCGACCTCGCAGCAGGTCGCGCCGTCTGGTTCCAGCGAGGTCCCGTCCACGCTGCGATCCGGGCGTCCATCGCGATACCCGGTGTCATCACGCCGGTGATACTCAACGGCCGCGTCCTCACTGACGGCGGCACCCTGTCGCCCCTACCGATCGCACCGACGGTCGGCATGCCCGCCGACCTCACGATCGGAGTCAGCCTCGGTGGGGAGGAGCAGGGCTCGGCACGATCACCCGAGAACGCCAGCTCCGAGGCACGGCCCATCGAGGAATGGAAGGCACGTTTCCGGCGCAGCGCCAACCAGATGCTCGACACCGACATCGTGCGGTCGGTGGTCAACCGGTTCTCGACCAATGCGGCGAACGACGAGCCGCCGGAGGAGGACACCGAGGACACTGGCGACGTCGACGCCGACGATGCGCTCATCCCGAAGTTCGGACGCGTCGCGGTGATGAACCGGTCGCTCGACATCATGCAGTCGGCGCTGTCCCGGTTCCAGCTGGCGGCCTATCCGCCCGACATCCTCGTGGAGGTCCCGCGCACCGCGTGCCGAAGTCTCGACTTCCACAAGGCGGCCGAGATGATCGCGCTGGGGCGCGCACTCGCCGAGGACGCCCTCGATCGTGCCGGTATCGCGGCCTCCGCCCCCACCGGTCCGGGGCCCGAGATCTCTGTCGACTCGTCACCGGACGAGCCCGGCTCGCCTTGACTGCTACCGAGCAGCGGCGACCGGCCGGTGTGTTTCGTACATCCGGAGAGCGACGATCAGCGCGGAGGTTGCGCTGACGGCCGCAGCGACTCCGACGGCGGCGTGCAGACCCATCAGGTCGGCGACGATCCCGCCGAGGACTGCCCCGACCGCGTAGCCGAGATCGCGCCAGACGCGGTAGACGCCGACGGCCCTGCCTCGCCAGACCGGGTGGGCGACGTCGCCGATCACGGCCAGCAGGGTGGGATAGACCATGGCGGTGCCCGCGCCCAGCAGTACGGTGCCGGTCGCCCAGCCCGCGAATGCGTCGCTCAGCGCGATGACCGCCAGGGCGGCGGCCTGTGTGGCCATTCCCGCGGTGATCAGGTGCTTCCGGCCGATCCGGTCCGAAAGGGCTCCGGTGACCAATTGTCCCGCGCCCCACACTCCTGGATAAAGGGCGAACAGCAGGCCGATCTGTGCAACGGCGAGATCCGCGGTGGCGAACAACAGGGGAAACAATCCCCATGAGAGACCGAAATTGAGGTTGTTGACCAGTCCCGCCTGACTCGCCGAGGACAGAGCGGGTTCCCGAAGACTGGTCTGGGCCACGATCTCACGGTCGGTCAGGTCGGCGTGAAGGTGATCGTGGATCCCGTCGGCGCGGGCCACATGGTGCCCGGCGTCGAGCAGTGCGTGATCCCGAGTTTCCTTCACGAAGAAACCCGACAACACCAACGCCAGGGCTGTGTACGCGAGCCCCAACAGGAAGGGTGCCGGGCGCAGACCGAATTGCTCGGCCAGGTGACCGGCGAACAGTGATGTCACGGCGACAGCGCCGTAACCTGCAGCTTCGTTGAGTCCCATGGCCAGACCGCGCCGGGCCGGACCGACCAGATCGATCTTCATCACCACGGTCGTCGACCAGGTGAGCCCCTGGTTGATACCCAACAGTACGTTCGCGGCTACCACCCACCACCAGTCGGTGGCGAGAATCAGCATGAGAGGTACCGGCAGGGCGAACAACCATCCCACCAGCAGCACGGGTTTGCGTCCGTAGCGGTCGGAGAAGGTCCCGGCAAAGTAGTTCGCGGCGGCCTTGGTGATCCCGAAGGCGGTCACGTAGGTGAAAATGAATGTGTAACCGCTCAGCCCGAATTCGTTCTCGGCAAGCAGCGGCAGCACGGCCTGTTGCTGACCGACCATGCCTCCCACCAGGGCGTTGACCACCACCAACAGGGTGAACTGCGCGGCGTTGGCCCGCAGGCCCAGCACCGGAGGCCGGGGCGTGGCCCTGGGGCTCACGTCCCGGCCTCCGGGTCGGGACCGACGGCTACGGCCGGTTCCGGTTCGGACACCGTCTCCATGGTTGTGACCGAGGTCAGCGACGGAAGAGCGAACGCACGCTTCGACGCTCGGCGCGGGCCGGGACGGTGTCCTGACCGCAGGTGCAGCGATCGGCGGCGGGCACGGAACGCAAGACGGCGTCGACATGCTGTCCGCATCCGCCCCATCCGGTCTTTCCGCAGTTCGGGCAGGCGACGGGGTAACACATGAGAGTCCTCCTCGATGAGAGTTCGCTACGGACCCGGCGAAGGGTCAGGAGCGGGAGGCTGCGCGTTGTTCGGCAACCTGGTCGTGGATCTCGGTCATATCGAGGGCCTCGATCCGGGTGATCAGGTCCTCGAGAGCCGGTGCCGGCAACGCGCCGGGCTGTGAGTAGACGAGCACACCTTCTCGGAATGCCATGATCGTCGGAATCGAGCGGATGTTCGCCATGGCGGCGAGCTGCTGCTCGGCCTCGGTGTCGACCTTGGCATGCACGATCTCGGGGTGTACCTGCGACGACTTGTCGAAGACAGGGGCGAAGGCACGGCACGGGCCGCACCACGACGCCCAGAAGTCGACGAGCACGATATCGTTGCCGACGATGGTGGATTCGAAGTCCGCCATCGTGAGGTTCTTCGTCGTCATCGTTTCCGTTCCTTTCTCCGGGCCGGAATGATCAGGCAGGGACGTGAGATTCGGCCCACGCGTTGTAGCCGCCGAGCAGGTCCGTGACGTTCTCGAAGCCCTGGGCCCGCAGCAGCGAAGCCGCCACGCTCGAACGCCATCCACCGGCACAGTGCACCACGATCGGCTTGCCGGCGGGAACCTGGTCCAGGCGGGCGCGCAACTGCGCCAACGGAATAGGAACCGATCCGGGAATAGCGCCGGATTCGCGTTCACCGGGGTTGCGGATGTCGACGAGGGTGACCGCATCGTCGGCGAGCAAGCGGTCGAGTTCCTCGACCGTCGTGCGTCGGGCGGTCTCGATCAGATCCCTCAGTTCGGCGGGGAAGACACCGTCGCGATCGACGTTCAGATAACCTGCCGCACCATCGGATCCGATGCGCGCCAGGCGCACCGCGGCGTCCTGCTCCTCACCGGGATAGGTGATCAGCACGATCTTCTCGCCGACCTCGGCGACCATGCCGCCGGTCTCGGCGAAACGCCCGTCGAATCCGACGTTGACCGAGCCGCGCAGATGCCCAGCGGCGAAATCGTCGACGCTTCTCGCATCGAGAACACGCGTGCCGGCGACG
Source organism: Rhodococcus shunpengi (assembly GCF_048381395.1). NCBI lineage: Bacteria > Bacillati > Actinomycetota > Actinomycetes > Mycobacteriales > Nocardiaceae > Rhodococcus > Rhodococcus shunpengi. Next base: position 11,628 of record NZ_JBLWIU010000030.1, read on the forward strand.
AGTTCGGCCTTCACCTGCTCCGGCGTCAACTCGGGAATCGTGCGGTCCTGCACCAGGAGCGGATGCATCCGCTTGTTCATCGCGGCGTCGACCGAGAAGTACGACGGGGCGGCCGGCTGCCCTTCGGTGACCAGGGCGACGAAGTCGTCCTCGCTCATGGGCTGCACGGACGGATTCGTGGCGCGCTGCTCGCCGATGGTCGAGGTCAGATCGGTCGACAGGTTCTTTCCACACGACGAACCGGCACCGTGAGCAGGCATGACGACGACCTCGTCGGGCAGCGTCAGCAGCTTCTCGTGCACGGTGCGGTACATCGCCCGGGCCAGATCGCCGGTCGAGCCGTCGCCGAGGTTGACCAGGTCCGGGCGTCCGACGTCGCCGATGAACAGGGAGTCGCCGGTGAGCACCGCGGTCGGGACGGCGCCGGGGTGTTCGCGCACCAGCACCGAGATCGATTCCCAGGTGTGGCCCGGGGTGGACAGGATTTCGAGTTCGACCTCGCCGAGGGAGATCTTCTCGCCGTCGCGCAACCGCCGGATCGGGTAGTCGGTCTCGGCGGCTTCACCGAATCCGATCCACGCACCTGTGGCGTCGACCAGTTCGAGGTGGCCGGAGACGAAGTCGGCGTGGAAGTGGGTGTTGATCACACCTTCGATGGTCAGCCCGTACTTCTTTGCGTCGGACAGGTATTCGGTGATGTCGCGGCGGGGGTCGACCACGACCGCCCTGCCGGCGCTCTCGTCGCCGATGAGGTAGGACGCGTGGGAGAGGCACTCGATGTAGTACTGCTCGAGAATCATGGATTCCTCCGTTGCTGGATCCGGGTGATGTTCCGGCGATGTAGACATCGTGGCATATACCCCCTAGGGTATGTCAAGTACCCCCTGGGGTATCCGGGTTCGATTTCCCGGCAGCGCAGGATCGAGCAGGGAGTTACCGATGGAGAATCCGGAAGCCGATACCGCCGCCCTGCGACGCCTGCGCCGAGCACAAGGCCAGCTCACCGCGGTTATCACGATGCTCGAAACCGACCGCGATCTGCGCGAGGTGGTCATCCAGCTCGCAGCGACATCCCACGCGCTGCATCGCGCCGGATTCAAGATCATCTCGGAACGGCTCCGCCGATGCATCCTCGACGAACAGGACGCCGCCTGCGACGACCGCATCACCGAGAAGGAACTCGAGGGGTTGTTCCTCGGCCTCGCCTGAGTTCACACGACAACACTCACTCCTTGCATATACCCCTGGGGGTATGTGTACGATAGTCGAAGAATACCCCCTGGGGCACTTCTATCAGCCCCATCCGATTCCCTGATCGAAAGGCCATTCATGATCGAGTCTGCTGTCACCGTCGACCCGAACTCCTTGCACGCGTCGATCGACTCCGGCAAGAACGTGCGGATCATCGACGTCCGGACTCCGGGCGAGTTCGAGTCCGTGCACATTCCCGGCGCCTACAACGTCCCCCTGGACCTGTTGCGCGAGCACCGCGACGAATTCTGTGCCCATTTCGACGAGAACGTCGTGCTGGTATGCAGATCCGGACAGCGTGCCGGTCAAGCCGAAGAGACCCTGCGCGATGCAGGATTGTTCAACCTCCACATCCTCGCCGGCGGCATGCTCGGCTGGGAATCGGCCGGCCTGCCCGTCAACCGCGGCGCCGAACGCTGGGATCTCGAACGCCAGGTCCGGCTCGTCGCCGGTTCGCTCGTGCTGACCTCGGCTCTCGGCAGTATCGCCGTGCCGAAGCTCAAGTGGCTCGCCGCCGGAATCGGCGGTGGGTTGACCTTCGCCGCACTGTCGAACACCTGCGCGATGGGCATGCTGCTGTCCAAGCTGCCCTACAACCGCGGCGCCTCGTGTGATGCCCAGAGCATCGTCGCGCAGCTGGTCCGGTCGAATACAGAACGCGCCGAGAGGAACTGATCATGATCGCGTTGACCGTAGCTCTGGCAGTGCTCGTCGGTGTCACCCTCGGACTGCTCGGTGGCGGGGGCTCGATTCTCACCGTCCCGCTACTCGCTTACGTCGCAGGCATGGACGCCAAGGAAGCGATTGCCACTTCGCTGCTGGTCGTGGGTGTCACCAGCGCGGTCGGCGCGATCTCCCACGCACGTGCCGGCCGCGTGCAGTGGCGCACCGGAATCCTGTTCGGCCTGGCAGGCATGGTCGGCGCCTACGGCGGTGGTCTGCTCTCACGCTTCATCCCGGGCACCGTCCTGCTGCTCGGCTTCGCCGTGATGATGATCGCCACGGCGATCGCGATGCTCCGCGGCCGCAAGAACAAAGCCGCGGCCGACGAGGGCGAGCGCGCGATGCCCGTCGGCAAGATCCTGCTCGACGGTGTGGTCGTCGGTCTGGTCACCGGCCTCGTCGGCGCCGGCGGCGGCTTCCTCGTCGTCCCGGCTCTGGCACTGCTCGGCGGCCTGCCGATGCCGGTCGCCGTCGGTACCTCGCTGATCGTGATCGCCATGAAGTCCTTCGCCGGACTCGGCGGTTACCTGTCCACAGTGCAGATCGACTGGCGTCTGGCGGCGATGGTCACCGGTGCCGCCGTCGTGGGCAGCCTCATCGGCGGCCGCCTGACCTCACTGGTCGATCCGGACACCCTGCGCAAGAGCTTCGGCTGGTTCGTCCTGATCATGTCCTCCGTCATCCTCGCCCAGGAGATCCACCCCGGCGTCGGCATCGCCGCGGCGGCACTCACCGTCGTTGCCGCCGGCGCTATCTATGCCTGCAACCGCAGGGAGCACTGCCCGCTGCAACGACTCGGAGGGCGCCCTCGCGCCGCCGTGGCGGCGGGCTGAGCGGAAGAGTCGGAAGTGCTCACCCATTCTCGACGGACCCGAACCGAGGAGTTCACCATGCACGAAGTCGACACTGCCGCTCTGATCCAGGCGTGGGAGTCCGGAGCTCCGGTGCTCGATGTCCGCGAGGACTACGAGTACATCCAGGGCCACGTTCCCGGCGCCCAATTGATTCCCCTCCCCGAACTGTCCGCCCGTGTGGGCGAGGTATCTCCGGGAGAGACCGTCTACGTCATCTGTGCATCGGGAAACCGGAGCAAGCGCGGAGCCGAGATCCTCGAATCGGCCGGACGGCCCGCGGTATCCGTTGCCGGCGGAACGAGAGCGTGGGTGACTGCGGGCCGAGAGGTCCGGCGCGGCCCCACCGCCTGAGCATCGGTCGCACAACTCACACTCCGACCAGATACCCCCGGGGGTACACTGGTCTACAGAACTAGGAAAGGACGCCTCCATGGTCGGCGACGAAGACAGCATCGCACTGGTACTCAACCGGCTGCGCCGCGCGCAGGGTCAGCTCGGCGGAGTGATCGCGATGATCGAACAGGGTCGTGACTGCAAGGATGTCGTAACCCAGCTCGCCGCGGTCTCCCGCGCTCTGGACCGCGCCGGATTCAAGATTGTGGCGAGCGGTTTGCGGGAATGCCTCACCGAGACGGCCCAGGACGGCAAGGAGCCGATGTCCGAGGCCGAACTCGAGAAGCTCTTCCTCGCCCTGGCTTGACACCTCCCATCCGAGAGAAAGCAGGACACCCATGACACTCGCACTCTCGACCACCCTGCATACCTCGTTCGACGATGCGGTCGAACGCACCCGCAAGGCACTGGCCGGGCAGGGATTCGGCATTCTCACCGAGATCGACATGAAGGCCACCCTGAAGGCCAAGCTCGGTGAGGAGCTGGAGGATTACATGATCCTCGGTGCATGCAATCCGCCGCTCGCCCACCGGGCGGTGACGGTCGATCGGCAGATCGGGCTCTTGCTCCCCTGCAACGTCGTGGTCCGCACCGACCCCGAGGATCCCGACACCGTGGTGGTCGACGCGATGAACCCACAGATGATGGTGCAGGTCGCCGATCAGCCGGGACTCGCGGAGGTCGCCGACGACGCCACCACCGCTTTGCAGGCCGCCATCGATTCCTTGAAGGCGGATACGGCACAGAACTGAAGCGACACCACGAGGGCCAGCACGGCGACTGTGCCGGCCCTCGCCCCGAACGGGTCAGGGATAGTTGGGATTGTTGTATTCGGGGATCTCGATGCTGATCGGGCGCAGTTCCGACATGTACAGCAGGACGAACTGGCGCAGCAGTTCGTCGAACGTCCAGTAGGCATCCGGCGCCAGCGGGAGCGGCAACAGCCCTTCGCGTACCGCGATGAACGGGCCCCACGCGACGTCGAGCAGTGTGCCCCAGACGGGTTCGCGTGGAATGTTGAGCCAGTCGGCGATCTCGTCGCCGAGCGCGAACCGTGTCAGCGCCCCGAGGATGGGGCGGGTCAGGAGCGTGAAGTCGAGACCCTTACCGAGGTCGAGCAGCATATCGGCGAGCTTCACACCCTCGGGCGTGGGCGCGAGGATCGGATCGAGCGCTTCCTGCGCCTGGGATTCGGCGTCGTCCCAGGTGGCCGGGATGTACTGATCCTCGATACCGAGCATGTGCGCGCTGACCTGCCACGAGTGGAGAAATCCGTCGGCCTCCGCAGCCGGGATCGGAACCTTCCACTCCTTCAACGTGCGCATCACGCTGGTGGGCAGGCTGTGCCAGGTGACCATCATGTCGTGCTGGCTGATCGGCACATCCTCGGGCGCCATGTTGGACCAGTGCGACGATTGCGGGAGCAGATGGCGCACGGCGGCATGGACGAGCCTGGTCTTGACGGACGTGACGATCATTTCACCGTCGCCCAGATACGCGTTGCGAGAACCGATGTCGTACCCGAGTTTCGCCGTCTTCGAGATGCGGCCCTTCATGTTGGCGCCGCCCTTGGAATAGTAGACGGCCAGTGCTTCCTTCGGGATGACCGTGCTCATCATCCCGCTCACGAATCCGTACAGGACACCGAGATACAGCCCGCGCTTCTCGTTGAACCGGACGGCCGTCTCGAGTTTCGCCGGATCGGCCCAGGACGGAAGCTGCCGGGCGTGTTCCATGAAATCGCGCAGGTCGTTCGGAAGCCCTTCGGGCAACGGCTGGGAGTTCTTCTTCCAGGTGCGCAGCAGCTCGTTGACCCTCGGTACGTCGCCGCGCTCGAGCAACGAGGCGACGAGCGGGTCGGCCTCGGCGTCCCATACCTGTCGCGGATCGGCACCGCTCCCCGTACCCGGTATCGACCCTGCCGGCGACCACCTCCAGGGTCGGGCCTGGGCCGGTGTCGCCACCGCGAACGCCCCCAGCGCGCCAAGGAGGCCACCGGTTTTCAGAACGTCGCGCCTGCTCGGATTATCCATACTGTCGCTCCCCTACGACTCGTGGATGCAGCAATGAAACATCCGGAGTTTCTCTGTAACATGGAACCACACCGTGGCTCGGGTCACAATGAATCGTGAAATGTCACTGCTCGGGATGGTCGGCGACAGGACCGGAACGGTAAACTCTGCACTTCGAGGAGGACATGTGGATTCTGCGTCGCCGATTTTCCGAGCGGTCTCACCCGCCTCTCCACCGCCCCCTGCCGAATCGGCGTCGTTGCTGGAACGTGCTTTTCAGGACGCACTTCTCCTTCCGGACGAATCCGTCATGGGTACCGAGATCGACGAGACCCGCGTGCGCCTGCTCGATGCCGCCTACGAACAGTTCTGCCGCACCGGCATCCAACGCTCCTCGATGGAGGAGATCGCCCGCCGTGCGAAGCTGTCGCGAATCACCTTGTACCGCAAGTTCGAATCGAAGGACGCCCTCGTCGACGAGGTCATCCTTCGCGAGTTCCGCCGCTACTTCCTGCGTTTCCTCGAGGACATCGCCCAGGCCGACACCGTGGCGGACCGGGTGGTCCTCGGATTCGTCAGCGCGCTGCGTGTCATCCGCACCAACAGGCTGATCGGCAATCTGCTCGAGACCGAACCGGTGCTGTTCGCAGGTGCGATCGGGGGCGACGACGGAACGATGCTCGCCGCCGTCCGCCGGTTCGTCGCGGGGCAGTTGCAGCGTGAACAACGCGCCGGAACGGTCGCCGCCGATCTGAACACCGACCTCGTGGCCGAGATGCTCGTCCGCATCTCGGCGTCGTTCCTCACCACACCGAGCCAGGTCGTCGACATCGACGACGACGAGGCTCTCGCCTCGATCGCCCGGCAGTTCCTCGTTCCGATGGTGCTGCCGGACTACGGTTCGACGCGGTAGTACCGGCCTTCTTCGTCCAATCGCGTACGCAGTGCTTCCAGCACCGGCCGCTGCCCCTTGTGCAGTTTCGTCTCGGCGTCCGCCGCGACGATCCAGCGCGCATCGTCGACCTCCGGGATCGTGATCCGCTTACCGGACTTCGGCGGCCATTCGACCTCGCACGTGTTGCTTTCGGCGAATTCCAACTCGTCCGTCGTCTCCCCCGCGTAGATGCTGACGATCTTGCCGGACGACTGCCGGTAGCGACCGAGCAACGACAGCGGCACGTCCGGCGGTTCGATCCCGCACTCCTCGGTGAACTCGCGCAGGGCGACCTCCCTGGGGTCCTCCTCCGGGCCGTACTCCCCCTTCGGCACCGACCAGGCCGCTTCGTCCTTCCCCTTCCAGAACGGGCCGCCGGGGTGGACGAGCCACACGCTGAGCAGACCTGTGTCGTCGACGCGGTAGAACATCAGACCTGCGCTGGTGACGGCCATCATCGCTCCTGTATTCCTGCGACAGGCTGACGCAGAATGGCTTTCAGCTTCTCCGGGGCCGCGCGACGAGGGTCGGACAGGTAGATCTCGTGGTGGTCGCCGGCGAACGTCACCCCTCGTTCGGGCATCACCTGCGTGTGCAGGTGATGCAGGACGGGGCCTTCGTCGTCGTACGGTCCGATGTGCAGGATCTGCAGTGCCCTGCCCTCCGTCATCCGGAACGGCTGCACACGCGACAGGGACGGGAGCGGCTTCTTCTTCGCCCCGGCCTTGTCGCCCGCAGCCTCGATCGCGTCGTCCACCATGTCGTCGGTGATCCAGGGAGGCTGCGCGATGAGCATGCGCCACGACCAGGAGTTCTTGTCCCGCGTGAGGAAGGTGGTCATGTCCTCGCTCCACCACAGACCTTCGAGAGGTCCGACGACGAAATCCCGGCCGAGTTCCTTCTTGGAGGTGAACTTCAGGGTGTACGCCACCGCGTAGAGGGCCTCGACGGCATCGGCGTACTCCTCGGAACCGTTCGGATCACCCTTGCCGTCCACGGCGAGGTAACCGAACTCGGGGACGTGCACCTCGACGAAATCCTCGGTCGAGCACGAGTACAGCTCGCGGTACTCACGCTTGATGTCGTATTTGTCCACGGCGCCCCTTCCGTTCGAGGACGAGAATAAGCGTCCGATGGCATCCGTACGGGCGATCGACACCCCTTCGCCCCGGGGCCGATCGCGTCTAGCATCGTCCCCATGCTCGACGAGAGCACCCAGAAGACATTCGAGGAGAACCGCACCCACCTGCTGTCGGTGGCGTACCGCCTCACCGGCAGCATCGCCGACGCCGAGGACGCCGTGCAGGACGCATGGCTGCGACTCGCGGGCGCGGACGTCTCCGAGGTGCGCGACCTGCGTGCCTGGCTGACGACCGTCGTGGGACGGTTGTGCCTCGACAGACTGCGCTCGGCCGCGGTGCGCCGCGAGACCTACGTGGGCCAGTGGCTACCCGAACCCGTCGTGGCGCCCCTCGGCTCCCCCGCTCCCCCGGACCCGCTCGACGAGATCGTGCGCGACGAGGACAACCGGCTGGCCGCGCTCGTCGTCCTCGACAACCTGACACCGGCCCAGCGCGTCGCGTTCGTGCTCCACGACGCGTTCGACATCCCGTTCGACGACATCGCCCGCATCCTCGGCATCGCCACCTCGACCGCCCGCCAGCTGGCCTCCCGCGCTCGCCGCACGGTCTCGGCGGTTCCACCGCCGACTTCACCGGCCGAACACGAGGAGGCCGTCGCGCGGCTCGTCGCGGCCTTCGCGGGCGCCGACCTCGACGCCGTCGTCGCCGCGCTCCATCCCGACGCTCGCATGATCGGCGACGCCGGCGGCACGACCCGCACGGCGCTGAACGTCGTAATCGGGGCCGAGAAGGTCGCGCGGTTCATCCTCGGACTGCTGCGGCTCTACGGAGCCGAGGCGTTGACGGCCTTCGAACCGGTCCTCGTCAACGGCGAGCTGGGTCTGTTGAACCGCGGTCGTCCGGCCGAGAACGGTCGGCCGGGTTTTCCTCCGCGCGTGACGGCGTGGACCGTGCGGGACGGACGAATCTGGGCGGCTTACGACATCGCGAATCCCGAGAAGCTCGGACGCGGAGTGCTCCTGCCCGACAGCATCTTCGACTAGGTGTCATGCGTTCCCGGCTTCGTCGGCCCACGGCACCCGGCAGGCGTCCGTGCTGAATCCCTGATCGTGGATGCCCAGCGCCGAGTTCATGCGCGCACGCATGTTCTCGAGCGCGATCTGATAGGTGAGTTCGACGACGCCCGCCGGCCCGAAACGACGCTCGAGGTCGGCGACCTGTTCATCGGTGACCTCCCTCGCCACGTCGCCGGTCATCGCATCGGCGTAGGCGATCGCCGCTTTCTCGTCGTCGCTGTAGAGATCGGAGGTCTCGTATTCGGCGATGTGGGCGAGTCGTTCGGTGTCGAGTCCATCCAGTCGCTGCAGCATCGTCCCGAAGTCGATGCACCACGAGCATCCGACGGTCCACGCCACGCGGTAGACGGCGATCTCCCGAACCGCGGCGGGCAGGACGGTGGAGGCGCGTTGGGCGAGCATCTCGTGGACTCCGCTCGTACGCATCAACCGCGGATGATGCGCGGCCACCGCGAAGGGTTCGGGGACCGAACCGAACCTGCGGCGGGCGAGCGCATACATCGCACGGGTCATCGGACCGGTGCGGTCGGGAGCGACGGCTTCGAGTCGTGCCATGACGGTGTCCTTCCGGTGCGACCGACGGATACTCCGCCGGTTCGAGGTGGCCTACATCATGGAGACGAGGCGGGCCGCACGGATGTGACACCGCGGGCGCTACGCTGCAGGAATGGCTGATTCGACGACTTCGGGACGAGTTCGTACGGTCGCCCGGTTACGACCGTTCGCCTCGACGATCTTCGCCGAGATGACCGAACTCGCCGTCCGGCACGGTGCGATCAACCTCGGGCAGGGCTTTCCCGACGTCGACGGCCCGCCCGCCATGCTCGAGATCGCCCGCCGCGCCATCGCCGAGGGGGTCAACCAGTACCCGCCCGGGTCCGGCATGCCGGTCCTGCGCGAGGCCGTCGCCGCCGACCGCGCCGCGCGGTACGGCCTGCACCACGACCCCGAATCCGAGGTACTCGTCACCGTCGGCGCCACCGAGGCAATCAGCGCCGCCATCCTCGGGCTCGTCGAACCCGGCGAGGAGGTGCTCCTCACGGAGCCGTACTACGACTCGTACGCGGCCTCGGTGGCGCTCGCCGGCGCAACGCGACGGACCGTGCCGCTGACCCGTTCCGGGAACGGTTTCGTGCTCGACGTCGACGCCCTGCGCGCCGCCGTCACCGACCGGACACGGATGCTGGTCGTCAACAGCCCGCACAATCCCACCGGCACCGTCTACGACCGTGAAGCGCTGACCGCCCTGGCCGAGCTCGCCTGCGAACGCGACCTGCTGGTGCTGTCCGATGAGGTGTACGAACATCTGGTCTTCGACGGCCGTACGCACATCCCGCTCGCATCGTTGCCCGGCATGGCCGAACGGACGATCACGGTCTCGAGCGCCGCCAAGACCTTCAACGTCACCGGATGGAAGATCGGGTGGGCGATGGGCCCGCGCGAGCTGATCGACGGGGTGCGCGCCGCGAAACAGTTCATGACGTTCGTCGGTGGGGCGCCCTTCCAACCGGCGGTCGCACATGCGTTGACGCACGAACAGGAGTGGATCGCGTCGATGCGCGCCGATCTCGAACGCAAGCGAACGTTCCTGTCCCACGCACTCTCCGAGGCCGGTCTGAAGGTGTTCGACTCCGCCGGAACCTATTTCGTGTGTGCCGATCTGACACCCCTCGGCCGGACCGACGCGGTGGCCTTCTGCCGGGAACTTCCGGGCCGTATCGGGGTGGCCGCGGTACCGGTGAGCGTCTTCGTGGACGACACTGCGTCGTGGAACCATCTGGTGCGCTTCGCGTTCTGCAAACAGGACGAGGTGCTCACCGAAGCGGTGGCACGTCTGAACGGATTGCAGGAGGCGCGCTAGATGTTGCGACCGACCATCCCGTCGGACTTCGTGTCGCGAGCGGTACGGGTGGGAGCCGAGGAGGGTATCGATCTGCAACCGGCACTCGAGGCGGCACGTATCAGCCGCGCGGTGCTCACCCATCCCCATGCCCGGCTCACTCCCGCCCAGGTCAGTCGTTTCACGCAGGTGGTCTGGCAGATCACCGACGACGAACTCTTCGGCATCGCAGCGGCTCCCGTGCCCCGCGGCACCTTCCGCGTGATGTGCCTGACCCTCATCCACCGACCCGATCTCGACCACGCTCTGCAACGGATGATCGAGGTGAACCATGTCATCCGGTCCCTGCCGCAGTTGAGCCTGACCCCGGGGGCGTCCACCACCTTCCTGGACGTGGAACTGCCGGAGGTCGTGGACGACAAGACCCGTGTGGTGGTGGATTTTCTTCTCATGCTGCTGCACCGCTTCGCCGCGTGGCTGGTGGGCGGGCGTGTCCCCCTCGAATCGGTGTTCCTGCCGTACACCGAACCCGATCCCGTCCTGGCGCGCAGTTACGACGCGATCTTCGGCGTGCCGGTGACCTTCGGCGTGGGACGGGCCGCGCTCGAGATCGACAATGCTGCACTGAAGTCGCCGCTCGTTCAGACCGAGGAATCACTCGAGGAGTACCTGCGGGATTCTCCGAATCTCATTCTCTCCGAACGTGAGTACGAGTCGACGGTGTCGTCCCAGGTGCGGCGGATCTTCGAGTCGGGCATCGAAGGCCGGACGGCGACCGCCGAGGACATCGCCGGCAGGCTCGCGGTGAGCCCTCCCCATCTGCGACGCCTGCTCCGCCAGGAGGGCACGTCGCTGGGGCAGTTGCGCGAGGAGGTCCTCCGCGACCTCGCGATCGCGGGTCTGAGACGCGGTGAAGCGGTCGACGATCTGTCGTCCCGGCTCGGCTTCTCCGAGCCGAGCGCCTTCCGCCGGGCGTTCAAGAGGTGGACCGGAAACACCCCTCGCGCATACCGAGAACACCGCTGACGCTCGCGGCTGCCGACCGTCGCGACGCCGACGCATACCCGGCCGGTTCCGGAACGAAACTCGATTCGACCAGGAGCTATGGGCGAGGAGCCGGCACGCGGACATGCCGGAGCCCGGCTTGCATTCCTGCATTTTCAGTGGGAACGTCGGAAGCGAACCGTCATCGACTTTCGAGAGGGTGATTTACGAGCTATGCGCACGATCGTTCGCGACGACTATCCGACCCGCGGTCGCACCGCCTGCGAGTCCGTCGAGAGGAAGGATCCCGTCGTCTGGGGTTCGGCTACCGGCGGGCCGCTCGACGCCGAGGCCGTGGTCGAATACGACCGCCGCGGGTTCCACACCGCCGAAGGGCTTCTCGCCGCACACGATGTGGGAAACCTTCTGGAGGAGACCGCACGACTCGGCCGGGAGCTCGGTGACGACGACCGTGTGGTCCGCGAACAGGGCAGCGGCGATGTCCGCTCGGTCTTCGACGTGCACCGGCTCAGCGATCTCGTGGACTCCATCATCCGCAGGCCCGAGATCGTCGGTATCGCACGGCAACTGCTGGGATCCGATGTGTACGTCCACCAGTCGCGGCTCAACGTCAAGCCCGGCTTCCGCGGGGGCCCGTTCTACTGGCATTCGGACTTCGAGACGTGGCACGCCGAGGACGGCATGCCCAAGCCGCGTGCCCTGAGCATCTCGATCGCTCTGACCGAGAACTACGGCTACAACGGCGGTTTGATGATCATGCCGGGTTCGCACAGGACGTACGTCTCGTGCGCGGGTGAGACGCCCGAGGACTACTACCGCGAGTCCCTGGTCACCCATGTTCCGCCGACGGGTTCGCCCGACGAGGACACCCTCACCCGGTTGGCGGCCGAGCACGGCATCGCGACATTCACCGGCCCGGCAGGTTCGGCGACGGTCTTCGATTCGAACTGCATGCACGGTTCGAACGGGAACATCACGCCGTTCCCGCGTTCGAACCTGTTCGTGGTGTTCAACAGCGTCGAGAACACGCTCGTCGAACCCTTCGCCGCGTCGAAGCCGCGTCCGCCCTATCTGGGCAGCCGCGACTTCACGCCCCTGAAGTGACAGACATGAGGTGAGCACCTCCCACGGCTGTGGCCGGGATGCCCTGCGGCGTCCCGGCCGCCGTCGTCGGGAGCGCCGCGGACAAGGCGCCGTTGTCGCAGCGACGCGGACAGGCCGCGGTCTCACGGAGATGTCGTGCGTTCCTGCATGTCGATGGGCATGGCGCGTCCGCGCGAGCCGAAGATCGCTCGCCGGAGGGTGAACCTGCCCAGCTCGCGATCGTAGGGCCGGTATGCCGCATACGCGATCACGTGGAGACGCGACTGCAGGCGAACGAGTTTGCGGATCTGCGGCGTGAGTCTGCCGTGCAGTTCGAAAGTGTCGATGCCCGATCGGATGTAGGCCGCGTACTCGCTCGGCGGTGTGTAGGCGCGGCGCGGTGACACGTCGACGAACAGTTCGGTGAGCTGGGCGATCTCGATGTCCGCTTCACGGAGACACAGTGCGAGGTCGATGTCCTCGTGGATCTTCGGGTCGGTACTGACGGCGTCGCGGACCCGTTCCCACGCGGACCGTCGCAGTGCCATGTTCGCGCCGTGCAGATTGTCGATCCGCCGTTCCCCGCCGAATGTTCCTTGCGCGACCCGCTTGTCGATGTACCACTGTTTGAGCCTGCGGTAGGGGGAATCGTAGGAGTTGCTGAGTCCGCTGATCGCTCCCACCTCGGCGGTGTCGTCGCGGGCGAAGAAGCTGCGGACGGTGTGCGCCCAGCCGGGACGAACCCGCGTGTCCGCATCGATCCGTCCGATGAGATCTCCCGTGGCCGCGTCGAATCCGGCATTACGCGCGAATGCGACACCCGGCCGTGACTCGACGATCCGTCGCACGAGGGGCTCGCCGGCGGCGATGGCGTCGATGATCTGCGCCGTGCGATCGGTCGAATTGTTGTCCACGACCAGGATTTCGTGGATCTCCGACTTCTGGGCGAGCAGCGCCGCGAGGCATTGCGCGATGTAACGCTCCTCGTTGTGGGCCGGCACGACGATCGACAACCTGTTCGTAGCCATGGAAACGACGCTACCGGACCGACGAGGGCCGGCGGTTCGCCATCACTGACGACTCCGCCGGCCCTTCGCGCCGCAGACGGTTCAGCCGCGACGGGTGCGCACGGCCTGCGCGAGGCGGTCGAGCTGCGCGGCGGTGGTGTCCCAGTCGATGCATGCGTCGGTGATCGACTTGCCGTAGTCGAGCTTGTCGGCCTCGCCGAGGGTCAGGTCCTGACGTCCCGCCTCGATGAAGCTCTCGAGCATCAGTCCGACGATGCCCTTCTCACCGGCCTCGATGCGCTCGGCGACATCGGTGACGACGTCGACCTGCTTGTTGTGGTCCTTGCGGCTGTTGCCGTGGCTCACGTCGATGACGACACGCTCGGGCAGACCGGCCTTGCGCAGGCGGGCCATCGTGTCGGCCACGGTCTCGGCGTCGTAGTTCGGTCCCGCGCTACCACCGCGCAGGATGACGTGGCAGTCCGGGTTGCCGACGGTCTCGATGAGCGCAGCCTGACCGTCGAGGTCGGTGCCGGGGAAGACGTGGCTGGCCGCTGCGGCACGGGTGCCGTCGACCGCGACCTGCACGTCACCTTCGGTGGAGTTCTTGATGCCGACGGGCATGGACAGCGCGCTGCACAGCTGGCGGTGGACCTGACTCGCGGCGGTGCGGGCGCCGATGGCTCCGTAGGTGACCAGGTCGGCGTAGTACTGGGGAAGGATCGGATCGAGGAACTCGCAGCCGACGGGCAGGCCGAGACCGGAGACGTCGAGCAGCAGCTTGCGGCCGATGCGCAGGCCGGTGTTGATGTCGAAGGTGCCGTCGAGGTGCGGGTCGTTGAGCAGGCCCTTCCATCCGAGCGTGGTGCGCGGCTTCTCGAAGTACACGCGCATCACGACGTGCAGGTCGTCGCGCAATTCCTCGGCCTTGGCGGCCAGACGGCGCGCGTAGTCCATCGCGGCGGCGGGGTCGTGCACGGAGCAGGGGCCGACCACGACGACGAGGCGGTCGTCGGCTCCGTTGAGGATGTCGACGGTGCCGGCGCGACCCGAGCGGACGGTCGCTGCGACGACGGCGTCGGGTGCGTACTCGGCACGGATCTCGGAGGGTGCGACGAGGGGGCTGACCTTGACGGTGCGCTGTTCGTCGAGATTCGACGTGGAGATTCCGGTGATCGCGGTTCCGGTGCTGGGGCTCATCGATGGTTCCTGTTCTCGGTGGTTCGGATTCCGACCCGAGAGAACCTGAGATTCCTACGAGCCGGTCTGGATCCGGCTCGTAGGTGAAGAAGTCAGCGCGTGGTCACGCCGACCGACCCACCCCGGGCCGGTCTGCTAAACCAGAAATATGCACGCTGCATAGCTCCGGACTGTACCAGGACGGCCGATGCGCCTGTCAAACCACCCCCGGTGTGGGGACGAAGAGGCGCCTCGTCAACGTGGGCCCGTGGGCAGGACGACACGCCCGAAGGTCGTGCTCAGCACTCCGGCAGCGGAGGTGTACCAGGCACCGGCGGCAGCGGCGAGTCCGAGATAGCCACCGACCCTCGTCAGACCGGTCTGCTCCAGCAGCGCTCCGAGGGTGAGGAAGACGAAGGCGGCGAGGAGCACCGAGAAGGTGACGAAGAGCGCTGCGCTGATCCGGGTACTGGCGAACCACATGTAGACGGTGAAGATGGTCCAGGCCAGCAGGAAGATGCCTACCCCGACGTGCCGCTCGGCACCCATCTCCTCTGCGGTGTAGGTGACCAGATACCAGAAGCTCAGCCAGAACGCCCCGTACGAGCTGAACGCCGTCGCCCCGAAGACGTTGCCCTTCAGAAACTCCCACATTCCGGCGGCGAGCTGTGTGAGGCCGCCGTAGAACAATGCCACCCCGAAGACGGCGGCTTCCGCCTCCACCGAGATGAACCCGGCGTTGGCGCAGGACAGGATGAACGTCGTGAGGGCGAAGGCTGCCAGACCCAAGGGTCCGGGATCGGCGATGTGGGCGCCTCGGTGAACGGGGACCGCGATTTCGTTGGGGTCGTCTTCGGTGTACGACATCCGCCGGCTTCCTTCACGGGAGAAGTGCCCGACGCAGGCTCCCGGGCTCCTTCGGATGGTTCGAACACTTCCAGTGTGCGCCTCGGGAACCGGTGTGCGTGCGGCAAACGGGAAGCCGATTTCCGGGAGCGATCGACCTCTCGAACTTCTAATGTGGCGAGCATGAGCACGCACGTCGTCCGCAGCCGCCATGTCGCTCGGGTCGTCCGATGCCCACCGCGCCGGGTCTACGAGTTCGCCGCGGATCCCGACAACCTGCCGAAGTGGGCGGCCGGTCTGGCGCGGAGCGAGGTGCGGCGGGTCGGCGACACTCTCGTCGCGGACTCCCCGATGGGCGAGGTCACCGTGCGGTTCGTCGGCGCCAACGACTACGGGGTGCTCGACCACGAGGTGACACTGCCGTCGGGGACGAGGGTGCACAACCCGATGCGGGTACTCCCCCATCCGGACGGTGCCGAAGTCGTCTTCACCGTCCGGCAGATCGAACTGACCGATGACGAGTTCGACCGCGACACGCGCATGGTGGAAGAGGACCTCGCGCGACTCGCGGCGCTCCTCGAGTCGTGACCCTTCGGAACAGGAGAACGTGAATGGCCCGCAAGATCGCCACCAACACCGCAGTCGGCCTGCAGGAACTGCTGGACTTCGTCCGGCCCCGGCACCGGATGATCCTCATGACGCAGCGCGACGACGGCACACCGCAGGCCTCCCCCGTCACCGGCGGCGTCGACGACAGCGGACGCATCGTGATCGCGACCTATCCCCGGCGCGCCAAGACCCGCAACGCCCGCAGCCGGCCCGAGGTCGGTGTCGTCGTGCTGTCCGACGACTGGAACGACGCGTGGGTGCAGGTCGACGGAACCGCGGAGGTGATCGATGCCCACGACGACGTCGAACCGTTCGTCGAGTACTTCCGCAACATCGCCGGGGAGCATTCGGACTGGGACGAGTACCGGCAGGCCATGCGCGATCAGGGCAAGTCGCTGATCCGGATCACCCCGACCCGCTGGGGTCCGGTGGCCACGGGAGGCTTCCCGCCCGAACTGGCGTAGATACTTCACTGCCCTGCGTCGACCACGTGCCCCGCGATCCGTCGCAGGGGCACGTTGCGTTCCTGGGACAACTTCCGGAGCAGGACGAACGCGTCGTCGGCACCCACCGCGAAGCGTTCCATGAGCATGCCCTTCGCCTGCCCGATGACATCGCGGGACGCGAGTGCGTCGCGCAACTGTTCCTCCTGACGGGAGGCGACCAGCGCGATCGCCGCGTGGGTCGCCAGGCTCGTGCCCACATCGATGCTGTGCTCGTCGAACGCTTCCGCACGAGAACTGTGTACGTGCAGCGCTCCGTGGACCTCGTCGGTGTACAGGCACAGCACCAGCGTCAATCCGACACCGGCAGCCGAGGATTCGGAAGAGACGGCGGGCCAACGACTCTCACGTCGCATATCGGTGACGAGAACCGTACTTCCCTCCCGCATCGACTCCACGCAGGGACCATCACCCGCTTCCCGCTGCAGTGCATCGACCACGCTCGGCAGCGGCCCGGTCGCGGCGCGGGATTCGAAGCGCAGGCCGGACGTACGCACCGTGATGCCGGCCTGCTCGGCACCCGGGACCAGCTCGACGGCCGCCGAGGTGATCAGGTGCAGGGTGTCGTCGAGACATGCGGATTCGGCGCGCATCCTGCGCGCCACCTCGTCGATCGAACAACGCCATCGCCCTTCGGGCCGTGCGCCGCTCGACCGCTCCCTGTTGCCGACCTCCCCCGATGCCACGCCACATACTTGCATCGGCCTCCCGGCGTGCCGAAAGACCCTAGTGCGAAGAGCCGGTCGTACCGGTCACGAGCGGCCGGCGGTCTACCGCCACGGCACGCGTTCCGGGTCGCGCAGCATCCGCCGTGCCGTGGACATCCGGTGCACCTCGTCGGGGCCGTCGTAGATACGGGCGTAGCGCGCCCGCCGGTACATCCCCTCGAGCGGCGTGTCGGCGGTGAGACCGAGCGCCCCGTGCACCTGGATCGCACGGTCGACGACATCGTGCAGCATCTGCGCGCCGCGGAACTTGATGAGTCCGATCCGGACCCGGGCGTCCTCCCCCGCATCCATCACCCGCGCGGCGTCCAGCGTCATCAGACGGGCGGCCTGGATGTCGGCAGCGGATTCGGCGATGTAGCGCTGGATCTCGCCCTTCTCGGCGAGCAGCGATCCGTGGGCGAAGCGGGAGTTGGCGCGGGCACACATGAGTTCGAAGGCCCGTTGGGCCTGGCCGAGCCATCGCATGCAGTGGAAGATCCGTCCCGGTCCGAGCCGGTCCTGTGCGACGACGAAGCCGTTGCCGCGTTCACCGAGCACGTTCTCCTCGGGAACCCGCACACCGTCGTACCGCACCTCGTAGTGATCGCTCGGGTCGTGCCCCATCGTGGGGATCGCCCGCACGATCTCGAGTCCGGGCGTGCCGATGGGCACGATGATCGCGCTGATACTGCGGTGCAGCGGCGTCGACTCGGGTTCGGTCCGGGCGAAGACCGTGCAGTAGCCGGCCTGCGCGGCGCCGGTGGTGAACCACTTGTGCCCGTCGATCACCCATTCGCCGTTCTCGAGCCGGGCGGTGGTCTGCACGAGCACGGGGTCGGATCCCGCCACGTCCGGCTCGGTCATGCCGACGGAGGGCAGGATGTCGCCGGAGACGAGCCCGGGGATCCAACGCTCACGTTGTTCGGCGGTGCCGTGACGCTGGATCATCAGGGCGTCCTGCATGGACACCGATCCCACCGCGAGCTGACCGTACTCGGAGCGCCCGATGATCTCGTTGAGGTAGACGAAGTCGAGGAAGGGAACCCCGCCCCCGCCCATCTCCTCGGGATGCCCCAGAGCCCACAGCCCGAGTTCCTTCGCCCTGGCCTTCAGTCCGGCGAGCGCCTCGGCGGCCTTGTCGTCGTGGCGGCTCAGGACGGGTTCGAGAGGAATCACCTCGTCGTCGATGAACGAACGCATGCGGGTGCACAGCTCGGCCACCCGCCCTTCGGGCCGGTTCGCAGTCATGCCCGCCAATCTATCGGCGTACACGTGCACTCACATAGCGTTCCGTCCGGTCCGGGTGTGGAAATCCGTCCGCCGGGGCATTCTGGGGCGAGTCCACCCTGCGACGCGACGAGCACGGAGGTGCCATGCCGGATCCGTCCGACCGAGTACCCGAATACGAACACACCGAAGACGGTCATCTCGTCGAGAGCCGGGCCGAGGACTTCGCCCATGCGCGCAGCCTGCCCGTCGATCCGGACTGGTTCAAGACCGCGGTGTTCTACGAGGTCCTCGCCCGCGCTTTCAACGACTCGAACAACGACGGCACCGGCGACCTGCGGGGGCTGACCGAGAAACTCGACTACATCGCGTGGCTCGGTGCCGACTGCATCTGGCTGCCGCCCTTCTACGATTCACCGCTCCGGGACGGCGGTTACGACATCCGCGACTTCCGTGCCGTCCTACCGGAATTCGGCACGGTCGAGGATTTCGTGACCTTCCTCGACGAGGCGCACAAACGCGGTATCCGCGTCATCACCGACCTCGTCATGAACCACACGTCCGATACGCACGCGTGGTTCCAGGAATCGCGGAGCGACCCCGACGGGCCGTACGGCGACTTCTACGTGTGGTCGGATGTCGACGACCGATACCAGGAAGCCCGCATCATCTTCGTCGACACCGAGACGTCCAACTGGACGTGGGATCCGGTGCGCAAGCAGTACTACTGGCACCGGTTCTTCTCGCACCAGCCCGACCTGAACTACGACAACCCCGAGGTACAGGACGCGATGCTCGACGTCCTGCGCTTCTGGCTCGATCTCGGCATCGACGGGTTCCGCCTCGACGCGGTCCCCTATCTGTTCGAGCGCGAGGGGACCAACTGCGAGAACCTCCCCGAGACGCACGCCTTCCTCAAGAAGTGCCGTGCGGTGATGGATGCCGAATATCCCGGCCGGGTGATGCTGGCGGAGGCGAACCAGTGGCCCACCGACGTCGTCGAGTACTTCGGCGAGCCCGAGATCGGCGACGAGTGCCACATGGCCTTCCACTTCCCGCTGATGCCGCGCATCTTCATGGCGGTGCGGCGACAGAACCGTTTCCCGATCTCGGAGATCCTCGCCCAGACCCCGCCGATCCCGAAGACCGCCCAGTGGGGCATCTTCCTCCGCAACCACGACGAGCTGACCCTCGAGATGGTGACGGACGAGGAACGCGACTACATGTATGCCGAGTACGTCACCGACCCGCGGATGCGCGCCAACATCGGCATCCGCCGTCGTCTGGCGCCGTTGCTGGAGAACGACCGCAACCAGCTCGAGCTCTTCACCGCCCTGTTGCTGAGCCTGCCGGGCTCCCCCGTCCTGTACTACGGCGACGAGATCGGCATGGGCGACAACATCTGGCTCGGCGACCGCGACGCGGTGCGGACCCCGATGCAGTGGACCCCCGACCGCAACGCGGGCTTCTCCCGCGCCGACCCGGGCCGGCTGTACCTGCCGGTGATCATGGATCCCACCTACGGGTACCAGGCGGTGAACGTCGAATCGCAGATGAACTCGACGAACTCGCTGTTGCACTGGACGCGTCGCATGATCCAGGTCCGCAAGCAGCATCCCGCCTTCGGCAAGGCCTCGTTCACCGAACTCGGCAGCGCGAATCCCGCGATCCTGTCCTATCTGCGCGAGATGTCGCCCGGCCCGGAACGCAACTACAGCGACGTCATCCTGTGCGTGAACAACCTGTCGCGCTATCCGCAGGCGGTCGTCCTCGATCTGTCGCGCTTCGCCGGGTGGATCCCGGTGGAGCTGACCGGGTCCGTCCCGTTCCCGACGATCACGGAGGAGGGGTACATGATCACCCTGCCCGGTCACGGATTCTTCTGGTTCGCCCTGCAACCCGATCCGTCGAAGGAGGGACCGGGCGAACACCCGGTGAGCAGCGAAGCGGAAGCGGCGGTGCAGCCGTGACGACCAACAACGAGCTCTACCCGGACGAACGGCTCGTCGAGGATCTGCGCGAATGGATGCCGCACCAGCGATGGTTCGCGGCCAAGGGCCACACCATCACCGGGATCGGTGTCGTCCTTCGTCATCCGCTCGTGGAAGAGGCCGGTTTCGGGGCCGACCACCTGATCGTGAAGGTCTCGTTCGACTCGACCGCGGACCAGATCTATCAGGTGCCCCTCGGTTTCCGTTCCCATCTCCCCGAGGAACTGCAGTCGTGGAGCGTGGTCGGCCCCGACGACTCCCACGACCACGGCCTGCACGTCTACGACGGCCTCCGCGATCAGGAGATCCTCGACCGGTATTCGCGCAATCTGGCGAGCGGCACCCCCGCCGGCCCGGTGGATCTCCACACCGTGCCGGGCGCGGTCATCGAACCGGGCCTGCGTGGGCGTGCGCTGAGCGCGGAGCAGTCCAACACCTCTGTGGTCCTCGGAGAGAAGTTGCTGCTCAAGATGTTCCGTCGGCTCACGCTCGGCATCAATCCGGACGTCGAGCTGCCGCTCGCGCTCGGCGAGGACGGATGTCGGTCGATCGCCCCGATCCGGGCGTGGATCGAAGCGGAGGTGGACGGGGTCCGCACCACGCTGGCGATGGTGCAGGATTTCGCGGCGAACTCGGCCGACGGCTGGTCGATGGCGCTCGGCAGTGTCCGGGACCTGCTCCTCGAAGGAGACCTGCGTGCCGACGAGGTGGGCACCGACTTCGCTGGGGAATCCCATCGCATCGGTGCGGCCGTGGCGGATGTGCACGCCCATCTCGGCTCCGCGCTCGGCACCGACGAGCGCGCCGCCGCCGAACTGGCCGAGGGCATGATCCGCCGGCTCGAGGGTGCAGCGGCCGAGGTCCCCGAGCTCGCCGAACTCACCGACGCGGTCCGGGCCCGGTTCGAGGAGGTCGCGGCGCTGGGTCAGGTTCCGGTGCACCGCATCCACGGCGACCTGCATCTCGGGCAGGTGCTGCGCACCCCGGAGCGCTGGTTGCTCATCGACTTCGAGGGCGAACCCGCGAAGTCCCTCGAGGAGCGCCGCAAACCCGACAGTCCGTTCCGGGACGTGGCGGGAATGCTGCGGTCGTTCGACTACGCCGCGCACCACTCGATCCGTGAATCCGAACAGGGCACGGCGGTGGAGTCGCAGCGGGAGTTCCGGGCCCGGGAGTGGGCCGAACGCAACTGCGCCGCCTTCTGCGACGGCTACGCGGCCGCCTCGGGCACGGATCCGCGGGACTCCGACGTCCTGCTGCGCGGTTACGAGCTCGACAAGGCGGTCTACGAGGTGGTCTACGAGGCACGGCACCGTCCCTCGTGGCTGCATCTGCCGCTCGAGGCGATCCGTCGTCTCACCGCCCGCTGACCACCGCCCGAACGCGGGACGGGGAGAGATGCCGTGGCATCTCTCCCCGTCCTCGTCGTGCGGGTCAGCTCACCTGGAGCAGCAGTTCGTCCTCGACGACGTCCGCCGTGACCCGGTTGCCCTCGGCGAGCGCGTCGTCGAGCAGCATGTCGGCGATGCGGTCGTCGACCACCCGGGAGATCGAGCGGCGCAACGGACGGGCACCGAACTCGGGCTGGTGACCGTTGCGGGCGATCCACGCCACCGCGTCGGCGGTGAACTCCAGATCGATCCCCTTGCTCTGCAGCCGCTTCCGGCTGTCGTCGAGCAGCAGCTCGGTGATCCGATGCAGCTGGTCGTCGTCGAGCTTGCGGAACATCACGATCTCGTCGATGCGGTTGAGGAACTCCGGCCGCATCGATTCGCGCAGCCGTCCCATGACCCGATCGCGCAGCGGCTTCTCGGCCGCCTCGGCGTCACCGGTGGTGAAGCCGAGCGCGCCACCGCGGCTCGAGATGATGTCCGAACCGAGGTTGCTGGTCATGATGACGACGGTGTTGGTGAAGTCCACCGTGCGTCCCTCACCGTCGGTGAGGCGACCGTCGTCGAGGACCTGCAGCAGCGTGTTGAACACGTCCGGGTGCGCCTTCTCGATCTCGTCGAGCAGCACCACCGAGTAGGGGTGACGACGCACCTGTTCGGTGAGCTGCCCGGCCTCGCCGTAGCCGACGTAACCGGGAGGGGCGCCGACGAGACGGCTCACGGTGTGGCGTTCGCCGAACTCGCTCATGTCGACGCGCAGCATGGTGCGCTCGTCACCGAAGAGAACCTCGGCGAGTGCCTTCGCGAGCTCGGTCTTGCCGACGCCGGTGGGACCGAGGAACAGGAAGCTGCCCACCGGACGACGCGGGTCGCTCATGCCGGAGCGGCTGCGCCGCACGGCGCGTGCCACGGCGTGGACGGCTTCGTCCTGCCCGACGACACGCTTGTGC
Source organism: Rhodococcus shunpengi (assembly GCF_048381395.1). Classification (NCBI taxonomy): domain Bacteria; kingdom Bacillati; phylum Actinomycetota; class Actinomycetes; order Mycobacteriales; family Nocardiaceae; genus Rhodococcus; species Rhodococcus shunpengi. Next base: position 34,291 of record NZ_JBLWIU010000030.1, read on the forward strand.
AGCTCGTCCTCGAGAGTGCGCAGCCTCTCCTTCTCGGCACGGGTCATCTGCGAGGCGGGGACCCCGGTGGCCCGCGAGACGATCTCGGCGATCAGCTCGGGGTCGACGGTGGGAGTTCCCTCGCCGTCGCCCTCACCACCATCGATCCGCGTCTGGATGCGCAGGATCTCGTCGCGGATGCGCGAGGCCTCCTCGTACTGTTCGGCCTCGACCGCGCGATCCTTCTCGGCTTCGAGTTCGTCCAGCCGCGAACGCAGTTCGGTCACGTCGGTGCGCGGCACCCGCAGGCGCAGTCGTGCACCGGCCTGGTCGACGAGGTCGATCGCCTTGTCCGGCAGGTGCCGGTCGGGCAGGTACCGCATCGACAGGTCGACGGCCGCTTCGAGCGCTTCGTCGGTGTACCGGACCTTGTGGAACTCGGCGTACCGATCGGCGAGACCCTTCAGGATCGCGACGGCGTCGTCGCGGGCGGGCTCGTCGACCGTGACCGGCTGGAAACGACGTTCGAGTGCCGGATCCTTCTCGATGTGCTTGCGGTACTCGTCGAGGGTGGTCGCACCGACGACGTGCAGTTCACCGCGGGCGAGCTTCGGCTTGAGGATGTTCGCCGCGTCCATCGCGCCCTCGTTGCCGGCGCCCGCGCCGACGACGGTGTGGATCTCGTCGATGAAGACGATGAGCTTCCCCTGCTGGGCGGTGATCTCGTCGAGTGCCGCGGTGAGGCGTTCCTCGAAGTCGCCCCGGTAGCGGGTTCCGGCGACCATCGCCGTCAGGTCGAGCTGGACGATCCGCTTGTCCTGCAGGATGTCCGGGACGTCGCCGTCGACGATGCGCTGGGCGAGTCCTTCGACGATGGCGGTCTTGCCGACGCCGGCCTCACCGACGAGCACCGGGTTGTTCTTGGTGCGTCGGGCGAGGATCTCGATCGTCTGCTCGATCTCGTCGGCACGGCCGATGACGGGGTCGATGCCGCCGCCGCGGGCCCGCTCGGTGAGGTCGACGCCGAACTTGTCGAGCGTCGGCGTCGGGGTTTCCTCCGCGACGGGAGCTGCGGGGGTGGGCTGCAACGCGGTCTGCAACGACTGCGGCGTCACGCCCAGCGATGCCAGCAGACGTCCAGGAGCGCGGGTCTGGTCGGCCGCGAGCGTGAAGAACAGGTGCTCGGGGTCGATGTAGGTGGAGCCGAGCGCACGCGAGAGCTGGTGCGCTTCGAGGAGTGCGGTCTTCACTGCACCGGTCAGTGCGGGTGCGGAGACGGCCTCACCGGGGCGGCTCTGCGGCAGCCGCTGGTCGACGGCGGCAGCGACGTCGGCGGGGTCGGCTCCGGCGCGCGTCATGACCGTGCGGGACGGATCCTGCTCCGCCATCGCGCGAAGGAGGTGCAGCACGTCGAGTTCCGCGTCACCACGGTCGGTGGCGTAACGCGCTGCGTGGGCGAGGAGGTCCTGGGTACCGCGGCTCATGAAACGTGTGATGTCGATTCGGCCGGGGCCACCAGGCCCGAAGAATGCCGGCATTCCGAAGCCTTTCTGTCGAACTTGAGCCATTCTCACTCAACTAACGTGCCCAGAGTTCTCTCAATTCCCACATGGAAGTGATCTGGAACACGTATCGAGTTGTGGCCATTAATGTTGTGCACAACAAAACGGGGCGCTACATTCATTCCCGTGCCGTCTCCACTCGAACTCGACCAGCAGGTGTGCTTCGCGCTCTACCGCGCCTCCCGCACCATCACGGCCGCCTATCGGCCGCATCTCGATCGGCTGGGCATCACCTACCCGCAGTACCTCGTGCTCCTGGCACTGTGGGAACGCGACGCGCGAGGCGTGCAGGATCTGTGCGACTCGCTCGATCTCGACACGGGCACACTGTCCCCCCTGCTCAAACGGCTCGAGGCCGCCGGATACGTCGAACGACGCCGGCAGCAGACCGACGAACGTCGTGTCGTCGTCCACCTCACCGAAGCGGGAGATGCACTCCGGACAGAGGCCGCGGACATCCCCGGCTGCGTGACGCGGGACAGCCGGTTCGACGTCGACGAACTGGTCGCGCTGCGCGAGACGCTCCACCGCCTGACCGCCGCGTTGCAGGAAGCACCCGGCGCACTCTCGAAGAAAGGCAGGACATCGTGAACATCATCTACACCGCCGAAGCACTCGCCACCGGAGCAGGCCGCGACGGCCACGCCCGCACCAGCGACGGCAAGCTCGACGTCGACCTGTCCATCCCCACCGAGATGGGCGGCAGCGGCAAGGGCACCAACCCCGAACAGCTCTTCGCCGCCGGATACGCCGCGTGCTTCCACTCGGCGCTGCAGATGATCGCCCGGCAGGAGAAGGCGGACGTCAGCGACTCCGCGGTCGGCGCCCGTGTCGGCATCGGCCCTACCGACGGCGGCGGATTCGGTCTTGCCGTCACCCTCGAGGTGACCCTGCCGAACCTCCCCCGCGAGCAGGCGCTCGAGCTCACCGAGAAGGCCCACCAGGTGTGCCCGTACTCCAACGCCACCCGCGGAAACATCGACGTCACCCTCGAGGTGACGGACGACTGAGTCATCCCCGAGGGGTGACGAGCGAGTGACGTGCCCCTGCGCTGCGCACGTGTCCACGCCGACCCGTAGCGTGGACATGTGCGCACGCAGGACCGGTCGCAGCTCTCGCTGTTCGCGACCGAACTCGATTTTCCCCTCGACGACTTCCAGGTCGAGGCCTGCCGCGCCCTCGAGGACGACCGCGACGTGCTGGTGTGCGCTCCCACTGGGGCGGGCAAGACCGTCGTCGGTGAATTCGCCGCCCGTCTCGCACTCTCAGCGGGCGGACGCTGCTTCTACACCACCCCCATCAAGGCGCTGAGCAACCAGAAATATCTCGACCTGTCGCGCCGGTTCGGCGACGACCGGGTCGGTCTGCTCACCGGCGACATCTCGCTGGACCCGCACGCGCCTGTGGTCGTCATGACCACCGAAGTGCTGCGCAGCATGCTGCACGGCGGCTCTCCGCTCCTGCACGGACTCACCCACGTCGTCATGGACGAGGTGCACTATCTCGCCGACCGCGAACGCGGCGCGGTGTGGGAGGAAGCGATCCTCTCGCTCCCCGACGACGTGCGGCTGACCAGCCTGTCGGCCACGGTGAGCAACGCCGAGGAGTTCGGTGGCTGGCTGCGCGGCGTCCGCGGCCACCTCGCGATCGTCGTCGAGGAGACCCGGCCCGTCCCGCTCACCCAGCACATGCTCGCCGGTGGGCGGCTGTTCGACCTGCTGTCCCCGTCCGGCACCGTCGACGAGACCCTCGAGCGGTACATCGCCCACCGTCAGCTCGTCGAGGCCGCGCCCGGCCCCGCGACCGGCCGTGGACGACGACGGCGACGTGCACGCGGAGCACCCGGACCGGCCGGTGCCGACCTGCCCGAGGTCGTCGCCCGGCTCGAGGCCGAACAACTGTTGCCGGCCATCTGGTTCCGGTTCAGCCGCAACGGCTGCGACGACGCCGTCACCGAATGCCTCGAATCGTCGGTCCGTCTCACCGAGGCGGCCGACGTCGCCGAGATCCGTGCGGTCGCCGACCGGCACACCGCCGCCCTGCCGCCTGCCGATCTCGACGCCGTCGGTCACACAGAGTGGCTCGAAGGACTCGAACGCGGTTTCGCCGCGCACCACGCCGGCCTGATCCCGGCCTTCCGTCACACCGTCGAGGAGTTGTTCGCCCGCGGTCTCGTGCGGGTCGTGTTCGCCACCGAGACCCTCGCCGTGGGCGTGAACATGCCGGCGCGCACCGTCGTCCTCGAACGCCTTGTCAAACCCACCGCCGACGGACCGGTGCGCCTCTCCCCCGGCGAGTACACCCAGCTCACCGGTCGTGCCGGCCGGCGCGGCATCGACGTCGAAGGCCACGCCGTCGTGCTGTGGAGTCCCGAGGCCGCCCCCGCGACCGTCGCCGGCCTCGCCGGTGCACGCTCGTACCCGCTGCACAGTTCGCTGCGCGTGGGCTACAACACCGCGGTCAACCTGGTCGCCGGTCGCGGCATCCCCGGCTCCCGGGAGTTCCTGCGACGCTCGTTCGCCCAGTTCCAGGCCGAACGATCCGTCGCGGCGCTCACCGACGCCGTCCGCGCGAACACGACGGCGCTGCGTGATCTCGACACCGAACTCGGGGACGTCGAGGGCTTCACCGAGTACCGGCACCTGTGCGACCGACTCGCCGAGGCACGGCGCTCCGGTTCGGCCGAGCTGGTGACGTCGCTGGCACGGGCGGTGCGGTCGCATCCCGCGCATCGACGCGGCGACAGGGAGCGCCTTCTCGCTCTCTCGGCACGACGCGCCGCGGTGTACGGCGACACCGAACGGATGCGGTCGCAGATCGACACGGTCACCGGCCGCCTCGTCGAGACCTTCGATCGCACACTGGATCTGCTCGAGGAGCGGGGTTATCTGCTCCGCGACCCGATGGGCGGGTCGGCCTACGTCACCGACGACGGTCGTCGCCTGGGCCGGATCTACTGTGCGAACGACCTTCTCGTCGCCGAATGCGTGCGGACGGGCGCGTGGTCGGGGCTGACACCGGCCGAACTCGCCGCCGTCGCCTCGAGCGCTCTGGGCGAGACCCGGCGCCGCACCGTCGGAGTCCCGGGACGCACCACCCCGGCGATCGACGAGGCGCTGCGCGCCACCTCACGGCTGTGGAGCGAACTCGCCGGACGCGAAGAGCGTCTCGGCCTGGAAGTGGGGCCGGATCCGGATCCGATCGCCGTCGCCGCGATCCACCGCTGGGCACGCGGGGACGGACTCGCCGCCGCCCTGCGCACCGCATCGGATGCGGGGCTCTCGGCAGGCGATCTGGTCCGGCGTTATCTGCGCACCCTCGACCTCGTGGATCAGACCGGACTGTGCCGGCGCGACGATCTGCCGCCGGTCTCGTTCACCCTGACCTGAGAACTGCAGCCCTGCAGGACTGCAGCCCTGCAGGAGCTACGGCATCGACGCTCTAGGGCATCGAGTACTCGACGGAGCACAGCCGCTCGGACAGTTCCCACAACCTCCGCGCCAGGATCTCGTCGCGTGACCGCGAGGTGGACTGCACCCGCTTCGGCCGGCCGCGCATCTCGAAGAAGGAATCCGGCCCGTAGTAGCCGCCCGGTTCCGCCTCCGGCGAGGTCGCCGCGTAAAGAGTCGGGAGTGCGCCCTGCTGCGGGGACTGCCCGATGATGGGGGTGACGAGTTCGACGATCTTCCCGTGCCAGGACTCGCTGCGGTACTGCAGATTCGTCGACGAATAACCCGGATGTGCAGCAAGCGAACTCACGCTCGATCCGGCGGCGCTGAGGCGCCGCTGCAGTTCGTACGCGAACAACAAGTTCGCCAGCTTCGACTGCCCGTAGGCGAGCCACCGTTCGTAGCGGCGACGTTCCCAGTCGATGTCGTCGAGATCGATGCTGCCGATGCGGTGCATCGTGCTGCTGACCGTCACCACCCGGTCGGTGATGCGGTCGAGCAGCAACCCGGTGAGGGCGAAGTGGCCGAAGTGATTGGTCCCGATCTGCATCTCGAAACCGTCGGCCGTCCGCCGCAGCGGCACCGCCATGACACCGGCGTTGTTGACCAGGACGTCGATACGCTCGTGCCGGGCACGCGCCTCGTCGGCGAACGCACGGATCGACGAGAGATCCGCCAGGTCCAGACGGCGCACGGTCGCGCGGTCGCCGAGGTCGGCCGCGACCGCCTCACCCTTGGCGACATCGCGGCAGGCGAGCACCACCTCGGCACCGGCCCGCGCCAGCGCCCGGGCGGTCTCCGCACCGAGTCCGCTGTTGGCCCCCGTCACGACCATCGTGCGTCCCGACAGATCCGGAATATCGTTCGTGGTCCACCCCATGCCCGCCACCCTACGGACGCGCGCCGCGTGGCGACACCCCCGTTTCCGGCGTCGACGGGCCCGATGGATCGCGTCCTCGCCGTGGGGCGCACCTGCTCGTAGACTTCCCCGGAACTCACGACCGCAGGCGCGCGGGGGCGCATGCACGACAGGGAGGTTCCATCGATGGGGCACCACCCCGGACGTCCGGACCGCGAACTCGCCGCAGCGTTGCGGGACGGGGAGCCGGACGCCACGGCAGCGGTCTTCGATCGTTTCGCCCCCGGCTTGTACGCCTACGCGTGCGGCTTCGTCGCCGTGTCGTCGGCCTCGGACGTGGTGTACGACGCGGTCTGGACGGCGACCGCGCGGATCCGTTCGCTGCGCGACGAGAGCCTCCTGCGGGCCTGGCTCTACGCCGTGGTCCGCGCCGAATGTATCCGCGTGCTCGAGCGCACCGGCTCCGCCCTCGAATATCTCCCCGCGGCCGACCCCGCCTATCAGGCCGCCTCCGAGGTGCTCGACGTCCGTGAGGCGGTCCACCTGCTCGACGGCACCGCCCGCGAGGTCGTCGACCTCACGGTCCGGCATCACTTCTCGTCCCACGAGATCGAGGCAATGCTCGGCTCCGGCGGCGACGGACGTGTCCTCGCCCATGCGCAGGACTTCGTCGACCGTGCGGTGCCCCGGGTGCCGAACGCTCTCGGAACGTTCTCGCTTCTCCCCTTCACTCCCCTACCCGCGCACCTGCGGGGACGGCTGCTCGCGGTGCAGCCCTCGGAGGCGGAACTGATCGATCTCGGGCGCCGCCTCGAACCGCTGGACCGGGAGGGCTTCCCCCGTCGCGATCGCCGGGCGAAGCGCACCGTTCCCGTCATCGCGGCATCGGTGGCGGTGTTCGCGGTGCTGGGTGTCGGCGCATTGTTCGTGTTCCCGCAGGCCGAGCCCGTCGAGCGACAGGTCCTGCGTCCTGCCGCCGAGCCGACACTCGACATGGGGTCGCCGGTCGCGACGACCACGACCGCAGCGACGACCGAGACCACGACCACCGAGGCCGCGGAGACGACGACGGAGGAACCCGAGGTCGAGGCACCGGTGGTGACCATCACCTCGGCACCGACCGCCGAGCCGGATGCGGAATCCACCGCCGCCCCCACCACCACGGCGACGTCGACCGCCGGTGGTTTCACCAGGCGCGGCGGGCCCGGACGCGACACCGAGCCGGACGAGGACCGCCCCCGCCGGGACACCGAGGAGAGCGACGCGCCGAACACGGGGACGCCTCGCCCCACCACGGGTACGCCCACCACGCCGCGGCCGATGCCGACGCTGCCGACCTTCCCTCCGCGCGGCGGCGCGTGAGGGCGCATCCCTGTCACGCAGCGGAGACGAGGACGTAACACGACGGGTCTACCTTCGCGGAGTCGAGCACTCGCATTCCGGTGACGAAGGAGGACCCGGTCGTGGCACCACGCCGTAGATCCGCGTTGCTGGACGAGCTCCGCGTCGACGTACCGGGCCGCCCACAGGACGTGATCCTCGAGGAGCTGCGCCGCGCCTTCCTCTCCGGAGCCGCACCCCCGGGCACGCCGATCCCCGTCGGGGAGGTCGCAGAGTTGTTCGGGGTGAGCCGCATCCCGGTTCGGGAGGCACTCAAGACCCTCATCGGCGAAGGCCTCGTGACCCACCGGCAGAACCACGGATACATCGTCGCCCAGCTGACGATCGCGGAGCTGCGCGAGATGTACCTCGTCCGTGAGACTCTCGAATCGGCGTCGCTCGCGGCGGCCGTGCGCAACGCCACCGAGGAGGACGACCGGCGCGTCGAGGAGTCGCATCGAATTCTCGAACGCGCTGTGCAGGAAAGCGACTCGCGTGGTTATCACCGCGAGAGCCGCGTCTTCCACATGGCCCTCACCAGGCCGTCCCGCATGCACCGCCTGCTGCACATGCTCGAATATGCCTGGAACATCACCGAACCCGTGCAGCCGATGGTGCACGTGAGCGATTCCGAGCGCGCCGAACTCCACCGCGAGCACGAGGCGATGCTCACCGCTTTCCTGGCGCGCGACACCGACGCGCTGCTCGCGGCGTCCGAACACCACAACCGGCATCTCGACGTCGCCATCTCCGGCCTCACCGCCGAATCCGGCCTGCTTCCCGCCGAAGATATACATTTCGGGTAACTCCCCGGCAATATCGCCCCGTTACGGTCTGCACATCGGAATTCACCACTGCCGTTGATGTTCCGTCGATCGATTCGACTCCGCCCACCGGCCTCGCACCGGGGCACGGGCGGCTCCCCCTCGCACAGGAGCAGGCATGACCGAAGTGCTGACACCGAGCGCCGGTAGCGTCCCCACCGCACCCCCGCCGCCCACGACCGGATACGACCCGCGGCTGACCAACGACGACCTCGCCCCGCTGAAGAACCAGCGGTGGGGCTCGTACAACATCTTCGCGTTCTGGATGTCCGACGTCCACAGCGTGGGTGGGTACGTCACCGCCGGCAGCCTGTTCGCTCTCGGTCTGGCCAGCTGGCAGGTCCTCGTGGCCCTGCTCGTGGGCATCACGATCGTCTACTTCTTCTGCAATCTCGTCGCCAAACCCAGCCAGGTCACGGGCGTGCCCTATCCGGTGATCTGCCGCAGCGTCTTCGGCGTTCTCGGCGCGAACATCCCCGCGATCATCCGCGGCCTGATCGCGGTGGCGTGGTACGGGATCCAGACCTTCCTCGCCTCGGCAGCACTGGACGTGGTACTGATCAAGCTGTTCCCCTCGCTCGCGCCGTACGCGGTGGTCGAGGACTACGGATTCGCCGGCCTGTCCGCACTCGGATGGGTCAGCTTCCTGACGCTCTGGGTGCTGCAGGCCTGCGTGTTCTGGCGCGGCATGGAGTCGATCCGACGGTTCATCGACTTCTGCGGCCCTGCCGTCTACGTCGTGATGTTCCTGCTGTGCGGTTACCTGATCTCCCAGGCCGGTTGGAGCGCGATCGATCTGACCCTCGGCGAGGTCACGCACACCGGATGGTCGTCGGTGCCGGTCATGCTCGGCGCGATCGCCCTGGTGGTCTCGTACTTCTCCGGTCCGATGCTCAACTTCGGCGACTTCTCCCGGTACGGGAAGTCCTACGCCGCCGTCAAGAAGGGCAACTTCCTCGGTCTGCCGGTGAACTTCCTGGTCTTCTCGCTGCTCGTGGTGATCACCGCGTCGCTCACGCTGCCTGTCTACGGCGAATTGATCACCGACCCCGTCGAGACCGTCGCCCGCATCGATTCGACCTTCGCGATCGTGCTCGGCGCGCTGACCTTCGCCATCGCCACGATCGGCATCAACATCGTCGCGAACTTCATCTCGCCGGCCTTCGACTTCTCGAACGTCAGCCCGCAGAAGATCAGCTGGCGCGCCGGCGGCATGATCGCCGCGGTGGGCTCGGTGCTCATCACCCCGTGGAATCTGTACAACAACCCCGAGGTCATCCACTACACCCTGGAAACCCTGGGCGCGTTCATCGGTCCGCTGTTCGGCATCCTCATCGCCGACTATTACCTCGTGCGCAAGCAGAAGGTGATCGTCGACGACCTCTTCACGATGTCGGAGAAGGGTGCGTACTTCTACCGCAAGGGCTACAACCCGGCCGCGGTGATCGCGACCGTCGTCGGCGCCGTGATCGCGATGATCCCCGTGCTGTTCAACGATGCTCCCGGCATGGGAACCGCCGCCCAGTACAGCTGGTTCATCGGCTGCGGTCTCGGCTTCGTCGTCTACCACCTGCTCGCGACCCGTACCCGCCTCGCAGTCCGTCTCCCCGACCGGGTCGCACAGGAAGCAGGCTGATCCTCCATGTTCATCAAGGTCGTCAACCCGAACACCACGTGGTCGATGACCGCCACGATCGAGGCGTG
>NZ_JBLWIU010000030.1:44058-82167 GCF_048381395.1 Rhodococcus shunpengi
CGGACCGTCGCAGGTCCGGGCACACGCGTCGAGGCGGTCAGCCCCGCGATGGGACCTCCGTCGATCGAGAGCCACTACGACGAGGCACTCGCCGTGCCGGGCATCCTCACCGAGATCGAGAAGGGTGAACGCGACGGCGTCGACGGCTACGTCATCGCGTGCTTCGGCGATCCCGGGCTGGACGCGGCGCGCGAGCTCGCCGCCGGGCCCGTCGTCGGCATCGCCGAGGCCGCCATGCACACCGCCGCGGTCCTGGGGCGCGGATTCTCCGTCGTCACGACGCTGGCCCGCACGACCGGACGCGCGTGGGACCTCGCGCACCGCTACGGCATGCGCGACGCGTGCCGGGGCGTGCACGCGTGCGACCTGCCGGTGCTCGCCCTCGACAGCGATCCCGACGCACGCAAGATCGTCACCGAGGCGTGCCTCGACGCCCTGTACGAGGACGGTTCCGACGCCATCGTGCTCGGCTGCGCCGGGATGGCCGACCTGTGTGCGCACATCTCCGCGGAGATCGGCGTGCCGGTGGTGGACGGTGTCGCGGCCGCGACGCTGACCGTACAGTCGCTGGTCACGATGGGGCTGGCGACCGGCAAGCGAGAAGAGTTCGCGACTCCCCCGCCGAAGCGCTATGCGGGACTCCTCGAGGGGTTCACGACGGGCGGGTGAAGCCCCGCCCCCTACGATCGGGACGTGCCATCCATCCATCATGCCCCGCTGAGGAAGACCGACCCCGAGAGCCTGTACCGGATCGTCGCTCTGCGGACCGACGTGTTCGTTTTCGAGCAGGGCATCACCAGCGAACCGGAACTCGACGGCCGCGATCTCGACCCGACCACCGAACTGTTCTGGACGCGGGAGGGGGACGACGTTCTCGCGACGCTGCGCGTGCTCCACGACGACGGGGACATCGCCCACATCGGCCGTGTCGCCACCGCCCGGCACGCACGCGGGCGCGGCCTCGCCGCAGAGCTGATCGAGGTGGCGCTCGGGACCTGTCCGGGGGTGGTCGACATCTCGGCGCAGGCGTACCTGGAGCACTGGTACGCGCGATTCGGGTTCGTGCGCACCGGAGCAAACTACCTCGAGGCCGGGATCGACCACGTGCCGATGCGCCGCACCCCGTGACCACACGGCGCCCGTCGGGCTGCGGTCACGGGGTGCGGGCGACGACGCGTATCAGCCGATCTCGACATGGACTCCGGTGAGTTTCTCCGACAACTCCCACAGCCGCGTCGCGGTCTCGCGGTCGCGGGCGCGACGCCCCACGCCGGCGACACCGGGCGCTCCGTAGAGCAGGAAACGCGGACCGATGTAGCCGCCCGCGATGCCCGGATCGGAAGCGGCGAGCACGACTGATTCGGCTCCCTGGTCCGGGGTGCGCTGCAGGATCGTCTTGCCGAAACCGAACAACCGGTCGAACCACGTCCCCGTGTGACTGCCCACTTCGGTCGCCGCGTAGCCCGGATGGGCCGCGACGGCGCGCAGCGGTGAGCGGACCGCGGCGAGTCGTCGTTCGAGCTCGAGCGCGAACAGCAGGTTCGCGAGCTTCGACTGTGCGTACGCAGCGGCGCGGTTGTACGGGCGGCGTTCCCAGTTGAGGTCGTCGAGATCGATCCGGCCGATCAGATGGGCGGCACTCGACACCGTGACGACGCGACCGGTGATGCGCGGCAACAGCAGTCCGGTCAGGGCGAAGTGTCCGAGATGGTTCGTTCCCATCTGCATCTCGAACCCGTCGGCGGTGCGACGCAGCGGCACCGCCATGACCCCGGCGTTGTTGACCAGGATGTCGATCCGCCGATCGGCGAAGGCGTCCGCGAAGGCACGGATCGCCGAGAGGTCGGCGAGATCGAGCGACATCATCTCGGCCCGGGGGCCGATCTCGTCGGCGATGCGCTTGCCCCGGTCGACGTTGCGACCGGTGAGGACGACGGTGGCACCGGCAGCCCCGAGGGCCCGGGCCGTCGCTTCACCCACCCCGCTGGTGGCCCCCGTCACGACGACGGTGCGGCCGGCCAGCGATGTGGTGGCGTCAGGCGCCAATCGAGGACTTGAGCATCGGGAGCATCGCCCACAGCTCGTCCTGCCAGTAGCCCCACGAGTGGGTACCGACGATCGGGAACGAGAAGTGTGCGGTGTCGATCCCCAAGGTCAGCAGGCGCACCTGGAAGGCACGGTTCTGCGTGCGGGCGAGCGCTTCGAGACCCATGGCGTTGGTCGTGTTGAAGCTGCCCACCAGCGAGCTCGGCCGGTCGTACTGGCCGGGCAGGCCGCTCGCCGCGGAGATCCACATCGGCAGGCCGCGCAGCTGCGGCGCCGCGACGAACGGGTCGTGACGCAGCCACGCCGGGTTCCAGGGCGGTCCCCACATCGCGTCGGCGTTGTATCCGCCGGCGTCGAGCATGGCGAGACGGATGGCTTCGCGCATACCCGGAGCCGAGAGGTTGAGGTAACCCGAGAGCGAGCCGGCGAACTTGAACTGGTCGCGGTGGTAGGCGGCCAGGATCAGCGCCGCGTTACCGCCCATCGACAGGCCGACCACCGCGTTGTTGTTGCGGTCGATGCCATAGGCGTTCGCGAGATGGTCGGGGAGGTTCTGGGTGAGGAAGGACTCCCACTTGTAGGTGTAGGGCTGGCCGTTGAAATTGCTCGGCGCGTACCAGTCGGCGTAGAAGCTCGACTGTCCACCCACCGGCATGATCACGTTGACGCCGTGATCGGCGAGCCACGCCGCGTTGGTCTCGTGTTCCCAGCCGCTCACGTCGTCGGTGGCGCGCAGACCGTCGAGCAGATAGACGGCCTTGTTGCTGCCGTTGTTCGCTCGCCAGATGCGCACCTTGATCGCCCCGACCCCACCCGGTGCGGCGACCATGTCCTCGTGGAAGCGTTCGTACGGGTCGGCCGCAGCCGTGCCGGCACCGAGCCCGCTGAACGCGAGTGCCAGCGGAAGCACCAGTGCCGCCACCAGCAGCCGTACGAGAGCGCGTCCCCCCCGCCGACGGGTTCCGGTCTTCGCCGAAATCGTCACAACAAGCTCCCCTTGCACTCCAGTAACATTCTTCACTTCCGTCCCAGGGTATCGACGGTGCAGAAACCTTAAGCAGGCTTGCACACAATCGTTATCGTGGAAAGTCCGGCAGCGTTATCGTCGGGCCCTCGGCATTCGCATTCCGTTCGCACCGCTAACCTGACGATCCGTGCCCGAAGCTCCCCTCCCCGTTCGCGACGGCCTGAACCCCACCCGCCTGCGACTGCCGGAAAACCCCAGTTGGGAGACCATAGCGGAGTTCCTGCTCGCGCGCTTCCCGAGCGATGCGACGCGCATCGCGGAGAAGATCGAATGCGGCGAAGTGGTCGTACAGGACGGCACAGCGATCACACATTCGACCCCGTACGTCCCGCGCGAATTCGTGTATCTCTACCGTGATCCGCCCGCCGAACAGCGCGTCCCCTTCGAGATCGACGTCCTCCACCGCGACGAGAACCTGCTCGTAGTGGACAAACCGCACTTCCTGGCGACCACCCCGCGCGGCTCGTGGGTGACGGAGACCGCCGTCGTCCGGTTGCGCAAGGAACTGGATCTGCCCGAGCTGTCCCCCGTCCATCGTCTCGATCGGCTCACGGCGGGCGTTCTGGTGTTCACCGTCCGGCGCGAGGCACGACGCGCGTACCAGATGTTGTTCGACCGGCGTCTCGTCGAGAAGGAGTACGAGGCGATCGCCCCGGCGGCGCCGCATCTCGACTTCCCTCGCGAGGTCCGCAGCCGCATCGTCAAGGAACGCGGAGTGCTGCAGGCACGCGAGGTCGACGGTCCCGTCAACGCCGTCACCCGGATCGACGTCACAGGCACGGCCGGCGGCCGTGCGCGTTACCGATTGCGTCCCGAGACCGGCCGGACGCACCAACTCCGGGTACACATGAACTCCCTGGGAATCCCCATCCTTGGCGACAACCTCTATCCGGAGGTGTACGAGGTTGGGCCGCAGGACTATTCGAATCCGCTGCAGCTTCTGGCCAGGTCCCTGTCGTTCCACGATCCGATCACAGGTCGGCCGACCCGCTTCGTAAGCCGACGAAACCTGGCAGCATGGAGTAACAGCACACCAGGACCCCGCTGACCGGCGAGTTCTCGTCTTGGAGGTTTCCATGGAAATCGGCAGCATCTCGCGTACCTATGACGGGCGGGTGGCCCTGCGGTTCGAACGCTCGTTCCCCCACTCGCCGGAGAGAGTGTGGCGGGTCCTGACCGATCCGCACCATCTCCGCGCCTGGTTCCCTGCCGACGTCGAGTTCGAGCTCACACCCGGCGCCACACTCGAATTCCGCTCGACGCAGGAACAGACCCGACGTTTCGGCCTTCCGGAAGGGCACACCACCATGGGCAGTGTCCTCACGGTGCGGCCCGCACGGATCCTGGAATACCTCTGGGACACCGACGTTCTGCACTGGGAACTCACTCCGGACGGCTCCGGCGGGTGCTGGCTCACCCTCACCCACACCACCGACGACGAGGAGGACGCCCTCGCACACGGCGCCGCCTGGCACGCCGGATTCGAGGTGGTCGAGGCCCAGTTGGAGGAACGTCCGGTCGACTGGTCGATCTGGGACCGCGCAGCCGAACTGAGCACGCACTATCAGGGAAGCTCGGGCTGATCGCCCGGCTCGGGATCCGGGCCGACCGCCCGGGTGGAATATCCGCCTAGCGGCGCGCCCCACGTCGCGCAGGAGCCGAACCGACGCCGTCGAGATCGTGTTCCCGGGCGGTCGTGCGCGCCACGATGCGCGCACCCCAGGCACCGATCGCGTCCCAGTCCCGGAAGTCACCGGAAGGGGCACCGACCATCCTGACAACCATCCGTTCGCCGGTGCCGAGCACCGCCGGATCCAACTTCCCCGGGAAGGTGCGATGTTCGACGGCCTCGACGCGTTCGGCGACGGCGCACGCGTCGTAGCACGTGTTCACCGACCTCCCGCCCGAGGCGACGGGACCCGACGAGAACAGGTAGACGTCGCGTTCGCGCAGTTCGGCCGCGTGCCGGTCGGAGAACTCCCGCGCGCTGCGCAGCCAGCGACTGCGGTAGACGGCACTGCCGAGCACCACGACGTCGTACGCGTCGACCTCGTCGACGTGCTCGGGCGCGTTCACGTCGACCTGCGCGCCGTGGTGGCGCATCGACGCGGCCAGCGCTGTCGCGATCTCCGCGGTCGAACCGTGCCGACTGGCCACCGAAACAAGAACCTTCATCACTACCTCCGGACCCGCGTCGAACCATGATCACCCCGGAACCGGGCCTTGACCAGGGCCGAAGTGCCCTTTGCCCGGTATCGGCAGATCACAGTCGGACGAACCCCCTCATATCGGACCGCGTGGCAAGGTGGACTCGACATAGACGGAGAAGGAGTAGATGGATGCCCAGCACATCGCCGGCGACCGTCGCGGAGGAGGCGGAACGCAAGTACTCCGCCCCCGGCGACCGGCCGCTTCCGGACTTGACGGGACTGCCGTCCGTCGATGCGATCGACGTCGACCGGTTCGAACTGTCGGCCCAGTACTACGACACCGCCGAGCTGAGCCTGCTGCGCTCGAAGATCACGCTCCGGAGGCGCGAGGGCGGCGACGACGCGGGATGGCATCTCAAACTGCCGTCCGGTATCGACACCCGCACCGAACTGCACTTCCCTCTCGGTGACGACTCGGCCGAGGACGTTCCCGCAGACCTCGAGTCCTTGTTGCGCGGCATCCGGCGCGGCGCCCCGCTGAGCCTGGCCGCTCTGCTCGTGACCCGACGACATCGGCACCGACTCCGGTCGTCCGACGGCGGCCTCGTCGCGGAGGTGGTGGTCGACGATGTCGACGCCGTGCGCGGAGCCGACGGATCGGAGATCCGCTGGAAGGAGATCGAGGTCGAGTGGAATTCCACCCTCGGCGACAAGGCGGTCGGCCGATTCCTCACGGCGCTCGAGGAGCGCTTCGCGGCCGTCGGCATCACCCGTTCGGAGAGCCCGTCGAAGCTCCACCGCGTGCTCGGCGACCTGATCCCCACCCGCCCGTCGATCGCGAAGGGGTTGCTCCCGGTACGCGACTATCTCTCGAGCGAACTGCACACCCTGGAGCTGTCGGACATCGCGGTCCGTCGCGACACGCCCGACGCGGTGCACAGCATGCGCAAGGCCGCGCGGCGTCTGCGCAGCGCACTGCAGACCTATTCCGACGAGATCGTCGTCGATCACGATCTCGTCGACGAACTCCGTTGGCTCGGAAGACGTCTCAGCCCCTCACGCGATCTCGAGGTCCAATGGGAGCGGCTCGCGGATCGCGTGGCCGACATCCCGGTCGAATCGCATCGGGAAGCGACGAGGGCCCGTATCGACGAGTACTTCTCGGCCAGGTCGGAGTCCGCCCGCCTCGAGGCCGTCGACACCTTGAACTCGGATCGGTATGTCGGGCTGCTCACCCGCCTCGACGCAGCGATCGACGACCTCGCTCCCGCCACCGAAGCGGCGGGGGCGCGACCGAAGGTGGCACGGAAGGAACTGCTGCACGCGGTCGCAGCGCTGTCGAAGAAGGTCTCACGCCGCGTCGACAAGGTCGGCGACGCCGAGAACCCGGCGGAGCGCGACGCGCTGATGCACCGGGCCCGCAAGGGCGCCAAGCGGATGCGGTACGCCATCGAGGTGATCGCGCCGCTGCACCCGAAGCGTTCGGGACGGATCCTCGACCGGTTCGACGACTTCCAGGATCTGCTCGGTGAATTCCAGGACTCCGTCGTGGCGCGGGAACATCTCCTGGACATGCTCTCCGAGCAGGGGCACGCCGCCGAGACCAGTTTCGGGCTCGGGATCCTGTTCCGCATCGAGACCGAGCTCGGCGACGCGCAGGCCGCGCATCTGGACGGCGGCTGGAAGAAGGCCTTCCGCTCCGCCCGCCGATTGTGGACCTGATCGAGGTCCGAAGGCCCTGGCCCGGGCACCCCGGATCGGAGATCATGAAGATCGTCGACACCGGGCCACAGCCGCGTCGTGGCGGTAACGTGGCCTCGAGCCGACCGGCGCACGGGAAGCCGCGCGCCGCAACGAGAAGGAGATATCGATGAGCACACCGAGCACCCGCAAGGCAGTCGTCGCAGGCGTCGACGGCTCCGAGACGGCTGTAGCGGCAGCGCGGTGGGCCGGAGCCGTCGCGTCGCGTATCGGAGCACCCCTCCACCTCGTGCACTCGATGCCCCCGGAAGGCATCTTCTACAGCGAGGCCGCGGTGCTGGTGCAGTCGCAGATGATCCAGCAGCTCGAGGAGGACGGCAAAAAGCTCCTCGCCGACGCCGCCGAACGAGTCCGCGCAGATCACCCCGATCTCGAGATCAGCAGGTTCATCGGTCCCGGACCCGCAGCCAAGTCGCTGCTCGAGGCCGCCGAGGACGCACGCCTGGTCGTCATGGGCGCC
The DNA here is from genome assembly GCF_048381395.1 of Rhodococcus shunpengi. Classification (NCBI taxonomy): domain Bacteria; kingdom Bacillati; phylum Actinomycetota; class Actinomycetes; order Mycobacteriales; family Nocardiaceae; genus Rhodococcus; species Rhodococcus shunpengi. The sequence continues at coordinate 51,503 of NZ_JBLWIU010000030.1, forward strand.
ACCGGCGCGGGTGCGCTGGAGAACTTCCTGCTCGGCTCCACCGTTCTGCGCGTCGCGAACCATTCACCCTGCCCGGTGGTCGTGTGGCGCGGCAACACCGATTCTCCGCTGCCCGATTCCCGGCCGATCGTCGTCGGTGTGGACGGCAGCGAATTGTCCGCTGCCGCAGTCACTCACGCGTTCGATCTCGCGTCGGCCCTCGGGGTTCCGCTCCGGGCAGTGCACTCCTGGCTCGGTGACGCCGCGCTCGGTGTCGGCGCCACGGCCGCACTGGTCGACTGGGATGCCGTGGAGACCTCGGAGACCGCGGTTCTCGCCGAGACGCTGGCCGGCTGGAGCGATCGCCATCCCGAGGTCACCGTCGAGCGTGTGATCGACCGGGGCCCGGCCTCGAAGGTCCTGCTCGCGCACCTCGACGACGCCCAGCTCGTCGCGGTCGGAAGCCACGGGCGTGGCCAGTTCCGCGCCGCCCTGCTCGGATCCACGAGCCAGAACCTGCTGCACAAGGCCCCGTGCCCGGTGCTCATCGCCCGCAAGGTCTAGAACCGACCGTTCCGGCCGACGGGGATCGCTTCGACGAAGCGATCCCCGTTCGCTGTTCCCGGGGCGCGATCACCAGGGCGCCGGACCGAGCATGTTCTCCAGCCGCGCCGCGTCGACAGTCTCGACACCCGTATCGATCGCCGCCGCCTCCGGCCACGGATCCCGCCGACGGAGTTGCTGTTCGAGCACAGCAGGGGTCGCATCGGAGGCATCGTCGCCGCGATCGGCGCGGGACGCCATCCGCTGCAACAGGATTCCCTTGTCCGCACGGCACTCGATCTCGATCACGTCCACTGCGGCGCCGTCCGCGACCTTACGGGCCGCGTCGCGCTGCCCGGACGACAACCAGGTCGCGTCCAGCACGACGGATCGCCCGCGGGCAAGAGCGACCTCGGCGCGGCGCAGCAGTTCCCCGTAGGTCGCCTCCGAATGCGCCGGTGCGTACAGACCGGCATCCGTACCGTCGCCGGTGCGGTCGGTGGGTTGCAGACCCGCCAACTCCTTGCGGACGACGTCGCTGCGCAGTACATCCGCTCCGAGATACGCACCGACCGTGCGCGACAGTGTCGTCTTGCCGGTCGCGGAGACACCACCGACGAGCACCATGCGCACACGTCCCCGGTCGAGATGTCCCTCGAGCAGCTCGACGAAACCGGTCGCCGTCTCCCGCGCCGCTGCATCACCCTGCTCGTAGCGCAGAGCGGTCACCTTCGCGCGCACCAACGCTCGATAGGCGATGTAGTGGTGCACGAGCGAGGAGGGCGGGTGATCGCCCGAGACCTCGCCGTACTGTTCGAGCAACCGCCGTGCCGCGGCCTCGGCACCGAGACGTTCGAGATCCATTGCGAGGAAGGCGAGATCGAGTACGGCGTCGCCGTAGCGCAACTCGTCGTCGAACTCGAGGCAGTCGATGATGCGCGGACCGTCGTCGAGACAGAAGATGTCGTCGGCGAGCAGGTCGCCGTGTCCGTCCACGGCCCGGCCCGCCGCGATGCGTTCGTCGAACAGCACCGTCCGACCGGCGAGGTAACGGTGCACGGACTCCCGGATCCGCGTCAACGCCCCGGCACGATCCGCCCCCACCTCCAGCCGGCCGAGATGGTCGAGACTGAGATCCCACAACTCGGCGACGAAATCCGCGGAGGCACACCGGTCGATCTCGGGACCGTGCGGCGAGGAGGCGTGCAGTGCGGCGACCTGCCGTGCCACCTCGTCGATCACCGCCGACACGTCCTCACCTCGACGGACCGCCGCGGCCAGGCGCCGGTCGTCGGGCAGCCGCACCATCTCGACGAGGTGCTCGCACAGCTGTCCGTCCGGGCCGTGGACGTCCGCGACACCCAGGTAGACGTCCGGTGCGAGACGCCGGTTGAGCTCCACCTCCCGGTGGCAGATCCGTTCGCGGGCCTCACGCGTGCGGTTGTCGAGGAAACCCAGGTCGAGCGGCTTCTTCAGCTTGTGCACGCGGTCGCCGACGAAGAAGACCACCGACGAATGCGTCTCCCTCACTCCCGCGTAGCCGACACCCTCCGGTCCGGCACCTGTGGTCACTGCGCCCTCCCTGCCGTCGACTGATCCCACCGAGTCGTCCCGTCCACCACATTGTCGTTCAGACACTCCCCCGGTGCATCTGCACAGCGCCCACCGGTGCATCCGCACAGCGCCCACCGGTGCATCCGCACAGTGTGCACGTTCTCGTCCGGATCGCCCGAACGAACCGTCCGCGACAGGTAGCTTTCACACCGGGGCGACTTCTGGACGGGGTGAGATGAGGAACGATCAACCGAGCCGGGTACGAGGAGACACCGTGCGGGCGGACGACGGACCCACGGTGGCGGTTGTCGCGTACACGACAGCTCTCGAGCGGACGATGATCGAGGAGTGGCTGCGCTCGGACGAGCTTCCCGCCGAGTACCGCACGCCGACCCACCCCGAGTCGCTCGACCTCGACTCCCGGGTGCTCACCGAGGAGCTCGTGACCCGCACCGACGATCCGCTGATCCTGCCCGTGCGGGTCGTGTGGCTCCCGGCAGAGCGCGACGGTGCGCGGCGTGTCCGGTTCTCCGACGTCCTCGCCCTCACGAACCCACGCAATCCGAATCTGCTGCTGCAGAAATGGCTCGTGCGCAAGGGCGCCGACCGCTACCGGATCGTCGTCGCGCAACCGGCCCGCCTGTCCGAACTGCGGGATGCGCTCAGGGTGGAGGGCAGTGACGGCGACGACGGGGCACTCGCACGGTACGTGACCCGTCGCGCCGTCGTCGCGCTCGAACGCGCCGAGCGAGCGGTGATCGGCGACCGCTACAAGGTCCCGCGGCTCGTCGCCGCCCAGATCATGGACTCGCCGATCTTCCGGCGCCGTCTCGACGAGATCGCCGCCGAGCACGGCCTCTCGCGCGCCGAGGTCGAGGCGCGGGCACGCAGTTCGCTCGACGAACTCGTGGCCGTGCAGTCACGACTGGTCACCGACCTGTTCACGCAGGCGATGCGGCCGCTGCACTCATCGGCATGGACCGTGCACGCCGACGAGGCCGGTCTGCGCGCACTGCGCGAGTCCAACCGCCGGTACTCCCTGGTCTTCCTCCCCTCGCACCGGTCCTACGCCGATGCCTTCGTGCTGGGCGACATCCTGGCGGCGAACGACTTTCCCGGCAACCACATCATGGGCGGAGCCAACCTCACCTTCTGGCCGATCGGTCCCGTCGCCCGCCGCACCGGCACGGTGTTCATCCGGCGCAGCTTCGCCGACGACGACGTCTACAAGGCCGCGCTCGAGGAGTACTTCGCGTTTCTGCTGAGCAAGCGGTTCAACCTCGAGTGGTATTTCGAGGGTGGCCGGACCCGGACCGGCAAGCTCCGGGCCCCGCGCTACGGGCTGCTCAGCTACGTGGCCAACGCGATCCGCGGCGGACGGGTCGAGGACGCGATGCTGGTGCCGGTCTCGATCACCTACGAAGGGCTCGCCGAGGTCGCGGCGGTCGCCGCCGAACAGACCGGTGCGACGAAGAAACCCGAAGGCCTGGGATGGCTCGTGCGCTACGCCCGCAATCAGCGCAAGCGGGCCGGGAACGTGTACGTGCGGTTCGGCGATCCCGTGTCGATGCGCGAACTGCTGGTCGCCGGCGGGGATCCGGACCTGACCGCACCGGCGCTGGCAGCCGACCCGTCCGCGGCGCCGACGGATTCCGAGGAGACACGGGCGCTGCGCCGCAAGGCGCTGCAGAAGGTCGCCTTCGAAGTCGCGGTCGGCATCAACTGCAACACTCCGGTGACGGTGAACTGCCTGGTCACCCTGGCCCTGCTCGGTGTGCGCGACCGCTCGCTGACGCTCGAGGAGGTGCGGGCAGTGATCGCACCTGTCCGCCGCTATCTCGATCGCCGCGGTGTCCCGCAGGGCGGCCTCCACATCCTCGACGTCGAGGGTGGTCTCGAGGACGTGCTCTCGTCGCTCACCCACGCGGGCGTGGTGACCACCTACGCCGGCGGGGAGGAACCGGTCTACTCGATCCAGCCGGGTCAGCATCTCGTCGCGGCGTTCTACCGCAACAGCGGTGTGCACTGGTTCGTCAACCGGTCGATCATGGAGCTGGCCATCCTCTACGCGCACGCCAATCCCGGCGACGATCCTGCGCGGGTGGCGTGGGAGGAGGCGAAGAACCTGCGCGACCTGCTGAAATTCGAGTTCTTCTTCCCCGACCGCGACACCTTCGAGGCCCAGATGCGCGACGAGCTGGCCTGGCTCGTCCCGTCCTGGGGCGACACGCTGCCGACGAAGGACGAAGCCCTGACCGGTCTCGTCGAGACCGGCTTCTTCATGTCGCACCGCACGCTGCGGTCGTTCTTCGACGCGCAGCTCGTCGTCGCCGAGCGCCTCGCCGTCCGGGACCCGGAGCTCGAGGTCGACCGCGCCGCCTTCCTGTCGGAGTGTGTCGCGGTGGGCCGGCAGATGCTGCTGCAGCGCCGCCTGTACGGGCCGGAATCGGTGTCGTCGGAGTTGTTCGCGTCCGCGCTCGACCTGGCGCGCAATCGAGGACTGCTCGACCACGACGAGGACCCCGAGATCGTCCGCGAGCGCAGGAAGGCCTTCGCAACGGAGCTGTCGGAGTTGGCCCAGCGGGTCGCGCTGGCCGAGTCGCTCGACGTGTCGAACAGAAAGGTGGAACGGTGAACCTCGAGCAGGCCCTCGAACGGGTGCGCACGGGTCCACAGGGACCCGAAGTGGCGGCCTTCTTCGATTTCGACGGCACCATCGTGCACGGCTTCTCCGGTGTCCACTTCTTCCGCGACCGGGTGCTCGCCGGGAAGGTCTCCGCATCCGAACTGGCCGCGACGATGATCAACGGAATCCGCGGGACGGAGACCGAGGAGGACTTCGAACGCTTCGTCGCGATCGCCTTCAAGGCGTGGCGCGGTCACACCGAGGACGAGCTCTACGAGATCGGCCGCCGGTTGTTCATGACGACGATCGCGGGACACCTGTATCCGGAGGCGTGGCAACTCATCGGCGCGCACCAGAACGCGGGCCACACGGTGGTGATCGCCTCGTCGGCGTCCCGCTACCAGATCCAGGCCGCCGGGGACGCGCTGGACGTCGAGCACATCCTGTTCACCCCGCTCGAGGTCGAGAACGGTGTGCTCACCGGGCGGGTCGACGGGAAATCGTTGTGGCGCAGCGGAAAAGCGGAGGCGGCACGCAATTTCGTCGAGACACACGGCATCGATGCCGAGGCCAGCTACACCTATTCCAACGGTGGTGAGGACGTGGATTTCCTGGCCGTCGCCGGCAACCCCACCGCCACGAATCCCGATCGCACTCTCACCCGCGTCGCCATCGAACGCGACTGGCCGATCATGCGGTTCCGGCCGCGCGGCACGCCGGGCGCCCGCGAACTCGTCCGCACCGCCGCCGCCTACGGCGGAATGTTCGGCTCGGTGTGGACGGGTCTCGGACTCGGCCTGATCAACCGCAGCCGCAAGACCGCGCTGGACTCGATCATCAGCATCGGCACCGAGGTTTCCCTGGCCCTGGCCGGAGTGGACGTACGCATCGTGGGGGAAGCGAATGCGTGGGCCGCCCGGCCGGCGGTGTTCATCTTCAACCACCAGAGTCAGCTCGACCCGGTGGTGCTGGCCAAGGTCCTGAGGCAGGACTTCACGGGTGTGACGAAGAAGGAGATGGCCAACGACCCGCTGTTCGGGCCGCTCCTGCGGTTCGTCGGCGCCACTTTCGTCGACCGCACGAACACCGAACGGGCGGTAGCGGCGCTCGGACCCGTCGTCGACACCCTCCGCGAGGGGACGTCGATCGTCATCGCCCCCGAGGGCACGCGCTCGCTGACCCCGGCGATCGGCAGGTTCAAGAAGGGCGCCTTCCACATCGCGATGCAGGCCGGTGTGCCGATCGTGCCGGTCGTGATCCGCAACGCCGGCGAGATCCTGTGGAAGCACTCGACCCTGCTGCGGTCGGGCACCGTCGACGTGGCGGTGCTCGAACCGATCGACGTGAGCGGCTGGTCACGGGAGAACCTCGGCGAGCACATCGCCGAGGTCGAGGACCTCTACCGCCGCACGCTGTCGAGCTGGCCCACCGAATAGATGACGAACGAGACCGTGAAACCCGAGGAGCCGGACGACGACGGAGCCGACGAGAGCCCGAACGGTGAGAACGGGCCGCTCACTCCGAAGCGACGCCGGTATCTCAAATGGATCGTCGGCGCGCTGCTCGTCGTGGTGCTCACCGTCGAGATCGTGCTCGTGTGGCCGGAGCTGTCCGACAGCGTCCGCGGCCTCGGACACCTGTACTGGTGGTGGGTCCTCGCGGCGGTGTGCGCGTCGATGGCGGAGATGTCGACCTTCGCACGGGTGCAGCGGGCGCTGCTGTCCGCGGCGGGTGTGAAGGTCTCACAACGGCAATCGCTTTCGGTGGCACTCGCGGCGAACTCCATGAGCGTGACCCTCCCGGGCGGACCGGTGGTCGGGACGACCTTCACCTACCGGCAGATGCGTCACTGGGGTGCATCGCCGGTGGTGTCGACCTGGCAGCTGGTCATGGCCGGTCTCCTGCAGGCTGCCGGACTCGCCCTGCTGGGCCTCGTCGGCGCTCTGCTCGTCGGCGCCAGCAACAACCCGTTCTCACTGATCTTCTCGATCGGCGGCCTGTTGCTGCTGGTCGTGCTCATCCAGTACGCGGCGGGCAATCCGGGTTCGTTCGAATCGATCGGACTGATCGCCCTGCGGAGCCTGAACCGTGTGCGGAAGAAGCCCGAACAAGCGGGGGCGCGCGCGTGGCGGAAGATCGTCGGCCAGTTGAGCGCGGTGCAACTCGACCGTCCGCATGCGGCCCGTGCGTTCGGGTGGTCGGTGAGCAACTGGGTGTGCGACGGTGCGTGCCTGGCGTTCGCCGCGTACGCCGTCGGTGGCGCGCCGAGCCTGGCAGGGATCGCGGTGGCCTACGCGGCCGGGACCGCCACCAGCCGTGCCATCCCGCTACTCCCCGCCGGTCTGGGTGTCATGGACGCCGTGCTGGTCCCGGCGCTCACCGCCTCCGGCATGACCGGCGCGCAGGCCCTGTCGGCGGTGGTCGTCTACCGGTTGATCAGTTTCGTGCTCGTCGCTGCGATCGGCTGGATCGTTTTCGCATTCCGCTATCGGAACGTCGGCGAGGAGGAGGACGAGGACGAGACTCCCCCGGACCTGCGGCTCTGGGACGACGACTGAAGGCGCCGACCCGAAAAGATCGCCCGCGCGCCGGTCGGGGCGCTAGCGTTGTCCTCCATCCGAATGAATGGAGGGACGAGGTCCGTGGCACAGCACGAGGTCACACGTAAACGGGAGGTCTGGTCGGGCCGGTCGGTGTTCATCATGGCCGCAATCGGCTCGGCGGTCGGACTCGGCAACATCTGGCGCTTCCCGTACATCGCTTACGAGAACGGTGGTGGCGCATTCCTGATCCCGTATCTGGTCGCGCTGCTGACCGCGGGTATCCCCCTTCTCCTGGTCGACTACGCGATCGGGCACAAGTTCCGCGGCTCGCCGCCGCTGGCCTTCCGCAGACTGCGCCGCGGCGCCGAGTTCATCGGCTGGTGGCAGGTGCTGGTGTGCTTCGTCATCGGCGTGTACTACGCGGTGATCGTGGCTTGGGCCGCGCGGTACACCTTCTTCTCGATCACCGAGGCCTGGGGCGACGATCCCGAAGGCTTCTTCATGAGTTCGTTCCTGAACCAGGACACCGATGCGACCTTCGGCCTGAGCTTCGTGCCGGGCGTCGCGTGGACGCTGCTGCTGGTCTGGATCGCGACGCTCGCGGTGCTCGCTCTCGGCGTCCAGCGCGGTATCGGCAACGCCAACCGGTTCTTCGTGCCGTTGCTGGTCCTGCTGTTCGGTGCGCTCGTCGTCCGGTCGCTGACCCTCGACGGCGCGACCACCGGTCTCGATGCGTTCTTCACCCCGAACTGGTCGGCGTTGACCGACACCGGGGTGTGGATCGCGGCGTACGCGCAGATCTTCTTCTCGCTGTCCGTCGCCTTCGGCATCATGGTGACCTATGCGTCGTACCTCAAGCGCAAGACGAACCTCACCGGTTCGGGTCTCGTGGTCGGGTTCTCGAACTCGAGCTTCGAGGTGCTCGCCGGCATCGGTGTCTTCTCCGCTCTCGGCTTCATGGCCCAGGCGCAGGGTGTCGAGGTCGGTGAGGTGGTCGCCGGCGGTATCGGTCTCGCCTTCATCGCCTTCCCGACGATCGTCTCGGAGATGCCCGGCGGCCCGCTCTTCGGCGTGCTGTTCTTCGGCTCGCTGGTCTTCGCCGGATTCACGTCGATGATCAGCATCATCCAGGTGACCGTTTCGGCCTTCCAGGACAAGACGGGCCTCGGCCGGGTGCCCGCCGTTCTCGCCATCGGTGGTGTGTCGGCGATCGTGTCGCTGCTGCTCTTCCCCACCACCACCGGCCTGAACACCCTCGACGTGGTGGACCGCTTCGCGAACCAGTTCGGCATCGTGGGTGTCGCCTTCGTGGCGCTCGTGGTGGTCGCGTGGATCTATCGTCGTCTGCCCGAACTCCGCGACCACCTCAACTCGGTGTCGTCGTTCAAGGTCGGCACGGGCTGGATGGTGTTCACGGGCATCATCACCCCGCTCGTCCTCGGCTACATGCTGTTCAGCGAGATCCGCGACCGTGTCCGCGACGGCTACGGCGGTCTTCCCGACAGCCTGGTCACGGCTTTCGGGTGGAGCGTGCAGGCCGGCGTGATCATCCTCGCCGTCCTCCTGACGTTCATCCCGTGGCGCCGGGGAATCGACGAGGAATACGAGCTGGACGAAAACCGTCCGCTCGCGTCCGCCCAGGCGCCTGCTTCGTCCGGCGATCCCTCGCCCGGACCCGACTCGTCCACCGGAGGTACCCGATGAGCACAGCGGCAGTCGCCATGATGATTCTCGCCCTCGTCACGCTGTGGGGCGGGCTCCTGCTGAGCATCCTGCATCTGCGAAAGCATCCGGACGATCCGGACTGATCATCTGCACAACCGACCCACACGGGTGTCGGTTCGGTAACACCACGGGGCGGCGCTCTGGCCGGAGCGCCGCCCTTGTGGTCTCCTGGAGCGGTCGTACTCTAAACCTTTACTTTAGAGTTAGGTAGAGCCCGTCCGGGTGTCACGACCCACAGGAGGAGAACCCCACATGAGCCGCAGACACCGCAATCGGATGCGTCGCATCTCGGCCGCCGCAGCCCTGACCGTCGCCGCAGGTCTGGCACTTCCCGCCGTCGCCGGCGCCGAGCCCGTACCCGCGGAGCCGGCAGCACCGGCGGAAGCGCCCGCCACGAGCCCGCTCGTGAGCTCGCTCGAGGCCCTCCGCGCGCTGCCCGGCGTCGATCGAACCGCCCTCGCTGCTGCCGAAGCGATCGCGAACGCACGCGGAAGCGCTGTCGACGCGGCCGAAGCGACACCGCTCGGCGCCTACGAGGACGGCATGGAGTTCCTGCGCCGTCTCGGCGTCGAACCGTTCCTCTACCCCACCGGCGCCCCGTTCTGCACGGCCGACGGCGACCTGCCGCTGGGCACCGTGCCCGCCGTCGCGGGCGCTCTGCCCGGACCGTGGCCGAACCGCAGCCTGTCGCCGCTGCCGGGCACCCTGAACGTCGTCTCGCCCGGTGAGACGCTCTTCGCGTTCGTCCCGGTCGGCCTCGAGGAGGACGCCGACACCTCGGGCATCCAGCTCGCGTGGTTCAACGTCAACACCTTCCAGGGCGGTTTCGTGCCGATGGGTACGCCGGAGGAGACCGCGGCGGGAGCCATTCCGGCCGGCCTTCCCGCCCCGGCCCGCGGCATCGTCGAGCAGGCGATCACAACCTTCATCGCCGACACCCTGCCGCTGGGTGGCGTGCGGGTCGCGCCGGTCGAGACGGGGTCGGGCACTGTGCTCTCGGCCGTCTTCGGCAACGTCCGCAACGGCGACGCGCAGTGCTTCTTCCTGCCCACGATCGGCATCGTGGACGTGCCGGCCTGATCGAACCAGAGCTCCCGAGTGGAGCCCAGAACTGCAGCGGGTGGGCGTCAGCTCGCCCGCTGCAGTCGGTTCAGCCGGTCGAACACGAGTGTGACGGCGGTGTCCATGTGCGCGAGCACATCGTCGACCGACTGCCGGCCGGCCACCCACGCGACCAGCGCCGACATCCACACGTCGGCGATGATCCGCACGGCGTTGAGTACTTCTTCGGTGACGATGTCGATGCCCGCCGCCTGCGCGAACAGGCGCGTGAGCACCTCACCGAGACGGTCGAGTTCGGGCGCCGAGGACGCGTCGGCGAACATCGCCGCCCGGATGAGCGCGTCGTAGCGCAGCGGGTTCTCGGACAGCCGCGGCATCACCCCGCGCAGCACGCCCATGAGGCGCTCGGCGGCACTGCCGCCCGGGATCTCCGCGGTGGTCACGGCTTCGGCGGCGGTCTCGAATTCGAGTACGAGCGCCACGACGAGCAGGTGGTTCTTCGACGGGAAGTAGCGGTAGACCGTACCGAGAGCGACACCGGATCGGTCTGCGACAGCCCGCATCTGCACGGCGTCGTAACCGCCCTCCGAGGCGAGCTCCTCGGCGGAGGCGATGATCCGCATGTACCGCGCCCGCTGCGCCGGCCGCAGGCCCGCACCGGGCGACCGGGTGGACCCGAGGGCCGGTCGCGAGGTCTGCGTCGACGCCGACTCCTCGCCCGCGGTCTCCGTCGTCGACTGCTCCGTCATCACGCCACCTTCCGTTCATGCCCGTTTCGAGGATAGTTCAGCGTGGTGCGCCTGCCTTTTCGTACCGCCGACCGGCCACAATCAGACAGGTGTCCGGAAATCTCTTCCCTCCGGATGTAGAACGCGTTACATTTTCTCCGTCACCGTCTGGAGAGGGGCTGCTGTGCGCCACGGAATCACCCTGTTCACGAGCGACCGGGGAATCCGGCCCGAAGTCGCTGCCTCGACCGCGGAGAGTCGCGGTTTCGACAGTTTCTATGTGCCCGAACACACTCACATCCCGATCCGTCGCGAATCCGCGCATCCGGGAACGGGCAACGAGACCCTTCCCGACGACCGCTACATGCGCACCCTCGATCCGTGGGTGGCGCTCGGACTCGCAGCCGCGGTGACGTCGACGATCAAGTTGGGCACCTCCGTCGCACTGCCCCTCGAGCACGACCCCATCACGCTCGCCAAGACCATCGCGAGCCTCGATCACCTTTCCGGCGGCCGGGTGAACTTCGGTGTCGGATTCGGTTGGAACGCCGAGGAACTCGCCGACCACGGCGTACCGCCGAAGAAGAAGCGCACCGCGATGCGCCAGTATCTCGAAGCGATGCAGGCGCTGTGGACCGAGGAAGAGGCCTCCTACGAGGGAGACTTCGTCGCGTTCGGGCCGAGCTGGGCGTGGCCGAAACCTGTGCAGCAGCCACGGCCCCCGATCTTCCTCGGCGCCGGTTCCACCGACCGCAACTTCGACTGGATCGTCCGCCACACCGACGGGTGGATCACCACACCCACGGAGAACAACGTCGTCGACAACGTCGCGCGCCTCCACAAGGCCTGGGCCGATGCCGGCCGTGCAGGGACTCCCGAGATCCTCGCCCTGGCAGGCCGTCACGACGCCGAGCAACTGAGGATCTGGGAGGACTCCGGGGTCACCGAGGTGATCTTCGGCCTGCCCGACCGTCCCCAGGACGACGTCGTCGCGTACATCGACCGACTCGCCTCGAAACTCGACCACTGATCACCGACCCGAACGGACCCCGATGAGCACCGATCTCCATCCCCTTCCCGCCGACAGCGTCTCCACCTGGGACCACGAAGCCGACGTCGTCGTCGCCGGTTACGGCATCGCCGGTGTCTCGGCGTCCATCGAGGCCGCCCGCGCCGGTGCCGACGTGCTCGTGCTCGAACGGACCGGCGGTTGGGGCGGTGCGGCCTCGCTGTCGGGCGGCATCGTCTACCTCGGCGGCGGCACCCCGCTGCAGAAGGCCCTCGGATTCGACGACTCGCCCGAGAACATGAAGGCGTTCATGCTCGCCGCGCTCGGGCCGGGCGCCGATGAAGCGAAGATCACCGAGTACTGCGAGGGCAGCGTCGAACACTACGAGTGGCTCGTGGACAACGGTGTGGTGTTCAAGGAGAGCTTCTGGGGCGAACCCGGGTGGGAGATCCCCGGTGACGACGGCCTGATGTACTCCGGCGGCGAGAACTCCGCGCCCTTCAACGAGATCGCCACGCCCGCCCCGCGCGGGCACGTCCCGCAGATGACCGACAAGCGCACCGGAGAGAAGGGCGGCGGGTACATGCTCATGCAGCCGCTCTCGCAGGTCGCCGAAAGCCTCGGTGTACGAGCCGAATACGACGTGCGGGTGCAGCGATTGATCGTCGACGGCGACGGACGTGTCGTGGGCCTGACGGCCAAGCAGTACGGCAAGGACGTCCACATCCGGGCCCGCCGCGGCGTCGTCCTCGCGACCGGCAGTTTCGCGTACAACAAGGAGATGGTCGAGTCGTACGCGCCGCAACTCAGCGGTCGCCCGGGTGCGGCGATCGAGGAGCACGACGGCCGCGCGATCCGCATGGCGCAGGCACTCGGCGCCGATCTCGCGCACATGGACGCCACCGAGGTCGCCTTCTTCGGCGACCCGCAATTGATGGCCCGCGGCATCCTCGTCAACGGCCGCGGTCAGCGGTACGTCCCCGAGGACACCTATCCGGGCCGTATCGGTCAGCTCACGCTGCTGAAGAACGACAACCAGGCCTATCTGATCATCGACGAACAGGCGTACGAGGAGGGTTGTGCGGCAACGAGTTCGACGCCCTTCTTCCGGTTCCGTCCGAAGTGGGTCGCAGAGACCGTCGCCGAACTCGAATCCGACATGGAGCTGCCGGTGGGGACGTTGCAGGCGACCGTCGAGGTCTACAACAGGCACGCCGAGAACGGCAGCGATCCGGTGCTGGGCAAGAAGAGCGAGTGGGTCAAGCCCATCGGCAGCCCGATCGCGGCGCTCGATCTGCGCAACTGCACAGCAGGTTTCACGCTCGGCGGTCTGCGCACCTCGGTGAACTCGGAGGTGCTGCACGTGTCCGGCGATCCGATCCCCGGCCTGTTCGCTGCGGGTCGCTGCACGTCGGGTGTGTGCGCGTGGGGGTATGCGAGCGGCACGTCGCTGGGCGACGGAAGCTTCTTCGGGCGTCGCGCCGGCCTGTCGGCTGCGAAAGGCTGACAGCCGGAACGGTTCCGGTGGCCCGGCCACCGGAACCACCCATCGGGGCCACCGGAACCACCCATCGGGTCAGAACACGCGATCCAGGTCGCGAGAGACGATCCGATCGGCGCCGTACTCGGCGAGCGCCGCGATCGTCATCGACGGATTGCACGCCCCGGTCGATCCCGGAATCTTCGCGCCGTCCACCACATACAGGCCGGGCTGGTCGTGCACGCGACCGGCGTCGTCGCACACCGTCCCGAACGGCGCACCACCGAGCGGATGGAAGGTGTTGATGTCGACGGCGTTGACGTCGACGACGATCGAGGCCGGTCCCGCGATCCGCCGGATGCGGGCCTCGATGGCGCGGGTGAGTTCCCGGTCGTAGGCCTGATCCCAGTTCAGGACCGCATCGTCGCGGCCGGCGTCGTAGTGCCAGACTCCTCGGCCGTCGACGATCCCCAGACCGATCATCGTGGTCGTTCCCACATCGACGGGGAACGGCACCGGGCCGGTGACGATCATCAACGGGCCGGCGGGATCGGTGTAGTCGCGCATACCCACACAGGCGGGCCCGCCCTGATGGTCGCCGGGACTGACGAGCGGGCTCGTCACGGCGAACACCCGGTCGCCGTTGTTGCCCCATCCCGTTCCGACGCCGTCGGGAAGATCGGGGACGAGCCCCTTCGCCTTCGCCTTCACGAGGAGACGGGTCGTGCCGGCCGATCCGGCACCGAGGAACAGCGACTGTGCGAGGATCCGCTTGCGTTCGAGAACCATTCCGTCCGTGTGGATCCGGTCCACGTGCACGATCCAGGTGCCGTCCGGAGCACGCTCGATGTCGCCGACCCGGTGCAGCGGCGCGACCGTGACGTGCCCCGTGCGTTCCGCCTCGGCGAGATAGGTGACGTCGACCGAGAACTTACCGCCGTTGTTGACTCCGTAGATGACGTCGCCCGTCGTGTAGGACGGTTTCAGTTCCCCGGTCAGCTCCCGTCGCGCGAAGTCCCAGTCGATGCACATCGGCACTCTGAAGGTGTCGTAGCCCTGCGAACCTGCACGGTCCAGGAACTGGCGTGAGGACCGGTACCGATCGTGGTCGAGCAGATCGTCCGGAATGGTCGCGACCCTCAGCACCCGTGCCACCCGCCGATAGTGGTCGGAGGCCAGCAGGTCGTAGTCGATACGCGAGGACACCGAATCGGAGAATCGCTGCCCGTCGGGTTGCACGGTCATGCCGTGATAGGCCAGCGAACTCCCGCCGACCCCCGCGCCGCACATGACGTCCATACCGTTCCCCGGAACCCGTTCGATGAGCCCGGTGAACGGTTCGGTCGGGATCGGCGGAGTACCGGTCATCACCGGGGCGGGCGACAACCACGACATCCGCCGGTCCGGTTGCAGCATGTGAGGGAACGTCTCGGCGTTCGGCCCGGTGGGCCAGCGGATCCCACGTTCGAGGACGAGCGTCTGCACACCGGCCCGGCCGAGATGCAGCGCGGTGATCGCACCGCCGAATCCGCTGCCCACGACGACCGCCCGATGGCGCTCCTCGGTGACCTCGGCGCGTGCGCGTGGGATCGGGGACAACGACAACGCGGCAACGGCCGCACCGCCGACGACGGTTCCCCGCAGGAAGGTACGGCGGGACAGCGCACTATTCACGAAGGGCTCTCCTGGAGCGTGGTCAGACAACGGTGAGCGGGAGGGGGATTCCCCGATCTTCGAAGACGAAGGACGAACCCGCACTGAAGCGCGTGATGGCGACCTCGTCGCACTCCTTCGCCGGGGATTCGTCACGGAACACCTCGACGACGAGAGCCTCGTCGGTCGCAGAGACCAGGCGGGTGGTGAAGTGCGGGTCCACACCGCGCACCAGGGCGTCGAGCGGGCCGAGGTGTTCGGCGTCGATCAAGGTGGGCCAGGACCCGTCGTCGAAGGCGCCACCTCGCCGATTGATCCGGAGACCCAGCGCGTCGTCGTCGAAACAGATCACCCGATCGACATACCGGTCCGGTGCCAGCATCGGGTGTACATCGAGCACCACCGACAGGCCGGCGAACGAGCGCGGCAATCCCAGCGCGGTACGGATGCGCTCGGACGTGATGCCGGCGATACCCGTGAGTTGCTTGCGGGTCAGCTCGATCGCAGACTGCTCGTCGGTTCGTTTGCGCACACTCATGAGGAAGCCGAGAGCGAGCAGGTGATGCTGCAGGCACACCTCCTCGGCGATGCGTACCAGGGCCGGCTTCGAGAACTCGTCGAACCGGAGGTCTGCGAGGAGGGGACCCGAATAGTCGTGTCTCCCCTCTCCATCGTGGTCGATCGGGCTCAGCTCGAGTGCCACGGCCGCGGTCCGGCCGAGCGCTTCGGTGTGCGGTTCGACAGCCGGTGGGTCGTACGAGGAGTCGATCGTGACCGTCCACGCGCAGTGCGGGTGCCGGTCGGCCGGCGCACGGGGCGGCCGATGGATCGGCCGGACCCGGGCGTGCGGATTGGTGGCGAGCGCGGTGGCGTCGAAGGTCGGGTCCTCGATGTCGTGGCACATCGCGGTCACGTAGGCGTCGCCGAGCGGCTCGACGTCCATCAGCGCCCCGCAGTGGTCGAGCCAGAACTCGCCGTGGTCGCGGTCGTGGACGCGATAACGGAAGTCCATGAACTGCGGGGGCGCCCCGATGTCGAGCTGCATGCCCTTGAAGATCGTGACGACGTCGTCGCCTTCGAACTTCAGGGCACGCTGCATGCGGCGCGTGTACCACGGTGAGGACGCCTGCCATTCCTCGATGGCCACCTCCGCCATGCCCTCCCGACCGAATGCCGAGATCAGATGCGCCATCCCCGAACGGTCGATGAGCTGACCGCACAGCAACAGTTCGGGGACGAGCACAGCGAGAGCGGTGCGGGAGAGCGCGGCGAACGATCCGCCGGTGTCCACGCCGGTCACCACAACGGAACCGGCGACTCGCCGACCCGGTACCAACCGGGGAGCCGCTTCTTCCCCGTAGACCGTTCGATCCGCTTCTGCATGCCGTCGGAGAGCGCGTTCGCCGTGATCATCTCGAGGAACAGGTGCGAGACGTTGCCGAAGTCGAAGAAGTCGCGCTGCCACGACCACTGGAAGTTGCCGCCGTACCGGAACCAGCTCCCGCCGATACCGTGCACCGCGTAGTGCTCGCCGTTCTCGCGGGTCCTGTCGGCGATCTGCTTCCAGAAGCCGATCACGTCGCCGGAGCGGTCGTCGACGACGAACTGCTGGTAGGGATACTGCCAGCCTTCGAGCCCGTCCATCTCCTGGCCCAGCGCGAGGTCGCGGATCTCCTCGCGTCCCACGGCCATGAACTCGTCCTTCGGGCCGTAGTTCCAGCCGTAGGTGGCGTCCTCGGTGTACATGTCGGCCAAAGGCTTCCAGTCGCCTTCGGCCTCGGCGCGCTTGTTGGCGTCGACCCAGCGGGTGATCATCTCGTCGAGCTCGGCACGATCGAACGTGGCCATCCTGTCTCCTGGTCCTCAGTCTTCGACGATGCGAAGGGCTTGGGTGGGGCAGTACTTCACAGCTGCTCGTACGTCGGCATGCATCTCCTCCGGCACGGGATCGAGGAGGACCTCCACCTCACCCCGTTTGGCGACGGCGAAGACGTCCGGGGCTTCCATCGAGCACATCGCGTGTCCTTGACACAGATCGAGATCTGCTTCGATCCTCATCCGAACCTCACTCCTGCGTCGCTGTGCCGGTGCCGGACGCCGCCCGGGTGCGACGTCGGTACCGCACAGCACACGGCTGTTCGAGCTGGACCACCATCTTCGAGTGGTCGTTGCGGTAGGTCTCGGGCGGCTGGGACAGTTCGAACTCGAAGTCGCGCAGCAGAACCGAGAATATCGCCTTCAGCTGCATGAGCGCGAACGCCGCTCCCACACAGCGGTGCCGACCCGCCCCGAACGGAATCCAGGTCCACCGGTTGACGATGTCCTCCTGATTGGGGTCGATGTAGCGGCCGGGATCGAAGGCATCGGGATCCGGGAAGTCCTCCGGGATCCGGTTGGAGATCGCCGGTGTCGCACCCACGAGATCGCCCTCCGAGATCCGGTATCCGGCGACCTCGAAGTCGTCGCGCGCGACCCGAAGAAGCAGGATCAGCGGCGGGTGCAGGCGTAGTGTCTCCTTGAGCACCGCTTCGAGCACCGGGATCTGCCGCAGTGCATGGAAGCTCACGCTCTCACCGTCGGAGTACAGGACGTCGAGTTCTGCCGTGACCTGCTGCATGTACTCGGGGTTGCGCAGCAGTTCGATGAGCGCCCAGGCCGCCGTGCCGGAGGTGGTGTGGTGGCCGGCGAACATCATCGAGATGAAGATGCCGGTGATCTCGTCGGCACTGAACCGTTCCTTGCCGTCCTCGTCCTTGATGGAGACGAGGACGTCGAGCATGTCGCGGTCCTCCTTGCCCTGCGGCGGGTTCGCGATGCGTCCGTCCATGATCTCCTGCACGAGTGCCACGAGTCCGCGGCGGGCCTCGTCGCGTCGCCGGAAACTCTCGATCGGCGCGTAGGGATCGACGAAGGCCAGTGCGTCGGTGCCCTTCTCGAGGTCGTGGTAGAGGTGGGCGAATCGTCCGTCGAGCTGGTCGCGGAACTTCTTGCCGATCAGGCAGGCCGACGACGTGTAGATCGTCATTTCGGCGAAGAATTCGAGCAGGTCGATCTCGCCTTCGTCGCCCCAGCCGGCGACCATGTCCTGCACCTCGCGGTCGATGGTCGCCGCGTGGCCCCGCATCTGTTCGCCACGCAGCGCCGAGTTGTGCAGCATCTCCTTGCGGCGTTCGGGGCTGGCGTCGAAGACGACGCCCTCACCGAAGACCGGCTTCATGAACGGATAGGCGGCCTGCTGGTCGAGATCCTCGTCCGCGGCACGGAAGAAGAACTCGTTGGCCTCCGCACCGGAGAGTAGTACGACCTTCTTGTCGGCGAGCTGGAAGACCCCGACGTCGCCGCACTCCTCGCGCACCCGGCGCATGAGCGCGATGGGATCGGTGCGCAGTTCCTCGAGGTGGCCGTGTTCGTGTTCGCCGCCGGACACACGCCGGGGCTCGACGAGTGTGGTCATGGATTGTCCTTCCGCAGGGGTGCTTCGGGTTGAACCTCGATGAGCACGATGTGGGCGCCGCGGGGGGCCGAGACGACCGAGAGCGCGGCCGCGGCGATGTCGGATGCACGAAGGAAGTAGGGGTGTCTCGCGAAACCCCATGTGCCCCAGTCCTCGAGCATCGGTTCGAGCACCTCCGCCGGAGCGGTCGTGCCGGCACCGGTCTGTGTCGGCCCTGGGCGCACGACCGATGCGCGGACACCCGTACCCTCGAGTTCCATCCGCATCTCGCGGACGAGCGCTTCGAGGCCGGTCTTGGCGGCGTTGTAGGCACCCATCCAGGGCCGGGGAAGCACGGCACAGTCGGATCCGATCACGACGAAGTCGCCGCGTTTCCGGTCGATCATGCCGGGCAGCACACGATGGGCCAGACGTTGCGTGCCCATCAGGTGCACGTTCACCTGGAAGGCGAACCGGTCGGGATCCATCTCGTGCGGCAACGCGAAATCCATGTCGCCCGCTCCCGAGACGACGATCTCGGCGGGGCCGAGGGCCTCCTCGGCCGCGGCGACGAACTCGCCGACGGATTCGGTGGACGACACGTCGAGGAAGTGGGCGAAGGCCTCGCCGCCCTCGCCGCGGATCTTCTCCGCGATCGCCGCGCACTCCTCCACGCGGCGCGCCCCGAGCGCGACGGGGTGCCCGGCCTCGGCGAGCGCGTAGGCGGTGGCGGTACCGATTCCGGAGGAGGCTCCGGCGACCAGCGCGGGACGGCGTTCGGGATGGGGTTCGAATCTAGGCATGTCGTTCGGTGACCTCTACAGGAAGGGCCGCGAAGCCTCGGACATTGGTGGAATGGACACGTTCGCAGCGGTCCTCGTCGATCTCGTAGTCGGCGACGCGCCGGGCGAACTGTTCGAGCGCGATGTTCGCCTCGAGGCGGGCGAGATGTGCGCCGAGACAGAAGTGCACTCCCCCGCCGAAACTGGCGATCTTCTGGGAGCTGTCGCGTCCGATGCGGAAGTCGTCGGCGGTGTCGAAGACGTCGGAATCGCGGTTGGCGGATCCGATGAGCAGCAGTACCTTGTCGCCGGACCGGATGGTGGCGCCGTGCAGTTCGATGTCGGCGACGGCGGTGCGGGCGACGATCTGGCTCGAAGTGTCGTAGCGGAGGGTCTCCTCCACCCACTGCGGTGCGCGAGCGGGATCGCGGAGTACCTGCGCCACCTCGGATTTGTTGTGCGCTCCCCAGTAGAGGGCGTTGCCGAGGAGTTTCGTGGTGGTCTCGTTGCCTGCGACCACCATGAGGAACATGAAGCCGATGATCTCGTCGTCGGTGAGCCGGTCGCCGTCGATCTCGGCGGCCAGCAACGCCGACGTGAGGTCGGAGGTGTCCTTCTTCCGGCGTTCGGCGAGCATGTCGGCGTAGTAGCCGACGAGGTGCAGCGATGCCTCCATCGCGGCGACCGGCACGTCGAGCACGCCCTCCTCACGGTGGACGACGAGGTCGGCGAGGCGGCGGATCTCACTGCGGTCGGATTCGGGTACGCCCATGAGTTCGGAGATCACGTCCATGGGCAGCTTGCCCGCGAACTCCGAGATCCAGTCGAATTCCCCTGCCTCCACCGCGGGTTCGAGATAGCGCAGGGTCAGTTCGAGGATGCGTTCCTCGAGGTCGGCGACGCGCCGCGGAGTGAATCCTTTGGAGACGAGCCGACGCATGCGCATGTGGCGCGGGTCGTCCATCGCGAGGAAGGACATCACCTTGTGCGCGTTGGGCCCGTAGGCGGACGGATCGAGCGAGACACCGTTGGCGCTCGAGAGCCTGGTGTTGTCGCGGAAGGCCGCGACGACGTCGGCGTGGCGGGACAGGGCCCAGAACCCGAGGTCGGGGTTGTGGTAGGCCGGTTCCTCTTCACGGAGGCGGCGGTAGGTGGGATACGGGTCTTCGTGGAAGGCGTAGTCGTACGGGTTGAAGATCACGGGGGCGAGCGTCGGTGGATCGGGCGAAGCGGGCCCTGCGTGCGACGCGGAGCCCGGGGATGCCTGGATCATGGATCACTCCAATAGAAGTCGGGCGGATGTCTCCAGCCTGTCGGCGAGTTTCTCGTAGGTGCCGTAGCCCATACCGGCCCGGACCAGCGCGCCGGCGTAGAGCAGTTCGAGTGCTTCGAGTTCGTCGGGATCGGAGTCGGTGCCGAGCGCTGCCGAGATCCGGTGACGGATGTCGAGTCCGATGCGCGCACGCAGGTGTTCGACATCGGGGTCGTGACCGAGCAGTGCACTGGTGACGGCGGCCGCGAGTTCGGGTTCGTCGGCCAACAGCAGCGCGATTCCCCTCAGCACCGCGACCACCCGATCGGCACGGCTCGTGCTCTCGGCGTCGGCCGTGGGAGCGTTGGCCAAGCGACGCCAGAACACCTCGGCGACGAGGTGTTCCTTGGACGAGAAGTAGGTGTAGGCGGTGGCCGGGGCGACACCGGCACGGGCGGCGACCATACGCACCGTCAACCCCGTGAATCCCTCCTCGCGGAGCACCTCGACCGCGGCCTGCGTGAGCCTCGCAACCGTGTCGGCCTGCTTCTCGGTCAGGCGGCGACGGGTCGATTCGAGATTCACGTTTCTGGACACGTGTCTGGACATTACTACGGTTGGAGGGGGTCGGCAATGCCCGCAACGCGTTCATTCGGCGAATTCAGTGCTCTCGTGGGTGGATACGGACGGGCATGGACTTGACACCGTTGATGAAGTTCGACCGCAACCGCCGCGGTTCGCCGGCCGGTTCGACCCGGTCGATACGGGCAACGAGGGTCTCGAACATGATCCGCAGTTCGAGCCGCGCCAGATGTGCCCCGAGACAGAAGTGCACACCCGTCCCCCCGAAGGCGACGTGCGGATTGTGCTCGCGCCCGATGTCGAAGACGTGCGCGTCGTCGAAGACCTCCTCGTCGCGGTTCGCGCTCGGGTAGTACACGATCACCTTGTCGCCCCGTGCGACGTGCTGGTCGCCGATCGACGCCGGGCAGGTGGGCGTGCGGCGGAAGCCCACCACGGGGGTGACCCAGCGCAGGATCTCCTCCACGGCGCTGTCGATCAGACCGGGATCGTCCTGCAACCGGCGCCATTGCTCGGGATGGTCGACGAAGGCCTGCATCCCGCCCGAGATCGCGTTGCGCGTCGTCTCGTTGCCCGCGATGACGAGCAGGACGAAGAACATGTCGAACTCCATCTCGGAGAGCGTGTCGCCGTTCTCGTCGGGGCACACCAGCTTCGAGACGATGTCGTCGCGCGGTTCGATGCGTCGTTGCGCGGCGATCTCGTTGGCGTACAGGAAGATCTCGGCGGCGGCGAGCTCGCCGTCCTCCTGGGTGGTGCCGTATTCGGGGTCGTCCCAGCCGATCATGCGGTTCGACCAGTCGTAGAGCTTCCCGACGTCCTCGGCCGGTGCGCCGAGCAGCGCTGCGATCACCTCCAGTGGCAGTGGTGCCGAGATCGCCGGGACGAAGTCGATCACCGTGCCGTCGCGCGCGGCCTCGATCGCCGCGTCGACGGTGCGTTCGCACGTTCGCCGGATGCGCTCCTCGAGCGTCTTCACCATGCGCGGGGTGAACCCTCGGCTCACGAGTTGCCGCAGGCGGGTGTGCTCCGGCGGGTCGAGGTTGAGCAACATGGATGCCTGCTTGAGTCGTGTCTCCTCGTCGAAATCGTCGATCTGGGTGGTTCCGAGCGCCGAGGAGAAGGTCGCGCTGTCGCGGGAGACCGTGATGACGTCAGCGTGCCGGGTGACGGCCCAGAAGCCCGCGCCGCCCTCCTCGGGTTGGCGGTGGACCGGACAGGTGCGCCGGAGTTCGGAGAAGTAATCGTGCGGGACCCCCTGGGCGAAGACGTCGGGGTTCTTGAGATCTGTGGGTGAAGTCGTCATGAAGCCGCTCTCGTGGGAGTGTACGAATGGCATTCGTTTATAAACTACTCACCTTCGTTCGGAATGAAAGCCCCTTAGACTGTTTCCATGGCAGACGACAATTCCCGACCCGTGCGTCGACGGACACTGACCCGCGACAAGGTCGTCGCAGCAGCGCTCGGGATCGTCGACGAGCTGGGATGGGAACAGCTCACGATGAGCACTCTCTCGTCGCGATTGGGAATCGTCACGGCCTCGCTGTACAACCACGTCCGCAATCTCGACGACGTACGGGCGACCGTGCAGATCCGCGCGATGAGCGATCTCGGGGCGCATCTGCGCGAGGTCGCGATGGGCCGCAGCGGCGTCGACGGGCTTCGCGCCCTGATCGACGCCCACCACACCTGGGCCGTCGAACATCCCCGCCGCTACGAAGCGTTGACCACCGCACCGGTCGACCGCGACGGTCTGCTCGCCGCCGCACTGGACGCCAACGTCGCTCTGCGCACGATGCTCGCATCCTGCGGCGTTCCGGAGGAGGAGACGCTCGAGGCCGCGGTCGGCATGTTCGCGGCCCTGCACGGTTTCGCGGTCCTCCAGAGCAGCGGCTTCCTGGGCGACGAGCTCGATCTCGACCACATCTACGAGACGGTCGTGCGCGGAGTTCTGGCCGGCGCATCCCTCGACCCCACGAAGACGCGCTAGAGTGGCACGCATCAACTGAACACGTCCGTCTTCAGATGGAGGGGTCATGCGGACGATCGACACTCTCGGCGATCTCGTCTCACCGCTCGGTGGCACGATCAACGCCGCCAACGTCATCATGCAGCTCGCCCATCCCGGCGTCGGCCAGGGCGTCGTCGACAGCACGGTCGACTCCGGCCGCGCCGATCTCCATCCGGTCAAGCGGGCCCGCACGACCGGCACCTATCTGGCGGTCGCGGTGTTCGGCACCGAGGCCGACCGCGATTTCGTCCGCGAGTCGGTACGGAAGATCCACGCCCGGGTCACGTCGTCACCCGGCGCGGAGGTCCGCTACAGCGCCAACTCCCCCGCCCTGCAGTTGTGGGTCGCCGTCTGCCTGCTCAAGTACTTCATCGACCAGCACGAGTTCCTGTACGGCCCGCTCACCGAGGAGCAGTACGCCCGGATCCTCCGCGACGGCGCGACCCTCGCGACGACACTGAACGTCCGGCCGGAGTCGTGGCCCACGACCCGCGAGGAGTACGAGGAACTGTGGAAGGCCGGCGTCGCCGACCTCTCCATGAACGAGCAGGTGCGCGAGTACCTCACCGAACTCTGCAATCTCGCGTTCCTCGAGGTGCGCCTCGGACGACTGGGCCGCGGGATCCACCGGGTGCTCGGCAGGTCGTTCGAACTGATCACCCGCGGTGCACTGCCGCCGGAGTTCCGCGACCTCATGCAGTACCCGTGGACCGCCGACGACCAGCGACGCTTCGACCGCTATCTCGTGGCGGTCCGTCGCCTGCACCGCGTCACCCCATGGGTGTGGCCGTTGCTGTGGAAGTCCTATCTGCTCGATCTGCGCACGCGGCGACGCCTCGGACTGCGCGTGTTCTGACCGGAGACCGCCGGACCCTCGTCGAGACCGGTGTTGTGTGCGAGATTCGTCGAATTCCTCGCACACAACACCGGTTTCGTCCGTTTCGGACGAACCGTTGCATTCGATCGCGTCGCCGAACTATAGTCCAGACACCTGTCCAGAACCGAGGGAACGTCTGATGACACTTCGCCCCACCGACAGCTCCACCCTTCTGATCGACGGCAAGCTCGTACCCGGCAGCGGAGGCACCTTCGCGATCACCGATCCGAGCACCGAAGAACTGCTCGGCCACGCGGCCGAGGGCACCGCCACCGACATGGACGCCGCGATCGCGGCCGCGCGTCGCGCCTTCGACGACACCGACTGGTCACGCGACCACGCCTTCCGAGCCCGCTGCCTCCGTCAGTTGCGCGACGCCCTGCGCGAGCACATCGAGGAACTGCGGGAGATCACCATCGCCGAGGTCGGCGCTCCCCGATTCCTCACGAGCGCCGCGCATCTCGAAGGCCCCATCGACGATCTGCTCTACTTCGCCGACCTCGCCGAGAGCTACGCGTGGAGGCAGGATCTCGGCAACGCCTCCCCCATGGGTATCCCCACCCACCGCTATCTGCTCAAGGAAGCGGTGGGGGTCGTCGGCGCGATCACGCCGTGGAACTTCCCGCACCAGATCAACTTCGCCAAGCTCGGGCCCGCTCTCGCCGCCGGGAACACCGTGGTGCTCAAGCCCGCCCCGGACACCCCGTGGTGTGCGGCCCTGGTCGGGCGGATCGCGGCCGAGGAGACCGACATCCCGCCGGGAGTGCTGAACATCGTCACCTCGAGCGACCACAGGCTCGGCGCACAGCTGAGCGAGGATCCGCGCGTCGACCTGATCTCGTTCACCGGTTCCACCGCGACCGGCCGGGCCGTGATGCGCGCGGCCTCCGAGAACCTCAAGAAGGTCTTCCTCGAGCTCGGCGGCAAGTCGGCGTTCATCGTCCTCGACGACGCCGACCTGCGCGGCGCCTGCTCGATGGCGGCCTTCACCGTGTGCACGCATGCCGGCCAGGGCTGCGCGATCACCACGCGTCTGCTCGTTCCCCGCGAACGGTACGACGAAGCGGTGGCCCTGACCGCGAAGTCCATGAGCGGCATCCGGCCCGGCGACCCGCGCGATCCCGGTACGGTGTGCGGGCCGCTCATCTCCGAGAAGCAGCGACAGCGGGTTGAGGGCTACATCCGCCTCGCCGTCGAGGAAGGCGGCACGATCGTCACCGGCGGCGGACGTCCCGCCGAACACGAGCGGGGCTTCTTCGTCGAACCCACCCTCATCGCCGGCCTCGACAACTCCGCGCGCACAGCGCGGGAGGAGATCTTCGGCCCGGTGCTCGTGATCATCCCTCACGACGGCGACGACGACGCGATCCGCATCGCCAACGACTCCCCCTACGGCCTCTCGGGTTCGGTGTACGGCACCGATCCGGACCGCATCGCGCGGGTCGTCGCAGGTGTACGGACCGGCACGCTGGGCGTCAACGGCGGCATCTGGTACGCCGCCGACGCCCCGTTCGGGGGCTACAAGCAGTCCGGGATCGGCCGCGAGATGGGTGTGGCCGGTTTCGAGGAGTACCTGGAGACCAAGCTCGTCGCCGAACCCGCGAGCTGACCCGAACTTCCGAAAGGACTTTTCCGATGGCACGTTTCACCGGTCGCACCGCGATCGTCACCGGCGCCGCCCAGGGGATCGGCGAGGCGTACGCGCGTGCGCTCGCCGCCGAGGGCGCGAACGTGGTGGTCGCCGATATCGATGCCGAACTCGGCGAACAGGTCGCCAAACAGATCGTCGCCGACGGCGGCATCGCGAGCTTCACCTCGGTCGACGTCTCCGACCCCGCCTCCGCCGAGGCACTCGCCGCGTCGACCGTCGAGACCTACGGCAGCATCGACCACGTGATCAACAATGCCGCCATCTACGGCGGCATGAAACTCGATCTGCTGCTGACGGTTCCGTGGGACTACTACAAGAAGTTCATGAGCGTGAACCTCGACGGCGCCCTCAACGTCACCCGCGCGGTGTGGCCGCACATGACGAAGAACGGCGGGTCGATCGTCAACCAGTCGTCGACGGCGGCCTGGCTGTACTCGGGTTTCTACGGGCTCGCGAAGGTCGGGATCAACGGTCTCACACAGCAACTCGCCGTCGAGCTCGGCGGGTCGAACATCCGCATCAATGCGATCGCCCCCGGCCCCATCGACACCGAGGCGACCCGCACCACCACCCCCGCGAATATGGTCGCCGACATGGTGAAGCAGTTGCCGCTCAAGCGCATGGGCACTCCCGACGATCTCGTCGGCATGTGCCTGTTCCTGCTCTCCGACGAGGCCGCCTGGGTCACAGGGCAGATCTTCAACGTCGACGGCGGGCAGGTGATCCGCTCGTGACCGACTCCATGATCGGCCGGGTCGGTTACATCGGGCTGGGCAACATGGGGGCACCGATGGCCGAGCGGTTGCTCACCCGACCCGGAGGCCTCACCGTGCTCGACGTGGTGCCCGAGGCGATGAGCCCGTTCACCGACAAGGGCGCCGCGGCGGCGTCGAGCCCGGCGGAGCTGGCCGCCGACTGCGACCTCGTGTGCGTGACCGTCCTCGACGACGCCCAGGTCCGCGACGTCGTCACCGGTCCGAACGGACTGCTCGCGACGGCCCGGCCCGGCACGGTCGTCGCGGTGCACTCGACGATCTCCGACACCACCGCCGTCGAGCTCGCCGCGAAGTGTGCCGAGAAGGGAGTCGACTTCGTCGATGCACCGGTCAGCGGCGGCGCCGGCGGTGCGAAGAACGGCACTCTCGCCGTGATGGTCGGCGCGACCGACGACGGCTTCGCCAAGATCGAGGAACCGTTCGGCACCTTCGCGTCGCTGGTCGTGCACGCGGGTCCCGTCGGGGCGGGAACCCGGATGAAGCTCGCCCGCAACCTGCTCCACTTCATCGCGTTCACCGCGGCGACGGAGGCACAACGACTCGCCGAGACCGCGGGCATCGACATCACCGAGCTCGGCAAGGTCGTCCGGCACACCGACGCGATCACCCGCGGCGCCGGTTCGATCATGTGGCGCGACACCACATCTCCTCTCGCGGAGGACGACTCCTGGTTCCCGATCTTCTCGCGCGTGCGCGCCCTGGGTGAGAAGGATCTCGCGCTGGCACTCGATCTCGGCGATCGCCTCGGAGTCGATCTGCCGCTCGGAGCCCGGGCGCTGTCCGACCTCGGCCCCGGCCTCGGAGTCGGCACGGGAGAGATCGCACGGACCCGTTCCCGGAAGGAGCACGCATGACCGACGAGACCCGCCGCCGCGGCCTGGAGATGATGTCCAAGGTCTACGGCTGGGAGATGCAGGACGGTCCCGGTGAGCACTTCGCCGTCACCGCCGACCACCTGTTCGCGAACATCTGGACCCGGCCCGGGCTGACCATTCGTGATCGGCGACTGCTGCTGCTCGGGGCACTCACCGCGCAGGGCGCCCCGGACATCGCCGAGATCCAGATCGAAGCGGCGCTGAAGAACGAGGAACTCGACGAGCAGCAGCTCCGCGAGATCGCCCTGTTCCTGTGTCACTACGTGGGCTGGCCGCTGGGCTCGAAGCTCGACAACGCAGTGGGCAGCGTGCTGCAGCGACGGAAGGCGGCGGCCCGCTCGTGAGCATCCCCGGCGGATCCGTACCGGAGCCGGACTGTCCGGAACTCGGGTTCTACGGCCTCGCCGGGCACGCCGACGACCCGAGGGCGCTGCTCGACGAGATCGCCGTCGCCGAACGCATCGGTCTCGGCTCGGTCTTCCTGTCGGAACGGTTCGACACCAAGGACGCGGCAGCGCTGGCCGGTGCGGCCGCCGCGACGAGCCGCACGCTCGGGATCGGCACCGCAGCGACCAATCCGCACACCCGCCATCCCCTCGTCACAGCGACGATGGCGACCACACTGCACCGGTTGAGCCGCGGCCGCTACGCCCTCGGGCTCGGCCGCGGCTTCGACGTGCTGTTCGCTCTCATGGGTCTGCCTCGCGTGACGTCGGCGCGGCTCGAGGACACCGTCGATCTGCTCCGGACGCTGTGGCGCGGTGACGCAGTCGTCGACCGGCACGGCCCAGCCGGCGACTTCCCGTATCTGCGACGCACCGCCGAGGACGTCGACCGCATCCCGATCCTCATGGTCGCGCTCGGCGAGCGCACGCTCGACCTGGCGGGACGCGTGGCCGACGCCGTCGTCCTGCACACAGTCTTCACCGGACCAGCGACCCAACCAAGGCCGCTGCGCGCCCAACCCCCGATTTTCTGCTCGATGTACGTCCTTCCGGGCCATATGGCAGGTAATCGACACCACGTCGGGATCAGCGACAACAGTTCGGGTCCAGCACCATCCGCAGGGCTTCGAGGGACTCGGCGCGGGCACGGTAGAAGACGTTCATCCCGCGGCGTTCGGATACGACCATGCCGGCCTTGCGCAGCTGCCCGAGGTGGTGACTGACAGTGGATTCGGCCAAGCCGATGTCGGTGGCGAGATCGCAGGTGCACACTTCACCGCCGTCGGCGGTGAGCAGGATCGACATGAGCTTGATGCGGACCGGGTCCGCCAGGGCCTTCAGGCGTAGTGCGAGTTCGAGAGCTGCGTTGTCGCTCATGGGTGCGGCCGAGACCGGTTCGCAGCAGATCGGGGTGCTGACGTCGATCATGGGCAGGGCTTTCGGCATGGTTCGAGCTTATCCACTTACTTGACATATGTCGAAAAGGTGGCGCATCCTGTACCTGTCCAGTATTTCGACATATGCCACACAGGTGGAGGCTGACATGTCCCGCGCACAACTCGCCCTCAACGTCGACGACCTGCAAGAAGCGGTCGCCTTCTACACGAAACTGTTCGGCACCGAACCGGCCAAGCTCGAGCCCGGCTACGCGAACTTCGCGATCGCCGAACCGCCACTGAAGCTGGTCCTGCTCGAAAACCCCGGCAAGGGCGGCACCATCAACCACCTCGGCGTGGAGGTCGAATCGAGCGAGAAGGTCCACGCCGAAATCGCCCGCCTCACCGACGAAGGGCTGTTCACCGAGGAGGAGATCGGCACCACCTGCTGCTTCGCCACCCAGGACAAAGTGTGGGTTACCGGCCCGGCCGGGGAGAAGTGGGAGGTCTACACCGTCCTCGCCGATTCGGAAACCTTCGGCTCGAGCCCACAGCATCTCGACGATCCGGCCACCGCCGTGGGTGGCATGTGCTGCGGCACCGCCGCCCCGGCCGAGGACACGCAGCAGGCTTCGGCCGCACCGTCCTGCTGCTGAACGGCTTCCCTCGAGGTCGGCCACCGGATTCGGGTGGCCGACATCGGTGTCTTCAGCGACGGAGCCGGTCGGCAAGGTCGGTGACACGAGCGGCGATGTCGTCGCGGACCAGCCGCATCCGTTCGATGCCGACGATGCCGCGCTCGGACGGCTCGTCGGTGTCCCAGTTCTCGAACTGTGTCCCGGCCACCGGCTCGAGGTGGGCTTCGCGGCCGAGGGTGACCACGAGATCGACGTCGCGGACCAGGTCGGGGTCGACCGGTGTCGGGGTCTGGCCGGTGATGTCGACGCCGACCTCGAGGAGCACTTCGGCCGCCAGGGCATTGATGCCGGCACCGGGTTTCGTACCGGCGGAGTGCACCGTAACGGTGTCGCCGGCGGCGGCCCGCATCAGGCCGGCGGCCATCTGGGACTTTCCGCCGTTCTTCACACAGACGAACAGCGCCGAGGGTGTGCTCACGGTCGAGGTCCTTTCACGCAGATCAGGTGTCGAGGTCGAGATCGAGGTCGAGGTCGGCGACGGTGGCCTTGGCGGTGCGGCCGACGCCGAGGATGGTGGCCGAACCGGGACCGGTCCAGTCGCCGTAGCCGAGCAGATGCAGGCGCGATTCCTTGAGCGAGCGGGTGCCGGCGACCGGCACCGTGCCGGTGTGATCGCGCAACCGCAACGGCCGCAGATGCGCGAGGGCGGGCCGAAATCCCGTGGCCCACACCACGACATCAGCCCGCTGGTGGCGCTGTCCCCAGGCGATGCCGTCGACGGTGAGCCGATCGAACATCGGCAGCGCGGTCATGACGCCACGCTCACGGGCGGCAAGCACCTCCGGGACCATCACAATGTCCCCCAGGGCGGCGATGCCGCCGGGATCGGTCCGTCCGGCAGCCAGGGCCACTGCACGGCGGGAGGCGAGCTCGAACAACGCCCGGCCATCGACGCCATCCGGCAGGAACCGCGGGGGCCGGCTGGTGACCCAGATGGTTCTCGCGGTAGTGGAGATCTCGGCGACGAGTTGAGCCGCGGAGTTGCCACCCCCGACCACCACGACGTCCGAGCCGGTGAACTCGGCCGCGCTACGGTAGTCGACGGTGTGCAACTGCCGCCCGGTGAACACCTTCATGCCCGGATAACTCGGCCGAAACGGTCGCTGCCAGGTACCAGTGGCGCTGATCACCCGCCGCGCCCGCCACTGCCCGCGGTCGGTGTCGACCAGCAGATCAGGGCCGTCGCGCCGCACCGCCTGCACCCGCACCGGCCGCTCGATCGGCAGGCCGTAGCGGGCTTCGTAGGCGGTGAGATAGTCCACAACATGCCGTGCAGGCGGGAAACCGTCCGGCCAGCGCGGCATCGGCCACCCCGGCAGCGACGCGAATTCCGCCGGGGAAAACAGCCGCAGCGACGGCCACATGTGCGGCCACGCCCCACCCGGCCGTTCCTGGTCGTCGAGGATCACGAAGCGGTGCCCGGCCCGCCGCAGGTAGTAGCCGGCAGCCAGACCCGCCTGCCCACCGCCGACCACCACGACATCGACGTTCGTCGTCATCGAAGA
>NZ_JBLWIU010000031.1:0-20891 GCF_048381395.1 Rhodococcus shunpengi
TACCCGAGTAGCACCGGGCCCGTGAAATCCGGTGTGAATCTGTCGGGACCACCCGATAAGCCTGAATACTCCCTGGTGACCGATAGCGGACTAGTACCGTGAGGGAAAGGTGAAAAGTACCCCGGGAGGGGAGTGAAATAGTACCTGAAACCGTGCGCTTACAATCCGTCAGAGCCTTCGAGCAGCTTGCTGCTGGGGGTGATGGCGTGCCTTTTGAAGAATGAGCCTGCGAGTTAGTGGCATGTCGCGAGGTTAACCCGTGTGGGGTAGTCGTAGCGAAAGCGAGTCCGAATAGGGCGTCTGTAGTGGCATGTTCTAGACCCGAAGCGGAGTGATCTACCCATGGCCAGGGTGAAGCGATGGTAAGACGTCGTGGAGGCCCGAACCCACTTAGGTTGAAAACTGAGGGGATGAGTTGTGGGTAGGGGTGAAAGGCCAATCAAACTCCGTGATAGCTGGTTCTCCCCGAAATGCATTTAGGTGCAGCGTCGCGTGTTTCTCACCGGAGGTAGAGCTACTGGATGGTCTAGGGGGCCCACAAGCTTACCGAAATCAGCCAAACTCCGAATGCCGGTGAGTGAGAGCGCGGCAGTGAGACTGCGGGGGATAAGCTTCGTAGTCGAGAGGGAAACAGCCCAGATCGCCGGCTAAGGCCCCTAAGCGTGTACTAAGTGGAAAAGGATGTGGGATCGCTGAGACAACCAGGAGGTTGGCTTAGAAGCAGCCACCCTTGAAAGAGTGCGTAATAGCTCACTGGTCAAGTGGTTCTGCGCCGACAATGTAGCGGGGCTCAAGTACACCGCCGAAGCCGCGGCACTCACATGAACCCGCTGGGTCTCCACGGAGATTCAGCCAGGTGTGTGGGTGGGTAGGGGAGCGTCGTGCAGCCGTAGAAGCGCCGGAGTGATCCAGGTGTGGAGGCTGCGCGAGTGAGAATGCAGGCATGAGTAGCGAAAGACGAGTGAGAAACTCGTCCGCCGGATGACCAAGGGTTCCTGGGCCAGGTTAATCCGCCCAGGGTGAGTCGGGACCTAAGGCGAGGCCGACAGGCGTAGTCGATGGACAACGGGTTGATATTCCCGTACCCGTGTATCCGCGCCCAATGGCGAATCAGTTGTGCTAACCGTCCAAAAGGTTGGTCGTCTCCTTCGGGAGTCGACGAACTGGCTGCACGGGACCCTGATTGTAGTAGTCAAGCGATGGGGTGACGCAGGAAGGTAGCTGGGCCAGGTGATGGAATACCTGGTGTAAGCCGGTAGGGCGTGACATAGGCAAATCCGTGTCACATACAGCCTGAGAGGTGATGCGTACCCGTTGAGGGGAATTCAGTGATCCTATGCTGCCGAGAAAAGCCTCTAGTGAGTTGGTACACGGCCCGTACCCCAAACCGACACAGGTGGTCAGGTAGAGAATACCGAGGCGATCGAGAGAACTGTGGTTAAGGAACTCGGCAAAATGCCCCCGTAACTTCGGGAGAAGGGGGACCACGCCCGGTGACGATCCTAGCGGTCCGAGCTGGGGGTGGTCGCAGAGACCAGAGAGAAGCGACTGTTTACTAAAAACACAGGTCCGTGCGAAGTCGTAAGACGATGTATACGGACTGACGCCTGCCCGGTGCTGGAAGGTTAAGAGGACCGGTTAGCCATTTCGGTGGCGAAGCTGAGAATTTAAGCCCCAGTAAACGGCGGTGGTAACTATAACCATCCTAAGGTAGCGAAATTCCTTGTCGGGTAAGTTCCGACCTGCACGAATGGCGTAACGACTTCTCTGCTGTCTCGACCACAGACTCGGCGAAATTGCATTACGAGTAAAGATGCTCGTTACGCGCGGCAGGACGAAAAGACCCCGGGACCTTCACTATAGCTTGGTATTGGTGTTCGGTTCGGTTTGTGTAGGATAGGTGGGAGACTGTGAAGCTCATACGCCAGTATGGGTGGAGTCGTTGTTGAAATACCACTCTGATCGTATTGGACCTCTAACCTCGGACCATGATCTGGTTCAGGGACAGTGCCTGGTGGGTAGTTTAACTGGGGCGGTTGCCTCCCAAAATGTAACGGAGGCGCCCAAAGGTTCCCTCAGCCTGGTTGGCAATCAGGTGTCGAGTGCAAGTGCACAAGGGAGCTTGACTGTGAGACTGACAGGTCGAGCAGGGACGAAAGTCGGGACTAGTGATCCGGCACCGGCATGTGGAAGCGGTGTCGCTCAACGGATAAAAGGTACCCCGGGGATAACAGGCTGATCTTCCCCAAGAGTCCATATCGACGGGATGGTTTGGCACCTCGATGTCGGCTCGTCGCATCCTGGGGCTGGAGTAGGTCCCAAGGGTTGGGCTGTTCGCCCATTAAAGCGGCACGCGAGCTGGGTTTAGAACGTCGTGAGACAGTTCGGTCTCTATCCGCCGCGCGCGTTAGAAACTTGAGGAAGGCTGTCCCTAGTACGAGAGGACCGGGACGGACGAACCTCTGGTGTGCCAGTTGTCCCGCCAGGGGCATGGCTGGTTGGCTACGTTCGGAAGGGATAACCGCTGAAAGCATCTAAGCGGGAAGCCTGTTCCAAGATGAGGTTTCTCACCCCCTCGAGGGGGTAAGGCCCCCGGCAGACCACCGGGTTGATAGGCCGGAACTGGAAGCCCAGCAATGGGTGGAGGTGACCGGTACTAATAGGCCGAGGACTTACCACGAAGATGTTACGCGTCCACTGTGCGGTATCTGAAACAACACACACATCAGATACCGGAAATCCCCCTGCGGGAGAACCGAATCCGATGCGTGGAATATTGTTTCATAGAGTTACGGCGGCCATAGCGACAGGGAAACGCCCGGTCCCATTCCGAACCCGGAAGCTAAGCCTGTCTGCGCCGATGGTACTGCACTCGACAGGGTGTGGGAGAGTAGGACACCGCCGAACACCCGTTCCGAAAGGGGACCCACACTGTGGGTCCCCTTTCGTGTTTTCGTATGCAGAAAATGTCCCGGCCCAACGGTTTTCGAGAACCGTCACGAGCTGCTTCCCGGTCCGCAGACGAACCGGGAAGCAGTCGAAGTATCAGGGGCGCGGCGCCTTCGGACGCGCGACCGGCCGCGGCAGAGCACGCGTCAGACGCGGAGCCCAACCGTGCGACGGCCAACGCTTGAGACCCAGCCGGTCGGGCGTGACGCGAGTGTTGACGAACTTGCCCTCGAGCTCTTCGTCGGCCTCCCCGACGAACCGGTAGAGGATCGTGCCGCCGTTGTCCTCCGTGCGAGCCGCCGCCTCCCATCCGGTGGCGCGATAGACCGCCCGGACGATGTTGTCTGCGACGACGATGATCGGCAGGCCGTCGATCCCACGCGCTGCCGACCCGGCCGGCCACGGCTTGGACGCGAGTTCGCGCACCGCCGCCGGCGACGCCTTCTTCGCCTCGTTGACCCGCAGCACGACGCACGGCGTCGGCAGTTCGGGAGCGGGCGAGGCCGAGTACTGACGAACGAGCTCGGCGATCGGGATGGCGGCGCGGTCGGCTTCCGACTCCTCGGTTGCGCCCGCCAGGTTGGTGAGTACGCATTCGCCGCGGTGCGGTTCGGTCAGTCCGAGCGCCGCGATGACCGCTTCGGCCGTCACTGCGGCGGTGTGGTCGGCGTCGGTCTTCGGGTTCAGCGCGTCGGCGACGACGAAGTGCTCCACCGCGTAGCCGGACTCGTAGACGGTTCGGATGCGCCGCAGAGCCGCCTCGGTCTCGGGGGTGGCCAGCGGTGTCTTCTCGCCGGCCTCGGTCAGCTTCGAGGTCTCTCCGAGCGCCGTCCAGACCAGGGTGAAGATGCGATTTCCGCGTCCGGCGCCGACATAGAAGATGCTCCGGTCGCGAGGGTCGAGCAGGGCGTAGACGTAGGCGCCGAGCTGGTCGCAGATGTTCTTCGGAAGCAGTTTCGGGCTGGGGGCGCGGTCCTCGACATGGTTCACGAGGGCACGCAGGACGGTCAGGCGCAGCGCCACGGGGACCTTCCCGGCGGACCCGCCGAACAGTTCGCGGTTGGCTGCATCCACGGAACCGAAGGTGCGTCCGATGTGACGGCTGAGGGCGCCGAGCGCGTGGGTGAACTCCGCAAGTCTCTGGCGTGGATCGTCCGCTGTATCCGGCAACTCGTTGCTGGTCAGGAACATCTGGATCTCGGGAGATTCCAGCAGAGTTTGGGCAATGTTCGGAGGAACTGTCCACACTGTGCGCATAGAGCGACTCTAGGCCACACACAAGATTGGCGAGTCGCTCCGCGCAGGCGCCGCGCCGCCGAATCCGGAGGAAGAACCCGAGGAGAACCCGAGCCGGATAAGCTCGCGTGCCATGACAGCGGTGCGGACCCGTTCCCGTTCTCGATTGTTGCGGGACACCGCGTCGTCCGCGCAGGTCGAAGCACTTCTCATCATCGCCGTCGCGACCATCCTCGTCACCCGTCTGTACCTGCACCTGACGGGCTATCCGCAGGTCGGCGGGTCGGTCCTGCATATCGCTCACGTGCTGTGGGGCGGTCTGCTCATGGTCGCCGCGTTGATGGTCTCGTTGACCTTCATCGGCCGGGCGCCCGACCGCATCGCGGTGCTGCTCGGAGGAATCGGGTTCGGCCTGTTCCTCGACGAGGTCGGCAAGTTCGTCACGAAGACCAACGACTACTTCTACCGACCCTCGGTGGCGATCATGTACGTGGTGGTCGTGCTGCTGCTCGTCGTCAATCGAGCGGTGCACCTCCGTCGCGGGCCGTCGCCCGACGAGTATCTCGCCAACGCCGCGCTCACGGCGACGGACGGGCTCACCCACGGCCTGACCCCGACCGACCGCGACCAGGCGCGAGTGCAGCTCGAACGCGCACGTGAGGGTGGAGTCGACCCCGAGGTCGTCGAACAGATCGATCTCCTGCTCGCCCGGTGCCGGGAGGTACCGTCGCGCTTCTCGTGGGTGGCGCTCCGGCTGCCGGAGCGACTGCGGGGTGAACGCAGTGTCCGCGTCGCGGCAGCCCTGCTCACCATTTTCTCCGTCGGCATTCTCCTCAATGCAGCCGCCACTTTGGAGGAGGATCTCGCCGCCCGGACGAGCAACGTGGTGACCGTGATCCAGCTCGTCGGCTCCGGCGTCACCGTCCTGCTGTGCGTGGTGGGATCGGTGGGCTTGTGGCGCCGGCGAAGGTGGGCGATCCGTGCACTCCGGACGGCCGCGTTGATCACCGTCTTCTTCGTCGACGTGCTGGAGTTCGCCGTCCAGGAGTTCGGGGCGCTGCTCAACGTCGCCGTGGGCGCCGCCGCGCTGTCGGTGTTCTCACACCACCTGCGGCAGATGTCCCGGCACGAGGCGCTGCCGGACACGGCGTGAGCAGATGAGCCCGCCGCAACCGTGTGGTGGACGAATCACGGCACCGCTGCCCACCGTGTGCGCTTCGTCGCATACCGTATAGACCGTGAGCACCCCAGCCTCTGACGCCACCGGTTCCGCGTCGACGTGGCCCGCGCTACTCACGTGGCGTGCGGCCGATGTGTCTCGGATGGAGTCGGTACGAGTACAGCTCTCCGGCCGCCGTATCAAGGCGTCCGGTCGCATCGTGGGTGCGGAGAGCACCGACCATCCGGCCTTCAGCGCGTCGTACGACCTGGTGACGGACGAGAACGGTGTCACCCGCCGATTGTCGGTGCGCACCACCCTCGCTTCGGGTGAGCGGCACATGTCCCTCACCCGGTCCGAAGAGGGCATCTGGATGTCCGACAACGGCATCGACCATCAGCGGTCCACCTTCGGTGGGGCACTCGACGTCGATGTGGTGTTCAGTCCGTTCTTCAACGCCCTGCCCATCCGCCGGCACGACCTGCAGGCCGGAGCCGACGACGTGGAGGTGCCCGTCGTCTACGTCAACCTCATCGATCTCAGCATCGAGGAGGCCACGGTCGTCTACAGCAGTGCGTCCGACGGCATCCACGTGCTGTCGCCGCGTTCTTCGTCGTCGGTGACCGTCGACGAGGACGGCTTCGTCCTCGAGTACCGAGGACTCGCCTCCCGCATCTAGGGCTGTCCCGACGCCTCCACCGCCATGGCCACGGCGAACGCGGCCGATTCGGCAGGGTGGCTGCCGTGCCCGTGCGTGCCGCCGGTGAGGCCGACGATCTGGAGTCCGACCGGCGACGACCCACCGTCCGGGGCCGGCACCGAGACGGCCGGGACACCGAGGACGCTGAACGGGATGCACATCTGCAGCAGCGGTGCGCGCAGCTCGACGGGATCGCTCGTCAGCGGCGCCGAACGCACGCCGGTGGTGACGGTGATCAGCGCGTCGAGCTTGTCCACGGTGCGGAGGCGGTGCACGACGTCGTGACGCAGTCGCGCGACCGCCCGGGCCGCGTGGATGTACTCGTAGGCCGGCCGGTCGCGTTGCGCGGCGAGCAGAGCGGCCGTCGGAGGCTGGTAGCGGTCGGGATCGGCTTCGAACCAGGAGCGATGTGTCTCGTACGCTTCCGATCCGGTGACCACGGGATACAGCTCGAGCATCTCGTCGGTCTCGGGCAGTTCCACGTCGACGACGCGGGCGCCCAGATCCGTGAGGGTGCGGCACGCCGTCTCGACGGCCTCGTCGAAGACGGACGACAGATCCCAGATGCCACCCCGCAGGCGTCCGATGCGCAGTTCGGAGACCGGGGTGCGCAGGTGCGCGATGCCCGGCACGGCGCCCCACGCGAGCGAGGCGTCCAGGGCATCGGCGGCGAGCAGACCGACATGGTCGAAGGTCGTCGACAGCGGGAACACGCCCTGCTCGGGAAGAGCACCGAAGCCCGGCTTGAATCCGACGATCCCGCACAGCGCCGCCGGGGTGCGGACGCTGCAGCCGGTGTCGGTTCCCAGCGCGACGGGCACGACGCCCCTCGCGACCAGCACTGCGGAGCCCGACGACGAACCACCGCTGATCAGATCCGGGTTGTGGGGGTGGGAGGCCGCTCCGGACGCATTGATCAACCCGGTGGGCCCGTAGGCGAACTCGTGGAGGTGGGTCTTCGCCACCACGATGGCTCCGGCTTCGCGGAGCTTCTCGATGACACGAGCGTCGCGCCGGGCCGGGGAAGCGTCGGCGAGGACCGCGCTGCCGCAGCGGGTGGGGAACCCGGCGACGTCGATGTTGTCCTTCACCGCGACCGCGACGCCGTGCAGGGGGCCGATCCAGTTCCCGGCGGCGATCTGCTCGTCGGCGAGGGCTGCGGCTTCGAGCGCTGCTTCGTCGTTGCGGGCGGCGACGGCGTTCTCCCAGGGGGTCCCGGCGAGGGCGTCGAGTTCGGCGAGAACCGAGCGGACGTGCTCGGTCGGGGTCGTCTTGCCGGTGGTCAGTGCCGAGGCGATGTCGCGGAGGTTCATCGCGTCCACACCCCACCGCGTCGTCCGGCCTCGCGGAACGCCTCGACCCAGCCGTCGTCGCCGGGCTGCGTGCCGACGATGGGATTGCGACGACGCTGTTCGTAGCGGGTCCGCGCCGCATGACCGGCGCGGGTGAGTTCGGAGGTGCTGCGGTCGGCCAGCTGCTCCCGGGCCGTCCCCAGCACCTCGAGCGTCTCGTCCAGCGCGACCAGCAGGGCCTCGGCGTTGCCCTCACACATCGCATCCACCAGGGCCGGTGCCGTCGCCGCGACCCGCGTGCCGTCCCGGAACGAGCCGGCAGCGAGACCGAGCGCGAGATCGCCACCTCCGGCGCCCGACAGGGCCAATGCTTCGGCAAGGAGATGGGGGAGGTGGGAGACCCGCGCGACCGCCGCGTCGTGCTCCCGGGACTCGGCGGGCACGACGACGGAGCCACAGTCGAGCGCGAGGTCGGCGACCTGCCGCCACACCTCGGGATCGGTGCCGTCGTCGACGGTCACCACCCACACCGCATCGCGGAACAGGTCGGCGGTCCCAGCGGTCCAGCCGGACTCCGCCGTACCCGCCATGGGGTGTCCACCCACGAAACGTCGCGACAGGCCGTGAGCGGCGACGACAGCGGCCACTTCCGCCTTGATGCTCACCACGTCGGTGAGTGCGACGTCGGGGGCGTGCTCGGCCACCGCCTCGAGGATGCTGCCCACCGCCGGCATCGGCACCGCGATCACCACCAGGGCGTCGGTGTCGGCGGCGCGACGCAGCGTGGCCGAGAGGTCGGTGGACGCGTCGAAGCCGTCGGCGACGGCGGCCTCCACGGCCTGCGACGACCTGTTGTAACCCCACGCCTGCCTTCCGGTCGCCGCGGCGGCACGCAGCAGCGAACCACCGATCAGACCGAGGCCGAGGACACAGACGGGCGGGGAAGAGACGGCTGAGGACACCTCATCAGGTTGGCATATCCCGTGCTGGGCTTCATTCACCGGACGTGGCCGACTACCGTTGCGCCCATGGCTGCACAGCGTGTAGGGAACAAGAGCCCTTCCGTGACCCAGAGCGGGAACACCGCCGGGAATTCGAGCGACGACCTCGACGGCTTCGCCGTCGCCGTGACGCGGGAGGAAGGTCGTTGGAAGTGCCGGGCGTTGTCCGGTGCCGCACTGACGAGTCTCGATACCGCAGTGACCGAGTTGCGGGAGCTGAGAAGCTCCGGCGCAGTGTTCGGTCTGCTGAACGTGGACGACGAGTTCTTCATCATCGTGCGTCCCGCACCTGCGGGAACGAGGTTGCTGCTGTCCGACGCGACGATGGCCGTCGACTACGACATCGCCGCCGACGTCCTCGATGCGCTGAACATCGAGATCCCCGACATCGATCCCGACGAACTCGACGACGTCGAGCCGTGGGAGGAGGGCGACCTCGGCATCCTGGCCGACATGGGCCTGCCCGAGCCGGTGCTCTCGGTGATCCTGTCGGAGACCGACCTGTATCCCGACGAGCAGCTCGACGAGATCGCGCAGCGGCTCGGTTTCGACGACGTCCTGGGTAACACCCTGGACAAGCTCCGTTAGATGGGGCTGCGCGACGACGAGGCATTGATCCGGGTCGCGCTGGAGGCCGCCGCTGCCGCGCCCGCCGGTGATGTACCGGTGGGCGCGGTGGTGTTCGGGCCGGACGGCACCGAGATCGCGCGGGCGGCGAACTCCCGCGAGGCCACCGGCGACCCCACCGCGCACGCCGAGGTGCTCGCCCTGCGCGCGGCAGCGCAGGTCTACGGCGACGGATGGCGTCTCGAGGGCGCAACCCTCGCCGTGACCCTCGAGCCCTGCACGATGTGCGCGGGTGCGCTGGTGCTCTCCCGGGTGTCGCGGGTGGTCTTCGGGGCGTGGGAACCGAAGACGGGTGCCGTCGGGTCGCTGTGGGACGTGGTGCGCGACCGGCGCCTCACACACCGCCCCGAAGTGCGCGGCGGTGTGCTCGAAGCGGAGTGCGCGTCGGTGCTCGAAGCGTTCTTCCGGGAACACCGAGGTCCAGCAGCGGAGCTGTGACCAGGCGATTTCGGGATGAGGCATGCAATCCGCTAGAGTCGTCAGCGGTGGCGTGACCGAGCGGCCGAAGGAGCGCGCCTCGAAAGCGCGTGACGGGTAACCCCCGTCCGTGGGTTCAAATCCCACCGCCACCGCCAGAAGCCCCTCACCTGTTCAGGCAGGTGAGGGGCTTTTCTCATGTCTGGAGGTCGACGCCGGGAGCTCCGAATCATTCGCTACGGCTTTTGCCATCCGCTGCGGCAATTGCGGTAGCGGATAGCGAAAGCTGTAGCGAATGACTGGGAGAGGCGACGAGGTGCGCCTGAGGGAGTGTGGGTCGGGCTGCCTGCGTCCGCCCAGGTCTTCCGATAGGTTCGCGCCTGCATGCTCGCAATCGGAAGGGGGAACAGTGGCTCGCGCCAGCTCGACGCTCGTCGGACCTGCCGAATCCGACGTCCCACCGGCCGTTCTCGTGCACGGGGTGCTGGCTTGGGGAGACGACGAGACCTACGGATTCGGTCGGCAACGGCCCTTGGGGGCGTCACGTCGGCTGATCCTGATGGACCGTCGCGGGCACGGTAACTCGCCGGATCTCGACGGGGCCCATCGCACCGACTACGAGGTGGATGCCGCCGACATCGTCGAACTGCTCGGTGACGGTGCCCATCTCGTCGGACATTCGTACGGTGCGGTCGCAGCGATGCTCGCGGCGGCGGAACGGCCGGACCTGGTGCGTTCGTTGTGCCTGATCCAGCCCGGGTGCCTGAAGGTCGCGGAGAGCGAACCGGTCGTCGCCGAGAACCTCGCCCGCGCCCGCGCGTCCCAGGCAGCGCTCCCGCCCGAGCTCACTGCGGAGGACTATCTGCGTCTCACCACGGAGAGCGTCGGCATGCCACCGGCGGAACCCACCCCGAAGCGGCTACGCGCAGCGGCGACGTCGATGCGGGAGAGGCCTTGCTGGGACGCCGACATCCCCCTCGAGCCGCTCGCGGCGGCGCCGTGGCCGAAGCTCGTCGTCATCGGTGACTGGGCGGGCGCACCCGACGAGTACAAGCGACTGGCGGGAGATCCGCTGACGATCACGGCGCGGGTCGTCGCAAACCGGATCGATGGAGAACTACTCGAGGTTCCCGGCTTCTACCCGCACGTCCAGCAGCCGGAAACTGTCAACGAGGCGCTCGACGAACTGTGGAGCCGGACCGACGCCCGTTGACGAGAGGTCGGCCGACAGCGTCGGCGACCATCACGGCGAACATCCACAACCCCGCCGCGACGCCGGCGACCGCTGCAACGGCCGAGGCTGCGAAACCGCCCGCCAGACCGACGATTCCGATCACCAGCATTCCCCAGCCCATGACCCGGAACATCGCGCGGCCGAAGGCCCGTGC
Source organism: Rhodococcus shunpengi (assembly GCF_048381395.1). Lineage (NCBI taxonomy): Bacteria > Bacillati > Actinomycetota > Actinomycetes > Mycobacteriales > Nocardiaceae > Rhodococcus > Rhodococcus shunpengi. The sequence continues at coordinate 10,770 of NZ_JBLWIU010000031.1, forward strand.
GAACGGAACGAAATGCGCACCGACGACACAGACCACCCACGCGACCGTCAGTTCCGAACGATCGAGCGACGCGAGAAGACGTGCGCCACCGACGATCAGCACGACCATGGCCACGACCGACACGAAGTAGATCGTCGACGCCTGCTTCGAGGGCGGCTCCAACTGCTCGAAACTCCGCGGCCGAACGAGCACGGCCCACGCGAAAACAACGATGGCGCAGACCCACCCGGCCGCGACGATCCAGACCCACGGTGTTCCCAGAGCGGCACCGTTCACGAGCATGAAGGCCGACGCACCACCCGCGCCGATCAACGCTCCCCACACCTCGGGACGATAGGTCGCTCGGTAACCCCTCGCCGTTCCCGGTCCGAATCGCTCCGCAGGCGGTGTCGTGCGCATCCAGCTCCCCCAACTCCGAGTCGACCACCGATCCGCCTGTGGACGCTAGCGGATGGGTGGCCGGTCGTCGTCAGAGTTCGCGCCAACTCCCGTCGTTCATGTCGTGTCCGTGCGCGGCCATCAACATGAGGCCACCGTCGACGGGGATCGAGCGCCCCGTCAGGTACGACGAGCGTGGGGACGCGAGGAAGGCGACGACGGAGGCGACCTCGTTGACGTGCCCGGGACGTCCGGTGGGGTTGCCCGGTCGCTCCTCGTGGAAAGCCTCGGATTCGTCCATGCCGGTCATGGGCGTGGAAATCTCACCGGGAGCCACCGAGTTGACCGTGATGCCGTAGCGGGCCCATTCGAGGGCGAGGCACTGCGTGAGCATGCCGAGCCCGGCCTTCGCCGTGCAGTAGGCGGAGGCCCCGTAGCGGGGGATGTGTTCGTGGACGCTCGTGATGTTGACGATGCGTCCACCGCGACCGGAGTCGATCATGTGTCGCGCGGCGCGCTGGGAGCACAGGAACGGGCCGTCGAGGTCGGTGGAGAGCATCTCCCGCCACCGTTCGAAGGACAGGTCGAGCACCTCGTCGCGGTGTCCGGTGCCGGCGTTGTTGACGAGCACCCCGAGACCGCCGAGTTTCCCGGCGAGTTCGTCGATCACGTCGGCGGTGTCCGGGCTGGTCAGGTCCTGCCGGGCCACGAAACATCGCTGTCCGCGCTGTTCGACCGCGGCACGGGTGTCCTCGGCCCCGGCCTCGTCGGTGTGGAAGGTGATGCCGACGTCGAACCCCTCGGCGGCGAGCAGTTCGGCGGTCGCCTTGCCCATGCCGGAGTCGGCGCCGGTGACGATGGCGAGTCTGTCGTGAGCTGGAGTGGTCATGCGTCGTGGTTACCCATGAGCGCCCGCGGCACACTGCGAACCCACGGCAGACTGGGGCCCATGCGTCTGCTGCTGCTCGCCGACACCCACGTACCGACGCGCGCCCGCGACCTGCCGCCGCAGGTGTGGGACGAGGTGGATCGTGCGGACGTGGTGATCCACGCGGGCGACTGGATGGACGTGGCGCTGCTCGACGCGCTGGAAGAGCGGTCCCGGCAGCTGGTCGCGTGCTGGGGCAACAACGACGGTCCGCTCCTGCGGGAACGGCTGCCGGAGGTCGCGCGGGTGACCCTCGACGGTGTGCGCGTCGCGGTGGTGCACGAGACCGGGGCGTCGACCGGGCGCGACAAGCGGATGGCCGCGGCCTACTCCGACACCGACGTCCTCGTCTTCGGCCACTCGCACATCCCCTGGGACACGACCGCGCCGAGCGGGTTGCGCCTGCTCAACCCGGGTTCACCCACCGACCGGCGTCGGCAGCCGTACTGCACCTACATGACCGCGACGATCGACGCCGGCGTGCTCCGCGACGTCGAACTGCATCGGCTTCCGAAGAAGGGCTGACACCGGGACGCTCAGCCCAGCCGGTCGGCAAGGATTGTGGCACCCGGCCCGGTCAGCTCGCGCGCGATCCCTCGTCGTCCCGCCATGGTCATGAGCACTGCTTCTCCCGGACCTGCGGCTTCGGGACCCCGTCCCCGCGACCAGCCGAGGTCGGTCGTGACGAGCCGCACGCCGCGGGCCTTCCAGAATCCACGCAGAGGTAACGCGGTGACGGCGAACGGCAACGCGACACGCAGACGCTCGGCAGGCACCGTGCGGGCGAGGCCGAGTGGTCGTCGGATGTCCTGGTGGTGGATGAGGGCGTCGACGAGACCGACGCGACCACCCAGCGCTGCGGTGGATCCCTGCGGATCGAGGTGGTTCCGCAGAAACCGGACGAGTTCGTCGGGTCCGAGGTCCGCATAGTCGGCGAGTGCGGCCTCGTTGAGTTTCCACGGGCGGAATCGGGTGGCCGCCAGTCGTCGCACCAGGTCGCGAGGTCCGTGCTCCTCGTAGCTGATCATGTGGGCGACGACGTCCCGCACCGTCCACCCCTCACAGAGGCTCGGGTGTTCCCACTGTTCCGGCGACAGTGTCTCCAGGAGATCGGCGAGGTCGGCGCGCTCGTCGTGGGCCATCGCCAGGACGGACCCGGTCATGGCCACAAGGTAGGCGATTCGAGGGAGGTTGTGTTCGGTTTCTCGCGAACGGGCGCACACAACCTCCCCGAACTCAGTCGCCCGGGCCGATCAGTTTCCGCACGACCTTCAGGAGTTCGTCGACGTCCTCGGGCGGCGTCGTGCTCGTCTCACCCGACATGGCGGCGCCGTAGTAGAGGCCGTCGCCGATGAGCGCGACCGCGCGTGCTGCCGCGGGATCGGTGACCTCCTCCGCCAGGGCGTCGAACCAGCCCTGGTGGATGTGGCGCAGCGCCTGCTGGGCGCGCGGGTTCGCGGTCTGGCTCAGGCGGGTCAGGGCGACGATGGCCCGGTCGATCGGGGTGTCGGCGAAGACCGAGGTGCGGATGTAGTACGCCGCCGGCCCTTCGGGAGCTGCACGCATGCGTTCGACGTCCTCGGCGCCGAGCGCTTCGACGTGCTCGGCGAGACCTTCGACCAGAGCATCCTTCGACGGGAAGTGGTAGAGCAGGCCACCTTTCGAGACGCCGGCGGCCGCGGCGACGGCCTCGAGGGTCGCGGCCCGTTCGCCCTGCTCGAGCAGGATCGTCACGAAGGCGTCGAGAAGTTTGGCGCGGGCGGCTGGGGCGGGTGGCACGGCCCGATCGTACGACGTCGTTACTGTACCGTCCAGCTGGTACAGTAACGAGGGTTCGATTCCTCTCTCGCGAAAGTTCGATATCCGTGGCGACATCTGTGCCTGTTTCGGAACCCATCGTGAGGAAGGCGGCTCCTCGGGACTGGGTCGCCCTCGCGGTGCTCATGCTCCCCGTGCTGCTCGTGTCGGTGGACAACACCGTCCTTGCGTTCGCGCTGCCCGGGATCTCGTCCGCACTGCAGCCCACCGCCGCACAACAGCTGTGGATCATCGACATCTATCCGCTGGTGCTCGCGGGCCTGCTGGTGGCGATGGGCAGCCTCGGCGACCGCATCGGACGGCGCCGGTTGCTGCTCATCGGCGCGACCGGCTTCGCCGCCGTCTCGGTGGCCGCGGCCTATGCGCCCTCCGCGGAACTGCTCGTGACGGCACGCGGCGTGCTCGGCTTCTTCGGGGCCATGCTCATGCCGTCGACGCTGTCGTTGCTGCGCAACATCTTCCTCGACGCCGGCCAACGTCGCCTCGCCATCGCGATCTGGGCCTCGTGCTTCGCAGCGGGTGCCGCGCTGGGGCCGATCGTGGGCGGGTTCCTCCTCGAACATGCCTGGTGGGGTTCGGTCTTCCTGCTGGCGGTGCCGGTACTGATTCCGCTGCTCGTGCTCGCGCCGATGTTCGTTCCCGAGTCGAAGGACCCGAATCCGGGCCGCATCGACGTCGTCAGTATCGCACTGTCGATGCTGGCCCTCGCCCCGATCGTCTTCGCTGTCAAGAAGATCGCCGACAGCGGCATCGGTGCCGTCGTCATCGTCCCGGCCGTGGTCGGGGTGGTCGCGCTCGTCGCCTTCGTGCGCCGGCAGCTGCGTCGCCCGAATCCGATGCTCGACGTCCGTCTGTTTCGCGTACCCACCTTCTCCGGTGCCGTCGCGGTGAACCTGCTGTCCGTCGTCTCCCTCGTGGGCTTCCTGTTCTTCGTGTCCCAGCATCTGCAACTCGTGATCGGACAGAGCCCGATGGAGGCCGGACTGAGCCTGGTCCCGGGACTGGCGGTGATGGTCGTGGCCGGGATGTCGGTGGTCGTGCTCGTGCGGTGGGTGCAGCCGTCGTCGATCATCGTCTGCGCGCTCCTGCTCTCGGCGACCGGCTACGCGCTGGTGTTCCTGCTGGCCTCACCGTCGGCGCTCGCACCGATCATCGTGGCGTTCGCGGTGCTCGGCGCGGGTATCGGAGCGGCGGAGACGTTGTCGAACGACCTCATCGTCTCCAGCGTCCCGCCGGCGAAGGCCGGTGCCGCGTCGGCGGTGTCGGAGACGGCCTACGAGATGGGTGCCGTGCTCGGTACGGCGATCCTCGGGTCGGTGCTCTCCGCGTCCTACAGCGCGCACCTGCTGCTCCCTGCCGGGCTGAGCTCGGAGCAGGCGCAGGCCGCCCGCGAGACACTCGGTGGTGCCCACGCCGTGGCCGAGACCCTGCCCGTCGACCGGGCCGACGCGTTGCTCGCTGCCGCGGGATCGGCGTTCGACAGCGGCGTCACCATCACCTCGGGGATCGGCGTGGTGCTCATGATCGCCTCCGCCGGAATCGCGTGGTTCACGCTGCGCCCGTGCCGTGACGTAGCACCCCACACGGAATCCGAGATCGTTTAAATTTGCAGAATGCGGAAACTGGTGTGGGCGCTCGTCGCCGTCGTGGTCGTGGCGCTGCTCGGCTTCTTCGTTGCCCCATGGGTCTACGGGACGTTCATCGCCGAGGACGACGCACCTGCCGCGTCCGTCTCGACCGAGGGTGCCGAAGCCGCGACCGGCGAGCTCGACGGGGAGTGGACCGTCGTCGAGGGTGCCGAACCCAACCGCACCGCCGCCGGTTACACCGTGCACGAGATCCTGCGTGGTGCCGACGTCACCGTGGTCGGCAGCACCGATCAGGTCTCCGGTTCGGCGACCGTCACCGACGGCACCCTCGAGGCCGCCGAGGTCGTCGTGCAGGTCGAGGGCATCACCACCGACAGCGGCCAGCGCGACAACCAGTTCCGCACCCGGGTCATGGACACCGCGACGCACCCGACGGCGACGTTCGCGCTCACCGAGCCGGTGGACCTGTCGACCCTGCCCGACGACGGTAGCATCGGTACCGTCACCGCGACCGGCACGCTCACTCTGCGCGGTGCCGAACGACCCGTGACCGTCGACGTCGACGTCCTGCGCACGGGCGAGCGACTCGTGGCGTCGGGCAGCATCCCCACCACCTGGACCGACTACGGCGTGGAGCCGCCGAACCTCGGATTCGTGACGGTCGACGGCGCGGGCAGCGTCGACTTCCTCGTCACGCTCGAGCAGAACTGACGTTCTCGGTCTCCTCCGCGTGGGTCTGCTTCGGCGCCCAGCCGGGCGGGCCGAAGGCGTAACCGAGCTTGTCGCGGAACGTCCCGGCCGTACGCCAGTCGCGGGCGATCGCCCGGTACTCGTGCGTCTGCAGGTCCCAGATGTTGTACGTGCCGACAGGCTTGGTGAGCCCGTAGGTGGGACGGTGGTCCTCGGCCTTGAAGGTGCCGAACATCCGGTCCCAGATGATGAGGATGCCGGCGTAGTTGCGGTCGAGATAGTCGGGATCGGAGCCGTGGTGCACCCGATGGTGCGACGGCGTGTTGAACACGAACTCGATCGGGCGGGGGAGCTTGCCGACCCGCTCGGTGTGCACGAAGAACTGGTAGACGAGGCTGACGGAGAAGCCGACGAAGACCATCCACGGCGGGATGCCGATCAGGGGGAGCGGCAGCCACATGATGATCTCGCCGCTGTTGTTCCACTTCTGGCGCAGCGCGGTCGCGTAGTTGAAGTACTCGCTCGAGTGGTGCGCCTGGTGGGTCGCCCAGACCAGGCGGACACGGTGCGCCATCCGGTGGTACCAGTACCAGAGGACGTCGATGCCGACGAGCAGGATCACCCACGTGTACCAGGCGTCGGCGGGCAGGTGCCAGGGCGCGACGTAGACCCACAGGGCCGAGTATCCGACGAGGGCCAGTACCTTCCAGGCGGCGCTCGTGACGATGGAGACCAGACCCATCGAGATGCTCGCGCGCGCGTCCCGCTTCTCGTAGCCGCCGCGCGGCGGATGGGCGCGTCCGTCGGGGCCCGGTTCGACGTGTTCGAGGGTGCGGGCCGCGATCCATTCGAGGATCAGGAAGGTGAGGAAGGCGGGAATCGCCAGGGTCACCGGATCGTGGAGGGGGTCGAGCAGCGACCCCCACGATTCCTGCAGGGTTTCCCACATCGCAACGACCTCCGATAGCTGTGAACAACCGTCCACGTTACCGCTGGTGTGGCATGGATCACCAGAGCCCTGCCGTGCGACCCGGGTCGCGACTCGCGTCCGCACGATTCCGGGTGGTCCGGTATTGCTGGTAGGAATTGACCCGTCCCGTCGAGACGGGCCGGTCGACGACATCAGGCAGCGCGAGAGGCATGGCATGCACATCACCGCGAGGGTCGACTACGCCGTGCGGACCCTGCTCGAACTCGCGGCGATCGAGGACGGTCGCCTGACGAAGGCGGAGACCCTCGCGACGGCGCAGAACATCCCGCACAAATTCCTCGAGGCGGTTCTCGCCGACCTGCGTCGTGGCGGGCTGGTGAACAGCCGGCGGGGACCGGAGGGCGGTTACTGGCTCGCGCGACCCGCGGCCGAGATCTCCATCGCCGACATCATCCGCACGGTCGAGGGGCCGTTGGCGTCGGTGCGCGGCGAGCGGCCCGAGGACGTCGTCTACAGCGGGGCCGCCGAACGACTGCAGGACGTGTGGATCGCCGTGCGTGTGAACCTGCGCGCCGTGCTCGAAGAGGTGTCGCTCGCGGACGTCGTCACGGGAGGCCTCCCCGGTTTCGTGGAGGATCTCACGAAGGATCCGGGGGCCTGGGAGCGTCGCCGGGTGTGAAACCCGCGATAGGCCGGGATCGCCTGTGGGCGATGTCATAACTTTGCACAACTCTGCAAACTTACAGAGCTCTGCAAAATCGGTACCTTGGATGAAGTGACCATCACTCCCGGCCTGCGCGACCGCAAGAAGGCAGCCACTCGCGCGGCTCTCGCGACCGCCGCGGCCGAACTGGCCCGCGAACACGGTCTGTCCGCCGTGACGGCCGATGCGATCGCAGCGCGCGCGGACGTCTCGACCCGCACCTTCCACAACTACTTCGCCAGTAAGGAAGACGCCGTCCTCGCCTATCTCGAGACCCGGGTCGAGGAGTGGATCGACCTGCTGCGCGATCGTCCCGCCGACGAGGACATCATGGACTCGCTGCTCACGGTGGCCCTGGACGTCGTGCAGAACCCTGCCTGGCCGTTCGACGAAATCGTCGCGTGCATCACCCTGCTCGAGGAGAGCAATGTGCTGCTGTCCCGGCAGATCGAGGTCGAGCGGCGCTCGTCGCAGTTGCTCGTCGAGATCATCGCCGAACGCACCGGCACCGACCCCGACGCCGATCTGTATCCCTCGCTGCTGAACTACGCCGCCATGGGCGCCGTGCGCGCGGCCATGGAGACACACGCGACCGGGACGACGGACAGGTCGGTCGAAGAGCTGATCCGCGAGGCGTTCGACCAGCTCCGACGCGGATTCTCCTGACCCCGGACCTCTGCCCGTTCCGACCATCCGACCCCACCAGGATCTTCCGACATAGAAAGGGTGCCCCGTGGCGACCTACCTGTACCGGCTGGGCAAGTTCGCCCACAGACGGAAGGGCGCAGTGCTGTCCTTCTGGATCGCGCTGCTCGTGCTCTTCGGGGTCGGTGCAGCGACTCTGTCCGGGCCCACCACTGACGCGTTCACGCTTCCGGGCACCCCCGCGCAGAAGACCCAGGACCTCATGGCCGAGCGGTTCCCCTCGACCGAGGATCCGATGAACGGGCTCAGCGCGCGGTACGTCTTCGCCGCGCCCGACGGGCAGACGCTCGACGACCCGGGGAACCTGGCCGCCGTCGACGAGGTCCTCGCCGCAGTCCGTGGCATCGACCGCGTCTCACCGCCCGCCAAGGTCGATCCCGCCACCGCCTCGCCGGAGGAACAGGCCGGCGCACTGGTGAACCCGGTCCTCGCCGACGCCGGTCTCGTCGAACAGATGAAGGCCGTCGCCGCGCAGCAGGGCACCCCCGAAGAGACTGCGCTGTCCGACGCCCAGGCCCTGTCGCCGCTGAGCGCCGACCGCACCGTCGGCTTCGTCACCGTCCCGTTCGAGGGCGAGATCACCGACGTCGACCAGGCCCTGCGCGACCAGATCTTCGACGCCGCCGAGATCGGCCGTGACGCCGGCCTGACCGTCGAGGTCAGCGGTACGGCCGCCGCCGAGATGACCATGCCCGGTGGCACCGCCGAGCTCATCGGCATCGGCATCGCCGCCATCGTGCTCACCCTGACCTTCGGTTCGCTCGTCGCCGCCGGACTTCCGCTGATCACCGCACTCGTCGGTGTCGGCATCGGCAGCCTCGGCATCACCATCGCCACGGGCTTCGCCGACCTCAGCTCGATGACCCCGACGCTGGCGATCATGATCGGCCTGGCCGTGGCGATCGACTACTCCCTGTTCATCGTGTCCCGGTTCCGGCACGAACTCACCGCCACCTCGGATCGCGGCGAGGCCGCCGGACGCGCCGTGGGCACCGCCGGTTCCGCGGTCGTCTTCGCGGGCCTGACGGTCATCATCGCCCTCATGGCGCTGAGCGTCGTGGGCATCCCGTTCCTGTCGGTGATGGGTTACGCCGCCGCGTTCACGGTGCTCATGGCCGTGCTCATCGCCGTGTCGCTGCTGCCCGCCGTGCTCGGACTGTTCGGTGAGAAGGCCTTCGCCGGCCGGATCCCGTTCCTGAACAAGCGCGAGCACGGAGAGGACAACCCCGGCGCGGGTGCCAAGTTCGTGGGCGTCCTCACGCGCCGCCCGCTGATCCCGCTCGTCGGCGGCGTGGTCGTCCTCGGCGCTCTCGCCCTGCCTGCCACCGGCCTGCAGCTGGCGCTGCCCTCGGAGGCCACCGCGGATCCCGCCACCAGCGCCCGTAAGGCTTACGAACTGGTCGACGACGGCTTCGGTCCCGGCCGCAACGGTCCGCTGGTGGTCGTCGCCGACGCCCGCGACGCCGAGGTGGAGCCGCCGGTCGCCTTCGGCGCCGTGGTGGGGGCCCTGTACGAGCACGACGAGGTCGTCAACGCCCAGATCGTCGCGGTGAACGAGGCCGGCGACACCGCCCAGATCCTCGTCACCCCGCGCAGCGGCCCGACCGATCCCGCGACGATGGACCTCGTCCAGAGCATCCGCGACGGTGAGACCGAGCTGAACGAGGAGTTCGGCCTGTCCTACGGCGTGACCGGCCAGACCGCGCTCGAGGGCGACGTCTCCGACAGCCTCCAGAGCGCACTGGCTCCGTACCTCGCGGTCGTCGTCGGCCTCGCCTTCATCCTGCTGATGCTGGTGTTCCGCTCGATCCTGGTGCCGCTCACCGCGACCCTCGGCTTCCTGCTCAGCGTCCTGGCGACCTTCGGTGCCACCGTCGCGGTCTTCCAGGAGGGCTGGGGCGGCCTGATCGCCAACCCGCAGCCCATCGTGAGCTTCATGCCGATCATCCTCATCGGCGTCGTCTTCGGTCTCGCGATGGACTACCAGGTGTTCCTGGTGACGCGTATGCGTGAGGACTACGTGCACGGCGCGAGCGCACTCGAGGCCGTCCGCAGCGGTTTCGCGCACGGCGCCCGCGTGGTGAGCGCAGCGGCGATCATCATGATCTCGGTGTTCGCGGCGTTCATCGCCGAACCGGACTCGCTGATCAAGTCGATCGGTTTCGCACTCGCGGCGGCGGTCTTCTTCGACGCCTTCATCGTCCGCATGGTCATCATCCCGTCGGTGATGGCGCTGCTCGGCGACAAGGCGTGGTGGCTGCCGAAGTGGCTCGACCGGATCCTTCCGAACGTCGACGTCGAGGGCGAGAAGCTCACTCGCGAGCTCGGTGCCACCGAGCCCGCACCGGAATCCGCACGAGTATGACGAACCCCCGGGCGG
>NZ_JBLWIU010000031.1:20923-178198 GCF_048381395.1 Rhodococcus shunpengi
GGCCGCCCGGGGTGAGACGGTCGGCGGTGCCGAAGTGGTTCGTGAAGATTGCTGCAAGGAGTCGCAGGTAGCGTAATGCCCATGTTGCTACGGCTGTTGCGCCGCTTCACGGCGCCCTATCGGGGTGCCCTCGCGGGGGTCGTACTCCTGCAGCTGGTCGCGACCGGGGGCATGTTGCTGCTCCCGAGTCTCAACGCCGACATCATCGACAACGGCGTGGCGACCGGGGACATCGACTACATCATCCGGACCGGTCTGCTGATGCTCGTCATCAGCGCCGTCGAGGTCGGCGCCGCGACCGGTGCCGTCTACTTCGCGGCGCGTGCCGCGATGGGCTTCGGCCGCGACGTGCGGCTCGAGCTCGTCCGGAATGTGGGGCGGTTCTCGGCGCGCGAGTTCGGGACGTTCGGTGCCCCGTCGCTGATCACCCGCAACACCAACGACGTGCAGCAGGTCCAGATGCTCGTGCTGATGACCTGCACCATCGTCGTGACCTCCCCGATCATGGGGATCGGTGGCGTCATCATGGCGATCCGCCAGGACCCCGGCACCTCGCTCGTGCTGGTCGTCGCCGTCCCGGTCCTGATCTTCACCATGGTCACGCTCATCGCGCTCATGCTGCCCGGCTTCCGGGTCATGCAGAAGCGCATCGACTCTGTGAACCGGGTGCTGCGCGAGCAGATCACCGGCATCCGCGTGATCAGGGCATTCGTGCGCGACGAGACCGAGAAGGCCCGCTTCGACGGCGCCAACGACGACCTCACCGCCACCGCCCTGCGCGTCGGCCGCGTGAACTCCGTGCTGTACCCGGCGGTGCTGCTGATCTCGAACGTGAGCACCGTCGGCGTCCTGTGGGTGGGCGCCCACCGCATCGACTCCGGTGCGATGCAGGTCGGCTCCATCACCGCGATGATCACCTACATCGCCCAGATCCTCATGGCTGTGCTCATGACGTCGTTCGTCGCGATCATGGCTCCGCGCGCCGCGGTCTGTGCCGAGCGCATCCTCGACGTGCTCGACACCGAACCGACGGTGTCCTCGCCCGCCGAACCCGTCCGCGAACTGCCGCCCCGCGTCACTCTCGAACTGCGCAATGCCGGATTCTCCTATCCCGGCGCCGACGCTCCCGTGCTCAGCGGGGTGTCGTTCCGCGCCGACCCCGGTTCCACCACCGCGATCATCGGCGGCACCGGATCGGGCAAGAGCACCCTGATGCGACTCGTACCGCGGCTGATCGACGTCACCGCCGGGCAGGTGCTCGTCGCGGGTATCGACGTCCGGGCACTCGACACCGATGTGCTGCGCTCGCGCATCGCCGTCGTGCCGCAGAAGGCCTACCTGTTCTCCGGCACCATCGCCGACAACCTCCGGTACGGACGCGCCGACGCCACCGACGACGAACTGTGGCACGCCCTCGAGGTCGCGCAGGCCGCCGACTTCGTCCACAAGACCGAGGACGGACTGAACACCGTCCTCTCCCAGGGCGGCACGACCGTCTCCGGCGGACAGCGGCAGCGACTCGCGATCGCCCGCGCCCTCGTCCGCCGGCCCGCCATCTACCTGTTCGACGACGCCTTCTCCGCACTCGACCCGGCGACCGACTCCCGTCTGCGCGCGGCGCTCGAACCCGAGACGCGCGACGCGTGCGTGCTCATCGTCGCGCAGCGGGTCTCCACCGTGCAGGACGCCGACCGCATCGTCGTCCTCGACAACGGCGTCATGGTCGATTCCGGGACGCATCTCGGACTGCTCGGCCGGTGCCGGACGTACTCGGAGATCGTCGAGTCGCAGAGGATGGCCACGGTATGACGACTCCGGAAGCCGCGGCACCGTCGCGTCTGCGCACCATCCGCCGGGTGCTCGGCCTGCTCCACCCGCACCGCTACGCCGTCTACTCGGTGCTGCTCTCCGCCTTCCTCGGCGTCGTGAGCATGTCGGTGGCGCCCTTCGTGCTCGGTCGCGGCACCGACGTCATCTTCGACGGGGTGGTGGGCATGCAGCTCCCCGCCGGACAGACCAAGGACGAAGCCGTCGCCGGTCTGCGCGCCGAGGGCCGCGATCAGTTCGCCGACATGGTCTCGGGGATGGACGTGGTCCCCGGCCTCGGTATCGACTTCTCGGCCCTCGGCCGGATCCTCGTCATCGTCCTCGCGCTGTACCTGCTCTCGTCCGGTCTGATCTGGGTCGCCGCCTACGGCCTCAACGAGATCGTGCAGCGCGTCGTGCGCGACATGCGGTCGCGGATCGAACGCAAGATCCACCGGTTGCCGCTGCGGTACTTCGACACGCATTCGCGCGGCGACCTGCTCAGCCGCGTCACCAACGACATCGACAACGTCGCGGCGGGCATGCAGGAGTCCATCTCCCAGCTCGTCCTCGCGGTGCTGACCCTGCTCGGTCTCGTGGTGATGATGCTGTTCATCTCGCCGATGCTCGCGCTCGTCGCGATCCTGACCGTCCCGGCGTCGGTCGTGGCGACGGCGGTGATCGCGCGACGCTCGCGCAAGCACTTCCTCGCGCAGTGGGAGACGACCGGCAAGCTCAACGGGCAGATCGAGGAGGCCTTCACCGGGCACGAACTCATCACCGCCTACGGCCGGACCGCGGAGGTGCAGCGACGCTTCACCGACACCAACGAGTCGCTGTACCAGGCCTCCTACCGTGCACAGTTCGTGTCCGGCCTGGTGATGCCGTTCGTGACCTTCCTCGGCAACGTCGGCTACGTCGTCATCGCGGTGCTCGGTGGTCTGCGGATCGCGTCGGGCACCGCGACGCTCGGCGAGATCCAGGCGATGATCCAGTACTCGCGTCAGCTCGTGCAGCCGCTCGCGCAGATCGGCGCGATGGTCAACCTGCTGCAGTCGGCGTCGGCGTCGGCCGAGCGAGTGTTCGCGGTGCTCGACGAACCGGAGGAAGAACCGGAGGTCGCGGCGCCGACGATGCCGTGGAGCCGGCACGGACTCGTCGAGTTCGAGAACGTCGCCTTCTCGTACACCCCCGACCGGCCGCTCATCGAGAACCTGTCGCTGCGGGCCGAACCGGGCCAGATGATCGCGATCGTCGGACCCACGGGCGCCGGCAAGACCACCCTCATCAACCTGATCCTGCGCTTCTACGAGGTCGACGCGGGCCGGATCCTCGTCGACGGTGTGGACATCCGTTCGATGTCCCGCGACGAACTGCGCTCGCGCATCGGCATCGTCCTGCAGGACACCTGGCTGTTCGGCGGCACCATCCGCGAGAACATCGCCTACGGCAATCCGTACGCGACCGAGAACCAGATCATGTCCGCGGCCAGGATGAGCTACGTCGATCGTTTCGTGCGGGCCCTGCCCGACGGCTACGACACGATCATCGACGAGGAGAACGACGGCAACCTCAGCGCCGGCGAGCGTCAGCTCATCACGATCGCGCGGGCGTTCGTGTCCAAGCCGTCGATCCTCATCCTCGACGAGGCGACGAGTTCGGTCGACACCCGCACCGAACTGCTCGTCCAGCAGGCCACCGCGCGGTTGCGCGACGACCGCACCAGCTTCGTCATCGCCCACCGCCTGTCGACCATCCGCAACGCCGACCGCATCGTGGTGATGGAGGACGGACGGATCGTCGAACAGGGCACGCACGAGGGGCTGCTCGAGGCGGCCGGTGCGTACGCGAGGCTGTACGACGCGCAGTTCAAGGCACTCGTGGAGTGAACACGGGAGACTTCGGCGCGGCCTGATACAAACCATTCCGTCCTCGCGGGCGGGGCGGGACACTTCTGGCCATGACGGGGGTGCGGACAACGGCGGTACGGTCGACTCTCGATCTCGTGCGTTCTGCGCGACCGGGGGTCTTCCAGGTCGACGAGACCACACCGGCGGGGTGGATCATGCAGCACCTACGACGTGGGGGACCGGCGACGCGCACGATGCTCGCCGACTTCACGGGCCTGTCGGCGTCGACGGTCAACCGGGCGGTGACGTCGTTGCTCGATCACGGGTTGCTGCGCGACCGTCCCGATCTCGCTCCGCGGGGGCGGGTGGGACGGCCGCACGTGCCGGTGGAGGTGGACACCGAACGGGGCTTCCTCGCCGGTATCCATCTGGGGGAGCGGGAGACCCGGGTGGTCTCCGGCGACCTGCTCGGACGGGAGCTGCACCGGACGACCTTCGCGACCCCGGCGTCGGCGTTCGATGTCTTCGCCGCGATCGGTGCGGCGCTGCGGGTGCACGAGTCGCAGCTGCACGGCAGGCAGCCGCTGTGGGCCGGCCTCGCGGTGGGTGGTCTGTACGACGAGCACCGAGGGGCGCTCGACCACCCGCGGCTGGGCTGGTGCGAAGCGCCCGTGGACGTGTTGTTCCGGGCGATCGTGCCCACGCCGTACACGGTCGTTCCGTACGTGGAGGCGGTCGCGGAGGTCGAATACCGCCGGTTCGAGAGTGCCTTCCGGCGACGACCCGAGAGCTGGCTGTATCTGTGTGCGGAGGAATCGATCTCGATGGCGTGGCTCGTGGACGGCCTCGCACGGTCCTCGGCCGACGACATCGAATCGTTCTGTGCTGTACTCGAACCGGGGAGCGCCGATGGCACCGACCCGTCGCCGAAGCGGGCGGTGCTCCTCGGCCGTGCGGTCGCGCTGGTGCGCGACGTCGTGAATCCCGATGTGGTGACCGTCGGTGGTGAGGCGCTCACCGGGCACGGACCGGATCGTGAGGACGTGTCCGACGGTTATCGGCAGCGGTCGTCGTACAACGATGTGCCGCTGCGGTTCTCGGAACCCGACGACGATCTGCGGTCGGCGGCGGCGCTCGGTGCGGCGTCGCGGGTGATGTACGTCGACCCGATCGGCGCGATGCAGGCGCGGTGAGACGAGAGCGTCGGTGACCCGTTCGAGTCGGATACGTGGTCCGATCGACAGGCGCTCGATATCCCGAACGGGCCACCGACGCGAGGTTTACTGCGGTCGAACTCTAGGGACGCGCGACGACCGGCATGGTCAGCTCGCCGATCGCCGGGATGGTGAGCACGACGGTGTCGCCGGGGACGATCTGTGCGACGCCCTCGGGGGTGCCGGTGGCGATGATGTCACCGGGCTGCAGGGTGATCACCTGCGAGTACTCCGAGATCAGCTTGGCGATGCCCCAGATGAGGAAGGACGTGTTGGACTTCTGCCGCATCTCGCCGTTCACGGTGAGCCAGAAGTCGAGGTTCTCCGGGTCCTCCACCTCGTCGGCGGTGAGGATGTAGGGGCCGATCGGGGTGAAGGTGTCCATGGACTTGCGCCACGACCGGTCCTCGTCGCCGCGCAGCGTGATGTCGAGCAGCGGGGTGTACCCGAAGACGTAGTCGAGTGCCTCCTCGACGGAGACCCGCTTCGCCTCCTTCGAGATGATGATGCCGACCTCGGCCTCGTGGTCGAAACGCCGGTCCTCGTAGGGGAGTTCGATCGCGCCGTCCGGTCCGACGATGGACGTGACGGCTTTGAGGAAGCCCTTGCGGACCGAGACGTCGAGGATCTTGCGATCGGTGTAGACGCCCTTGTCCCCACCCATCTCCTGCTGGTGCTTGTGGTAGTTGACCGGCGCGGCGAACAGGTTGCGCGGCTGGGGCTGCGGTGCGCGGACGGTCACCGAGTCGAGTGTCTGCCCGCCGCCGGAGGCGACGCGGGACGAGACGTCGGCGGAGACGGTCGACCAGGCGCGGATGAGCGCGTTCGTGCGCTCACGCGGTTCGGTGTGCTCGGGGACGAGATCGGTGATGTCGACGAGGGTGCCGTCGGTGGCCTCGACGCCGAGTCGGTAGTCGTTGTAGACGTAGAGCTTCATGATTCCTACTCGCTGGGTCGGATGCGGCCGATTCCGAGCGCATCGATGGCGGGCTTGTCGGTGTACGAGAACAGGATTGCGTCCTCGCCGGTCGGATTGTGGTGGGAGTGCTCGTACCACAACGGAATTGCGATGGTGTCGCCCTTGGTCCAGTCGATACGCCGGCCGTCGACGATCGAGTATCCGGATCCGCGGACCACGTGGTAGACGGTCGAGTGGGTGTGCCGATGGGCACGGGTGTCGACGCCCGGGCGGATCAGCTGGAGGTAGGCGCCGATGGTGGTCATCACCGGTCCGCCCGTGATCGGGTTGCGGTACTCGACGATGATGTCGTCGAAGGGATCACCTTCGCGCGTACGCAGGTACTCGATGGTCTCGAGTGCATCGGCGAGCTTGTACACCAGTGGCTGCTCGACCTTTTCGGGTTCGCCCCAGGGCTTGGCGAACAGTCCGTTGCCGTAGGCGGCGGGGAGCGGTGCGTCCACCTCCTGGCATTCGGGGTCCTCTTCGATGATGTACTGGTTCAGCCGCGACATCAGCGGGGAGTCGAGCCCGTCGAGCCAGATCATCGGGCCCTCGCCCGTGTGGCCGTGCTCGTGCCAGTGCCCGTTGGGGGTCAGCAGGAAGTCGCCCTCGTCCATCGGGACGCGCTGGCCGTTGACGACGGTGTAGGCGCCGTCGCCCTCGACGATGAAGCGCAGTGCGGACGGCGTGTGGCGGTGTGCCGGGGCGATCTCCCCCGGCAGCACCAATTGCAGTGCGGACCAGAGGGTGTCGGTGGCTCCGGTGCGCTGGTGCGGGAGGCAGCCGGGGTTGCGGAAACCGAGGACGCGGCGGAGTGCGTCCTCGAGCGGGACGATCTCGCCGGCCTCGACCATCAACCGCCGCGCCTGCTCGTAGCGCCAGATGTGCGGCACCAGAGTGGTTTTCGCTTCCGGGCCCAGATTGCCCATGAGCTGCCAGAGCGGGGAGTAGTGGTTGTCCGCGAGTTCGGCGTAGAAGTCGTCGTGCACCGTCTCGTCGGACCGGGTGGTGTCGACACTCATCGCACGATCCTCTCTGTTCTGCAATGCGGAGATTGATTCCTCGATACAGAATTAATACGGGATTTGGGGTGGTTGGTCAAGGAATAACTGCGAATCGTTCTGTTATAAAGAATCATGGCCACTGACTCTGCGCGTCGAGACGCACCGGCATATCCTGTCGGTTCGGTCGACAAGGCTCTCCGACTGCTCCTCGTGGTCGCCGAGCGACCCGACGGACTGCGGGTGGGCGATGCCGCCGCCCTGCTGGGTATCGCCCCGTCCACCGCGCACCGCTTGCTGCAGATGCTGGCGCACTACGGCTTCGCCGAACAGGATCCCGAGTCCAAGATGTACCGGGCCGGTCCCACCATGGAGCGGCTGTCGAACTTCCGCGGCCGGGTCATCGACCTGGCCCGGCCGATCCTGGAGCGGCTCGTGGCCCTCACCCAGGAGACGGTGCACCTCGCCACCCTCGACGGGGATCGGGCTCTGACGCTGCTCTCGGTGGAGAGCCCCCATCTGCTGCGCGTGGGTGACCGGTCGGGTCATTCGCAGCCGGCGTATTCGAGCGCCATGGGTAAGGCGCTGCTCGCCGGGATGGGCGGGGACATCGAGCCTCATCTGCCGAACGGCCTGCAACAGTCCGAACGGCAGACCCTGCTGTCCCAGCTCGAGGTGATCCGGGAGCGGGGTTACGCCGCACAGGACGGCGAGGTCGAGTCGGGTGTCAGCGCGGTGGCCGTCTCGGTGGGTGCCGCCTCCGCCGGGATCTCCGGTGCGGGCACCCCTGCCGCCGGGTTCTCCGGTGCAAGCACCCCTGCCGCCGGGTTCTCCGGTGCAAGCACCTCCGGCTTCGCCATCGGTATCACCTTCCCGACCGGGCGGATCGGCGTCGACCGCTGGGGCGAGGTGCTCGCCGCAGCCCGGAAGGCGGCCGACGAACTCGCCGACGCCCTGGCCGGTTCCGGGCGGTAGCCCCGTCGCCGGCCGGATGGACGCCCGGCCGGCGACGATGCAGGTCAGTACGGGTAGTTGCGGGTGTCGCCGGCCACCGACAGCGGCATGAACATCCAGTCGAGGTTCTCGTAGTCCGTGGGGTTGTGGTCCTTGAAGGAGTAGTTGCGCAGCGCGCGCCCGACCCCGTCGATGTGGAACAGCTCGCCGGCGACCCGGGCGAGGCGCTGGATGTTGCCGGTGTGCGGCACCCGTCGTGCCTCGAAGGTCTTGAACGCAGCCTCGACGTTCGGCTCGGTCACGAGCGCATCGACCATCGCGAGCGAGTCGTCCAGTGACTGGGCGCCACCCTGGGCGAGGTACTGGAGCATCGGGTGGGCGGCGTCGCCGATGAGGCTCACCGCGCCCGAGGTCCAGGTGGTGACCGGCTCCCGGTCGTACATCGGCCAGCGGATCTCGCGGTTGAGGTACTTCCCGGCCTCACGGACCTTGTCGCAGCACAGGCCGAAGCGGGCGTCGAGCTCCTCCTCGGTTCCCCAGTTCTCGTGGTCGGGGGAGTAGAAGTCCGAGCGGAAGACGGCGACGTTGTTGTAGAGCTTGCCACCGCGCAGCGGGTACTGGATCAGGTGCATGTGCGGGCCCAGCCAGCACAGCACCATCGGGGTCTCCACGGCGTCGGCCGGCACCATCTCGATCGGCACGGTGCCGCGGTAGGCGACGTACTCGGAGGGAACGGGCTCGTCCTCGACGATCAGCGGGCGGATCGACGAGCGCAGTCCGTCGGCGCCGACCACGGCGTCGGCGATGTACTCGGTGCCGTCGGCGCAGACCACCTTCGCGCGGCCGTCGGGCAGGTTCTCGGCGCGGAGGACCTCGCGGTTCGTCTCCAGGGTGACGAGATCGCTCGCGCGGCAGCCTTCGAGGAGCGCGCCGTGCAGGTCGGCCCGGTGCGTGACGACGTAGGGGTAGCCGTAGTGTTCGACGAACTCGGGTCCGAGATCGACGGTGCCGATCTCCTCGCCCGTCACGGCGTCCATGTACCGCTTCTTCTGCGGGAGGACGGCGTCCTTCATGATCGCGTCCATCACGCCGAGGCTGTCGAGGACGGCCATGGCGTTCGGGGCCAGCTGGATGCCGGCGCCGACCTCGCCGAACTCGGGGGCGCGCTCGATCACGTGCGCCGGGCGGCCCTTGCGGGCGAGGCCGAGGGCCGTGGCGAGGCCTGCGATGCCGCCGCCGACGATGAGCAGGGGGACGTCGATGATTTCTGCCGAGGTGCTCATAGGGCAACCTTTCCGGTGATCACAGAGATGTTCTGTATCGAGGAATTCAATTCTGCATGACAGATTAGGTTCGCGGGAATGGCTGGTCAACCCTCGACCGCTCGATTCCTGCGATTCCGAAAACGATCTATCACTGAGTGACAGTCGGCGTTGTTCGGCCGCTCCGGACGGCCCTACTCTCACGGCTACCGTCCGTCGGGAGTTCCCGACCACCGATTTCCACGAACCATTTCACTGGGTGATAGATGGGCTTCTGCGTCTCCTGGACGTCGGATTGGCTGTCATCACACCCACGACATGCAGGAGAGGTCGCCGTGACCGCAATCGAATCGTCCGCCTTCAGTCTCACGGAAGAACAGCGCGCCATCCGTAGCGCCATCGACGAGCTGTGCGAGCCGTTCGACAACGACTACTGGCGTGCCTGCGACGCCGCCGGTGAATACCCGGAGAAGTTCGTCGACACGCTCTACGAGACCGGCTGGATGGGCATGCTCGTCCCCGAGGAGTACGGCGGAGGCGGAGCCGACATCCGCGATGCCGCAGTCGTTCTCGAGCAGCTCGAACGCAACGGCTGCCACGCCGGTGCGGCGCGCGCCGGCATGTACACCATGGGCGCCCTGCTCCGTCACGGCAACGACGAGCAGAAGCAGCGCTTCCTGCCGAAGATCGCCTCCGGCGAACTGCGTCTGCAGTCCTTCGGCATCACCGAGCCCGACGCCGGCTCCGACACCACTCGCATCCGCACCTTCGCCCAGCGCGAGGGCGACGAGTACGTCGTCAACGGCAACAAGATCTTCATCTCCCGCATCCAGCACTCCGACCTGCTGCTTCTGCTCACCCGGACCAAGAAGCGCGAGGATGCCTCCAAGCCGTCCGACGGCTTCACCGTGCTGCTCGTCGACCTGCGCAAGGCGATCGAGGACGGCACCATCCGGGCCACCCCGATCAAGACCATGGTCAACCACGAGACCAACGAGCTCGCCATCGAGAACCTGCGCGTGCCGGTCGAGAACCGGATCGGCGAGGAGCACAAGGGCTTCAAGGTCATCCTGTCCGGCATGAACTCCGAGCGCATCATCGTCACCTCGGAGTACATCGGTGCCGGCTTCCACCTCATCGACCGCGCCGTCCAGTACGCCAACGAGCGGCACGTCTTCGGCCGCCCTATCGGCATGAACCAGGGCGTCCAGTTCCCCATCGCCCAGGCCTACGCGAACCTGCAGGCCGCCTCGCTCATGCGCTGGCGCGCCGCCGAGATGTACGCCGCCGGCGAGAACCCCCGCTTCGAGGTCAACGGCGCGAAACTGCTCGCCTCGCAGGCACTCTGGCAGGCAGCACAGGCCGCCTTCGACACCTTCGGCGGATACGCCGCGGCCGAGGAGTACGGCATCGAGCGCAAGTGGCGCGAGGCCCGCCTCCCCTCCACCGCGCCGATCTCCAACAACATCGTCCTCGCCGGCATCGCGCACGCCACGCTCGGCCTGCCGAAGTCGTACTAGGAGAAGCACGATGGGTGCACCCATGCCGCTGCGGACCGACACCGACGGACTGACGTCGGTGCTGGCCGCCTTCGCCGCGGGCGGCGAGATCGCCCGCGACGAACACGAGGAACTTCTCGGCCGCATCCTGGTCGACACCGTCGGCTCGGCTCTCGCCTCCGCGCACGAGCCCGCCGAACGGATCCTGCAGAACTGGGCCGCGGCCGAGGGAACCTCGGGCCGGGCAACGGTATGGACGACGGGCCGCACGGCGAGCGCTGCCACCGCAGCGCTGCTCAACGGCACCGCCGGGCACCAGCTCGACTACGACGACATCTCGCCGAGCATGCCCATCCACCCCAGCACGGTGATCGTTCCCGCGCTGCTCGCCGTCGCCGAGCAGCACGGGGCCGACACCCGCCGGCTGGTGCAGGCGTACGACGTCGGTGCCGCCGTCTTCCGCGCGGTGGCGGACCTGCTCCCGCAGCACGTCCACTACGCCCGGGGCTGGCACACCACCTCCACGGTGGGCCGGCTCGCCGCCGTCGCGGCCGTTGCGCGCCTGGTGGAGATGTCGTCCGAGCACGCGGCGCACGCCCTGGGCATCGTGGCCTCGATGGCCGCGGGCTCGCGTCCCAATTTCGGATCGATGACCAAGCCGCTTCACGCCGGCCTCGCCGCCCGCGACGCCGTCACGGCCGTCGATCTCGCCGAGGCGGGCTTCACCGCCAATCCGCGTGAACTCGAAGCGGACGCCGGATTCTTCGACCGCTACGGCGATCCCGAACTGGCACCGCTCGGTGATCCGGACGAGACCCTCGCCGAACGCCTCGAGTACTGGCTGGACGCGTGGCCCAGCGACTGGGGCATCAAGAGGTATCCCGCCTGCTACGGCACGCACCGCAGCATCGACGCAAGCCTGGCACTGCGCGAGCGCATCGCCGGCGCCCCGATCCGCGAGGTCCGGATCACCGTGCATCCGAGGGGAACCCGCGCGCTCGTGGCCTTCCCTCCGGTCTCGGCCACGGCCGCGAAGTTCAGCGCCGAGTACGCCGTCTCGGTCGCACTGCAGCGCGGAGCCGTCGTCCTGGCCGACTTCACCGAGGACGCGTTCGCCGAACCCGAGACCATCCGCCTGATGAACGCGGTGAGCATCACCGAGAGCGCCGAACCTCCCGCCGGCGCACCGACCTTCTCGGGTGGGTACTCGGTGGTCGAGGTGCTCACGCAGGACGGTGCACGACACGCCGAACGCGTCGACATCACCCGCGGCGACGGACGCAACCCGCTGAGCGACGAGGAACTACGAGACAAGTTCGACGACTGCTGCGCCACCGGCGGACTCACCGCCGAAGCGGCATCGACCCTGCACTCCGCGCTCGTCGCATCGGCGCGCGGCGGAGCCCTGCAGCAGGTCGCCGCGGCCCTGGCGCCGGAATACCGTACGGAAGGACGACTGGCATGACCGCCACACAGCGCTCGCACCCGAGGGTGGAGATCATCGAGGAAGGCATGCGCGAGGGCATGCAGATCGAGAGTGCGAACATCCCGGTCGAGGACAAGATCCGGCTGCTGGACGCACTCTCGGCCACGGGCCTGAAGACCATCGTGGTCGGCTCGTTCGTCTCACCCAAGTGGGTGCCGCAGATGGCGGAGATCGAGAAGATCGTCGAGGGATTCACCCCGGTCGACGGAGTGCGCTACACCGCCCTGGCACTCAACCAGAAGGGTGTCGAGCGGCGCGCGTCGTTCGCTCCGAAGATCACCCCGCCGGACCCGCGCATCGGACAGTCCAAGATCCACCTCGACGACGTCTTCGTCCAGCGCAACACCGCACGGTCGATGCAGGACGAGATCGACGCGCTCGACGGTGTCATCGCCCGCGCTGTCGAACGCGGTGCGCAGGAGGCCCAGGTCTCCGTCAACGCGTGCTGGGGATCGAACTGGACCGGTGAGATCGGCGAGGACCGCCGCATGGAGATCCTGCAGTTGCAGATCGACAAGTGGACCGCCGCAGGCGTTCCCGTCACGCGCGTCCACCTCGGTGATCCGATGAGCTGGAACACCCCCGCCGCCATGCGTTCCCAGATCCGCCGGATTCTTGCGACCTGGCCCGAGATCTGGCACTTCCAGGTGCACCTGCACAACGCGCGCGGCATGGCGCCGCTGAGCGCCTACGCCGCCTTCTGCGAACTCGACGAGCGCCACACCCTCGTCGTCGACACCGCCATCGGCGGACTCGGCGGCTGCCCCTACTGCGGCAACGGCCGGCTCACCCGCATGATCCCCACCGAGGACTTCGTGCACTTCCTCGAGAGCGAAGGCATCGACACCGGTGTCGATCTCGCGGCTCTCATCGAGGCCGTGGTGCTCGCCGAGGAGATCGTCGGGCACGAACTGTGGGGTCACGTCTCGAAGGCGGGTCCGCGACCCTACGGCAGCGACGTCTACGCGATGGACATGCCGTTCATCGAAACCTTCGAACAGGCACAGCATTTCCGGCTCGGACCGCAGGTCTACGAGGGCGCACTCTCGCCCTGGAAGACCGAGATCCGCTCGGCCGCCCGCGACGACTTCGAACGCACGCTGCTCACCGGTGCGTCGTCCCGAACAGGAGATTCCGCATGAGCACTCCCATCCAGGAGCCCACACCCGGTTCCCTCACCGGCCTGCGGGTGATCGAGATCAGCACCTCGGTCGCCGCGCCGTTCGGCGGGCAGATCCTCGGGGATCTCGGCGCCGAGGTCATCAAGATCGAGCGACAGGCCGGGGACGACACCCGCAAGTGGGCGCCGCCCGCATGGAACGGCGAGTCGATCGCGTTCATGTCGTTCAACCGCAACAAGAAGTCCGTCGTGCTGGACTACAAGACCGACGAGGGCAAGAAGATCCTCGTCGACCTGTTGCGCGACGCCGACGTGCTCGTCCAGAACCTGCGCCCCGGCGCACTCGCCAAGGCGGGATTCACGTGGGAGTACCTGCACGAACTCAACCCGCGGCTGATCTACTGCGAGATGTCCGGCTACGGCCACACCGGCCCCCGCGCCATGCAGCCCGCCTACGACCCGCTGCTGCAGGCGTTCTCGGGCATCGTGTCGATGACCGGTGAGGACGGCGGCGAACCCGCCCGCGTGCCCGTCTCGCTGCTCGACATGGGCACCGGCATGTGGATGGCGATGTCGGTGCTCGAGGCGCTGCGCCGCCGCGATATGACGGGCAACGGCTGCCACGTGCAGAACTCGCTGCTGCAGACGGCGCTGACCTGGATCACCTCGCCGCTCATCGGGATCGCGGCCGGCAACCCCGCCCCGCGTCGTCTGGGCTCCGGCTTCCGCGGCGTGGTGCCCTACGGCGCCTTCCCGACCGCCGACGGCCACATCTTCATCTCGGCCGGTAACGACGACATCTTCCGTCGCCTGCTCGAGGCCATCGACGCGCAGGACCTGGGGGAGCGCGAAGGCTTCACCAGCAACCCCGTGCGCGTCGAGAACCGCAAGCTCGTCCAGGACGTCCTCGGCGAGCGCACCTCGCAGTTCACCCTCGACGAACTGCTCGTCCGGTTGAAGGCCGCCAACGTGCCGCACTCACCGGTGAACACGGTCGACATGGTGTACCGCGACGAGCAGGTCAAGGCGACCGGCATGCTGCAGCCGCTGCCTCATCCCGTCGTCGAGGATCTCGAGGTCGTCAACCTCCCGGTCACCTTCGACGGGCAGTACCCGCCGCTGACCAAGTGCCCGCCCGCCCTCGGTGAGGACACCGTCGAGGTGCTCGCGGCGCTCGGACGCAGCGAGGACGAGATCCGCGCACTGATCGCCGACGGTGTGGTGCGAGCCGCCACCGAGCAGGCTCCGGCCTGACGAGACCGCGAAAGGAACGAAAGAGCATGACCACCACCGAAGTCGGTTCCGTCGACAACGCCGAGCCGGATTACTCCGACGAGGTCCTCTACGAGGTACGCGGCAACGCCGCGTGGATCACGATCAACCGTCCGCATCGCCGCAACGCGATGGCGCGTCGCACAGTCAACCAGCTCACCGAAGCGTTCGTCGAGGCGGGGGAGGACCCGGACGTCTTCGCCGTCGTCATCACCGGTGCCGGGGACAAGGCGTTCTGCGCCGGCGGCGACATGAAGGAGATGGACGACATCGCCCGCTCGGGGCGTCAGGTCCACGTCCCGATGACCGGCCTGTACCGCGCGCTGTTCGAGGTGATGCTCGAGACGTACAAGCCCGTCATCGCCGCGATCAACGGCCACGCCATCGCAGGTGGCTGCGAGATCGTGCTCTCCAGCGACGTCCGCATCGCCGTCGAGGGTGCCACGATCGGCCTGACCGAGGCACGCCGCGGCATGGGCGCCAACCTCGGCTCGGTGCTGCTGCCGCGTCTGGTGCCCCGCGCCGTCGCGATGGACCTGCTCTACACCGCGCGGACCATCCCGGTCGAGGAGGCCAAGGAGATGGGCCTGATCAACCGCGTCGTCCCGCGCGAGGACTTCGAGGCCGAGGTCCAGAAGTACGTCGACGACATCCTCGCGAACTCGCCGGTGACGTTGCGCCGCTACAAGGAGATGGCCACCAAGAGCTGGGGTCTGCCGCTGCCGAGCGCCCTGCGCCTGAACGTCGGCCCCAATCCGTACCTGAGCGAGGACCGCGTCGAAGGTGTCCGTGCCTTCCTCGAGAAGCGCGCACCCGTGTGGAAGAACCGCTGACCGAACCGACGCCGCGGCGCCTGCAAGGAGCATGATGAACCTTCTCGACCCCGGCCGTTGGGCCGGCAACATCCACAGCGGTGGCTGGATCCCCGGAGCGGCGGGCGACCAGCCGGCGCTCGAGGCCGCCACCGGCACGGAGCTCGGCCGGATCGGTGTCGCCGACGCCGGCCAGGTCCGGGCTGCGGCGACCGCTGCAGCCCGTGCGCAAGGGGCGTGGGCCACGACGAAGCCTGCCGACCGGGCTGCCGTGCTGCGTCGCGCCGGCGACCTGTTCGCCGAGCACGCCGGGGAGATCGAGGAGTGGCTGGTCCGCGAGTCGGGTGGCACCCGGCTCAAGGCCGGCCGGGAGCTCGCGGCAGCGCGAGCGGAATGCTATGAGGCGGCCGGTCTTCCGACGCATCCGTCGGGAGAGGTGCTGGCCACCGACAGTGACCGCTGGTCGTTCTCGCGTCGCCGTCCCGCGGGCGTGGTGTCGGTGATCGCTCCGTTCAACTTCCCGCTGACGCTGTCGATCCGTTCCGTCGCACCGGCGCTCGCGCTCGGCAACAGCGTGCTGCTCAAGCCCGATCCGCGTACGTCCGTGAGCGGTGGGGTCGTTCTCGCGCGGATCTTCGAGGAGGCCGGTCTCCCCGAGGGTGTGCTCCACGTGCTCACCGGTGGCGCCGACGTCGGGGAGGCCGTGGTCTCCGCACCGGAGGTCGCCGTCATCTCGTTCACCGGTTCCACCGCAGCCGGGCGCCGGGTCGGGGAGGCCGCATCGCGCCTGCTCAAGCGGGCCCACCTCGAGCTCGGAGGCAACAACGCGCTGATCGTGCTGCCCGGAGCGGACCTCGACCGCGCCGCCTCCGCCGGAGCCTTCGGATCGTTCCTGCACCAGGGGCAGATCTGCATGGCGACCGGCCGCCACATCGTCCACTGCGACATCTACGACGAGTACGTGGCGAAGTTGGCCGCGAAGGCCGACGCGCTGCGGGTCGGCGATCCGTTCACCGACGACGTCGATCTCGGCCCGATCATCGACGAGCGACAGCTGAAGTCGATCGACGCGATCGTGCGCGACGCCGTGGACGCCGGTGCCCGGGTGTGTGCCGGTGGCACCAACGACGGCCAGTACTACCGGCCCACCGTGCTCGCCGACCTCGACCTGTCGATGCGGGCGTGGACGGACGAGATCTTCGGGCCGGTCGCCCCGGTCGTGCCGTTCGACGACCTCGACGAGGCCGCTGCCCTGGTGAACGCGAGCGAGTACGGACTGTCGGTCGGCATCCTCGGCGAAGTGGGGCTCGCGATGCAGCTGGCCGATCGCATCGACTGCGGCAAGCTGCACATCAACGAGCAGACCGTCGGCGACGAGGCGTACGCGCCGATGGGGGGCACCGGGGCGTCGGGAACGGGTTCCCGCTTCGGTGGTCCGGCGGCGAACTTCGAGGCCTTCACCGAAACCCAGTGGGTCACAGTGCGGTCGGAGATCGCGCCGTATCCGTTCTGAGAACGATCGACGGTGCGCGGCACGGCTGTCCGGGACGGTGCGTGCGGGATGTGATTCGATGTTGTCGTACACATCCCGCACCACCTCAGGACGAGCCATGAGCAACAACGACGACGGCAAGCGGTCGGTCCTGGGTCGTGCCTTCGAGATCCTCGACTGTTTCGCAGGGGGCGCCGAGATGACGGTCGCGGGGATCTGCGACCGCACGGGGCTCCCACCGGCCACGGTGCATCGGATGCTTGCGGCGCTGGTGCGGTGGGAGGGCGTCGAACGCCTGTCCCACGGTCGCTACCGTCTCGGACGGCGGATCTGGAGCCTGGGAATCGGTGCGCCGCAGGTGCGTCGCCTCCGGGAGCTCGCGCAGCCCTATCTCGTCGACCTGCACGTCGCCACACGCGGCACCGTCTACCTGGGTGTGCGGGACGGATCGGACGGGATCTTCTCCGACCGCATCACGCGCGTCAAACCCACCGCCAATTCCTCCCGGGCGACCCGCAGACTTCCGTTGCACCGCACCGGAGGTGGGCGGGTCCTGCTCGCCTACAGCCCCGAGGCCTGGGACGAGCTCGTCGCCGATGCGGAGTCGGATCCGGAGATGGCGGCACGGATACCGGAACTGCGTGCGCAGCTCGCGGAGATCCGCCGCACGGGTGTGGGGATCGCCCGCAACGACGGCCTCCCCGGCCGCACCTCCGTCGCGGCCGCCGTGCTCGATTCGCAGGGCGGCATCGTCGCCAGCGTGACGGTGGCCTTCCCCGAGTCCCGGATTCCGCAACCCCAGCAGATCGTGCCGCGCGTGATCGCTACGGCACGTGCGATTTCCCGTGATCTCGCGGCGACCGGCGGGTTCTGACCGGCCGTATCCCGCATTCGAGCGGATAGCTACGCCGGGTCGAGCGTCGAACCGTCGCCGAGGATCTCGACGACGAGCTCGCGTAGCCAGTCGATCTCGGGGGACGGCAGGTCGCGCCGGATCGTGTACAGCGATACCACCGATTCCGGTACCTCGAAAGGCAGTTCGTACAGGCCGACCTCGCCGAGACGGGCGGAGCGTTCGGCGTAGACGCGCGGGGCGAATCCCAGATAGGTGGTCGAGGCCAACACGCCGGCGATGCCGGTGAAGCTCGGGAGGGTGACCGCGACGTCGCGGTGGATTCCGAGTTCCCGGATGCGCAGATCCACTGCAGTATGTCCGGTTTCGACGGCAACCGACACGTGCCGTTCCGCCTCGAATTCCGCGAGGTTCGGTGTCGGTCCGATGCGTGGATGGTCGGGTCGGCGCACTCCGATGTAGGGCTGCGTGAACAGCGGCGTGCGGTCGAGATCCTGCCCGTTCAGAACCGGTGTGCACACCACCGCGTCGGCGTCCCCGAGCCACAGCGCCTCGCCTGCGTGCGAGAGGGCGAGGGGAACCACGTCGACGCTCGCGAGGGGAGCCCGAACGGACAGGGCAGCCATGATTTTGGGCAGAAGCCCCGTAATGCCCACATCGGACAGCACCAACCGGAAGGTCCGGGTCGTGGCGGCCGGGTCGAACGCCTCGGCGGCGTTCATGACGGCATCGAGACGCTCGAGCACCTCCCGCAGGCGGGGGTAGAGTTCGTCGGCCAGTCGTGTGGGTACGAGTTGCTGGTGGCGGCGGACGAACAACTCGTCGCCGAATCGCTTGCGCAGCTTGCCAAGTGCGTAGCTCACGGTCGGCTGGGCCACGAAGAGGTTCTCGGCGGCGAGCGTGACGCTTCTGGTCTTGTAGACGGATACGAACACCCGCAGCATACTGAGGTCGTAGTTGTTCGCCATTCGGTCGACTATAGATGCATTGAATAATGCGATCGGCAGAATCTATTGGATCTATGTGACCGCTCTAACATAGTGTGCTGATAAGTGGTCGTCCCGACCCTATGAATTCTCTTCTCGTCCTGCTGTAAGGGGACCTCTGCATGCCCACGATTCGCGAAGTGACCTTCGAGCTGCTGCGCCGGCACGGTATGACCACGATCTTCGGCAACCCCGGCTCGAACGAACTTCTGTTTCTCAAGGATTTCCCCGAGGACTTCGAGTACGTCCTCGGTCTCCACGAGGGCGCCGTGGTGGCGATGGCGGACGGTTACGCGCAGGCGAGCGGACAGCCGGTCTTCGTGAACCTGCACGCCGCAGCCGGCACCGGCAACGGCATGGGGGTGCTCACCAACTCGGTGTACTCGCACTCGCCGCTGGTGATCACCGCGGGGCAGCAGGTGCGCGACACCATCGGCCAGGAAGTCATGCTGGCCAACGTCGATGCGGCGAGCCTGACCCGACCGCTCACCAAGTGGAGCGCCGAACCGACCTGCCCCGAGGACGTGCCCCGCACCATCAGCCAGGCCGTCCACATGGCGACCCTGCCCGCCCCCGGCCCGGTCTACGTCTCGGTGCCCTACGACGACTGGGAGCACGAGGCCCCGGCCAACACCTCCTACCTCGCCGAGCGGCGCGTCACCACGACGACCGAACCGTCCGAGGCGATGACGGTCGAACTGCTCGCCGCCCTCGACGGTGCGGTCCGTCCCGCCCTGGTCCTCGGACCGGACGTCGACGCGGAGCGCGCGAACGGCTTCGCGGTGCAGCTCGCGGAATCGCTCGGAGCCGCGGTGTGGATCGCACCGTCGCCGTCGCGGTGCCCCTTCCCCAACACCCATCCGCTGTTCCGGGGGGTGCTGCCCGCCAACGTCATGTCCATCCACGAGGCACTGGCCGACCATGACGTGGTGCTCGTCGCCGGTGCCCCGGTCTTCCGCTACCACCACTACCGTCCGGGTCCCTTCCTGGCGGAGGGCACGCGTGTGCTGCACCTGTCCGAGGACACCGGCGAGGTCGCCCGTGCGCCCTTCGGCGAGGCCTACCTCGCGCCGGTCGGCGCGACGCTGCGCATCCTCGCCGAGCGGGTCCGCAGCCGCGACCTTCCGGCCGAGCCGGCACGGGAGGCGTTCGCACGCGGAGCCGATCGCACCGAGGCCATGCACCCCGACACGGTGTTCGCCACCATCGCCGAGATCGCTCCCCGCGACGTGGTCTACGTCAACGAATCCACCTCCACAGCGGACGCCTTCTGGCGGCACACCCAACTCGTCGAACCGGGTTCGTTCTACTCGCCGGCCTCCGGCGGCCTGGGCTTCGGCCTGCCCGCTGCCGTCGGCGTCCAGCTCGCCCATCCGGAGCGTCGCGTGGTCGCGACCATCGGTGACGGATCCGCCAATTTCGGGATCACCGCACTGTGGACCGCGGCCCGCCGCGACGTGCCGGTGGTGTTCGTCATCCTCAACAACGGTACGTACGGCGCGCTGCGCCGGTTCACCCGCGCTCTGGACACCGGCGACACCCCGGGACTCGACGTGCCCGACATCGACTTCGTCAAGATCGCGGAAGGCTACGGCGTGAAGGGCGAACGGGTCACCGGTGCCGAGGAACTGAAGGCGGCCCTGCACCGAGCTTTCGAAGGCACCTCCCCGGTGCTGATCGAAGCCGTCACGTACTTCGAGTAGGACCCGACACCCGCCGGAAAGACAACCTGAGGAACCACTATGAAGATCACGATCGAGAACCTGCAGCTCCGCTACGGGAAGTTCACGGCCATCGAGAACCTCAACCTCGAGATCGACGAGGGCGAATCGGTTGTGCTCCTCGGGAAGTCGGGCTGCGGCAAGACCAGCACCATGCGGTGCATCGCCGGCCTCGAGGAACCCACCGCCGGTCGCATCACCATCGGCGACACGGTCGTCTTCGACGCGGCGAAGGGCATCAACCTGCCGCCCAACAAGCGCAACGTCGGCATGGTCTTCCAGTCGTACGCGGTCTGGCCGCACATGACCGTCTTCCAGAACGTCGCGTACTCGCTGAAGCTGCAGAAACTCCCTGCGGCGGAGATCAAGTCGCGTGTCGCGGAGGTGCTCGAGCTCGTCGGTCTGTCGGACTTCGCGCAGCGTGGCGCGAGCCTGCTCTCCGGTGGACAGATGCAGCGTGTGGCACTCGCGCGCTCGCTCGTGATGCGCCCCTCGGTGCTCATGCTCGACGAGCCGCTGTCGAACCTCGACGCCCGCCTGCGCGACCGCCTGCGGGTGGAACTGCGGGAGATCCAGCTGAGCCTCGGCCTGACCACGGTCTACGTCACGCACGACCAGCAGGAGGCATTCGCACTCGCCGACCGCATCGCGCTCATGCAGGGCGGACGGATCGTGCAGATCGGCGGCCCCACCGCGATCTACAACGAGCCGGCGAGCGCGTCGATCGCGCACTTCCTCGGTGTGTCCAACATCTTCGACTGCACCGCCACCGTCGGCACCGACGGTTACGTCACGGCCGTTCGCGACGGGGGAGAGGTGATCCGCACCGAGCAACGCGGCCTCGCCGCAGCCGACGACTTCAAGGCGTGCATCCGGTCCGAGGACCTGATGCTGTCGACTGTGTCCGGCGGTGGCACCAACGAGTTCTCGGGTCGCGTCGCCGTCACGAGCTTCCAGGGCTCGAGCGTCCGCTACGCCGTCACCCTCGACAACGGAGGTGAGCTCGACATCTTCGCCCCGACGAAGGGCGCCGAGCGCTTCGAGATCGGCGATCGCGTGTTCGCTTCGGTCTCACCGGAGAACGTCCAGGTCCTGCCGGCCGATGTGGCACGACAGGCACGACTGCAGGAGGTCGCGGCATGACCCAGCTGGCCACACCCCCCGAAACACATCCGGTCGACGACCTCGAGCCGGAGACCCCGGTATCGGCGCCGTTGTGGCGCAGGGGAATCCTCCGCAAGAACGGCGCGGCACTGGTGGTCCTCGCCGTCCTGGCCGTCCTGGTGATCATGCCGATGATCCTGGTGCTCGTCGCCGCGATCGCCACCGAGGTGCCGCGGCCGGGCAACAGCGGTCTCGGTGCCCTCACACTCGACAACCTCAAGGTGCTCACGAGTCCCGACGCCGTCAAGGGTCTGGTGAACTCCCTCATGCTCGGCCTCGGGGCGACGGTCATCGCGCTCGTGATCGGTGCGTCGCTCGCCTTCATCTGTGCTCGCACCGATGCGCCCTGGCGCCGGTTCATCTTCTTCATCGGCATGGCGCCGGTGTTCGTGCCGGCTCTCGTGGGTGCGCTCGCCTGGTCGCTGCTCGCTTCTCCCAGTGCCGGATTCGTCAACATCCTGCTTGCCGACCTGGGCCTGGGCATGACGATCAACATCTACAGCATCCCGGGCCTGATCTTCGTTCTCGGCCTGTTCTACGCGCCGTACGTGTTCATGCTGGTGCACAGTTCGCTGTCGATGATGAACGCCGACCTCGAAGAGGCCGCGACCGTGCACGGCGCCTCCCTGAAGACGATGTTCCGGACGGTGACCCTGCCGCTCGCCATGCCGGCCCTGCTCGGTTCGGGCATCCTCGTCTTCGCGCTGAGCATGGAGAACTTCCCGGTCGCGGCGGTGCTCGGTAACCCCGCGGGGATCGAGACCCTGCCCACCTACATCTTCCGGCTCATGGGTGCAGCCCCGGCCCAGGCGAACGCCGCCGCCGGTATCGCCATCCTGCTCACGCTCGGCCTGGTCTTCGTCACCATGGGCCAGCAGTGGATCGTCAACCGCCGCAAGTTCACGACGATGACCGGCAAGGGTGCCCGTCCCCGTCAGGTGCCGCTGCGCGGCTGGCGTTGGCCGGCAACGATCTTCGCGCTCGTGTACTTCCTGCTCGCGATCGCACTGCCGATGGGCGCGCTCTTCCTCGCCGCCACCCAGGACTCGCCGTACCTGTACAGCATGTCCCAGATGTTCCAGGGCGGAATGTCGTTCGACAACATCGTGGAGGTGGCCTCGGCGGCCGACTTCCAGAAGGCGCTCGTGAACTCGGTGGTCGTGGCCGTCGTCGCCGCCTTCGCCGGTACGACGATCAGCTTCTCCGCCTCGTACATCCGCTACCGGACCAAGAGCCGCCTCGGCGCCCTGCTCGAGCAGATCGCCACCGCACCGCTCGCCATCCCGTCGATCGTGCTCGGCATGGGCATCCTCTGGACCTGGCTCAGCCTGCCGATCCCGATCTACGGCACGCTGATCATCCTCGCCGTCGCCTGTGTCGCCGTGGCACTGCCGCAGGGCTACCGCTCGATCTCGTCGTCGATGCTGCAGCTGCACAGCGACCTCGAGGACAGTGCCGTGATGCTCGGCGCCCGCCGGTCGCGCGCCATCGTCAACGTCACCGTGCCGCTGATGCGCGTCGGTATCGTGTCGACCTTCCTGCTCCTGCTCATGCTGGCGATGCGCGAACTGTCGGCCTCGCTGTTCCTGTTCACCTCCGACACCCGGATCCTGTCGATCCTGGTCTTCGACAACTTCGAGAACGGGCAGACGGCGGTCGCGGCCTCCATCAGCGTGCTGTTCGTCCTGGTGATCGCCGTGCTGGCCGTCCTCGCCCAGCTCGCCGGCAACCGGGAGAAGAAGCAGCTCGCCGAAGCGTCGGACTCCGGAACCAATTCGCTCTGACCGGACTTTTCGAGAAACGAAGGGCCTCACCATGAAAACGCGCAAAGTAGCGCTCACCGCTCTGTCGGTCGTCCTCGCCACGACACTCGCGGCGTGCGGTGGCGGAGATTCCGACGGCGTCACCTCCCAGGCCGAGGTCGACACCTCGGAGGGTCTGGTCATCGACGGCGAGACGATCGCCGACAAGGAGACCTACGAGGTAGCGAAGTCGCAGACGCTGAGTCTGTACTCGAGCTACCAGGAATCCAACGAGCAGGCCTTCATCGAGGCGTTCACCCGCGACACCGGCATCAAGGTCGACCTGATGCGCCTCGTCCCGGCCCGCTTGGCCGAGCGCGTGCTCTCCGAGCAGGGCGCAGGCCGTCTGAACGCCGACGTGATCCGCACCTCCGACTACGACATCGTCGACAGCTTCACCGACGCCGACGTGTGGAATCCGTACGTCGTGCCCGGCACCGAGGAACTCGAGGAGGTCGTGATCCAGGACGGCAACTTCTCCCGGGTCACCAACGTGGTGCAGACCTTCGGTTACAACACCCGCGCCGTCACCGAGGAGGAGGCACCCACCTCGTGGGCCGACCTGCTCGACGAGAAGTGGCGCGGCAAGATCGGCATCTCGCAGGGTGCGACGGGCGGTTCCAACGTCGCACTCAACTGGTTCGTCGAGGAGAAGCTCGAGGACGGCTACTGGGAGAAGCTCGCGGCGCTGCAGCCGACGATCTACGACGGTGCCGGCCAGAAGCTGACGGCCTTCGCCCGCGGTGAGGTGCCGATCGCGACCACGGGTTCGGCGTCGGTGAACGTCACCGCCACCGAGGACAAGGCGCCCATCGACTTCGTCGTGCCCGAGGAAGGCTTCGTGACCTTCGACTACTACCTGGGCAGGACCGCCACCGCCGAGAACGCGGAAGCGGCCGAGGTGTTCATGAACTACAACTTCTCGAAGCGCGGCCAGGAGCTGTTCACCGAGCTGGGCGACTACAGCGTACGACCCGACGTCGCACCGCCGACCGCGCTCGGCCGTGAACTCCCGCCGCTCGACTCCGACAAGGTCTGGCGTATGCCGCTGACCGAGGTGGAACGTCAGGCCGAGTACTCGCAGCACTGGGCAGAGGCGTTCAACTACTGATCCGCATCACGACGAGAGCGGCCCGAACCGGAGCAATCCGGTTCGGGCCGTTCTCATTTCGGAAGGTCGGGTTCGGGAGGTCAATGCAGCACTTCGCGCGCGGTGCGACGGACCGCATCGGTCAGCGCGTCGAGAACGGGAGAGTCCAGCCGCCACCGCTGCCAGTACAGCGGCACGGCGATCGGGTCGTCCGGGGCCAGGCTCACGAGATCGGTCGTGTCGGCGACCATCGCGTCGGGGAGCATGGCCCAGCCCAACCCCAGCCGCGCGGCCTCGACGAACTCGAGGGCGCCGGGAACGTAGTTGCGCGGCGGATTCAGCCGCCGCCGGGTCCGCTTGCGGACGAAGCGATCCTGCATGTCGTCCTTGCGGTCGAAGGTGAGCATCGGGGCCTCCCGCAGTTCGGTGGGGGTCATACCCTCGGGGAACCAGCGTTCGGCGAAGTCGACGCTCGCCATCGCGTGATAGCGCATGGCGCCGAGCTTCTCGGACGTGCAGCCCTGCACGGGTTCGGGGACGGAGGTGACCGCCGCCATGGCGGTGCCGTCGCGCAACAGATCCGTGGAGTGGAACTCGTCTTCGCGGTGCAGTTCGAACAGGGCTCGGTAGCGCACGGGCATCCGGGCCAGGGCGCGCAGCATCCAGGTGGACATCGAGTCGGCGTTGACGACGAGCGGAATCGTGGCGTAACTCCCGGTGTCGGCGCCGAGACCGAGTTCCTCGGAGGCGTCCTGCTCCAGCCGCGCGACCTGCCGGGCAAGTCGCATCACCACTTCGCCGGCCGCGGTCGCGCTGACGGGCCTGGTCCGTCGCAGCAGTACCTGACCGACGTGTTGTTCGAGCGACTTGATGCGTTGGCTCACCGCGGACGGTGTGACGCGAAGAACAGCCGCCGCACCCTCGAAAGTGCCCTCGTCCAATACCGTTGCAAAAGTGCGCAGTTGAGCGAAGTCCAGGTCCATATTAAGAAACTCTAATGCAGGTACAGCACAATCAACTGTTCTTATCTCGGCAGGATTCCTAGCGTCGATGCCATGTCACTCGTCGTCGCCGGATTCGTCACAGGTCTGTCCCTCATCGTCGCCATCGGTGCGCAGAACGCCTTCGTCCTGCGCATGGCGATCGCGCGACGATTCGTGCTGCCTGTGATCGCGATCTGCGTGATCTCCGACGCCGTGCTCATCACCGCGGGCATCGCCGGGATCGCGACGATCCTCGACCGCGCTCCCGGCGCGATCGACGTGATCCGTTGGGCAGGTGCCGCTTTCCTCATCTGCTACGGACTCTTCGCGGCACGTCGCGCGCTGAAGCCGTCGGCACTGTCCGCCGCCCCGGGCGGTGCCGTCACCATCGGCGCGGCCCTGCTGACCTGCCTGGCGCTGACCTGGCTCAACCCGCACACCTATCTCGACACCGTGCTCATGCTCGGTTCGGTGGCCAACCATTACGGCAACCCCGGCCGGTGGTGGTTCGGTGCGGGGGCGATCACCGCGAGCGTCGTGTGGTTCGCCGCCCTCGGGTACGGCGCCCGTTATCTGCGTGCCTGGTTCGCCAAGCCGTCCTCGTGGCGCATCCTCGACGGCGGCGTCGCGGTCCTGATGCTCGGCCTCGGTGCCGGGCTCGTCGCCTCGGCCTGATCACCTCACCTGCGTCCCGTGGGGGCGCGGTCGGGCTCGAGATGGCTGAACACCACGACGCCGGGCAGTGCCTCGCCGAGATCGGCCTCGATGCGGTCGAGCAGGTCGTGGCCGGCGCGCACCGTCCAGTCGCCCGGCACCCGCACGACGAGGTAGACGAAGCGCTGCCGTCCCGACTCGCGGGTGCGCGGCGGCAGGATCGTCACCACCCCCGGTTCCCGATAGCGGTCGAGGACGGCGTTCACCGCCGTCACGTCCTCCGGGGGAAGAACCGCGTCGAGCATGCCGACGACCGCCTGCCGCACGAGCCCGAAGCCGATCCGCAGGATGTTCAGGGCGACGAGGATCGCCACGATCGGGTCGAGCACGTCCCACCCGGACAGCGCGACCAGCGCGACGCCGACGAGCACGCCCGCCGACGTCCACACGTCCGTCAGCAGGTGTTTCCCGTCGGCGACCAGCGTGATCGACCGATGTGCGCGGCCTTGCCGGATGAGCAGCAGACCGACCACGAGGTTGAGCGCCGACGATCCGGCCGACAGGACGAGACCGAGTCCGACCTCGGTCACCGGCTGCGGGGAGATCAGGCGCTCGACCGAGGTCCACAGGATCACCGTCGCGGCGGCGAAGACCATGGTGCCCTCGACCGCGGCGGAGAGGTACTCGGCCTTCCCGTGCCCGAAATCGTGGTTCGCGTCGGCCGGCTTCGCGGCGAGACGTAGCGCCGCGAGACCGACGAGCGCCGCGACGAGGTTGACCCCGGATTCGAGCGCGTCCGACAACAGACCCACCGATCCGGTGATCCACGCCGCCGATGCCTTCAGCAGCATCGTCGCGAGCGCGGTCGCCACCGACAGCAGCATGAACCGCATCAACAGGCGGTGCTGCTGCGCAGAGGGCGCCACCGTTCAGCGCTTGACGAGCGTGAGCTGCATCCCGGTGAGGTCGGTGGCCGTCAGCGCGACGTAGTCGTATTTCGGGGTGGGAACCCACGGCGACAGTCCGAGGGCGTCGATCCGCGCCGCGTCGTCGAAGCTCCGCAGGATCCGGGCGTGTCCGTGCAGCACGACGCTCCACGCGGAGTCCTCGCGGATCTCGTCCACCTCGAAGGCCACCTGCGGGTGCACCGCCAGTTCGGAGAGCTTGCTGCCCTCACCGCTGCGGAAGTACACCGTGCGATCGTCGGTGACGTAGTTGACGGGATAGATCTCCGGTCGCCCGCCGACGACGGTGACGAGGCGGCCCACCTTGCCCGTCGCGAGCAGGTCCCAGCACTGGTCCTCGTCGAGTTGGACGACAGGATCGTCGGTGTTCGGGTTGTCGCTCATCGCGTTCACTCCTCCGGTTCCGCTGCCGTATCCAGCACATCACGAACCGGCTTCCGGCGCAGTGGAACGCTCCGCCGGTTACGGTGAAACCGGCCGTCAGGACCGTGTTCGCCCGATCCGCCGAGAGCAGCCCGAACGAGGAGTGCCGATGTCCGCACAAGCTCCCGCGACCACCTCGAGTTGGCACACCCGCGCCGCGACCGACGTCGCCGAGGCGTTCGAGGTCGATCCGCAACGAGGGTTGAGTGCGGACGAGGTCGAACGACGGCGTGGCGAGTACGGCCCGAACCTGCTCGGCGAGGCGAAGAAGGTACCGACCTGGCGGCGCGTGCTCTCGCTGCTGGCCGACAGGATGACCCTCGTTCTGGTCGTGGCGGCGGTGGTCAGCGCCACCGTCTCCCGCGAGTGGGAGACCCCCGTCGTCATCTTCGCGGTGATCGCGCTCAACACCGTGCTGAACTACGTGCAGGAATCCCGGGCCGAGAGCAGCCTCGCCGCGTTGAAGAAGATGTCGGTGTCGACCAGCCGGGTGCTGCGCGACGGCAGGGGGACGGAGGTGCCCCGCGCCGAACTCGTCCCCGGAGACGTGGTGCTCCTCGAGGCCGGCGACACCGTCCCGGCCGACGGCCGACTCGTCACCGCCGTCCGGCTGCAGGTCGCGGAGGCCGCCCTCACCGGTGAATCCCAGCCCGTCGACAAACAGGCCGACGTCGTCGACGATCCCGACGCGCCGCTCGGCGACCGCACCGACATGCTGTTCATGAACACCGAGGTCACACGCGGACGTGCCGCGATGATCGTCACCGGCACGGGCATGCGTACCGAAATGGGTGCCATCGCAACCCTTCTCGGATCGGCCGGTGGCGAACAGACGCCGCTGCAACGGCGCATCGGCCAGCTCGCCCAGACCCTGACGATCGTCGCGAT
This sequence comes from Rhodococcus shunpengi, assembly GCF_048381395.1. NCBI lineage: Bacteria > Bacillati > Actinomycetota > Actinomycetes > Mycobacteriales > Nocardiaceae > Rhodococcus > Rhodococcus shunpengi. Next base: position 49,182 of record NZ_JBLWIU010000031.1, read on the forward strand.
CGTGACAGTGGCGCTGGTGTTCGTCCTCGGTCTGCTGCGGGGACAGACCTGGTCGGATCTCCTCGTCACCGCGGTGTCGCTGGCGGTCGCGACGATCCCCGAAGGGCTCACGGCCGTCGTCGCCTTCACCCTCGCGATGGGAGCCTCACGTCTCGCGGCCCGCGGTGCGATCGTCAAACGACTCGCCGCGGTCGAGACGCTCGGCAGCACCACCCACATCTGCACCGACAAGACCGGCACCCTCACCCTCAACGAGATGACGGTGCAGCGACTGCTCGTCGCGGGTCGTGCCTTCCGCGTCACCGGCACCGGGTACGGAACCGACGGCAAGATCCTCGTCGGTGACGGTCTGCCCGCACCGGACTTCACGGACGCACTGCTCGGGATGGGACTGTGCAACGACGCGACCGTGCGCAACGGAGTGCTGGTCGGCGATCCCACCGAGGGTGCCCTCGTGGTGCTCGCCGAGAAGGGCGGCATCGACGTCGAGGGTGCGCGGGCCGCGTTGAACCGCATCTCGGAGGTGCCGTTCGACTCGGACTACAAGTACATGGCCACCTTCCACACCCTGCCGAACGGCGGATACCGCTGTTTCGTGAAGGGCGCGCCGGGTGTGCTCCTCGACCGTGCCACCTCGATCGCCGGCCCCGACGGCCCGATTCCGCTCGACGACGACGGTCGCGCGAGGATCCAGCGGGCCGTGGAGGCGCTCGCGTCGGAAGGTCTGCGAACCCTCATGATCGCCGGTCGCGACCTCGATGCCGTTCCCCGCGGCGACACCGATGCTCTGCAGGAGAAGGTGGCCGACCTGACGATCCACGCGATCGTCGGCATCGTCGACCCGCCGCGGGCCGAAGCCGAGGATGCGATCGCCGTCGCCCACGAGGCGGGCATCTCGGTGCACATGATCACCGGCGACCATCTGGTGACGGCTTCCGCGATCGCCGAGGAACTCGGAATCCGCGGGTCGGCTGCCTCCGGTTCAGATCTCGACAAACTCACCGACGACGAACTGCGCAGGAGGGCAAAGGAATTCGGCGTCCTCGCCCGCGTGGCGCCCGAACACAAGATCAGGTTCGTCGAAGCGCTGCAGGCCGACGGGCAGATCGTCGCGATGACGGGCGACGGCGTCAACGACGCTCCCGCGCTCGAACAATCCGACATCGGTGTGGCCATGGGGATCACGGGAACCGACGTCTCCAAGGGCGCCGCGGACATGATCCTCACCGACGACAACTTCGCGACCATCGTCGCCGCCGTGGCCGAGGGACGCGGAATCTACGACAACATCGTCAAATTCGTGAAGTTCCAGCTCACCACGGCGTGGGGCTTCGTCCTCATCTTCCTGACGGCCGGTGTGCTCGGACTCGCGGGTGGCGCGCCCTTCAGCGCACTGCAGATCCTGTGGGTGAACATCATCATGGACGGACCGCCGGCGCTCGCACTCGGTGTCGACCCGACCGCCCCCGACGCGATGAGGCGACGACCGCGGCCCGCGAACGAGGCCCTGCTCGAACGCTCCCGGGTCCAGCGCATCCTCGGCCTCGGCATCGTGATGACGGTGGGCACGATCGCAGTCCTGCACTTCGGACCGGAACTGTTCCCCGACAGCGCATCCGACCCGTTGTTCGCCACCACCCTCGCGTTCACGACATTCGTCTTCTACCAGGTGTTCAACCTGTTCAACGTGCGCTCGGATCTCGGATCGGTGTTCTCGGCGCAGACGTTCACCAACCACACCATCTGGATCGCGATCGGCGCCGTCGTCGTCCTGCAGATCTGCGTCGTGCAACTCGGCGCCCTGCAGGGATTCATGGACACCACCTCCCTCACCTCCGAGCAGTGGCTGCTCGCGGTCGCAGTCGGCTCGTCCGTGCTGTGGGTGGACGAGATCGGCAAGTTCGTCGCCAGGAGGATCGAGGCGCGCAGGGCCGAGCGGGCGGATACGACCTTCCTCACCTGACGATCGGGAGATGGCGGAACTCACGTCACCGCGGGGAGAAGTGCGAGGCCGGACTACCCCAGAATGGAGGCTGCCCCGCGTTGCTCCCCCGAGCGCGCCCGCGTCCCGGCCCCACGACCTCCGGCTCCGGGACCCTCGACAGATCGAAGGTTTCCTCACCGATGACCACCACGGCTTCCGGCCGCCCACTCGACGATCCTGCCCACACCGACTCCGGACATCCCGCGCGCACGCTCGTGATGTGGGCGCTCGCCCTCGGCGGGTTCGGGATCGGAACCACCGAGTTCGTCGCCATGGGGTTGCTCCCCGAGATCGCGACGAGCATCGGGGTCTCCGAACCCACCGCGGGCCACGTCGTCTCCGCCTACGCGGCCGGTGTCGTCGTCGGTGCCCCGCTCATCGCGACGATCGCCGCTCGCGTGCCGCGCAAGACACTGCTGGTCGCGCTGATGGTCGCGTTCACCCTCGGCAACGCCGCCACGGTGCTGGCCCCGAACTACGGTCTGCTCGTCGTCTCCCGTTTCGTCGCCGGCCTGCCGCACGGCGCGTACTTCGGGGTCGCCGCGCTGGTCGCGGCGCATCTCGCCGGACCCGGTCGGCGCGCGCGGGCGGTGTCGCTGGTGATGATGGGGTTGTCGGTGGCGAACGTCGTCGGGGTGCCCGCCGCCTCGTGGCTCGGCATGGCGTTGGGCTGGCGCGCGGCGTTCGTGCTGGTCGCGGTGATCGGAGTGGCCACCGTCGTCGCTCTCGCCGCCTGGGTGCCGACACTGTCGATACCGACGACCAGCGTGCGGGTCGAACTCGGGGCGTTGAAGAGCAGCACCGTCTGGCTCACGCTCGCCGTGGCCGTCATCGGCTTCGGTGGTGTGTTCGCGGTGTACACCTACATCAGCACCACGCTGACCGACGTCGCCGGAGTGTCGAGATCGCTCGTGCCGGTCGCGCTGATGCTCTTCGGCGTGGGCATGGTCGTCGGCAATGCCATCGGTGGTCGCGTCGCCGATCGCGGTGTGATCCCCGGCGTCTACGCGTCGATCACTTCGCTCGCGGTGCTGCTCGCGCTGTTCGTCGCCGCGGCCCACAACCCGTGGACCGCCTTCGTGATGGTCTTCGGTCTGGGTGTCGGATGTGCCGCGGTGGGCCCGGCTCTGCAGGTGCGGTTGATGGATGTCGCGGAGGACGCCCAGACGCTCGCGGCGTCGCTGCATCACGCCGCGTTCAACCTGGCGAACGCGTTCGGTGCGTGGATCGGCGGGGTCGTGATCGCGGCCGGATTCGGCTACACCGCTCCCGCCGCGGTCGGTGTGCTGCTGGCGCTCGCCGGTGTCGCCGTGTTCGCGATCTCCGTTCGCCGCCGTGAGAAGGCCGCACCTTCCCGACGTGATTGGATACGGAAGTGACCGATTCCAGCATTCCGACCCCGCCCGATCCCTTCTTCACGGTCGGAGCGCGTCTCGACAACGGACTCGGCCGCACGGGCACGATCCACACCCCGCACGGAGACATCCGCACCCCGGCCTTCGTGCCGGTGGGTACGAAGGCGACCGTCAAGGCGGTGCTGCCCGAGACGATGGCCGAGCTCGGCTCGCAGGCGCTGCTCGCCAACGCCTACCACCTCTACCTGCAGCCCGGCTCCGACATCGTCGACGAGGCCGGCGGGCTCGGGAAGTTCATGAACTGGCCCGGCCCGACCTTCACCGACAGCGGCGGATTCCAGGTCATGTCGCTCGGGGCCGGGTTCAAGAAGGTCATCGCGATGGAGTCCGTCGGCGTCCAGAACGACGACGTCATCGCCAAGGGCAAGGAACGGCTCGCCCACGTCGACGACGACGGGGTGACCTTCAAATCGCACCTCGACGGGTCGCGGCACCGGTTCACCCCCGAGGTGTCGATGCGTATCCAGCACGAGCTCGGTGCCGACATCATGTTCGCCTTCGACGAGCTCACGACCCTCATGAACACCCGCGGCTACCAGGAACGCTCCCTCGAGCGGACCCAGGCGTGGGCGGTGCGGTGCATCGCCGAGCACGAGAAGCTCACCGCCGAACGTGCCCATCGCCCCTACCAGGCGTTGTTCGGGGTCGTGCAGGGCGCGCAATACGAGGACCTGCGACGACAGGCCTGCCGCGGCCTCGAGTCCATCGTCGGTGAGACCGGTCGCGGGTTCGACGGCTACGGCATCGGCGGGGCGCTCGAGAAGCACAATCTCGGCACGATCGTGCGGTGGTGCACCGAGGAGCTGCCCGAGCACAAGCCGCGGCACCTGCTGGGCATCAGCGAACCCGACGACATCTTCGTCGCGGTCGAGCACGGCGTCGACACCTTCGACTGCGTCAATCCGTCGCGGGTCGCGCGCAACGCCGCGATCTACCACCCGGACGGCCGGTTCAACATCAACACCAGCCGTCACCGGCGCGACTTCACGCCGATCGACGAGAACTGCGACTGCTACACCTGCCGGAACTACACGCGCGCGTACATCCACCACCTGTTCAAGGCGAAGGAGATGCTCGCCTCGACGTTGTGCACGATCCACAACGAACGGTTCACGGTGCGCCTCGTCGACGACATCCGGACGAACATGGAGAACGGCACGCTCGCCGAGTTCAAGGCCGAGACGCTCGGCCGGTTCTACGCGAGCCGGCGCCAGGCCTGAGTCGTCAGGCGTGAGTCGTCACGCGTAGGAGGGTTCGCGCTTCTTGACGTACGCGATCACGCGGTAGGTCACCGGGAGCACGACGATCTCGACCAGCGTCTTCCACAGGAACCCGACGATCACGAAGTTGACGAAGTCGGCCCAGGTCGTGATGCCGATGGCCCCTGCGGCGATCGAGCAGAAGATGAGGGTGTCGGCGAACTCGCCGACGACGGTCGACCCGATCAGCCGCGCCCACAGGTGCTTCTCCCGGGTGCGTTCCTTGATGCGGACGAGCACGTACGAGTTGAGCAGCTGCCCGACCGCGTACCCGGCGAGCCCGGCGATGAGCATCCGGGGCACCACGCCGAGCACGTTCTCGAAGGACTCCTGACCGGCGTAGAAGTCGGCCGGAGGTAGCTGCTGCGTGATCCAGAAGCACAGCGCGGACAGCGCGACCGCCCCGAAGCCGTAGAAGACGGCGCGGCGGGTGGCCGCGAAGCCGTACACCTCGCTGAGCACGTCACCGAGGATGTAGGCGAGGGGGAACAGGAAGAACCCGCCGTCGGTGATGATCGGCAGGATCTGCAGCGGACCGGCGGTGAGTTCGGAGCCGGTGAAGAACGCGATGCCCTTCGTCGCGGAGATGTTGGAGATCATCAGTACCGCGGTGAACAGCACGACGATCCCCGTGTACGGGCTGCGGCCCACGCGCGCGAAGGCGGCGTGGTCGAAGAGGGCGGGGGAGGTGTTCGATCCGTGCTCGGTCACCCGGACATCCAAGCATCACCATGGGGCGATCACGAAGTTGCGGACGGTCTGTACGTGCGCGAACACCCCATATGCGACGAACGGGCCCCGTCCTGACGAGGACGGGACCCGGAACGCGCGGGAGATCAGGACTTGCGTACCCGGGTGCCGCCGGCGAACTTGTCGTGGAAGCCCTGTTTGTCGCCGTCCTGCTCGATGGTGACCGCGATACCGATGTATGCGGCGAGCGACAGCAGACCGGCGAGGAAGCCCAGTAGCGGGACGCCGGTGAGGATCTGCAGCGCGACGAAGGCATTGCGCTTGGCGGCCTGCTCGAGGGTGGGGTTGCCACCGGCGGGACCGACGACCGACAGGCCGAGGAGCTTCTTGCCGACGGTCGCGCCCCGAGCGGACTCCATGTACGTCCAGTAGCCGAAGGCGACGACACCGCTGACGACCGTCGTGAAGAAGTTCACGAAGCCGCTTCCGCCGCTCGCGAGGAGCATGATCGCGGTCAGGATCCCCATGGGGATGCCGACGATGAGACCGTCGATGATGCGGGCGCCGAGACGCGGGAGCAGCTCCCCCGGGGTGCCGGTGCCGAAGTTCGGATCCGGACCGGGGAATCCCGGGCCTCCGAACCCACTGTCCTGCGGTGCACCGTACTGAGGTGCACCGTACTGGGGAGCGCCGTACTGGGGAGCGCCGTTCTGTGGGGTTCCGTACTGCGGTGTTCCGTACTGGGGAGCGCCGTACTGAGGGCCACCGTTCTGGGGAGCGTCGTACTGAGGGAACTGCTGGGTGTAGTCGGGCGGGGTGGCGCCGTACGAGGGGGCGCCGGGATGACCGCCCGTCGCCCGAGGATCCTGCTGAGGGGGTGGATAGCCACCAGTGGTCACTTATGTCTCCCTTGTCGCGATCGGCATGGCAACGCGCCACGGTACAGCGTGCCGTGGCGCGTCGGTAGATGCCTCCGGATGCGACGGGAGGGTCCCCGCCGGGGTTGTGTCAGGCCGCTACGGGACCACCCGTGGTGACCCGGTAGGCGTACGTGACGGCGATGATCGAGACCGGCACGGTGACCAGCAGGCCGATCAGGCACAACAGGGCACCGAGGAGGTTGATGCCGAGCAGTGCGAGGGCGAGCAGCACCAGCGTTCCCGCATTCGATTTGACGGCATTGAAGCTCGACTTGATCGCGGTGACGGCGTCCTCATTGCGATCGATGACGAACTGCATCGTCCACCACGCGAAGAACGCGAACACCAGGCCCGGGAGGATGCACAGCACGAGACCGATCGACGTGCCGATGCCCACGAGCAGACCTGCGACGATGACCGCGCCGATCGGGCCGATCTGGAGGAACGTCCCGAAAGCGGGTCGCTGCCCGTCGGTTTCGGCCAGTGCGCCGCGCACGAAGGCGGCCTGGATCAGGTATCCGACGATCGTCGTGACGATGCTGCCGATGGCGCTCAGGAGGGTGAAGTCCGTCGCCTCACCGGTGAAGTCGAACCCGTTGAAGATGCCGCTGATCAGGCCCTGGATGACGAACGCGGCGAGCATGAAGACGATCCACACGCCGGCGTTGCCGCTGAACTTCGACCAACCGTAGGAGATCGCGTCGCCGACACTCAACTGATTCGGGGGCGGACCACCGAAGCTCCCGGCGCCGTACGCGCCCGGCGGGGGCGGGTAGTCACCACCCGACGGGGGAGGCGGATAGTTCCCCGGCGGCGGGTAGGACCCACCCGGAGGCGGGTAGTTGCCACCCGAGGGAGGGGGATAGTTCCCCGGAGGCGGGTAGTTGCCGGGCGGCGGATAGTTCCCACCCGGCGGGGGAGTGCCACTCCCCGAGGGCGGCGGATAGTTTCCGGGTGGTGGGTAGTTTCCGGGTGGCGGATAACCACCCGGGTTCTTCGGATCCTGATTCGGGTCGTAACCACCGGTGGTCATGGCTGCCTCTCGTCTCCGGGATCGGACACTTCCGAGAGAGTACGGACATCACCTCGGGTCTGCATCCGCTATGTCCGCATCGTGTCCTATCGGATGCCTTCCTCCGACGGGGCGAACACCCACGGATCCCGGGGGAGTCTCACGGGATTCCAGCGGTCCAGCAACAGTTCCGGCGACACGGGTTCGCCGGGGTCGGCGAGTCGCAGCGACACGGCGATCGTGCCCAGCACGTCGGCGGCCGTGTGGCCGAGCGCGAGCTGATCGGCCAGTGTCACCGCGCCGTCCCGTTTGGCCAGTCGCTTGCCCTCCTTGTTGAGCGCGAGCGGCACGTGCGCGTAGACGGGTTCCGACAGTCCGAGAAGGTGTGCGAGATAGGCCTGCCGGGGCGCGGAGGTGAGCAGGTCGTCTCCGCGCACCACCTGATCGATGCCCTGGTCGGCGTCGTCCACCACCACTGCGAGGTTGTACGCGGGGGTTCCGTCGTTGCGGCGCAACACGAGATCGTCGACGATGCCCGTGAAATCTCCGTGCAGCAGGTCGTGGACGGTGAACCACTCCTCGGTCGCCCGCAATCGGATCGCGGGGGCGCGGCCGGAGGCCCGGCGCTCGGCCCGCTGCTCGTCGGTGAGGCTGCGGCAGGTGCCCGGATAGGCGCCCGCAGGGGCGTGGGGTGCGGAGGTGGCCTCGAGGATCTCGCGTCGGGTGCAGTAGCACTCGTAGGTCAGGCCGGCCTGCTCGAGCCGCGCGATCGCCTCGTCGTACAGGCGCCGGCGGCGGGACTGGTGGACCACTCGGCCGTCCCAGTCGAGACCGATGGCCGCGAGATCCGCGAGCTGGCGTTGCTCCGCGCCGGGACGCACCCGGTCGAGATCCTCGACGCGGACCAGGAACCGACGGTTCGTCGACCGCGCGAACAGCCACGCCAGGACGGCGGTGCGCAGATTGCCCAAGTGCAGGTCGCCGGAGGGACTCGGTGCGAAGCGGCCCGCTCCTGCTTCGTCCTCGTCCGGAAGTGACACCCGTGCACTCTATCGAGCGACCCCCAGGAGCACTGCTCGCTGGGCGTGCACGACCTCCCGGATCGCCGCGACCGCTGCCGCGACCTCCGGCCGCCGCAGCGTCTCCGAGCGCGCGACGAGCCAGTAGGCCAGACGCGCCTCGACCTCGCCGGGCAGGACCCGGACGAGATCGGGGTGCCGATCGGCCATGAAGCACGGCAGCAGACCGAGGCCTCCGGCGGCACGGGTCGCCTCGACGTGCACGAACACGTTCGTCGAGCTGATCGAATCCTGCATGTCGGGGGCGATGCGCCGCGCGACGTCGAGATCGTCGACCTGCAGCATCGAATCGATGAAGTACACGAGGGTGTGCTCACGCAGGTCGCGGACCGACGACGGGGAGCCGTGCATGGCGAGATAGTCGCGCGACGCGTAGAGGCCCAGGTTGTAGTCGGCGAGGCGGTGCGCTTCGGCCCGATGCACCTGCGGGCGTCCCACGACCACCTCGATGTCCATGCCGGATCGTTGCTGCGAGGCGCGACGGGTGGTCGCGACGATCTCGACGGAGATACCCGGATGGCGTTGCCGCACGAGCGCGCCGGCCGGGGCGGCGATGTATGCGCTGAAGCCGTCGGTGGCGGAGATACGCACGACGCCTTCGAGGCGGCGCTCACCCCGGGGGTTCCGCAGAGTCCCGACCGCGGCCTCGATGCGTTCGGCGGCCTCGAGCGCCTCGCGACCGAGGTCGGTCAGTTCCCATCCCGCCGCCGACCGCGTGAGCACGCGACCACCGAGGCTGCGCTCGAGCGAGGCGATCCGCCGGGAGATCGTGGTGTGGTTGACGCCCAGGTCGTCGGCGGCGCTGGTGAACCTGCCGCTGCGCCCGACGGCGAGCAGGACGAGGAGGTCATCGGCCGAGGGCACGCTCATGTGTGCAGTTTTGCAGATCGCATCTGCGAATCGCGTCATTGTGGATGCATATGTGCGTACCGATACTCGGCATATGCGTTTGGAAGTGTTCCCCGTCACACAGCGTCCCGGGAGGGTGCAGGCATGAGCGTCGAACAGGCACGAACGGATGGGCCGGAGAGTTCACCGTCGGCATTGCGCAGGGTCGTCGGTGCGTCCATGGCGGGCACCGTCGTCGAGTGGTACGAGTTCTTCCTCTACGGCACCGCCGCAACCCTCGTCTTCGCCAAGGTCTTCTTCCCCGACGGCGGCAACGAACTCGACGCGATCATCGCGGCGTTCGTCACCTACGCCGTGGGCTTCGTCGCCCGGCCGCTCGGCGGGATCGTCTTCGGCCACTTCGGTGACCGGTTCGGACGCAAGCAACTGCTGCAGACCAGCATCATCATGGTCGGCGTCGCGACCTTCCTGATGGGCTGCCTGCCGAGCTTCGGTGCCATCGGGTACTGGGCGCCGGCGCTGCTCGTGACGCTCCGGTTCATCCAGGGCTTCGCGGTCGGCGGCGAGTGGGGCGGCGCGGTACTGCTGGTCGCCGAACACAGCCCCAACCGCTCACGCGGGTTCTGGTCGTCGTGGCCGCAGGCCGGTGTGCCGATGGGCAATCTCCTCGCGACGATCGTCCTGCTCGTCCTCACCACCACGTTGCCCGAATCGGCCTTCCTGTCGTGGGGCTGGCGAGTCGCGTTCTGGCTCTCGGCCGTCATCGTGCTGATCGGCTACTACATCCGCACCAAGGTCACCGACGCCCCGATCTTCCTCGAGGCGCAGCAGGAGGCCGACAAGCTCGAGGAAACGTCGTTCAACGTCTTCGAGGTGCTCAAGCGCTACCCGCGCGGCGTGTTCACGGCCATGGGCCTGCGGTTCGCCGAGAACGTCATGTACTACCTCGTCGTCACCTTCTCGATCACCTATCTGAAGATCGTCGTCGGTGCCGACACCAGCCACATCCTGTGGTGGATGCTCGCCGCGCACGCCGTGCACTTCGTGATCATCCCGATGGTCGGACGACTGTCGGACACGCTGGGACGCCGTCCCGTCTACATGATCGGTGCCGTCACCGCCGGTGCCTGGGGCTTCCTCGCCTTCCCGATGATGGACACCGGCAACAGTGCGTGGATCGTCTCGGCGATCGTCATCGGACTCGTCTTCCACTCGTTCATGTATGCGGGGCAGCCGGCGATCATGGCGGAGATGTTCCCGACCCGCATGCGCTACTCGGGCGTCTCGCTCGGCTATCAGGTCACCTCGATCGTCGCCGGGTCGCTCGCCCCGATCATCGCCGCGAGCCTGCTCAGCCGCTTCGAGTCGTCGGTCCCGATCTCCTTCTATCTGCTCGGCTCGTCGCTGATCACGATCGTCGCGGTGATCGCGGCCCGGGAGACGAAGGGCATCTCGCTGCGCGACATCGACGCCGCGGACGCGGAAACCGTCGCCCAGGAGAAGGCCGCCGAGAACGCCAGGGTCTCGGCATGAGGGCCCGCACCGCACTCGTGACCGGTGGTGCCGGCGGGATCGGGGCGGCCTGTGCCCGCGCTCTCGCTCGGCAGGGAGTCCGCGTGACCGTCGCCGATGTCGACGAGGTCGCCGCGAAGACGCTCGCCCACGAGATCGGGGGAGAGGGGTGGGGGGTCGACCTGCTCGACACCGACGGCCTCGACGGTCTCCGCCTCGACGTCGACATCCTCGTCAACAACGCCGGCATCCAGGTGGTGCGGCCGGTGGAGGACTTCGCCCTCGCCGACTTCCGCCGCATCCAGACGCTCATGGTCGAGGCGCCCTTCCTGCTCGTGAAGGCCGCGCTGCCCGGCATGTACGAGCGGGGCTTCGGCCGGATCGTGAACATCTCGTCGGTCCACGGGCTGCGGGCGTCGGCGTTCAAGGCCGGGTACGTCACCGCCAAGCACGGCCTCGAGGGGTTCTCCAAGGTCGTCGCGCTCGAGGGCGGCCCCCGCGGCGTGACAAGCAACTGCGTCAATCCGGGTTACGTCCGTACCCCGCTGGTGGAGAAGCAGATCTCGGAACAGGCCCGCGCGCACGACATCCCGGAGGATCGCGTGCTCTCGGATGTGCTGCTCACCGATCAGGCGGTGACCCGGCTGGTCGAGCCGGAGGAGGTGGCCTCGCTCGTGTCGTGGCTGGCCTCCGACGAGGCCGGGATGGTCACCGGCGCGTCGTACACGATGGACGGCGGCTGGTCGGCCCACTGACAGGACGGTCCGACTGCAATCACCGACCCGCGTCCCGGATTCCGGGGCGCGGGTCAGTGCGCGTCGGCACCGTCGAGGACGAGCTGGACCTGGGCGTGCAGAGCGTGGGTCAGATACTCGCGCGGATAGAGTTCGGGGCTGGCCGCCGCGTCGAGCGCAAGCCCGTTCGCGGCCGAGAGCAGCAGGGCGGCCCGGGTCTCCGGGTCGGGTGTACCGGCGCGGATCAATACGCGCGCTATGCCCGTGCGGATCGTGAACAGGGTGGCGGTGCGGATGGCGCTCAGCGCGGGGGAGGTGACCGCCCGCACGGCGAACGCCGACATCACGTGCACCTCGCTGCCACGTTCCTCGTCGAGGGGAAGCAGCTGGCTGAGTGCGGAGAACAGGGTGCGCGCCGGATCGATGTCGGGATCGACGTTCGTCAGCCGGTTCAGCACCCGGTCCGAGAGGGTACGGAACGAGTACGCGAGCATCTCGTCCTTGGTCGGGAAATGGTGCTGCACCGCCCCGATCGAGACCCCTGCCTCGTTGGCCACCTCCCGCACGCTCGCCGCGTCGAGACCGTTGCGTGCGGCCACGTCGAGCAGGGCCGCAGCGAGCCTGGTGGGGCTGGTGGTGACGTAGGGGCGCGTGCGCATGGGGAGCACCGTAGCCGAGCTCTCCACCGTACGAACGTACGGGGAGGTGGGAATCACACCCCGCCGGTGAGCTCGTGATCGGAGAGGAAACGGACCGCCACCGTCAGCGCGGCTGCGAACGCCGCTGCGATCCACAGGGCGTGCAAACCCAGTACCCGGTGGGCGAGCGCGCCGAGAACGGCACCCGTCACCAAGCCGCCCCACAGGCCCAGATAGGGCAGCCAGCTCCAGCGCGGACCGCCGAAGAAGGCCGCCGCGATCCGCTGCCCGATCTTGACCAGCGCACCCGTCATGTAGGTGAGGGCGACGGTCGTCTCCCCGTGCCGCCGGAACACCGAGTTCTCCGTTCCCATGGCCAAGGTCATCGCGATCACCGCGACCGGTGTCCGGTCCACGAGGACCGCCGCGGCGGCGATCGTCAGCAACACCGTCACCGTCGCGAGGACCGCGGTCTTGCGGGTCCGCCGGTCTCGGTCGGTCAGTTCCGCCACCACACTGCCGAGGATCACCCCGACCACGAACAGCGCGAGCACGCCGCCGATGAGCGCGACCGTCTGCCACGCACCGTCGGCCGTCCCGACCGCGAAGCGCGTGGAGTTGCCGCTCATGAACGACACGAAGACGCCGCCCAGGGTGATGAAACCGAGGGCATCGATGAACCCCGCGAGAGAGGACAGCGCGATCGCGAGTCCCTGCAACTGCCTGCCGTAACCGACCACCAGACGATAGTAGGAACCGTTCCTGCCGGACGCCGACGATGTCGGCTCCCGGATACTTACGCGGTGTAACGACCGGGCGTGGTGGGCGCGATGAACAAGGGGAGCCGTCCGGCGCCGTCGTTCTCAGGAGTTCCCTCGATGTCCTTGCCCCGCTTGTCGTCCCGGCTGTCCGTGCTCGTCGTCGCGACGGTCGCGGGTCTGACCCTCACCGGTTGCGATTCGACCACCGAGGACACCTCCGTCGCTCCGGCGGCGACCTCCGAACGGTCCCCGGCACCGAGCTCCGATACCCCCACGACGACACCGTCCCCCACCACGACGCGTCCCACTTCGGCGACCGCGCCGGGTCCCGCTGCGTCCAACCCGGCAGCGTCGGCGGATTCGTCGGAGGCCCTGGCCCGGCTGGCGACCCTGCCCGTCAAGGGGCGCGCGCCCAAGACCGGGTACAGCCGCGACCTGTTCGGCCAGGCGTGGAGTGACGACGTGTCGGTGGAGTTCGGGGGCAACGGCTGCGACACCCGCAACGACATCCTGCGACGCGACCTGGTCGACATCGTCTACCGGCCCGGTACCCGCGATTGTGTCGTGGCGTCGGGAACGTTGAACGATGTGTACACCGGCACGACGATCGCGTTCACCCGCGGACAGGACACCTCGACCGCGGTGCAGATCGACCACGTCGTCGCGTTGTCGGACGCGTGGCAGAAGGGTGCACAGCAGCTCGACGCGGGCACCCGGGCCGATTTCGCGAACGACCCGCGCAACCTCCAGGCCGTGGACGGGCCGACCAATCAGCAGAAGAGCGACGGCGACGCCGCGACCTGGCTGCCTCCGAACCGCGCGTACCGCTGCACGTACGTCGCGCGGCAGATCGAGGTCAAGGCGATCTACGGCCTGTGGGTGACGCAGGCCGAGCACGACGCGATGGCGCGCGTCCTCACCGAATGCGGAGGTGGGTCTCCCGCAGCTGCACCCGCTCCCGCACCCACCACGACGACGCGACCGGCGCCCGCACCTGCGCCCGCACCCGCACCCGCACCCGCGCCGGCTCCGGCACCTGCGCCCACCCCCGCGGAACCGGCCCCTGCTTCGGCGGACGTGTATTACGAGAACTGCGCGGCGGCCGGGGCCGCGGGAGCTGCACCGCTGTATGTGGGAGAGCCCGGCTACCGGCCGAAGATGGACGGTGACGGGGACGGCGTCGCCTGCGAGTAGCGCGCCGCAGCGTCTGCGAGTAGCGCGCCGCAGCGTCTGCGAGTAGCGCGCCGCAGCGTCTGCGAGTAGCGCACCGCAGCGTCTGCGAGTAGCGCACCGCAGCGTCTGCGAGTAGCGCACTGCCGCGATCTTCCGGTCAGCTGAAGCGGTCGGTGAGATTGCGGCGCATGCGGTGCAGCTCGCGAAGCTGGGCGCCCAGCCGCTCGACCTCGGCGTCGAACCGGCGCGCCCGGTCCACGGCCCCCACCCGGTGTTCGGCGAGGGCCTTCTGTTCGGTCTTCTCGATGGCTGCGGACACCTCGTCGATCTCCCGGTCCAGCATCTCCACCCAGACCGAAGCCTGCTCGTGATCGGCGTCGCCGGCGAGCGGGAAATTGTCGTCCGCGGTCACGAGACGCATCGTGCCCGAGATCGGCCCGGTACGCGAACAGGGGAACCGGAAAAGCAGAAACCCCGTGGGACGCTGTGCGCCCCACGGGGTTCCGTGGCGGAGGATAGGGGATTTGAACCCCTGAGGGCGTTAACCCAACCCGCGTTCCAGGCGAGCGCCATAGGCCACTAGGCGAATCCTCCGTGGGGAAGCATACCGAATGGAGACCCCAACTTGCCAAACGAGCACGTCGCACCCTGATTCCGGGGGTGCTGCGGGGGTGGTTCGCCGCCGGGGCGCTCGTTCCTCTACACTTGCCGATGGATCCCGCGCGGCGCGCATCCTGTGAACTCCCCCAGGGCCGGAAGGCAGCAAGGGTCAACGGGCTCTGCCGGGTGCGCGGGGTCCTCTTAATTTCCGCCGATGCCCGTGTCGCCGTGCACGGTGAAAGGTCCCTCCGCATGCCTACGCAGACCCAGTACGGGTTGATGAGCCATGAGGAACTCGTTGCAGAGCACGAGCGCCAGTCCGCCAACTACGAACGGTTGAAGTCGGAGAAGCTGACGCTGGACCTGACCCGCGGCAAGCCCTCGCCCGAGCAGCTCGACCTCTCCGCGGAGTTGCTGTCGCTGCCGGGTGCCGACGACTTCCGCGACGGCAACGGCACCGACACCCGCAACTACGGCGGCCTCACCGGCCTGCCCGAGCTGCGCGCGATCTTCGCCGAGCTGCTGAACATCCCGGTCGAGAACCTCATCGCGGGCAACAATGCGAGCCTCGAGATCATGCACGATCTCGTTGTCTGGTCGCTGCTGCACGGCACCGTCGACTCGCCGCGCCCGTGGTCGCAGGAGTCGGTCGTCAAGTTCCTGTGCCCGGCGCCCGGCTACGACCGGCACTTCGCGATCACCGAGTCGCTCGGCATCGAGATGATCCCCGTGCCGCTGCGCGAGGACGGACCCGACGTGCGGTTCATCGCCGATCTCGTCGCGAACGACCCGCAGATCAAGGGCATGTGGGCCGTGCCGACCTACTCGAACCCCACCGGCGCGGTGTACTCCGAGGAGGTCGCCCGCGAGCTGGTGTCGATGCCGACGGCCGCTCCCGACTTCCGCATCTTCTGGGACAACGCCTACGCGGTGCACCCGCTCACCGAGCACCTCGCGCCCGCGATCGACATCCTCGGTCTGGCCGCGCAGGCCGGTCACCCGAACCGCGTGTTCGCGCTGGCGTCCACCTCGAAGATCACCTTCGCCGGTTCGGGCGTGAGCTTCTTCGGCAGCTCCACCGAGAACCTCACCTGGTACCAGAAGCACCTGGGCATCAAGACCATCGGCCCCGACAAGGTCAACCAGCTGCGTCACCTGCGTTTCTTCCGCGACGCCGAGGGTGTTCGTGCCCATATGGCCAAGCACCGCGAGATCCTCGCGCCGAAGTTCGCGCTCGTGCGTCGCATCCTCGAGGAGCGTCTCGGCACGTCGAAGGTCGCGTCGTGGACCGAGCCCGAGGGCGGCTACTTCATCAGCCTCGATGTCGTCGAGGGCACGGCGGCCCGCGTCATCGCCCTGGCGAAGGAAGCGGGTATCGCGCTGACGGGTGCCGGTTCGGCGTTCCCGTACAAGAAGGACCCCGAGGACAAGAACATCCGACTCGCGCCGAGCTTCCCTTCGCTCGGCGAGCTCGAGAAGGCCATGGACGGTGTCGCGACCTGCGTGCTGCTGGCCGCGGCGGAGAAGGCGCTCGCCAACAAGTAGTGCGCAGGTAGGTACGCAACGCGAGGACGAGGCTCGCAACATCGGCAGTCACTGCCGGCGTTGCGAGCCTCGTTTCTTTGTTGCGTGCCTCCGCCGACAAGAATGTGCACTCCGAGTGTGAGTTTGTTCCCAACCTGTGGATAAAGTTGTGCACAACACGTGGACGGGCGGTGGACAACTCGGATCGGCCCTGTTCGGGGCATTATCGGTGTCCGCCGTCACCACGACTTGCTTTCCCCGACCGACCTGACATACTCGCTGGTCAGGGTCGCCGCATACCGTGCGGCGGGTTCGGAAGTGGTGAGTGTGATGGAAAACCGCGCTCTCGTGAATTCCGGAGTCGGCGCATCGGCCGTCGGATCTGTCACGGGGTGTCTCGGTGTGCTGAAGGTGTTCCTCCTGGCGCTCGACATCGAGGCGGCGCCCGAGACGCCACCGCGGGTCCCACCCGTCGAGAAGGTGGAGCCCTTCCTGCCGGCACGCATCGCCGAGCAGCCCGAGACGGACCACGGAGTGCGTCCGCCGTGCCTGCTCGCGTTCCGGCACGTCGTCGACCCGACACGACCGGAGATCTCGTTCGGTGCGTCGACGGGGTCGCTGCGTGAGGCGCCGGACGCGACCAGACCGTATGTGGGACACCCCGCGACGTGCGTGTCGCTGTGGGACGTCCCCGGCCACGGTCTCGTCCTGGCGCTGGAATCGCTGTCGGACCACGGTTCCCCGCTCGTCGACTGGCGCAGCGACCCGCTGCAGGACCGCGAGGGCGCCGGTCTGCGCCCGGTGCTCGGTGAGTTCCTCGCGCCCTTCGAACTGACCGCCGACGCCTGCCTGAACGACGTCTTCCCCGGACTGAACAGGCGGTTGTGCGCGCCGACGACCTATCGACCCCTGCACGAACTCGTCGTCCACCGCCACCGGGGAGTCGGCGATCGCGAGGTCGCCGAGGGCATGGTCGTGGAGGTGGTCTCGAGCGGCGGCGAACGCGTCCGCTCGCTCGTCGACGGCCCGCGCATCGGACCGGAGGCCCGCGCCGCGGCACGGTCCTGGGGTGTGTTGTGGAAGTGGGACCGGGTTCCGCTGGTGGACCGGCCCGTGCAGCCGGGGGCCGCCATCGCCGTGCGGGAGGACTCCGGTGCGGTGCTGTTCGACCTCGAGGCCACCGCCCTCGGCAGCGACTATGTCGGGCACGGCACCCGCGAGATGATCTACGGGCTCATCCCGTGGGTGGCGGTGCGGGCACGGGCCTCCGCCGACTACTGGACGACCATGGAGCATCTGCGCCACCCCGACGGGCTCGATGGCGATCGGCTGGCCACGGTCCTCGACGACATCGCGATCATGCAGGCGCGCCGGATGGAACGGGCCCTGCTGCGCAAGGAATCGATCCACGACGACCGGTTCCACTCGTGGACGCAACCCACACAGCTGCGAGCACTCATGGCCGGCCGGGTCGCCGACGAGTTGGCCGAACTCGACGCGGAACTGTCCGAGGCCGTGGACGTCGTCGAGCACGCCCTGTTGCGCAGTGCGGAGTTGCGCGGTGCGAGGCACACTCGCCTGGCCCAGGGCTGGTCCGCGGCGGCCTCGGTCATCGCCGTCGTGGCGTTGTTCGCCGCCCTGGCCGCCGTTCCGGCAACGTCACAACCGACGCTCTTCCCGCACTGGCTGCATGCTCTGACCACGTCGATCGCGCTCACCCTGGGCATCGTGATCGCGGTGGTCGTGTGGCGCCGCCCCTGACGTGCAGGGCATGATCGTCTGCATGTCATCGACGCTGAATCTGGTCGGAGATCCCGACGCCGACGCACTGCTGGCCGAGAACCCGCTGGCGCTTCTCATCGGCATGCTGCTCGACCAGCAGGTGGCGATGGAGGTCGCGTTCGCGGGACCGAAGAAACTTGCCGACCGTCTCGGCGGTCTCGACGTGTACCGCATCGCGTCGGCCGACCCCGACGAGTTCGTCGCGGTGTGCGCGCAGCAACCGGCCGTCCACCGGTTCCCCAAGTCGATGGGACAGCGGATCCAGGCGCTGTGCGCGGCGATCGTCGAGGACTACGACGGCGATGCTTCCGCACTGTGGACGTCCGGCGACCCGGACGGCAAGGAAGTGCTGCGGCGGCTGAAGAAGCTGCCGGGCTACGGTGACCAGAAGGCACGTATCTTCCTGGCGTTGCTCGGCAAGCAGATGGGGGTGCGACCCGAGGGCTGGCGGGAGGCCGCCGGCGATTACGGGCACGAGGATGCGCGCCGGTCGATCGCCGACGTCGTCGACGAGCAGTCGCTGCGCGAGGTGCGCGAGTTCAAGAAGTCGATGAAGGCAGCGAAGAAGTCATGAGACGCGTCGTAGCAGTGTGCGGCGCCGCCGTCGCCTTCGCCGCGGGAACCGGGGGCGTGGCCGCGGCCGGCGGGGGAGACGACCGGGTCGTCCTCCGGCCCGGCGACGGGATCGTGTTCTCCGCGGAGCCGACACCGGGTTGGTGTTCCGTGGCGGCGGTCGGGCACGACGACGCGGGTCGTCTCGTCGCGATCACGGCGGGGCACTGCTACCGGACGGGATCGTCGCCCGTCTGGAAGGTCGACGAGCAGCACCGAGGGCCGGTCGGAACCGAAACGGACGTCGCGAGTACGGGTTCGGTCGATCAGCTGGGATTCCCCACCGACGAGATCGCCGACTACGCGGTGGTCCTGCTCGACGAGACCCGCGTGCGGGGATCGAACACGTCGGTACCCAACGATCGGGGAGAGCGTGTCGTGCTCGAATCGGTCGCGGCGTTCGGCGAGGGCGAGGTGTCGGTCGGAACACAGTGCGCGGCAGGGCGAAGCACGTCGGTGGCCTGCGCGACCGGCGATGTGCGGGTGGAGGGGAACCTGATGTCGTCGCCGCTGCTCATGCGGCCGGGCGACTCCGGCGGGCCGCTCGTGCGTGCCGAGACGGGCGAATGGATGGGACTGTCGGTGGGCTATCGGTTCCCGCAGACCGCGGTCTCCGACGACCGGCAGGTTCCCGACACGAGGTTCGCCGCCTACCAGCGGGCCGACCGGATCCTTGCCGAGATCGACGCGCGCGACGGGATCGGCTCGGGGTTCCGTCTCGTCGACACCCCCTGACCGATCCCGCCGGCGTTACCGTCAGAGCTTGTCGAAACGCGGAATCAGATGTTCGGCAACGTTCTTCGCCTCGTCGATGAGCGGCCATCCGGCGAGGATGAGGGAGGTCAGTCCGGTCGCGTCGCGCAGGGTGCGCACGTGGCCGGTGATCTCGTCCGGGTCGCCGACATAGTAGACGGCCGACGATCCCGTGGCGAAGATGTCCAGCGGTGACCACGCGGTGATGCCCGCGTAGAGGCCGTCGCCGAGATACAGGTCCTCGGGTTCGGGCAGCTTGCCGGCATTGATGGTGTCGACCCAGCCCTGCCGCTGCGCGTCGCGCGCGGTGAAGGTCTTCAGATCCTGCTTGCCGTGCGTGCGGCGCCGCACCGCGTTGTCGAGCACGTCCTGGATCTGCTCGATGCCGGCCTTCTCGAACAGCGACCGGAACCGCTCGAGTGCCTCCTCCCGGTTCGGACGCACGATGACGCCGGACAGGGCGCCGAAGTCGGTGTACTCGCGGCCCTCTGCTGCAGCGGATTCGCGTGCGGCGGTGAACTTCTCCGCGACGAACGAGGTCTCGCGCAGCATGATCAGGTAGGCGTCGAGCACCTTGCCGGCGTTCTGCAGACCGGCGGGGGAGTCGCCCGTTCCCCACAGCGGCACCGAGTGGTCCGCAGGAGCATCGATGCGCAGCGGGGTGTTCGGGAAGTTCGACGCGGTGCCCTCGGCATAGATACGCCGGAACTCCGCCCAGTACTTCTCGCCGAGCTCGTACCGGCGGTCGTGCTCGACGTTCATGTCGTACTTGGTGAGGATGTTCTCCCGGCCGTTGACCGAGTTGATCATCAGGCGACCACCGCTGAACGCGTCGAAGGTGAGGGCCTTCTCGGCGAGCAGTCGCGCGGGCGTCATGTTCGCGTAGATCGCGACGAGGAACTTCATCCGGCTGGTGTGCGCCGCAGCCCAGGTCGCCGAGATGAAGGGGTCGTTCGGCCAGGTCGCGACGAGCGCACCTTCGAAGCCGCCGTCGTCGATGGTCTTCGCGAGCTCGATCTGCCGCTGCCCGTCCACCGGGTACAACCCGCCGGGGCTCCAGGGGTAGTCGCCGTCGGCCTGGGTGAGATACCAGAAGGTCTTGATGGGCATTACTTCGTGTCCTTCGAGGGGAGTTCGAACGGTTCGACGCGGGCGCGGGCGCGCAGCATGTCGGCGTCCACGGCGAACAGGGCGTCGAGATAGGCGACGGCGAACGAACCGGGGCCGGTGGAGTTCTCCTCGGCGATCTCGGACGCCACGGCGACGTGCGCGTGGGCCGCCGCGAGGCCGACGAGAGGGGTCTCCGCAACCGCGAGATAGGCCGCGACGAGTCCGCCGAGGGAGCATCCGGTGGAGGTCACGCGCGGCAGCATCGCGCTGCCACCGGCGATGCGCAGTCCGACGATCCCGCCGTCGCGGTTGCGTCCGACGAGGTAGTCGACGGGACCGGAGGCCGATACGGCGTCGGCGCGGTCGAGCAGCGCGAGCGCCGCGGGCACGGCGGCTGCGGCCTCGTCGGCGCTGTCGACGCCGCGCGTGTCACCACCCAGACCGGCCAGCGCGATGATCTCGGAGGCGTTGCCGCGGATCGCGGTGGGACGGAACTTCAGCAGGTCGGCGGCGAGCGAGGTGCGCCACGCCAGTCCGCCCACTCCCACGGGGTCGAGGACCCACGGGGTGCCGGCGTCGTGCGCGGCCTCGGCCGCGCGGGTGAAGGCCACCGAGGTCTCGTCGAAGGGGGTGCCGAGGTTGACGAGCACTCCACCGGCGATGCGCGCGAAATCACCTGCCTCGTGGGCGTTGTCGATGTGCGCGTTGCTGGCGCCCGCGGCGAGCAGCACGTTGGTGAGGAAGTTGGCCGAGACGATGTTGGTCAGCGAGTGCACCAGCGGCGTCTGCGCGCGCAGGGCGTCGAGGGTGACGGCGAGATCGTCGACGGTGGGGGTCGTGGTCACGGAAGATCCTGTCGGGAAGGAGGGGAGGGGACGAAACGGGTCAGGATCGCGGACATCGCATCATGCGTCGCCCTTCCCTTCTCCGAGTGTCCGCATGGGGAGTGCGGGGTCGGCCGTCCACTCCTCGAGGGATCCGTCGTAGACGGCGATGTCGTCGTGGCCCGTCCGGACCAGTGCGAGCGCCACCAGGCACGCCGAGACGCCGCCGCCGCAGTAGAGGATCAGAGGCCGGGAGGTATCGGCGAGGGCTTGGTCGGCCGACTCGGCGATCCGCTCGGTGCTCCGCAGGACGCCGTCGGCGAGCAGGCTCTTGGCCGGTAGGTTCCGGCTCCCGCTGATGTGCCCGCGGCGCGCGTAACGAGTGGTGGCGGTGCCTGCGAACTGCTCGGCGTCGAGCGCGCAGACGAGGGTGCCCGGTGCATCGCCGGACACCACGGCGAGCACGTCGTCGCGATCGCGCCACAGGCCGTGGTCGGGCAACCCGGTCCGGGATGTGGTGGCGCGGCGCTCGGCGGCGTCACCGGTCTCCACGGGTAGGTCGAGCGCGGTCCAGCGGGCGAAGCCGCCGTCGAGGACGCGGGCGGAGACACCGATGTTGCGCAGCATCCACCACAGCCGGGACGCCCAGGTCATGCCGCCGTCGTCGTAGATCACGAGGTCGGTCTCGGGGGCCACGCCGAGTTCGGCCAGGGCCGCCGCGAGGGCGTCGGGGGTGGGGCGGGAGAAGTGCAGGTCGGTGTCGGGGGCGCTGAATCCGCCGAGTAGGTCGGCGTGCACGGATCCCGGGATGTGCGCGGCGCGCCAGGTCGCGTAGCCGGATTCCGGTCGGTAGTCGCCGTCGAAACGGGGCTTCGGAAAGGTGACCGTGGCGTGCAGGACCGTGTGGGCGCCGGGGTCGCTCGAGAGCTCTTCGGCGCTGATCAGCACCTGTTCGTCCCGGAATGCCGCCTCGGTCACGCGTTGGGTCCTCTCGTCGTGTTCGAGGAGCGACGCTAAACGACGAATAACGTATACGCAAGTATTCGTACGTTGACGGTGGCATAATCGGCGCACGTGAACGGCACGCCTACGGAGGGTGTAGATGACCGAGCAGGACGCGACGGCCGAGCTGGAGAGCTCTCTTCTCGTCGAATCGCCCACCGGGCGCGACGACCAGACCTCCAAGCAGTACCTGCGCCTGCGCTCGGACATCCTCGCGGGGAAGTTCCCGCGCGGCGCCGCTCTGCACGAGACCCAGCTCAGCGAGACCTACGGGGCGTCACGCACCCCGATCCGTGAGGCGCTCAACTGGCTCGCGCACGACGGTCTGCTCGAGCGGGCGAGTCGCGGCTTCCGGGTGCGTTCGGGCACCCCCGAGGACGTCATCGAGATCTATGCGGCGCGCGTCGCGCTCGAATCCGAGGCGGCCGGCGCCGCGGCGATCCGGCACACCGATCTCGACATGGCCCGGCTCGAGCGGCTGCACGATTCGTGCTGCTCCGCCACCGACGACGCCGCGGTGCGCATCGGGAATTTCCGGTTCCACGAGGCGTTGTGGCAGGCCGCGCACAACTCGACGATCATGGCGTTGCTCGTGCGGCTGACCACTCAGCTGCGGATCTACGACTCCGGGCCGCCGTCCAACTACGGCGAGCCCGATCTGCTCAACCGGGAGCACGCGCAGATCCTCGACGCGTTGCGGGCGCGGAACGAGTCCGCGGCCCGCGAGCACATGCGTGCTCATCTCGAGCGCAGCCGCGAGCAGCGCATCCGTCTCTTCGCCCGCGGCTGAGCCCTCACTCCTGATCGGACGTGTCGACGTCGCCGGCGAGGATCCGGTAGAGGGATTTCTTGGCTTCGATGAGGACCGCGTGTGCCGCGGCGACCTCGGCGTCGGAACCGCTCATGGCGACCGACCGAGTCGCGACCTGCAGTTCGCGCAGTGCGAGTCGCAGGTCGGGGGCGTCGGAATCGGGATCGTGACCGGCGAAGGGGTCGATGAGTTCGTTCCCCGGATCGTCGATGTACGTGCGGCCCGCATCCGTCAGTGAGACGAGCTTGCGTCCGCCCTCCTTCTCGACCGTGACGAGTCCTTCGTCCTCGAGCTGGGAGATCGTCGGATAGATCGCGCCGGGGCTGGGGCGCCAGGCGCCGCCCGTCCGTTCTGCGATCGCTTCCATGAGCTGGTAGCCGTGCATCGGCTCGGTGCCGAGCAGGCGCAGGACTGCCGCGCGGACGTCGCCTCGTTGTGCTCGGCCGCGTCGTCCTCCCCGCGGGCCTCCGCGTCCCCGTCCGCCGCCATCGCGGTGCGGGCGGAAGCCGGGTTCGTCGTCGTGCGGATGGTGTCCGCGACGGCGGGGTCCGTCGGCGCGGAACGGGCCACCGGGGAGATTTCGATCGTGCATGGCGCGGCGACGGCCGCGGGGATGTTCGTGGGTTCGCATCTGTGCGTCTCCTTCTTTGTCGATACGATCACGATAGATCTCGATATATCGTTAGCGCAAGAGTGGTCTCGGCCACAAATGTCGACGGACCGACCTCCGTGCATGTCGGGAGCCGCCGGTACGCTCGGCGCGTGGCTCTGTACCGGAAGTATCGACCTGCGACCTTCGCGGAGGTGGTGGGGCAGGAGCACGTCACCGTGCCCCTCAGCACGGCGCTCGACACGGGCCGCATCAACCACGCCTACCTGTTCTCGGGTCCTCGTGGATGCGGCAAGACGTCCTCGGCCCGAATTCTCGCCCGCTCGCTCAACTGCGAGACCGGCCCCACGTCCACGCCGTGCGGAACGTGCCGGTCGTGCGTGTCGCTCGGCCCGGGCGGTGGAGGCAACCTCGACGTCACCGAACTCGATGCCGCGAGCCACGGCGGTGTCGACGACACCCGCGAACTCCGCGACCGCGCGTTCTACGCTCCGGCCGAGTCGCGCTACCGCATCTTCATCATCGACGAGGCGCACATGGTCACCACGCAGGGCTTCAACGCCCTGCTCAAGATCGTGGAGGAGCCGCCGGAGCACCTCATCTTCGTCTTCGCGACCACCGAGCCCGAGAAGGTGCTGCCCACCATCCGGTCGCGCACGCACCACTATCCCTTCCGGCTCCTCGCTCCCACGGCGATGCGGGGTCTGCTCGAGCAGATCTGCGGCCAGGAGAACGTGCCGGTCGAGGACGCGGTCTATCCGCTGGTCATCCGTGCCGGCGGTGGATCCCCCCGCGACTCGCTGTCGGTGATGGACCAACTCCTCGCCGGTGCCGGCCCCGAGGGCGTCACCTACGAGCGCGCCCTGTCGCTGCTCGGCGTCACCGATGTCGCGCTCATCGACGAGGCCGTCGATTCGCTCGCGGCCGGCGACGGCGCGGCGCTGTTCGGCACCGTCGAGAAGGTCATGGACGCCGGGCACGACCCGCGTCGCTTCGCCGTCGACCTCCTCGAACGCCTCCGCGACCTCATCCTCATGAAGTCCGTCCCCGACGCCGCCGAGCGCGGACTCGTCGACGCACCCGGCGACGTCCTCGAGCGGATGCGCGACGAAGCGACCCGCCTGGGCCCGGCCACCCTCACCCGCTACGCCGAGATCGTGCACGCCGGGCTCGGTGAGATGCGCGGGGCGACGTCGCCGCGTCTGCTGCTCGAGGTGATGTGCGCGCGCATGCTGCTCCCCGCGGCATCCGACGCGGAAACCGCTGTCCTGCAACGCCTCGAACGACTCGAGCAGGGCATCGTCGCAGCCCCGGCGGGAGGTGCCGCACCGAAGCCGGTAGCGGCACCCGCCGCGCCGCCCATCTCGCCCGACGAACCCGCGGCACGTTTCCAGCGTCCCTCCCAGCGCCGCGCAGCGGAGGCGGCGCCTGCCGCACCGTCCAACGAGACTGCTCAGCCTCGCGAGACTGCTCAGCCGCAGCCGGAAGTGCCTGCTCAGCAGGCCCCTGTCCAGCAACCCCCTGCCCAGCAGGCGCCGGTGCAGCCCGAACCGGCCCAGCCGGCACCGGCCCCGACACCGCCTCCCGCAGCAACGCAACCTCCCGCCGTCCCGGAGGTGCCGCAGCCGCAGAGCGCGCCCGACGAGGTTGCCGCGCAGGAGGTTCCGCCGCCCGCTCCCGAGGAACCGGCCACTCCCGAACCCGAGCCCGAACCCGCCCGCGCGACAGGCGGTCCCGACGCAGCGCAGATGCGAGGTGTGTGGTCGGAGGTGCGCGCGAAGGTCCGCGAACGCAGCCGCACCGTCGAGGTGATGCTCTCGGGCGCCACCGTGCGGTCGGTCGACGGCACCCGGGTCGTGCTCGTGCACGACTCCGCTCCGCTCGCGAAGCGACTCGCCGACGCGCGCAACGCCACGGTCATCGCCGATGCGCTGAAGGCGGTGTTCGGTGGAGAGTTCGAGGTCACCTGCGTCCACGGGTCCGCTGCTGCGGAGGCACCTGCCAGAACCCCGGCGCCCGAGAAGAATTCGCGTCCGGCGGGTCAACCGCGTTTCTCCCGGCCGAGCCAGGCGAAGAACGCCGCTGCGCCCGCACCCGTCGAAACCCCCGCCCCGCCGCAGCGACCGGCTGCCGCACCGTCGGCTGCCCCGACGTTCACGCGTCCGTCCGCGGAGAGCGTCGACGACATCCCGCCGCCCGAGGCCCCCGATCTTCCCGACGATCCGGGCCCCGGCTACGACGGGCCGCCGCCCGACCCGTCGCAGATGACGGAGGCGGACGTCGAGGAGATGTTCGCCGAGGCCGCCACGCCCGGCGACCCGTCGACGCGCCGCGATCCGGAGGAAGTCGCGATCGAGCTGCTCAAGGACGTGCTGGGAGCGAAACCGCTCGACGAGAAGTAGTCCCGGGCCCCTGGTGTTGCCGACGAGCGATGTCAGCTCTGCGCGGTGTCTCCGTCGGCGCGGTCCGTCGTGAGTTCGTCCCAGGTCGCATCGACCGCGTCGGCGAGTTCGCTGTCGGTAGGCACGAGTTCGCGGATGGGTTCGGGCAGGGTGTCGTAGGTGTAGTTCGCAACCGCCAAGGGAGCGGTCGTGCCCGCGAGCGAATAGCGCACGACGTTGTCGTTGCGCCCCGCGCACAGCAGGATCCCGATGGTCGGTGCGTGCCGATCCGCGACTCGCAGGTTTGCGTCCACCCAGGAGACGTAGAAACCGAGTTTGCCGGCGTATTCGGGCTCGAACCGGCCGATCTTGAGCTCGACCACCACGAAGCGCGACTGAATCCAGTTGAAGAAGAGCAGGTCGATGTAGAAGTCGTCGTGGTCGACGGTGAAGTGGTACTGGCGGCCGACGAACGCGAACCCGTGCCCCAGTTCGAGGAGTACCTGTTCGAGGCGTGTCATCAGTGCCGCTTCGAGTTCTCGTTCCGCGGCCCGCTCGTCGAGATCGAGGAAATCGAAGATGTACGGGTCGCGGACGAGTTGCTGTGCGAGGTCGGAGTCCTGTGGAGGAAGTTGGTCCGGAAAATTCGACGGCGCGGCACCTACACGGCGATGTAACTGCCCGGCGATCTGATGGGTCAGAACGTGACGCGACCACCCGTGTTCTGCTGCGCGCGCGGCGTACCAGTCGCGAAGCTCTCGGTTGTCGAGCTTGTCCAGAAGTACCGTCACATGTCCCCATGGCAATTGTGCAACAGGCTGTTGCACTATTTCCTGGGGCCAGGCGTCCGCGAAGGACCGCATGTAGAAGAGATTGCGGCGTGAGAGACCGCGCATGTGTGGAAACTCGGAGCGCAGGTCCCTGGCCAGTTGGTCGACGACCTTCGATCCCCAGCCGTGTACACGTTGACGCTCGAGAAGGGAGTGCCCGAGCGTCCAATACAGGATCAGCAGTTCGGTATTCGCGGCGCGTGTAGCCCGTAGACGCGCTCGACGAACCTGTGCTTCGAGTTCGTCCAGGAACTGCGGATAGTCCTCGGGAAGCCCGACGGTCTTTTCGGTCACGGCCACATGGTGCCCTCGGGATACGACAGAAATACGAATGCCGCCCTCGTCATGGCCGGCAATCGAAGGGTGCCGTCGCATCGCGGTCACCCGGCGGTTCGTATCTGCTGCCGACGGGTATCGCCTCATCATGAACCTGCACGAACTCCTGCGCGCCGTCGAATCCTTCGACGCTGTGGATCGGCCCGCCGAGCGCATCGCGCAGCGCATACGGCGAGTCCTCGACGGCTCCGTCGTCGACGACCTGCTCCGAGGTTCCTGGCTCGGACATCCCGTCCATCCGCTCCTCGTCACCGTCCCGATCGGGTCGTGGGTGTCCGCGGCGGCGTTGGACGCGCTGCCCGGGCAGCGCACCGCGTCCCGGCGACTCGTCGCGTTGGGACTGGGCGCGGCCGTCCCGACGATCGTCACCGGATACACCGACTTCTCCACCCTGGAGGATGCCCCTCAGCGCAGGGTCGGCGCGGTGCACGCCGTGTCCAATGCGATCGGGGTGATCTGCATGGCGACGTCCTATCGCGCGCGACGTGCCCGTCACGACCGGGCGGGGACGATATGGACTTTGATCGGTCTCGGCGCCGTCGGTGTCGGTGGTGCCCTCGGAGGCCATCTCTCCTACGCCCAGGGTGGCGGAGTGTATCGGTGGCAGCGACCGTCCGAGAGTGTCGATCTTGCAGCCGAACTCGAGGACATCGGCGCGAGGAGCTGAGCGTTCGTCCCCGAGGTTCACAACCCACAGATGAGGCTCACAACCCTGATGGTCGACCACC
Source organism: Rhodococcus shunpengi (assembly GCF_048381395.1). Lineage (NCBI taxonomy): Bacteria > Bacillati > Actinomycetota > Actinomycetes > Mycobacteriales > Nocardiaceae > Rhodococcus > Rhodococcus shunpengi. The sequence continues at coordinate 77,111 of NZ_JBLWIU010000031.1, forward strand.
AGGATTGTGAGCCTCGTTTCTCGGTTGTGGACCTCCGTCTATCCGCGGACGGCGGTCAGCGCGATCTCGAGCGGTGCCCCACCGGGCAGGGTGTGGACGCCGACGGCGGTGCGGGCCGGTAGTGCGTCCACACCGAGTTCGCGTTCGATCACGTCCGACGCGCCGTCCGCGACCACCGACAGATCGACGAAACCGGGCGCGCTCGCGACGTAGACGACCATCTCGACCGGCCGGAACGACGTGCCCTCCGGCAGCGTCGCGCGAATCGCCGCCAGCGCGTTGCCCACCGCGACGACCGCGGCGGCCCGGGCCTGTTCGACGGTGACCTCCGCACCGACCCGTCCGGTGAAGATCAGTTCGCCGTCTCGACGCGGTGTCATGCCCGCTGTGCGGACGGTGTCGCCGGCCAGCACGGCCGGGACGTACCGACCCTGCGGACGCGGTGCAACAGCAGCTGCAGGATCAGAGGACACCCAGAGCCACCCCCTCCTGTCGTGGATCGCTGCCGCCGGAGAGCACTCCGCGGTCGTCGATCGAGATCACCTGCGCGCTGCCCTCGGCACCCAGCGGTTCGAGGACTTCCACCTGGTGGCCGAGTTCGCGCAGTTCGTCGCACACGCCGTCGGCGACGTCGCCTTCGATCCGCAACGCGGTCGGTTCGCCGAGCACATCGGCGTCCGATCCCGGGAAGACGGTGAAGCGCGGCGCCGAGACCGCTTCCTGGGGGTCGAGACCGTGGTCGAGCAGGTGCGACAGCAGCTGCATGTTCCACTGCACCTGCCCGTCGCCGCCGGGTGTGTTGCCCACATGCCGCAGCTCGCCCGCCGAATCGGTGACGATCCACGCGTTGAGCGTGTGCAGGGGCTTGCGGCGCGGCGCCACCTCGTTCGGATGGCCGTCGATCAGGTAGGCACCGCGACCGAGCCGGTTGTTGAGCACGATGCCCGTCCCGGGCACCGTGAGCTTCGCTCCGAAGGTGAACGCCAGCGAATGGATGAACGACACCGCCCGCCCCTCGACGTCCACGGCGACGAACGACGTCGTGTCCCCGGCGGAGACGGTGAACGCCTCGGCCGGTGCACGCCCGTCGATCCGTGCGCGACCCGCTGCGATGTTCGCGGGATCGAGCACCCGTGCGACCCCGTCGTTGTCCGACGAGCACCAGCGGAGCCTGTCTTCGAAGGCGGCGGTGGCCGCGCGGGCCATGCGGTCGATCGACGCCGCACCGAGCACGGGGTGGGTCCCGAGTGCGTCGTCGCACAGGGCGGCCTGGTGCAGCACCATCCATCCCGGTGTGGGGAGGGGGGTCTGGTGCAGGACGTGCCCCGCATAGCTGCCGGTGAGCGCCGCCTCCGCGTCCACCGACGCCCCGGCCTGCCATTCGTCACCGCTGAACGGTGCTCCGCCCCCCTGCAGCGCAGCCACGCAGCGTTCGGCGAGCGTGCCGGTGTAGAACGATCCCGGATCCTCGGCCAGGGCACGGATCGTGCGGGCCAGGTCGGGCTGGGGAAGCACGTCGCCGAGGCGCGGGACCCGGTCGCCCGGTGTGTACACCGAGGCGAGTCCGGTGTCGCCGCGGATCGCATGCAGGGCGGTCTGTACGTCGGTCCGGGTCTTCGCCGAACACGGCAGACCGCTCTCGGCGATCCGGGCTGCCGGTGCCCACAGTTCGGGCAGCGACCTGCTCGCTCCCCGCCGGTGCAGTGCGGCCAGCGCGGCGGGCGCGCCGGGGACGGCGACGGCGAGCGCCCCGTCGAGGGGGATCGCGTCGAGTCCCCGTTCCCGGTAGAAATCCGGTGTGCCGCCGTCGGGTCCGTAACCACTGCCGTTGACGGTCCACACCGACCCGTCGGGCTCGCGGACCACGGCGAACGCGTCGCCGCCGATGCCGCACTGCCCGGGCAGGGTCAGCCACGTGACCGCTGCCATCGCCAGGGCCGCGTCGACGGCGTTGCCGCCGTCTTCGAGGACGCGGACCCCGGCGAGGCTCGCGAGCGGATGACTCGACGCGACCATGCCTCCGGTCGCGAGCGTCGCCGGTCGTGTCGCGCGCCGCGTCATGCCGACCGCATCCGACGTCGACGGGGTCCTTCCGGCGGCTCGGCGGGGTCGATCCCGACGAAGATCTCGCCGTCGCGTTCCTCGCACGGATAGGTCTTGATGGGCTCGGTGGCCGGCGGGCAGATCGGCTCACCGGTCTCGAGGTCGAATGCGCTTCCGTGGCAGGAGCATCCGATGCCGTCCTGGACGAGCTTGCCGGACGACAGCAGGCAGTCGAGGTGTGAGCAGTAGTTGGACGTCGCGTACGCTTTGCCGTCCAGTCGGGAGATGGCGAACTCGTAGTCCTCGGCGTAGAACCGGCGGACGATGCCTTCGGGCACCTGCCCGGATCGGGCCACTCGCTTGAACTCCATGGTCTTTCCTCCAGGCTTGTCGAGGGTCGGTGTCGCCGGTCAGGCGTCGGGGGACAGGTAGACGGTCTTCTCGGACTGGTAGAACTGCATGAGCGTGGGGCCGGCCTGTTCCTTGAAGGTCTGCGTGCTCGACTGCTTGTAGCCGCCGAACGGCGCGTTCATGGCCATTCCCGTGGTGGGCTGGTTGACCTTCACGAGCCCGGTCCGCGACCCGGCGATGAAACGCTGTGCGGCGGAGAGACTCCGGGTCACGACGGAGGCGCTGAGCCCGAAGGCGGTGTCGTTCGCCAGGGCGAGTGCCTCGTCGAAGGAGCCGGCGCGCTGGAAGGCCAGGACCGGGCCGAAGATCTCGTCGGTGAGCAGGCGCATCCCCGGGGCGGTGTCCGCGAAGATCGTGGGCCGCACGAAGAATCCGTCTCGCAGCGCGTCGTCCTCGCACCGCCCGCCGCCGCACACGAGCCGTGCGCCTTCGTCCGTGCCGATGGTGACGTACTCGAGGAACTTGTCGAGCTGACCGCGACTCGCGAGCGGGCCGACATCGACGGCGGCACCCGAACCCGGTCCGACCCGCAGGGCGCGGGTGCGTTCGGCGACCTTCTCGAGCAGTTCGTGGTAAATCGCGTCGACGGCGACGACCCGGCTGGTGCCGGTGCACGCCTGGCCCGACAATCCGAAGGCGCCCTTGACGATCAGTGCGGCCGCCGCGTCGAGGTCGGCGTCGTCCAGGACGACGACGGGGTTCTTACCGCCCATCTCCAGCTGTACGCGCCGGTCGGGGCCGACGCTGCGGTGGATGGCGCGTCCGACCTCGGTGGACCCGGTGAAGGTCACCGCGGCGATCCGCTCGTCGCCGGACACCGCCGCACCGGCCTTGCCGTCGCCCTGGACCAGCGCGATCGCGCCGGCGGGCAGGCCACCGGCGAGCAGGGCCTCGACGAGTCGCTGACCCATCAGTGGGGTGATCTCGGACGGCTTGAACAGTACCGTGTTGCCGGCGGCGAGCGCGGGCCCGAGCTTGCGGGAGGGGATGTTGAGCGGGAAGTTCCACGGCGTGATCGCACCGACGATCCCGATCGGTTCGCGCACGGTGTAGATGGTCGTGGAGCCCGGTGCCGGGAAGGTCGCACCGGTGGCGCGCAGTGCCTCGCCTGCGTAGAAGCGCAGGTTCATGGGGGTGCGGCTCACCTCCATCGACGCCTCGACGCGGGTCTTGCCCTCTTCGCGGATGAGTTCGTCGACGAGTTCGGCCGAGCGTGCGGCGAGATGGTCGGCGGCTGCCTCGAGGATCGCGGCGCGACGCTCGGGCGGGGTGGCGGCCCATTCGGGTGCGGCCTTGTCGAGCGCGTCGACGGCGTTGCGGACGTCGATGGCGTCGGAGTCCGGGAAGGTGCCGATCAGGTCGGTCTCGTCGGCGGGGTTGCGGCGTTCGAAGACCGCGCCGGAGGCGGTCGGTACCCAGTTGCCGTCGATGTGGTTCAGTCCGGTGATCGTCATGCGGGCTCGACCTCCTCGTACATCTCCCACAGATCGGTGTCCTCGTCGGCGAGCAGCGCTGCGTCGACCCTGCGGCCGACGAGTTCGCGGGCCGCCATGATGTCCTCGCCGCGGTCCATCGCGAAGGCCGCGGTCAGAACGTCGCCGGCGAGGTAGAAGACCGAGAACTCTCCGCTGTCGGTGTCACCGCGGACGACGAGTTCGGTTGTTCCGGACGCCGATCCGGCGAACTGAATGTTGGTGTCGTACTGATCGGACCAGAACCAGTGCGGGTCGTCGGAGAGCGACTGCCGTCCGACGATCGTGTCGGCGACGACCGCGGCCTGGCGGTTCGCGTTGTCGAAGTGTTCGACGCGCACGTGCCGGCCTTCACGGGGGGAGAACCGCTTCGCGACATCGCCTGCCGCGTAGATGTTCTCGACCGAGGTGCGCCCGGTGGCGTCGACCACGATCCCGCCGTCGACGGCGAGTCCGCTCGCCGCCGCGATGTCGGTGTTGGGGACGATCCCGATGCCGACGACCACGGCGTCGGCCTCGACGACCCCGCCGGTGGTGGTCTCGATCCGCACACCGCGATCGGAAGTGGTCACCGACGCGACGCCCGTGCCGGTGCGCAGGTCGACACCGTTGCGGCGGTGTAGATCGGCGCAGTGCCGGCCGACCTGCTCGCCGAGGATGCCTCCGAGGAGGTGCTCGGCCTGTTCGAGGACCGTCACCGTCACGCCGAGAGATCGTGCGGTCGCGGCGATCTCGAGTCCGATGAAGCCGCCGCCGACGATCGCGAGGCTCGAACCCGGGGTCAGACGGGCTGCGAGGGCGGTCGCGTCGTCGAGAGTGCGCAGGTAGTGGACGAGATCGGGCCGGGAACCGGTGGTGGCGAGGGTGCGGGGGCGTCCGCCCGTGGCGAGGACGATCGCGTCGGCGGCGATCTCGCCGCCGTCGAACTCGACCGTGCGGGTCGCGGTGTCGATGCGCTGCACCGACACACCGGTACGGATGTCGATGTCGTTGGCGTCGAGCCATTTCCGGGTCAGTAGTGCGAGGGAATCGACTCCTTCGCGGCCCGCGAGGAATTCCTTCGACAGGGGTGGGCGCTGGTAAGGGGCGTGCTGCTCGTCGCCGAGCAACACGATGCGTCCGTCGAAGCCGCGGCGACGCAGGGTGCGTGCGGCGACGGCGGCGACCTGGCCGGCGCCCACTGTGACTACGGTGCGAACGGTCATGCCGTGCACTCCTTTCCGGATGCGGCCGGTGCCGGACGCGGGGTGGGGTCGACGAGGACGGTCTCGTCGCGCACGAGGACGGGATAGACCGGCTGGCAGAGGTCCTGGTCCTCTTCGTATCCGGTCTCGAGATCGAAGCGCCACTGGTGGCCGGGGCAGATGACCCGGCCGTGCAGGAGCGTGCCCTTCACGAGCGAACGGTCCTGATGGATGCACAGGTCGGCGAAGGCGTAGATGCGGTCGTTCGCATGGAACAGTGCGATCGCGAGGCCGTCGACCTCCACGCGGAGTTTGCGGCGGCGGGTCACCTCTTTCACCGTGGCGACGGCGACCCAGGTCGGGGACTCCGCGGCGGTGTCGGTGCCGGCGGTCCCGCTGCCCATGATTTCGGTGGACATGCTTCTCCTTCGCTCGTGTGCGAGAGCGGGAGCGGAAGCCGCGAGCGACTTCCGCTCCCGCGCATCGGATCAGGCGGACGCCAGCTCCAGATCGGGGGCGACGTACGTGTCGTACAGGCCCTTCGTGTACGAGAAACGCATCTCCGCTCCCCAGCGGACGAGCTGCAGGCAGCGCTGCTGCAGCTGCGGGGTGTCGGCGCAGTCCAGGACGATCTGGTAGCCGCGCTCACCGTGCACCACGTCCGAGGTGATGTGCAGGTCGAAGAACTCGATCTCGTCCTCGGTGAAGCCGTACACCTCGCGGAGCGGGACGATCTGCTTCTTGTAGATGCTCGGCACCTGGGATTCGAGGCCCACGACCAGGGCGGCGGTGGCGACGACGAAGTGTTCGCGCTGCGACACGGCGTAGCACCAGGCCTGCAGTCCGCGGGTGACCGCGTTCATGTTGTTCGGATCCTCGACGCGCTCCTTGGTGGTGCCGCACGCCTCGGCGAACTTGATGAGCAGGTCGGTGTGCCGGATGTCGGCCAGCTCCTCCTCGTACATGTTCTGGAGGGTGAAGTCCTTGGCGTCGGTGAAGTGATCGGGGGTGTTGGAGTAGATGTTCGCCAGGTAGTCGGCGAAGGGGCCGACGTAGTGGTAGTGGTTCTCGGCCCACCGGGCGAAGTGGTGCTTCTCGAGCTTGCCCTCGGCCCACGCCTTGCTGAACGATGCGTTCTTCGCCTCGCGTCCCTTGATGGCGTCTTCGAGTGCGGCGCGGAATTCGTCGCGTCCGAGCAGTTCGGTCATGATGATGCCTTTCGATGAGGAGGTCGTGCGGGGGATGCGATCAGGCGTTGATCGCGGAGGTCAGGGCTTCGAATTCGGCGATCATGGCGGCGCCGACCGCCTTGTCCTGCTCGCCGTTGCCGCCGCTGATGCCGACGGCGCCGACGATCTGTCCGTCGTAGACGAGGGGGAAGCCGCCGACGAAGATCGCGAACTTCCCGGGGAGCATGTGGCTGATGCCGAACGCTTCGTTGCCGGGGAGGGCGGGTCCGTTGGGACCCTCGTTGAACAGGTGGGTGGCGCGCTCGTGGCCGGCGGCGGTGAACGCCTTCGCCATGGCGATCTCGACGCCGGTGAGGCGGGCGCCGGGAAGCCGGTGCAGAGCAATGACGTTCGCGCTCTCGTCGCAGACGCAGAGGGTCTGCTTCACGCCGATCTCCTCGGCCTTCGCGCGGCCGGCGGCCAGCAGGGGGAGTGCGTCGTCGAGGGTGATGCGGTGGATTCGATGCATTGGTCTCCACTTTCGAAGTCGGGTCGGAGAGTCGGACGATTCCTGGTCCGCGTCGGGATCCGTGTGCGTCCCGCCGATGCCGCGTCGCTGAAGTGTCGGCGGGTGCCGGAGCGGTGGAGCGTTGTGTCCGGCGTGGCTCATTTCTAACAGGGCCGTGCGCCGATGGGGACGGTCAGGATCACCGTCGTTTTCGGGATTCGGTGTACACAGTGCACATGTGTCTGGGACGCATGACTCTGGTATCTGGTGTAGAAAGTGCACACCGCCACGGTGTCGACGGGTCCACCCCCCTCACGGCCCGCCGATGCTCCCGATGGAAGCAGGTCCCCATGGAATCGAGCCCGCGTCTGACAGTCCGAGGACTGCTCGACGAACCGCTCATGGAGGGCGCCCGGGTCGTGGATCGGGAGGCCGATCTCGACCGGGCGCTCACCTGGGTGCTGCCGTTCGGCGAGGTCGTCGGCCGATTCGACGATCTCACCGGCGTCGCCGTGTACATGCGGCCGGAGGCACTGGCGGACAGCGCGCACGCCCTGTCCGCGCTCGCGGCCCGCGACGCGGCGGCTCTGATCGTCGACGGCGCGGTGCCCGCCGGAATGTCCTGGCCGGCGGGACTGGTGGTGATCGAACTCGACCTGCCCGTCGGATTCGCGGCACTCAACCGGTTGCTCGCCGAGCGGTCGCTGATGCAGGAAGTGCACGTCATGCGCTATTCCGCGCACGTGCACTCGACGCTCGCCGGTCTGCTGCACCGCGGCGCGGGACTGAACCTGCTCGTCAAGGAGGTCTCGGCGCTCGCCCAGCATCCGGCGATCGCGCTCGACGCGCGTGGTCAAGCCGTCGCCTTCCACGGCGTGGATGCTGTTCGGGCGGAAGAGATCTCGGAGATCCTGCACAAGCAGCTGTCGACGGTGACGGCCGCGGAGCGTCACGCCCACCACGACACCCGCGTGCTGGAGGAGGTCGTCGGTGGCACACCCTGGACGTGCACGGCGAGCACCATCCGGCTCGGCAAACGGTTCGAGGGCTGGGTGGTCGTTCTCGCCTCGGGTGCGTCTCCCGGGCCGCACGAGCTGGCCCAGCACGCGGTCGTCACCGAACAGGCGACGGCGATCATCGGTTCGGAGATGCTGCGGCAACGCAGCGTCGACGAGGCCGAGGAACGGGCCCGTGGCGATTTCGTGCAGGCGCTGGTGCACGGCAGTTTCACCAGCCAGCACGACATGCAGGCGCGCGCCGAGTACCACGACATCGATCTCACCTCGTCGTTCGCGGTTTTCGTCGCGCCCGGTTACGGGGAGAACCCGGCCGGTCCGGGCGGCGACGAATCCGGTGGACTGTTGCGGTTGGCCCGGTACGCGGCCAGCGTCCTGCCCCACCCGTCGGTGCGCTCGTACGTCACGGTGATCGGCGACGTCCTGGTGGTGGTGCGGTCGCTCCGCTACCGCGACCCGCGCGACGTCGAACTCGAGATCGCCGAGTACGCCGACGCGGTGTCGCAGGACCTGTCCCGCCGACGCGTGCGCCCGGTGCCCGTCGCCCACGGCGCTCCGGCAGTCGGCGCGGACCAGATCCGGGAGAGCTACCGGCAGGCCCGCGTGGCGCTCGGCATCGGGCAGCGGCTCGGGATGTCGGGTTCGGTGGCCTACCGCGACCTGCGGGGTTACGGCGTCCTCGAGTTGGTCGCTGAGACCGATCGCAGCCGCAGATTCGTCGGCGACGTGTTCGGGTCGCTCAAGCCCGGCACCGACCTGTACGACACCCTGCTGGCCTATCTGGCGGCCGGCGGGAACGTCAACGCGGCGGCGCGCGAGTTGTCGGTCCACCGCAACACGATGCTGTCGAAGCTGGACCGGATCTCCCGGGCGATGGGGATGGACGTCCGGCTGCCGGAGAACCAGTTCACGGCCTGGCTCGCCGTCCGCCTCGAGCTTCTCGACCGGCTGCGTACCTCGGTCGAGAACGAGATCAACTACCGCTGAGGGCGGTCGACTCGGAGCCGGTCGCTGCGTGCTCCTCGGGGTCGGCCCCCAGGAACGACGCGGCGAACCCCGCGCACACGACCACGGCGCACACCGCGAAGAGCGGTCCCACCGTCCACGAACCGAGCGCGACGGTCACCCACGCGGCCCCGACAGCCGAGCCGCCGAAGCGGATCAGGTTAAATACCCCCAGACCCGTCCCGCGCTCGCCGGCCGGGGACCGCGTCGAGCCGGCCGCTGCGGGGGTCTGTACGGCGGCGATGCCGGCACCGGTCATCGCCAGGACGGTCGCCACGAGCCACAGCCGCGGTTCGTCCGCCGAGAGGACGACGGCGAGCGCGATCTGACCGACGAGCAGCACCACCAGTCCCGCCCGCAACATGCGCCGTCCGCCGACGCGATCGACGGTGCGGCCGACCACCGGCGCGAGGGCCGCCATGACCGCAGGCAACGCGAACAGGATCGCCCCGGCCGTGGCAGTCGACGCACCCGTCGCGTGCAACCGCAGCGGCACCGCCAGCAGAGCCGCGCCCAGGCAGAACATCTGCGCGAAGGCGGCGGCCGCGCTCCGTGCAAACCTGCTCTCGACCAGCAACCGGACGTCGACGAACGGCACGGCCGCGCGCAGGCAGTGCACGACGAAACCGACCAGTACGACGATCGAGACCGCCAGGGCGATCCCCGCGACGGACGTGGGAACACCCGCTTGCCCGAACATGCTCAGTCCCAGCACGACTCCGGCAGAGCCGAGCGTCAGTGCGATCGCACCGGGCACGTCGAGGGTCATCCTGCGTCCGGGGAAGATCGGGATCCAGCGCAGCGTTCCGGCGAGCCCGATCAGTGCAATCGGGATCATCGGGACGAAAACCCATCGCCAACCCCAATGTCCCGCAACGAAACCGCCGAGGGTGGGGCCGATGGCCTGACCGAGTCCGTTGACGGTGGCCCACGCGCTCACCGCGCGTGCGCGCCGGTGCGCACCGAACAGCCATGCGATCAATCCCATGACCGCGGGGGCGAATGCGGCGGCCGCGACTCCGCCGAGGGCGCGCCAGGCCACGAGGATCTCGAGGGTCGGCGCCGTCGCCGCTCCGGCAGCACAGATAGCGGTGCCGAGCAGGGCACCGCAGTAGACGCGACGCCGACCGTATCGGTCGCCGATGTACCCTGCAAGGGGCATTGTCGCAGCAAAAGTGAGAAGGAATCCGACGGCCAGGAGTGCGCCGTCTTCGAGGCTTGCGTCGAAGTCGGAAAGTATCTGTGGCAGTGGGACATTGATGATGTTGTTGCTCAATGTCCCGACGAGGGTTCCGGCGAGCAGTGCGGACAGGGCCAGGGGAGTGCCCGTATCCGTCTCGGCTGCCGGCGCTGCCGGTGTATCGGTGCGAGTGGTCATCGAACTCTCCGGAACCTCGGGGAACTGCGCGGCACGGTTCGTGCCGTCGAACCACTTTCGCACTGCGCTACCGTCGGATGCATCGCCATCGCGGAGTGAAGGTGCACATCGGATCCGGGGGAACCGGTGCAGGGTGCACATTCGACGACGTCGTGAGGGCGGCGCGGGGCGCGCGACACATGTTCGTAGCAATATTTCACACCGGAGCGCTTCGTCGTCACGAAATCGCAAAAGTGGAACACAGTGCACAACTAGCGTGGCGGGCACTGTGCACCGTTCTCGTTGACCGAGCACGGGCCGTAGCGGAAAGTTCCCCCAATACATCGAGTTCCCATTCACCGTCCACGAACACAGCCCGACTCGTTCCACCCCCTGTCGAAGGAATCGCCTTGGACGTACAACTCACCGCCGCGCACTGGGTCTACCTGGCCGGCATCCTCGTCATCCTGGCCACCATGGCCCTGCGGAAGAACATCGTCGTTCCTGCAGTCGTCGCAACCTTCCTGACCGCACTGACGTTCTCCGGCAGCATCGTCACGGGACTGTCGGCCATCTTCAACGCGAGCCTCGTCGCGGCGAAGGAACTGTTCAACATCTTCCTCATCATCGCGATGGTCACGGCCATGCTCGGCGCGCTGCGCCAGCTCGGCGCCGACCGGATGATGGTCGCGCCGTTCCGGCGGGTCATGCGTGCGGGCACCAGCAGCTTCCTCGTCCTCGCCGCGGTCACCTACGTGATCTCCCTGTTCTTCTGGCCCACCCCGGCCGTGCCCCTCGTCGGCGCGGTGCTCATCCCCGTCGCGATCCGCGCGGGCATGTCCCCGCTGTCGGTGGGCATGGTCATCGCGATCTGCGGTCAGGGCATGGCACTGTCCTCGGATTACATCATCAAGGTGGCGCCCGGTATCTCCGCATCGGCGGCCGGCGTCGAGGCCGACGCCGTCGCGGACAAGGCCATGGTCCTGTCCCTGATCGTCGGCGGCACGGCTCTGCTGATCACCTACCTCGTGCAGAAGCGGCACTGGCGCGCGCCGTCCCCCGACCTCCTCGTCGAGTGGGAGGCCGCAGCCGACCGCGGCATCGGCGACACCCGTGGTGACGACTCCTCGGGTGGCGGGGGTGGCTCCCGTCCTCCGCGTCGGCCGGAACCGGCCGGTGGCCCCAGCGGCGGCGGAGAGCAGGCGGCGACGGCCACGGTGGTGCTCGTGGCGCCGTCCGACCCGATCGCCGACCCCGACGCCGAGGCGGAGAAGGAACGCCGCGGTACCGCGAAGGCGTTCGCGATGCTTGTGCCGCTCGCCTACCTCGCATTCATCGTCTACCTGATGCTGGGCAAGTTCACCGAGGTCGTGCCGCCGCTGCAGGGTGGTGACGCCGCCGCGATCGTGGGTGGGATCGCAGCGCTGATCCTCTTCGCTGCCGCAGCGTCGACCGACCGCGGAGGTTTCCTCGAGACCACCTCCGACCATCTCGTCGACGGCCTGGTCTTCGCCTTCAAGGCCATGGGCTGCGTCCTCCCGATCGCCGGCTTCTTCTTCATCGGCAATCCGGAGTTTGCGGGACCGATCCTCGGCATCTCCGCCGACGCCGCGGGCCCGGCGATCCTGTTCGACCTGGTAACCACGGTGCAGTCGCACCTCCCGCAGAACGCCTTCATCACGTCCTTCGGCATCCTGCTCATCGGCCTCGTCGCGGGGCTCGACGGGTCCGGATTCAGCGGGCTTCCCCTCACCGGTGCGCTGTCGGGTGCTCTCGGACCAGCCGTCGACGTCGACCCCTCGACGCTCGCGGCGATCGGTCAGATGGGTAACATCTGGGCCGGTGGCGGCGTCATCATCGCGTGGTCCTCGCTGGTCGCGGTGGCCGGTTTCGCCCGGGTGCCCGTGCTCGATCTCGCCCGCAAATGCTTCCTGCCGGTGATGGCGGGGCTGATCCTCTCGACCGTCTTCGCAGTCCTGGTGTTCTGACGACGGCGCGTGTTCCGACGAAGCGACCGGGTCCCTGCTTCAGGGGCCCGGTCGTTCCGGCAGGGTCAGGATCCGGTAGCCGAGTTCGTGGAGTCGGCGATGTTCGGTCCAGCGTTCCCGGGTCCACGCCGGCTCGGTGTGCGCGGCGATGACGGCCGCGGTGGTGGAGGCGTGCAGGTCGAACTCGAGGTCGCGGCGCAGTTCGGGCAGTTCGCGCGCGTCCGTCGACGCGGCGATCCTCGTGACGGCGTCGCGGACGCGGCCGTCGGCGAAGTCGAGGACACGGCGGTGGGCCCGGGGAAGTACGCCCCACAGCACCGCGAGCGCGACGAGGACGCCGACGACGGTTTCGAGGAACCGGTCGCGCGCGACCGTCACCAGATCGCCGGGGGCGCCCAACCCGCCGAGGACGACGACGAGCGGGGTGATGAAGACCATCGCCAGGCCGTAGTTCCGCACCAGGAACATCTCCGTGCCGGCCATCACCGCGGCCAGCACCACGACGAGGACGACCCCACCGGGATGGAAGGGCGTCAGGCAGGCCACCAGGACGAGCCCGAGCACGGTGCCGAGGAAGCGGTGCGCCGCCCGGTAGGAGCCGAGGATCCGATCCGGTCCCTGATGCAGGATCATCGCGGCCGTGATGACCGCCCAGTCGGGGCGTCCGACGCCCAGCGCGATGGCGATCGTCCCGGCGACAGGCCCCGCGACGAGCAGGCGCACGGCGATCGTCGCCGACCGGCTGCGCAGGTGCGCGGCGCGTGCGAGGCGGTACCGCACGGAGGGGCGTCGCAGCGGGGTCCGCAGTCGCAGATCGTCCTCGGGAACCGCCTCGTCCCGCGGGCGCTCGTCCAGTGTCTCCGCACATCGGAGGTGCGCCGCGCGCAGCGTCTGCTCCAGCGGATGCCCCGAATCGACGAGGCCGGCGTCGTGCAGGCACTGCCAGGCCGCGTGTAGATCGTGGACCGCGGCGCGGCGATTGCCGGGTGAGTTCTCCTCGAGGACCGCGTCGACGGCGGCGACCGCAGCGGCCACCGCGGTGCGTTCCGGAGTTCGCGGCCGGAACGGGGCGCCGGACAGGGAGACCACGACGGCCGTCCCCGCGCCGATCGCCGTCCAGGCAGAGACCGTCGGGACGGACACTCCCAGCGCGGGGAGAGCGGACGCGATCTCGAGGGACAACAACATCAGGAAGGCGCCGGGCGCACCCATCCGCAGCGCGTCGACGACGAAGGCGCACCCCGCGACGGTCGCGGTCATCGCCGCGACGACCAGCAGGTACCACCACGCCGACCCGCCCGTGGCCAGCTCGTGGTGGACGACCGAGCCTGCGAGGGCGCCGATCGTCGCCAGTGTCACGAGCACCGTCCCGATGACGGCAACCGCTCGGGCACGGACGCGATAGGGGCGTTGCTCGCCGTAGACGACGGCGAAGGCCCCGAGCGTGGCGATGGCGGAGACCGCGCCGGATCCGAGAGCGACGCCCACGAGACCGGGTACCGCGACCGTGGCGGCTGCGCGCGCGGCGCCGGGCCACCGGCGTCCCTGCCGGGGAACCGACAGCATCGCCGTCCGCAACGGGACGGGCGTGGGCAGCGGCAGGTCGACGACCCGATGATCTCCGCTCGCTTCCGCCACGTCGTATCACCTTAGGAACCGACGGGGCACTGCTCATCGTCGGCAGACGCGCATGAGGCGCAGGTCACTGGGCTGATCCGCCGCATTCTCCGACGGAATATTCGACCCGGAATTCCGCGGCGTTCGAATTGCGAACGTATCGAATTCGCCGGTGGAAAATGCGTCGACTCGCATGTTTCTCGTAAATGGGATAGAAGAGGGGAGCGCCTGTTTCGAAGTCGGGGGAAATTCGCCCGGCCCCGTGAAAGGACATTCCATGACACTCAATGTTGTGCTGTTGTTACTGGTACTGGCTGCGGCCTTCGCATCCGTCGCCGCTCTTCATTCGGCGGACGAGCGCCGCACCCGAAATCCTTGAGTGAATTCGGGGCGACGCGGATCCGGCAGCCCGGAAAATGTCCGCGTCGACATCCTCCGGTCGTAGGGGAGGTTGTGCGCGTTTTCGTCGGGAGAATCGCACACAACCTCCCCTCGGTTGTGGTAGGCACACGGTGCCTGTCCGGGAGAGCGCGAACTGTGATCCCGGAAGGTCGGGACAGCCGTCCCTTCCACCCGGGACACCGGGCACCGGATCGTTCCTTCCACGACGCGCAGGGCGTCGCACCGATCCGAAGGGACCCTCATGAACACTCTCGGCACCGAGACCGAACCCCTTGCGCCGATCGCGCCCGACCGTCGTGGCCCCGGTTCGCTCTGGGCGTGGACGGGTGCGGTCGCCGGACTCGCCGGCGTCGTGGGCATCCAGGCGAGCATGGCGATGGGCGCGGCGTACAACGAGCGCACCGCCGGCAACGCGATGGCGATCATGACCGAGTTCGCCGGGCAGCGCACGGCCATGCTCGTCATGCACCTGACGCTGATGGTGTCGACGACGCTGCTGCTCGTCTTCGCTGCCGGACTGCAGCGCCGGCTGCGCGCCGGCACTCCGGAGTTCAGCCTCGTGCCGACGGTCGCGGCCTTCGGCCTCGTGCTCACCTCGGTCGCGACCCTCATGGGCACCGGACTCGACACCGAGCTGCTGTTCGGTCTCGGCAACACCGATCGGATGGTGCCCGAGGTGGCGGTCTTCGCCTCGCACTGGATGGGCACCATCCCGTGGCTGTGGATCGGTGCCGGCGTGAGCGGTGTCGCGGTCGCGGTGGCGGCCCTGCGGCACCGCGCGGCGCCCCGGTGGATCGGTTGGGCGAGCATCGTTCTCGGTGGCCTGACACTGCTCCTCGGCATCTCCCCCCTGCAGTACATGGCGGGCTTCACCGGCCCGGTGTGGGTGCTGGTGGCCGGAGTCGGATTCGCCCTCGCGGACCGGCGTGCACGTTAGTGCCACTGCGAGCGGCCCAGCGGCGTATACCTGCCGCATCAAGGACACAGTGGTGCATACTCACCGCACCATGAAGGACGCAGTCGCGACGAACGGATCGGCGGGTACCGGGGCTCCGGTACCCGCCGCCGTCGTGGCCGTCGCCTCCTGGCTGCTCGCCGTCGCGGCCGTCGTCGTGTTCGTCGCGGCACGGCCCGCGCTCGATTCCGACCAGCTGTTCTTCCTCGTCGACATCGTCGGAGCCGCCGTCTACGGGACGGTCGCCGGCGTGGTCCTCGCCCGCCGGGTCCACGCCGTGCCGATCCTGTTGGCCGTCGCGTCGATCGGCGTCGGTGTGGCAGCGATGTCCTACAGCTGGACCCAGCTCGCCCTCGTCCGCCCCGAACTGCCCGTCGGATTCCTCGGTCCGCTGCAGAACACCACCTGGATCCCCGGGACACTCGCGTTGTTCCTGGTGGTGCCGTGGCTCGTCCGCGACCGTCGGGCCGATCCCGTGGTGCGCGCCGGGATCGGCGTCGGCGTCCTGACGATCGCCTGGTTCTTCTGGGCCCGCACCTTCACCGACATCGCCGACATCTGGTTCGTCGGACCCGTTGTGGCCGTGGGGTTCCTGACCGCCGGGCACGTCGAGTGGCGTCGCCGTCACGCCCCGGCGGGCGAACGATCCGGGACGGGATGGCTCGCGCTCGGCAGTGCTCTGATGACGGCCTCGTACATCCCCCTGGCGGTCCCGGACGTGCCGTGGATGCTCACACCGCTGCTCCACCTCGCGACGCAGGCCTTCTATCCCGTCGCGATCCTCGCAGTCGTTCTGCGCCAACGACTCTGGGGCATAGACCTCGCGGTCGGTCGCGCCGCGCTCGCCGGCAGTCTCACCGCCGTGCTCGTCACCTGCTATCTCGCGGTGACGGTCGCAGTGTCGCTGGTGCTTCCGAACGAATCTGTCTTCGCCCAGGCGGTCGCCGCCACCGCCGTCGCACTGGCCGTGCAACCCGCGCGGATGTGGCTCGACCGGAAGGTGCACCGCCTCGTCTACGGCGACGGCGTCGATCCGGCACGCGCCGTGCGGATCCTCGGGCGGCACTTCGCCGGTGCCGCTTCGCCCGACCTGCTGTTGGGCGAACTGGCCGCCGGCATCGGTACCGCACTGCGCCTCGAATCGGTCGAGGTGCGCCGCGGCGGCGACGTGATCGCACGCTGGGGGACCGCGACCGGACCCGTCGAGGAGGTGCCGGTCGGTGACGGCGACGCCACCCTCGCCGTCACCGCACCCCCGGGCGAATCGCTCGGGACACGCAGCAGGCGGGCGCTCACCGAACTCGCGACCGTCGTCGACGCCGGGCTCGTCGTCCTGCGGTCGGCCGAGGACCTCGAAGAAGCACGTCGCCGCCTCACCGAGGTGAGACTCGAGGAACGCCGCACCATCCGCCGCGAACTGCACGACGGCCTCGGCCCGTCGCTCGCCGGGGTGCGGCTCGGCCTGCAGGGCGCACGCAATCTCGTCACCACCGACCCGGACGCCGCGGCCGGACTCGTCGACGAACTGCTCCGCGAACTCGACCGGCAGGTCGACGGTGTGCGCGAACTGTCGCGCAGTCTGCTGCCCCCGGTCCTCGACGAACTCGGCCTCACCGCCGCACTCGACGAACTCGTGATCACCCACGCCCGCGCGGGATTCCGCGTCGACCTGCGGTCCGACCTCCCCGCCGGGATGTCCGGCCCGATCGCGTGGGCCGCCTACGGCATCGCCTCCGAGGCGATCATCAACGCACGACGGCATTCCGGTGCCGACGAGTGCACCGTGCGGGTCGCGGCGGAGGGCGACGTGCTGGTCCTCGACATCGTCGACGACGGACGAGGACTGACGGCCGACGTACGCGTCGGTGTGGGGACACAGAGCATGCGGGAACGGGCCCGGGAGGTCGGAGGAACAGTGGGTATCGAACCCGGCGACCCGCGCGGTGTCGTGGTGCGGGCCCGGCTACCCTGGTCCGAATCATGAGCGACAACGGAGCGATACGCGTTGCGGTCGTCGACGACCATCCCGTCTTCCGCCTCGGTATGGCGGCACTGCTCGGCACGCTCGAGGGGATCGACGTCGTGTGCCAGGCGAGTTCGGTGGGGGAGGCGCTCGAGGTCGTGACCGGCGATGTCGACGTCGTGCTCATGGACATCGAACTCGGCGACGGGTCGGGGATCGACGCGACCCGCAGCATCCTCCGGAAGTCGCCGGGCACCCGGATCCTGATGGTCACGATGTACGAGGACGAGGACATCCTCGTCGCGTCGATCCGTGCCGGTGCGTCGGGTTATCTCGTCAAGGGGGCCGATCCGTCGGGGGTCGAACGGGCGATCCGGGCCGTGGCCGACGGCGAGATGATCGTCGGTGCGGCGGTCGCGGCGAAAGCCCTTGCAGCGGTCGCGACCTCCCGCAACACATCGGCGGCCTTCCCGGATCTGACCGAACGGGAGCGGGAGATCCTCGACCTCGTGGCCCGCGGACTCGACAACGCCGCGATCTCCCGCCGGCTCGTGCTCAGCCAGAAGACGGTGCGCAACCACGTATCGAACATCCTCGGCAAGATCGGTGCGGCCGACCGGGCGAGCGCGATCGTCCGTGCGCGGGAAGCAGGCCTGGGCGTCGACTGATCTGCCGCTCAGGGAGTGACGGTCGTGACGAACGACATCCGATCGCCGCGGTAGAGCGACCGGCGATGCTCGATCGGGACGTCGTTCTCGTCGTAGGAGATCCGCTCGAGCAGCAGCATCGGTGTGCGGGTGTCGGCGTCGAGCAGCGCCGCCTCGCGCGCATCCGGCAGTGTGGTCTCGATCCGCTCGACCGCCCGCGCGAAGGTGATTCCGTAGGAACGGATCGCGGCGTACAGCGACGACGACGGATCCAGCGTGCGGCGCAGATCCGGAAAGCGGTGTGCGGGAAGGCGCGTGCGTTCGAGCCCGACATGCACTCCGTCGGTGAGCAGGACGCGTTCGAGTTCGAGGACGGGATCGCCGGGTTCGAGACCGAGGCGGCAGGCCAGTTCGTCGTCGGCGACGAGGTCGGTCCACGCGACGAGCACACGTCCGGCACTGCGCCCTTCGAGCAGGGCGGCCTCGGTGTAGGAACCGATGACGAGGGGCTGGACGATCTTGGGTCCGGCGACGACGGTGCTGCGCCCCCGCCTTTCGATGCGGCCGTCGACGAGCAGTTCTCGCAATGCCTGACGGACGGTTTCGCGGGCGACGTCGAATCGGGTGGCGAGATCGCGCTCGGAGGGGACCTGATCTCCCACACTGAGCTGGTCGAGAAGGCACTCGACCTGGCGGCGCACGACCTGGTGCTTGAGGGTGCGCGTTTCGCGAACGACGGTGGCCACACATCCAGCGTAACCGAATTCCGGTCTATACCAACTGTTCACCGGGCGTTCGCCGAACCATCCCCATATGGTCTAGACCATCCGCCACTGTCGTCCCCATGCGAATCCTGATCATCGGTGGCGGCATCCTCGGCACCGCACACGCCGACGCCGTCGTCCGTCGCGGACACGACGTCCTGCACCTCGAACGCGAACCGGAAGCGCGCGGCGCCACCGTGCGGAACTTCGGACTCGTCTGGGTCTCCGGCCGCACACGCGGCGAACTCGACGCCACCCTGCGGTCCCGCGAGCTGTGGGAGGACCTCGGCGCCCGCGTTCCCGACGTCGGTTTCCGAGCGAACGGTTCGCTGACGCTGCTGCGCACCGACGCCGAGGTCGCCGTCGCCGAGGAAGCGATCGCACGCGACGACGCGCAGCGACGGGGATTCGCCCTGCTCGATGCGGACGAGACGCGCCGCCGTAACCCCGCGCTACGCGGCAAGTTCCTCGCGGCACTGCACTGCAGCACCGACGCCACCGTCGAATCCCGCATCGCGCTCCCGGCGATCCGGCAACATCTCGCCACCTCGGGCCGCTACCGGTTCCTGCCGTCCACCGAGGCCCGGGACGTCTCCCGCACGCCCCACGGGACCGTGAAGGTGCGCGACGACCACGGCACCGTGCACGAGACCGACCTCGTTCTCGTCTGTCCCGGCGCGACACTCGGTGGCCTCGCCCGCGACCTCGCCGGCGACCTGCCGTTGCGCAGGGTCCGGCTGCAGATGATGCAGACCGCACCGCTCGGCGAAGACCTCACCACGTCGATCGCCGACGGCGACAGCCTGCGCTACTACCCGGGATTCGCCGGTACCGCCCTCGACGACCTCACCGCCTCCGAAGAGCAACGACCCGTCGCCGCACGGCATCGCATGCAGTTGCTGTGCGTCCAGCGCCTGCACGGCGGCCTCACCATCGGCGACACCCACGCCTACGACGAGCCGTTCGACTTCGACGTCGACGAAGAACCCTACGACCACCTCGTCGCAGTGACGGAGGAGTTCCTCGGCCGCCGACTGCCGCGCGTCGTCCGGCGCTGGGCCGGTGTGTACAGCCAGTGCATCGACCCCACGGCGCTCGTGCACCGCACGAAGGCCGACGAGGACGTGTGGGTCGTCGCCGGTCCGGGTGGCCGCGGTATGACCCTCGGCCCCTATCTCGGCGAGGAGACCGCCGACCTTCTCGGCCTCTGACATCCCGGAACGGGACGCCCCGAAACCCTTGGAGAAGAACATGACCATCCGACTCGCCGTGCTCGACATGGCCGGAACCACCGTCGCCGACGACGGACTCGTCGTTCGCGCATTCGACGAGGCGGCCACCGCCGTCGGCCTTCCCGCGAGCGGCCCGGACCGGGACGACGCACGCCGATACGTCCTCGACACCATGGGGCAGTCGAAGATCGTCGTATTCCGCGCACTGTTCGGCAGCGACGAACGTGCCCGGATCGCCAACGACGCCTTCGAACGCGCCTACGAACGATTCGTCGACCAGGGCGACGTCTCCGCCGTCCCCGGCGCCGAGAAGTCGATCACGCAGCTGCGTGAGGCCGGCGTGAAAGTCGTACTCACCACCGGATTCAGCCGATCCACCCAGGACAGGCTGCTCGATGCACTCGGCTGGCGCGACCTCGCCGACCTCGCTCTCACGCCCGCCGACGCCGGTCGCGGACGCCCCTACCCCGACATGATCCTCACCGCCCTGCTGCGCACCGGTACCGACGACGTCCGTGACGTCGCCGTCGTCGGGGACACGGCAGGAGACATCCTGTCCGGTCTGCGTGCCGGCGCCTCCGTCGTCGCCGGAACCCGCACCGGCGCCCACGACGAGGCGACGCTCCGCGAAGCCGGAGCCACACACGTTCTCGACTCGATCGCCGATCTGCCTGCTCTGCTCCTCGCTTGACCCCCGACGCCTGACCCCCGACACGAAGGACATCCCCCCATGCGTTCCCTGTCGTCCCGGCGCGCCGTTGCCTGTGCCGGTCTCGCCGCCGGACTCACCCTCGCCCTGACAGCCTGCGGTGGTTCGGATCCCGACGCGCTCACCGAACAAGGCTTCCCGGAAACCCTCACGCTCGGTGCGATTCCGGCCGAGAACTCGTCCGACCTGAAGGCGAGTTACGAACCGCTGCTGAAGATGCTCGAGGACGAGACCGGATCGACCGTCGAGTTCGTCCAGGCCTCCGATTACGCGGGCGTGGTCGAAGGCATGATCGCCGACAACGTCGATCTCGCCTTCTTCGGTCCCTTCGCGTACGTCGTCGCACAGCTCAACGGCGCCGACACCACCCCGCTCGGCGCCGTGGTGCAGGATCCGAGCGCCGAACCCGGTTACCGCTCCTACGGTCTGACGCAGTCCGGCAACTCCGGGATCGACAGTATCGAGGACTTCGCGGACAAGGACGTGTGCTTCGTCGATCCCGGTTCGACGTCCGGATTCCTGTACCCCTCGGCAGGACTCATCGAAGCGGGAGTCGTCGGATCGGGAACCGAGCAGGATCTCGTCGCCGGCCTGACCCCCGTCTACGCCGGCGGACACGACGCCTCCGCACTGGCGATCGCAGCGGGCGACTGCGACGCCGGCTTCGCGTTCGACACCATGGTCGACAAGACCATGATCGAGAGCGGCGACCTCCGGGAAGGCGAACTGAAGAAGGTCTGGGAATCCGAGACGATCGCCGGATCCCTGTTCGTCGGCGACAATTCCCTCGGCACCGAGGTCGTCGAACGACTCGCCGGCATCCTCACCGAGAAGGGCAACGCCGACTACCTGCGCGCACAGGGATACTGCGACGGCGAATGCCGCATCACCGACGAACGTGCCTGGGGTGTCGTGCCCGCGACCGACGCCGACTACGACGGGGTACGCCACGTCTGCGAGATCACCGGCTCCGAGAAGTGCAAGGGCTGACGATGAACATCGATCCCACCCACCAGGTCGCCGGCGACGATCTCGTTCTCTCCGCCCGCGGTGTCACCAAGGAATTCGGCACCACCACCGCGCTGTCCGGCGTCGATCTCGACGTCCACCGCAGCGAACTGGTCGTGCTGCTCGGCCTGTCCGGCTCGGGGAAGTCGACCTTCCTCCGGTGCCTGAACGGTCTGCACCCCGTCACCGAGGGCAGCATCGACGTCTCCGGGACGCGGGTCGATCTCGCGTCGCGCCGTGAACTGCGGTCGCTGCGCAGGAACGTCGGATTCGTCTTCCAGCAGTTCAATCTGGTCGGACGGCTCAGCTGCCTCGAGAACGTACTCATCGGCGGACTGGGCAGACTGTCGCTGCCCCGCTACGGGGCACTCACCTACCCGAAGGCCATGCGTGTCGAGGCGCGGGAGCATCTCGACCGGGTCGGTCTCGCCGACCTCGCGGACCGGCGCGCCGACACGCTTTCGGGAGGCCAGCAGCAGCGCGTCGCGATCGCGCGGACCCTCATGCAGCGGCCCACGGTCCTGCTCGCCGACGAACCCGTCGCCTCCCTCGACCCGGAGAACGCCGGCGTGGTCATGGACCTGCTGTTCCGGGTGTGCATGGAGGACAAGCTCACCGTCGTGTGCACTCTGCACCAGGTCGACCTCGCACTCGGGTGGGCACACCGCATCGTCGGTCTGCGCGACGGCCGCAAAGTGCTCGATCGCCCCGCGGTCGGTCTCTCGCGCGACGAGGCCATGGAGATCTACCGGCGCGTCGAGCCCGCCTCCGACCCGCTCGGAGCCGGGTCGGCATGAGCATCCTCGCCCCACCCCGCACCGAGCCGACTCCCCACGACGCCGGTCGCGGCCGCCGGCGGACGATCACCGCCGGGTGGGCGATCGTCGCGGTCGCCGTCCTGGCGTCGGCCGCGTATATCGACTTCGCGCCCGCGACCCTGCTCGACGGGCTCGATTCGACGGCCGGCCTGATCGAACGCATGCTGCCGCCGCGGCTCGACGATCCGGGCCGCATCGGTGTCCTCGCCCTCGAGACGCTGCTCATGGCGGTGCTCGGCACCGTCCTCGCGGCGGTCGCCTCGATTCCGCTCGCATTCCTCGCGGCACGCAACACGACACCGCATCCGGTGCTGTATCGCATCGCCCGCGCCGTCATCACGTTCTGCCGCGCCATGCCCGACCTGCTGTTCGCGGTCCTGTTCGTCCGCGCACTCGGAATCGGCGTGCTCCCCGGTGTTCTCGCGCTCGCGCTCCATTCGATCGGCATGCTCGGCAAGTTGTTCGCCGACGCGATCGAACAGACCGACGCCGGGCCGCGGGAAGCCGTGCGCAGCACCGGCGTCGGGTACGTCCGCGAGATGATCAACGCGGTTCTGCCGCAGGTCGTTCCGTCCTGGACCGCGAACTTCGTCTACCGCATCGACATCAACCTCCGAACCTCCGTCGTCCTCGGTTTCGTCGGTGCCGGCGGCATCGGGTTCGCGCTGCAGGACGCACTGCGCGGACTGGTCTATCCACGAGCGCTCGGAATCGTGTGCGTGATCCTGGTGATCATCGCCGCGATGGAGGTCGTCGCCATCCTCGTCCGGCGCGCCCTGCTCACCCCCTCCGCGAACGGTCCCGGACGCGAACGCGTCTCACGTATCGTCTTCTCGGCCACCGTCGTCGGAGCCACGGTACTCGCCCTGATCACCCTCCGTATCGACCCGCGCGAGCTGTTCACGTGGATCGGTCCGTCCCTCGAGGTCTTCACGCGTCTCGTGCCGCCGGACTTCGCCGCGGTGGGATGGGATCTCGCCGACGCGGTGCTGCAGACCCTCGCGATCGGTGCGGTCGCGACCGCCGTGGGCGCGGCGCTGTCACTGCCCTTCGGAATCCTGGCTGCGGGCAACGTGTCGCCGCATCCCACCGTATACGCATCCGCACGCGCCGTGATCCTCGTCGTGCGGGCCGTCCCCGAACTCGTCCTCGCGGTGATCTTCGTGGCCGCTATCGGACTCGGCCCCGTCGCCGGTGCATGCGCGCTCGCCGTCGGATCCGTCGGATTCCTCGGCAAACTCGTCGCCGACGCCGTCGAGGAGATCGACTCCGGTCCGCTCGACGCGGTCCGCGCCGTCGGTGGCGGATGGTGGAAGACCTTGTTCGCCGCGGTGATTCCCCAGGTGGTTCCGTCCGTCGTCGGTTCGACGCTGTACCTGCTCGACGTCAACATCCGCACCTCGACCGTTCTCGGTGTCGTCGGTGCGGGAGGCGTGGGATTCCTTCTCTTCGAAGCGGTCCGGACGCTGAATTTCGAATTCGCCGGTGCGATCGTGGTCATCGTGTTCGCCGTCGTGTACGTCATCGAAAGGGTGTCGGGATGGATCCGCTCGAAGGTCGTGTGAGCCGCACAGCGGTGTGGACGGGAGTGGACATCGAGATGCGAGAGGTACCGGTACCGGCCCTGCGTGACGGTGACGTGCTCGTCCGTGTCCGGCTCGCCACGGTGTGCGGGAGCGATCTGCACACCGTGTCCGGACGACGCTGCGGCCCGGCGCCGTCGGTTCTCGGACACGAAGGGGTCGGGGAGATCGTCGCGGTCGGCCCGCATGCCACCTCGGACGTGGGGGAGCGGGTCGTGTGGAGCGTGACGCGCGTGTGCCACGACTGCGACCGCTGCCGATCCGGGCGCACGGCCAAGTGCAGATCGGTGACGAAGGTCGGTCACGAACCGTTCACCGGGCCGTGGCCGTTGTCGGGAACGTACTCCGAGTACATCGTCCTGCCCGCGGGCACGGAACTCGTGCCCGTCCCGGACCTGCTGCCCGACGTCGTCGCAGCTCCCGCCGCGTGCGCGACCGCCACAGCCGCCGCGGTGATCGACGCGGCCGGCGACCTCGCAGGACGCCGGGTCGTGGTGTGCGGTGCCGGAATGCTCGGTGTCACGGCCGTGGCCATGTGTGCGGAGGCCGGTGCCGAGGTCGTGGTCCTCGACGTCGATCCCCGGCGCACCGCGTGTGCCGGACGATTCGGAGCGGTCGCCGACAACGGTGGTCCCGTGGACGTCGCCCTCGACTTCTCCGGGTCGTCGGAGGCGATCGCCTCGCTCGTACCGCGCCTGGACATCGGTGGCCGCGTCGTCCTCGCCGGGTCGGTGGCTCCCGCCGCCGCAGTCCCTGTCGATCCGGAGGCGATCGTGCGCGGCTGGCTCACCATCAGCGGGGTGCACAACTACGAACCCCGGCACCTGCACGAGGCCGTGGCGTTCCTGACCCGCACGGTCGCCGTCCACCCCTGGGCCGAGCTCGTCGACGCGCCCGTTCCCCTCGCTGCGCTGGGAGAAGTCCTGCACAGAGGACGCGGCCTGCGGGCAGCGGTGGCTCCGTAGAGGGTTTCCTGACGTTCGGTTCGGTCACGGACACCGATCGCTTCGGTCCTTACCGCCGAGGGCCGTCCGCTTCTACCGTGGGGGAGGTTGGGCACGGCGGCCCTCTGCAGGGCCGTGGGTGCCATCGCTCCGCAAGCACGGGAAGGAACCTGCGCACTGTGACCACCGAGGCATTCATCTATGAAGCCATCCGAACACCACGCGGCCGAGGCAAGAAGACGGGGTCGCTGCACTCCGTCAAGCCGATCTCCCTGGTTACGGGCCTGATCGACGAGCTGCGTGTTCGCTTCCCCGACCTCGACGAGAACCGCATCTCCGACCTGATCCTCGGTGTCGTCGGCCCCGTCGGCGACCAGGGTGCCGACATCGCCCGCACCGCGGTCACCATCGCGAACCTGCCGGTCACCACCGGCGGCGTCCAGATCAACCGCTTCTGCGCGTCGGGCCTCGAGGCCGTCAACATGGCTGCGCAGAAGGTCCGCTCGGGCTGGGACGAGCTCGTCCTCGCCGGTGGCGTCGAGTCGATGTCCCGCGTGCCCATGGGCTCCGACGGTGGCGCGTGGATGCTCGATCCCGCCACCAACTACGACAGCTACCTCGTTCCCCAGGGCATCTCCGCCGACCTCATCGCGACCATCGAGGGCTTCACCCGCGAGGACGTCGACGCCTACGCACTGCGTTCGCAGCAGCTCGCGGCGGCAGCCTGGTCCGGCGGTTACTTCTCCAAGTCGGTCGTCCCGGTCAAGGACCAGAACGGTCTGACCATCCTCGATCACGACGAGCACATGCGCCCCGACACCACCCTCGAGGGTCTGGCCAAGCTGCAGCCGTCGTTCGCGACCATCGGTGAGATGGGCGGTTTCGACGCCGTGGCGCAGCAGAAGTACCACTTCGTCGAGAAGATCGACCACGTCCACCACGGCGGCAACAGCTCGGGCATCGTCGACGGCGCGGCACTCGTGCTCGTCGGTTCCGAGCAGGCCGGCAAGGACCTCGGTCTGACCCCGCGTGCCCGCGTCGTCGCCACGGCCACCTCCGGTGCCGACTCGACGATCATGCTCACCGGCCCCACGCCGGCCGCGCACAAGGTTCTCGCCGCGGCGGGCCTGACGGTCGACGACATCGACCTGTTCGAGATCAACGAGGCCTTCGCCTCCGTTGTCCTGAAGTTCCAGAAGGACCTGAACATCCCGGACGAGAAGCTCAACGTCAACGGCGGCGCCATCGCGATGGGCCACCCGCTCGGCGCCACCGGCGCCATGATCACCGGCACCATGATCGACGAGCTCGAGCGCCGCGGAGCCAAGCGCGCCCTCGTCACCCTGTGCATCGGTGGCGGCATGGGTGTGGCCACCATCATCGAGCGCGTCTGACACCGGAAGGAATTCGAACAACAGTGAGCGACAACATGATTTCCTGGGAGAAGGACGCCGACGGCATCGTCGTGCTGACCCTCGACGACCCCAACCAGGGCGCCAACACGATGAACGAGCTGTACAAGGCGTCGATGAAGGCCACCGTCGACCGCCTGTACGAGGAGCAGGACTCCATCACCGGTGTGGTGATCACCTCCGCGAAGAAGACCTTCTTCGCCGGCGGCGACCTGCGCAACATCATCGCGATCGGCCCCGACGACGCGCAGGCCGCGTTCGACGAGGTCCAGGGCATCAAGGCCGACCTGCGTCGCCTCGAGACCCTCGGTAAGCCCGTCGTCGCCGCCATCAACGGCGCGGCTCTCGGTGGCGGTCTCGAGATCGCTCTCGCGACGCACCACCGCATCGCCGCCGACGTCAAGGGCGTCCAGATCGGTTTGCCCGAGGCCAGCCTCGGCCTGCTCCCCGGTGGCGGTGGTATCACCCGCACCGTGCGCCTGCTCGGCATCCAGACCGCTCTGCTCTCGGTTCTGCTGCAGGGCAACAAGTACAACGCTGTCAAGGCCAAGGAGATCGGCCTGGTCCACGACGTCGTGGGCAGCGTCGAGGAGCTCGTCCCGGCCGCCAAGGAATGGATCAAGGCCAACCCCGAGGGCGGCGTCCAGCCGTGGGATGTCAAGGGCTACAAGATCCCCGGTGGCACCCCGTCCAGCCCGGCCTTCGCCGCGAACCTCCCGGCCTTCCCCGCGAACCTGCGCAAGCAGATCAAGGGCGCCCCGATGCCGGCTCCGCGCGCCATCATGGCCGCCGCCGTCGAGGGCTCCCAGGTCGACTTCGACAACGCCTCGACCATCGAGTCGCGGTACTTCGTCGAGCTCGCCACCGGCCAGGTCGCGAAGAACATGATCCAGGCGTTCTTCTTCGACATGCAGTCCATCAACTCGGGCGCTTCGCGTCCGAAGGACGTGCCGAAGCGTGAGATCAAGAAGGTCGGCGTTCTCGGCGCCGGCATGATGGGCGCGGGCATCGCGTACGTCTCCGCCAAGGCCGGTTTCGAGGTCGTCCTCAAGGACGTCACCCTCGAGGCCGCCGAGCGTGGCAAGAACTACTCGGAGAAGATCGAGGCCAAGGCCCTCTCGCGTGGCAAGACCACCGAGGAGAAGTCGAAGGCTCTGCTCGACCGCATCAAGCCGACGGCCGACGCCGCCGACTTCGCGGGCGTCGACTTCGTCATCGAGGCAGTCTTCGAGAACACCGAGCTCAAGCACAAGGTGTTCCAGGAGATCGAGGACATCGTCGATCCCGACGCGCTGCTCGGTTCGAACACCTCGACGCTGCCCATCACCGGTCTCGCGACCGGCGTCAAGCGTCCCGAGGACTTCATCGGTATCCACTTCTTCTCGCCGGTCGACAAGATGCCGCTGGTCGAGATCATCAAGGGTGAGAAGACCTCCGACGAGGCTCTGGCCCGCGTGTTCGACTACACGCTCGCGATCCGCAAGACCCCGATCGTCGTCAACGACAGTCGCGGCTTCTTCACCTCGCGCGTGATCGGCACGTTCGTCAACGAGGCCATCGCCATGCTCGGCGAGGGCATCGAGCCCGCGACCATCGAGCAGGCCGGTTCGCAGGCGGGCTACCCGGCTCCGCCGCTGCAGCTGACCGACGAGCTGAACATGAAGCTCATGCAGAAGATCGCGAAGGAGACCGAGGAGGCCGCCAAGCAGGGCGACACCAAGCTCGGCACCACGCGGCATCCCGCACTCGACGTCGTCGACTGGATGATCGAGCAGGGCCGTCCGGGCCGCCTCGAGAAGGCCGGTTTCTACGAGTACGACGAGAACGGCAAGCGCCTGGGCATCTGGCAGGGCGTGCGCGATCACTACAAGACCGAGGCGACGCTCGATGTGCCGCTGCAGGATCTGATCGACCGCATGCTCTTCGCCGAGGCGATCGAGACCCAGAAGTGCTTCGACGAGGGTGTTCTCGAGACCACCGCCGACGCCAACATCGGCTCGATCCTCGGCATCGGCTTCCCGGCCTGGACCGGTGGTGTCGCTCAGTACATCGTCGGCTACCCGGGTGGCAAGGAAGGCTTCGTCAAGCGCGCCGAGGAACTCGCCGCCAAGTACGGCGAGCGCTTCAACCCGCCGGCGTCGCTGCGCAGCTGACGCACACGACGGTTGCACGGAAGGGCTCCCGACGCCACGGCGTCGGGAGCCCTTCCCGTTCGTAGGTGACCAGGCTCGTAGGTGACTAGGCGACCCACCAGGGGCGCAGCGGCGTCTGCGGCCTCTTGTCGTCGCCGAGCTTGACCGCGAGCACCTGGTGCAGCTGCACCACGTTGCGTTCGAAGCCGAGGCGCGAGCCGGCCATGTACAGGCCCCACAGGCGGGCCGTGCCCTCACCGACCTCGGCGACGCAGGCCTCCCAGTGCTTCTCGAGATACTCGCACCAGCCCTTCAGTGTCAGGGCGTAGTGCTCGCGCAGGTTCTCCTCGTGCATCACCTCGAAGCCGACGTTCTGCGCCTCGGTGATGATGCGCCCCGAACCGGTGAGCTCCCCGTCGGGGAAGACGTACCGGTCGATGAACCCGCCGGCCTTGGCGCGGGTGTTGTTGGTCGGCCGGGTGATGCAGTGGTTGAGCAGCAGACCGCCCACCCGCAGCTTGCTGTGGAGGAACCGGAAGTAGGCCGGGTAGTTGGCGACACCGATGTGCTCGGTCAGGCCGATCGACGAGATGGCGTCGAATCCTTCCTCGGGCACGTCGCGGTAGTCGGAGTGCCGGACCTCCGCCAGGTCGCTCAGGCCCTCCTCGACGATGGCCCTCTGTGCCCACTCGGCCTGCTCCTTGGAGAGCGTCACGCCGAGGGTCTTCACACCGCGCCGAGCGGCGTAACGCACCATTCCGCCCCAGCCGCAACCGATGTCGAGCAGGCGGTCGCCCGGCTTCAGCCGCAGCTTCTCGAAGACCAGACGGTACTTGTTCTCCTGGGCCTCCTCGAGGCTCTGATTCTCGGATTCGAAGACGGCGCAGGTGTACGTCATCGAGGGCCCGAGGACGTACTCGTAGAACTCGTTGGACACGTCGTAGTGGTGATGGATGACCTCGGCGTCGCGCGACTTCGAGTGCCGCAGGCCCTCGGCGATGCGGCGCCAGCGCGGCAGGTGCTCCTGCGGCGGCGGTGCGATCGGCTTGAGCAGTTCGGTGCCGAGCGACCGGGCGATCTGCGCGAGGATACGTGCCGGGGGGCGCTCGAAGTGCAGGTCGCCGAGCGAGGCGAGCAACTCGTAGGGGTTGCCGGGATGCACTCCCTTCGCCTGGAGATCGCCCGAGATGTACGCCCGCGCCATGCCCAGATCGCCGGGGGCCGTGGCGATGTACGTCGCGCCCTTGGGCGATGCGAGATGCAGACCGTAGGGGGAATCCTCGGGACCGGCCGCCGATCCGTCGTAGGCCGTGAAGCGCAGCGGCATGTCGCCGCCGGTCACGATCTCCACGATCCGGGCGAGTGCGAGCTTGTCCTCGGTGGACCGATCGTTCTCGGTCTTGAATATGGTCACTTTCGTTGCACCGCCTTCGAAAAGAGGTCCAGTAGACGGGACCGAGGGTCGTATTTCCGCTTGAGAGCGGGGTATTCACCACCGCCGTAATAAAGTTTCTCGAACTCGTCCTTCGAGTAGTAGGAGTCCGAGTAGAGCGATTTGTGCCCGTCGAGTTCGGCGACCTTCTTCTCGATCAACCGGTTGGCGGCGCCCTCCTCGGCGCCGGGCACGATGGGAACGGACGACCAGAACCCGACGTTCACATAGGCGCGCTTCGGCTCGAGCGGGTACAGCGGCCAGGGACGCTGGGCGTCCGAGGTGCTCGGACGACCGGCGTCCGGGGACGACTCGATGTCGCGCAATTTCAAGGGGCACAACCAGATCGGCTCGATGGGAATCTCGTCGAGGAACCACTCGACGAACTCCTGCGTGCGTTCGAGCGGGACCTCGATGTCCTGCACGACGCGTTCGCGGGGCGGATTGCCCTTGCGTGCCTCGATCCGGTCGGCCACCGAGTACTTGTGGTCGAGCGCGATGAGCTTCCAGTAGAAACTGCTGCGCAGCAACTGCCTCGGCCACAGCCGGCGGATCTTCGGGTTCTGGGCACCGAAAGCTCGTGAGCACCAGAACCAGTCGGTGTCCCACCGCCACAGATAGTCGCGGATCGTGAGCCGATCCTTCTTGGGGCGGTTGACGGAGACGTGCTGGATCGACCGGTAGTAGATGTCCTGCCCGGTGTAATCGCTGACAGGGCCCGGCTCGTCGGTCTGCGTGCCGAGCGTCAGGTAGCTCTCGGTCGCGGAGAAGACGACGCCGTCGAGGTAGTCGACCGGCGTGCCGTCCCAGGTCCGCTCGTCGACGATCCGCGCGAGAGCGGACTGCAGATCGGCGATCGTGTCGAAACGCAGGTGACGCAGCGCGACGAAACGCTTCACCGGTTCGAGTTCGATGCGCAGGCGCGTGGCGTACCCGAGCGAACCGTACGAGTTGGGGAAGCCGTGGAACAGGTCGGCGTGCTCACCCTCGGGACGGGCCGTGACGATCTCGCCGGACCCGGTGAGGATGTCCATCTCGAGCACCGACTCGTGGGGGAGACCGTTGCGGAAGGACGTGGACTCGATGCCGAGCCCGGTGACGGCACCGCCGAGTGTGATCGTCTTCAGCTGCGGGACGACCAACGGTGCGAGGCCGTAGGGCAGGGTCGCGTCGACGAGGTCCTCGTAGGTGCACATGCCGGCGACGTCGGCGGTGCGGGCCTGCGGGTCGACGGAGATGACACCGCCGAGACCGGAGACGTCGAGCCCCGGCGCGTTCACCGCGGCGCGGGCTCGGAAGAGGTTCGACGTCTTCTTCGCGAGTCGCACGGGCGCGTCGGCCGGAATCGCGCTGTACGAGCGCAGCAGGCGATCTACACCCTGGCGGTGTACCGCCTCCCCGTACGGGACCTTCACACCTGACGATCTCGGCATCTGCATTCGACTCCTTCGGAGCGGCGCATCAGTAGGCACGTCCACAATAGACCCGGCGGTCGCATCCGTCCCGGAACGCGCAGGGCAGGATGGATGCTGTCGTCACAGGCACATTCGAGCCCGCATCAGCAGGGAAGAAGCAGAAGGAGTCGTTCATGGCACAGGTCAGCGCAAGCAGTTCGATCCAGTTGGCGGCAGCTCCCGAGGCGGTGCTCACCGCCCTGGCCGACTACGAGACCGTGCGCCCGCGCATCCTCACCGAGCACTACCGCGACTACCGCGTGATCTCCGGCGGCCGCGGCGACGGCACCGTCGTGCACTGGATCCTCCAGGCCACGGAGAAGCGTCAGCGCGACGTGCAGGCCACCGTGTCGGTGAAGGGCAGTACCGTCACGGAGACGGATGCCAACTCCTCGCTCGTGACGACCTACAGCGTCGTGCCGAACGGGACGGGTTCGACGGTCGTGGTGCTCACGCAGTGGCAGGGCGCCGGTGGCGTCAAGGGTTTCTTCGAGAAGACGTTCGCGCCGCTCGGCCTGAAGAAGATCCAGCAGCAGGTGCTCGAGAACCTGAAGAAGGAAGTCGACTGAGCCCGGTTCCGTCGACCTCGGCGTCTGTGCCGACCCCGATGCGCGGCGACTAGGCTGGCATCACAAACGTGCAGAAAGGACGTGCCGTGCAACCCGGTGGTGGAATGCCCGACATGCAGCAACTCCTCGCTCAGGCCCAGCAGATGCAGCAGCAGCTCGTCGCTGCGCAGAACGAGATGGCGCAGGCAGAGGTCACCGGCCAGGCCGGCGGTGGCCTCGTGACGGCGACGGTGAAGGGCACGGGCGAGGTCGTGTCCGTGAAGATCGATCCGAAGGTCGTCGACCCCGAGGACGTCGAGACCCTGCAGGATCTCGTGGTCGGTGCGATCGCCGACGCCTCGGCGAAGGCTCAGGAGATCGCGGCCGAGAAGCTCGGTCCGCTCGCGGGTGGGCTCGGCGGCGGAATCCCCGGCCTGCCCGGTTTCTAGAGGTCGGCGTTGTACGAAGGACCGGTACAGGACCTCATCGACGAGCTGGGCAAACTTCCGGGCGTCGGCCCGAAGAGTGCCCAGCGCATCGCGTTCCACCTGCTCTCGGTCGAGCCGCCCGAGATCGACCGCCTGCAGGCGGCGCTGCAGCGGATCCGCGACGGCGTGCAGTTCTGCGAGGTCTGCGGAACGGTCTCCGACCAGCAGCGTTGCCGCATCTGCTCCGATCCTCGCCGCGACCGCACAGTGATCTGCGTGGTCGAGGAACCGAAGGACGTGCAGGCGATCGAACGCACCCGTGAGTTCCGGGGGCGCTATCACGTCCTCGGTGGTGCGCTCGACCCGCTCAACGGCGTCGGCCCCGACCAGCTGCACATCCGCGAACTGCTCACCCGCATCGGCAATCAGGAGGACGGCGTCGACGTCTCCGAGGTGATCATCGCGACCGACCCCAACACGGAGGGCGAGGCGACGGCCACCTATCTGGTGCGCATGCTGCGCGACTTCCCGGGGCTGAGCGTCACCCGTCTGGCCTCGGGTCTGCCGATGGGTGGCGATCTCGAGTTCGCCGACGAGCTGACGCTCGGACGGGCGTTGTCGGGGAGGCGGGCGATGTGACCGTGCGCAGCACGGAGGCATCGCACCGGGGTGAGCCGGAGAAGCGTCGCCGGACTTCCGACGAGACCAGGAAGTTGATCATCGACGCTGCGGGGAAGGCGTTCGCGACGCGCCCCTACCGCGACATCACGCTCAAGGACATCGCGGAGGAAGCGGGAGTCAGCGCACCGCTGATCATCAAGTACTTCGGCTCGAAGGAGCAGTTGTACGAGGAGCTCGTCGACTTCCAGTACGGCGCGCAGGTGCTGTTCGACGGACCGCTCGAGAGCCTGGGGGAGCGGATGGTCGCGATGCTCGCCCGCCCGCTCGAGCCCTACAAGCCGTTGTCGATGAACATCCTGTTCATGAGCGGGGGCAGCGAGGAGAGCAACCGCATGCTCCGCGACAACTACTCCGCGCAGATGGTCGACGCGCTCGCCGCGCGGCTACCGGGGCCGGATGCCCGTCTCCGGGCCGAGCTGGCGATGTCGGCGGTGATGGGGTTGGCGATCATGCGGCGCCGCATGATGCAGGAGCGCGCGACCGGCACGGTCGAGGAAGTCGTGGCCATGTACGCGCCGCTGGTCCAGCGGTTGCTCGACGGAGACGGTTCTTAGCAGCACGAATGACCTTGGTCACTCCTCTTGAGGGTAAATAGCCGTTCACCTAATGTGGTGAACGGCTATTTACCTGTTTGTCGAGGAGGGGGTGTCGATGTCGATCTCGCTCCCCCTACGCCTGCACGTGGCGGGTAGGTCCGCCTCCGCGCCGACGCGCTCGGCGTCCGGAACGAAGAAGGCGAGCGGACCGGCGGAGAAGAAGACGCGTAACCTGCGGCATCTCGTCTTCCCGGTTCTCGCGGTCGGTGCCGTCTTCCAGGCCATCATGCAGACCGTCATGGTCCCGCTCCTGCCGAGCATGCCGGGCTTCACCGGCGCCGGACCCACCGCCGTGTCGTGGCTGGTGACGAGCACCCTGCTGGTCGGTGCGGTGATGACGCCCATCTTCGGCCGTCTCGCCGACATGATCGGCAAGAAGCGGATGCTCCTCATCGCGTTCTCGCTCATGACCCTCGGCTCGCTGATCTGCGCGCTGACCTCGGACATCGGACTGCTCATCGTCGCCCGTGGCCTGCAGGGCGCCGGCGCGGCGGTGCTGCCGATCGGCATGGCGATCCTCCGCGAGGTCCTGCCCCGTGAGCACGTGGAGCGCTCGATCGCGATGCTCAGCTCCACCCTCGGCATCGGCACCGCGGTCGGCATCCCGTTCGCGGCCGCCATCGTCCAGTTCGCCGACTGGCACCTGCTCTTCTGGATCACCGCCGCCATCGGCGCCGGTGTCGCCCTCGCGGCGTGGATCGTCATCCCGGAATCGGACACCCGCACCGGCGGTCGCTTCGACGCCGTGGGCGCCGCCGGCCTGTCCGCCGCCCTGGTGTGCCTGCTCGTGCCCATCACCCAGGGCAGCACGTGGGGCTGGACGAGCCCCGCGGTGCTGCTCTCGTTCGCAGCGTCGGTGCTGCTGTTCGTGCTTTGGGGCGTGCAGCAGCTGCGCAACCGCAACCCGCTCGTCGACCTGCGTGTCTCGGCCCACCGTTCCGTCCTCGCGCCGCACCTGTCGGCACTGCTCGTCGGGTTCGCCTTCTACGGCAACACCCTCATCACCACGCAGCTTCTGCAGGCGTCGTCCGAGCACGGAGCCGGATACGACCTGACCATCCTCCAGGCCGCGGCCTGTCAGCTCGCCGCGAGCTTCGCGATGATGATCTTCGCGATCGTGGCCTCCCGGATTACCGAGCGTTTCGGACCCAAGATCACGATCATGACCGGCGCGGTCTTCCTGCTCGCCGGTTACAGCGTCCACGCGGTGCCCGGAAAACCGCTGGGGCTCGTGGTCGCCGCCATCTTCGTCGCGGCCATCGGCACGTCGCTCGTGTACTGCACGCTGCCGGTGCTCCTGCTCGGCGCGGTGCCGCTGTCGCAGAACGCCGCGGCGAACGGCGTCAACGTTCTGCTCCGCACCGTGGGCAGCACCGTCTGCAGCGCTGTCGTCGCCTCGGTGCTCGCGGCCCACACCCTCGCAGGCGGGCTCGGCATCGGCACGGCGGGCTTCGTGATCGCCTATCTCGTGTGCGCCGGCTGCGCCGTGGTCGTCTTCGTCTCGGGCTTCGCGCTCCCGTCGAAGCAGGCCCTGCGGCCGGTCGGGAACTGAGCCCGGCCCGCTCCTGCCGGAACAGTTACGGCCCCGCACCCCGGTGATGAAACCGGAATGCGGGGCCGCCCTCCTGTCCCCCAGGCCTGTCGGTGCGTCAGTGTTCGACGCCCAGATCGCTCGGACGGTAACCGAGGGGGTAACCCGGATACGTCCGGTTGGTGGCGTTGCCCGCCGACAGCGACACGCGTCTCTTCGGCAGTCGCCGCACGAACGCCGACCGTGCCCGCAGCGCGCCCTCGACGATCTCCGTCAGCTGCGGTGAGCTCTTCGGGAAACCGAACGCCGACGCCATGCGGTCGTCGATCAGCGCGAAGACGACCTTCTCGATGCCCTTGTTCAGCACCTTCGGGTACCACGACTGGAACAGTCGCAGCGTGTAGGTGCCGATGGCGTGGTTGTCGTCGCTGTAGGTGAACTTCTCGCGCTCGTATTCGAGCTTGAACCGGTGGAACTCCTGGAACGACTCCGGGATGTCCTTGATGCCCATCCGGATGCCCACCTGGCGGTAGAAGTAGAACGACGCCAGGCGCTCCTTCGGGTGCAGGCGACGCCACCCGTAGCGGTCGATCCAGTCGAGCGGGTCGTACACGAAGGTCGACAGGACGTACAGCATGTCGTCGTTGTCGATCGAGTACTTGCCGTGCATCCGGTTGATGTTGCGCAGCGACTCGCGTCCCCGCTCGGCGTCGTAGCCGTGCTCGACCAGCTCGGCCATCAGCAGCGCCGTGTCGTCGTACCGCTTCTGCGGCCGCTTCTCGAACTCGCCGGTGCGGGCGAGCAGCTCCGAGATGCTGGGCACGCAGTAGGTGCGGAAGAGGGCGAACTCGAGCGACCGCTGGTAGTCCCACGGGAACTCGTAACCGGCGGTGATCCGCACGATGTCCTGGTGCTGCGTGACCGGGTCGAGCTCCTCGATCACCTTGACCCAGCCCATCCGGCCACGCTTCGGGTGCGGGTCCCTGTTCGGGGGTGGGAACGTACCGGCCTTCTCGATACGTGCCTCGGGCTTCGCGACGACGGCGGCCTTCCGGCTGCGGGTACGCGGGGGAGTGGTCGTCATCGGCTCACCTTCCGTGCATGAACTCGAGCATCGCCTGCGAGATCTTCAGGTCGCGCTCCGGACGCTCGAGGCTCATGAGCTTGAGCGGCGAGCGGAACTTCGCCACCGTGACGGACTTGGGACGGCTGAACTCGCGCAGGCCGTCGGCGCCGTGGATGCGGCCGAAGCCGGACTCGCCGATGCCGCCGAAGGGCAACGAGGCGATGGCGGCGAAGCCGAGCACCGAGTTGACCGACACCATGCCGTTGCGCAGGCGCTCGGCGAGCTGACGGCCCTTCTTCTTGTTGCGCGTGAAGATCGACGCCCCGAGACCGTAGTCGGTGCCGTTCGCGCGTTCGACGGCCTCGTCGAGATCGCGGACCTTGTTGACGACGACCGTCGGGCCGAAGGTCTCCTCGCACACCGCGGCCGAGGTCTCGGGCACGTCGGTGAGAATGACGGGCTCGACGATGCGCTCCTGCACCGAATCGAGCCCGCCGAGGACGGCCTTGCCACCGGACTTCAGGGCGTCCTCGATGTGACTGCGCACGATGTCGACCTGGCGCGGAAGCGTCATGGGGCCGTAGGTGGAGTTCTCGTCGCCGCCCGGCTTCGCGCGCCGGACGGTGGCGGTGAGCTTGTCGAGGAACTCGCGGTAGACCGGCTCCTCGACGTAGATGCGCTCGACACCCGCGCAGGTCTGGCCGGCGTTACCGAACGCACCGAAGGCGGCGAACTCGACGGCCTCGTCGATGTTCGCGTCGGCCGCGACGATCATCGCGTCCTTGCCGCCGCATTCGGCGACGAGCGGGGTGAGCGACTCGGCGCACACCGCCATGACCTTGCGGGCGGTGGGGCCGGAGCCGGTGAAGGCGACCTTGTCGACACCCGAACGCACGAGCGTCGAACCCGTCTCACCGAGACCGGTGATCACCTGGAAGACCGGCTGGGTGGGGGCGATCGAGTTCCACTTGTCCTCGAGCCATTTCGCGACACCGGGAGTGAGCTCGCTCGGCTTGAAGACGACGGCGTTGCCGGCGGCCAGCGAGTAGGCGATCGAACCCATCGGGGTGTACACCGGGTAGTTCCAGGGGCCGATCACGCCGATGACACCGAGGGGCTTGTACTCGAGGGTCGCGGCCTGGTTGAAGCTCGCGACGCCCGAGGGCACCTTGCGAGGCTTGAGCACCTTCTTGGCGTTCTTGGCCGCCCAATCGAGGTGCTCGACCGCCAGCATGACTTCGAGGAAGGCGTCGCCGAAGGGCTTGCCGGTCTCCTTCGCCACCACCGATGCGAGCGAGGTCGCGTCGGACGCGATGGCCTTCTTGAACTCGAGGAGCCAGTCGCGGCGGCCGCGGAAGCCCTGCGCCTCCCACCAGCGAGCGGCGACGCGGGCGCGCTCGACGGCCGCGCCCACGGCGGCCTCGTCGGCGATCGGATACTCGGCGATCACCTCGCCGTTCCGGGGGTCGAGGCTGGCGAAGGTGTCGGTGTTCGCTGCCGTGGATGCCTTGTCCGAACTGCTCTTCGCGTTCTTCGGACTGGTGAGGTTCTGGGTCATGTTCGACACTTCCTGGTGGACCACATCACATATATTTGATGTGATAGCTGTAGTGGACATCACATTAGGCGTTCGCGGGCCAATTGGACAACCCCCGTGCGCAGTTGTCCGGATTCCTACAGGAGACACGATGGCGGCACCGACACGTAGCCCCGGGACAGCGGCGGATCACGCTGCGGCATCCCGACGTTCGGAGGGGGCCGTGCGGCGCCGTCCGCAGCTTTCCGACGAGGTGGCCGGCCACCTCCGCGGTTCGATCATGTCCGGCGCGTTGCGTCCGGGCGACTTCATCCGGCTCGACGAGACCGCGGTCGAACTCGGCGTCAGCGTCACCCCCGTCCGGGAGGCGCTGCTGACGCTGCGCGGGGAGGGGATGGTCGAATCCGCCCCGAACCGCGGCTACCGGGTCTCGCCTCTCACGCGCGGCGACATCGACGACATCTTCTGGCTGCAGGGACAGATCGCCGTCGAGCTCGCGCTCCGAGCGGTCGACCGTGCCACGCCGGCCGACCTCGAGCGTCTGGCCGAACTCAACGAGAGGCTGCGCATGCTCGTCGTCATTCCGGAGGGAGTGACACCCGACATCGAGCGGATCGCCGACGCGGAGTTCGACTTCCATCGCGAGCTCAACCGCATCGCCGACAGCCCCAAGCTCGCGTGGTTCCTCAACACCGCCGCGCGCACGATTCCGTACCGCCTCTACGCGCGGGACGCCGAGTGGGGAACGCTCGCCATCCGGTCGCACACGAAGCTGATCGAGGCGATCGCTGCGCAGGACCACAGCGAAGTGATCACGCAGACGCTGGTGCAGTTCGAGGACGCGGCCGCGCGGCTGGTCGCCCACCGTGAGCGAGCGGGTGTCGATTCGCCTTCCGGATAGGCACTTGCCTATCTGAGTACGGGTGTGCACAATTTGTATGACAGTGCTGCACCCGTACTTTCACCATCAGGAGACCTCCGATGACGACCCACGCCGAAGAGCGCGTCCCCGCCGTCACCACCGACGAACCGGAGGCGATCCCCGCTCCGCTTCCGGCGGGCTCGGTCGAACTGGCCGACTTCGTCGGTGAGTCGATGCTTCTGCTCGGAGCCGGTGCGACGGTCCTCCTGCAGCTGGCATCGCGCGGTGTCGGGTACGGCGTCGCCGATCACAGCTCCACCCTGCAGCGGCCGCTCGACCGGCTGCGCACCACGATGACCTACGTCTACGCGGTCACGCTCGGTACTCCCGAGGAGAAGAAGCAGATCGTCCGGATGGTCAACAAGGCGCACGTCCCGGTGCGTTCGGAGACCTACAACGCCTTCGATCCCGAACTCCAGTTGTGGGTCGCGGCAACGCTGTACCGCAACGGTGTCGACATGTACCGGCGGATGTTCGGGCCTCTCACCGATGCCGACATCGAACGCATCTACCGCCAGTCCGCGGTCTACGGCACGGCTCTGCAGGTCAAGGACGACATGTGGCCGAAGACGCGGGAGGAATTCGACAGGTACTGGGACGAGATGATCGCGACCTTCGAGGTCGACCGGAAGGTGCGTTCCTTCACCCGCAATCTCCTCACCGGCGGCGACGCCCCGCTTCCCGTTCGCGCCCTCATGCCGCTGCAGCGCTTTATGACGATCGGCCTTCTCCCGCAACGCATGCGCGACGAATTCGCGCTGCCGTGGAGCCCGCGCGACCAGCGGCGCTTCGACCTGTTCTGGAAGGTGGTCCCGCCGATCTACCGCGCGGTGCCCAGGCCGATCCGCCAGCTGTCGGCCACCTACTACCTCAACGACATGCGCCGCCGGATGAAGGCGCACGGACACGTCATCTGAGTTCTCCAGCGAGAACGCCGAGTGGCCGGACGTACGTCCGGCCACTCGGCGTTTCCCGTCCGACGATCACACGGCGCTGTCGCGTTCGAGACCGAACCAGTAGTGCTCGCCGTCGTCGAACACCAGCGAACCCTTGCCGTTCATCACCCCGACGACGGTGTCGTCGTCGACCTTCTTGAAGTGGTCGAAGACCGGCATGCCGTCGTAGACCATCGTCGCCGTCACCTCACCGCGGAAGACGATCTCCCACAGGCTCGCCTCGCCGCGTCCGGTCTTCGTGTCGGAGAACAACTCGCCGTCCTCGCCGTAGCACACGAGCGGCTGGACCTCGGACACCGACGCGAACGTCTTTCCGTACCACCGCGACGTGCCGAGCAGCGTATGGGTGCGGTGCCCGGTGTCGAAACTGAAGCCCTTCCACCGGTATCCGACGAGATCGTCGATGCGTGCCGGAGCGAGATGC
Source organism: Rhodococcus shunpengi (assembly GCF_048381395.1). Classification (NCBI taxonomy): domain Bacteria; kingdom Bacillati; phylum Actinomycetota; class Actinomycetes; order Mycobacteriales; family Nocardiaceae; genus Rhodococcus; species Rhodococcus shunpengi. The sequence goes on from NZ_JBLWIU010000031.1 coordinate 117,025, forward strand.
TCCCAGAGGGCATCGAGTTCGCGAGGATCGATCCGGTCGGTGCGGGCGCGCAGTTCCTCGAGTCGCTGGACGACGTTCATGTGTTCCCCTGGATGTCGAAGGTGAGTACGGCTTTGACGACCTCGCCGGAGGTGACAGCGGCGAGAGCGTCGTCGAGTTTCGTGAAATCGAAGGTCTGCACGAGTTCGTCGACGGGGAAACGCCCGTCGCGCCACAGCGCGGCCAGCTCGGGAAGGAACCGGTGGGGATCGACGTCGCCCTCGATGACTCCGGTCAGCGTGCGACCGGACAACAGATGGGTCTGGTCGATCGAGACGGGATTGCGGCCGGCACGCAGTCCGAGGGTGGCGCAGACACCGGGACTGGTCAGAGACGACAGTGCCTGCCGGATCACGGATTCGGTGCCCACGGCCTCCACCGCGTAGTCGGCACCACCGCCGGTGAGACGACGCAGATGGCGTCCGAGGTCGTCGTGATCGTCGGGGGAGAGGACCTCGGTGGCCCCGAGCGATCGCGCGACGCCGTGCCGTCGCGGATTCGGGTCGACGCCGATGATGCTCTCGCACCCGGCGATACGCGCTGCCATCACCGCGGCCGTGCCGACGGCGCCGAGACCGAAGACGACGATCGTCGACCCCTGTTCCGGTCGCAACACCTCGAGAACGGTTCCGGCGCCGGTCGCCAGGCCGCACCCGAGCGGACCCGCCAGTGCCACCGGAACATCCGCCGGCAGACGCACGGCGTTGCGTTCGGTGGCCACGACGAGCGAGGAGAACGACGACTGTCCGAACCAGTTGCCGTGCACCGGTGCTCCGTCGGCGTCGCGGAGCACGGCCGAGCCGTCGGTGCGCACACCGCTGTAGTTGAGCGGGGCGAATCGCGTGCAGTAGGCGTGCCGTCCCCGGGCGCAGTTGCGGCACGTGCGGCACGAGTCGAATCCGAGGACGACTCGGTCGCCGACCGCGAGAGCGGTGACCGCCGAGCCCACTTCGGTGACGACTCCGGCACCCTCGTGTCCCAGTACGACGGGCGTCGGGACGGGAACGCCGCCCGCGGCGGCGGTGAGGTCGGTGTGGCAGATCCCGACCCCGTGGATCTGTACGAGCACTTCCTCGTCGCGCAGTTCGGGCACGGTCACGGTCTCGAGCCGCAGCGGTGCACCGTACTCGCGGAGTACCGCTGCGGTCGCGGTGCGGGTCATCCCACCGCCTCCGGCGAACCGGTGTCGCCGAGCAGCACCGAGAGCATCAGCTGCTGCACCCTGCGCTGCCGGGAGGGGGTGGGCAGGAAGTGCACGAGGTTGCCGGTGTCGAGCACGAGGTTGAGCGCGGCGTGCACGAGGAAGCGGCATTCGACGGCGGGCAGCTCGGGGCGGAGCTCCCCGACCAGACGGGCCCATTCCTCGATGTTGAGCCGCTGGATGTTCCGCAGGTCGCTGCGATGATGCGCGGGCAGGTTGCCGACCTCGGCGAAGTACACCGACATCAGTTCGCTGTTCTCGAACGACATCCGGACATACGCCTCGGTGAGGACGTCGAGGGCCTGCGCGGAGGTCGTCGAGTCGGCGAGCGCTTCGCCGATGATCATCGCGACGCGATCACCGGCCCGGTGGAAGGCGGCGGCGAGCAGATCGGCCTTGCTCGCGAAGTGACGGTAGACGCCGGACGCGTTGATACCTGCCGCAGCACCGATCTCCTCGATGCTCACCTCGTGATAGCCCCGGGCGTCGAAGAGCAGCACGGCCTCGTGCAGGAGGACCTCACGCTTGTTCGCCACGGACAGCCCACCCGGCTCGGGAGTCGGTGCGGGTTCGTCGATGTCGGGCACCAGATCGGTTGCTGCGACCGCTGTGCACGCGTCGAGCAGGAGCTGCTGCAGGCGCCGGTTGGACAGCGGGACGCGGTGAGTGGTGATGGAGCCGATGACGCTGAGCATCGCGCTGCTGAGCAGCACGTAGTCGTCGTCGGTGAGATCGGGCCGCAGCCGCGCGACCGTGCGGGCGAGATGGCGGTTGAGTGCCCGCATCTTCGAGCGGATCTCACTGTGGTCCTCACCCGTGAGGTAGCGGCGTTCCCAGCGGTACAACCCGCCCGTCCGGCGGTTCTCGATCGTGGTGCGGATGAGCGCGAGGAGTTTGCGTTCGAGCTCCTCGGCGGCGTCGAGTCCGGTGCCGTTCGCTCCGCTCTGTTCGTCGAACTCCGCGAGGGCGGAGCCGAGGGCGTCGGCGAGGGTGACCACGGCATGGTGGAACAGGGCGTACTTGTTCGGGAAGTGCCGGTACAGGGCGGGGCCGGAGATGCCGACGGCAGTGGCGATCTCGTCGATGCTCACGCCGTGGTAGCCGCGTTCGCTGAACGCCTCGGCCGCGACCGTGGCGATCTGTGCCTTGCGGTTCTTCGGCCGGCGCCGCACGGTGGGGGTCGGGGTGCCGGTCTTCGCGGCTGTGCGTGCCCCGACCTGCGCTTGTTCGGGCACCCTGCCTCCTCGTCGTGGATCCTGTTTCCTGCCGCGATGTCGCGGTGAATGTTCGTCGGCCTCAAAGGTAACAGTCGCACCCCCTGCGAAGAAACACTACTTTCGGGTAAGAATCGCCAAAACTGCAGGACAGAACGTATTGACAAACCAGCACCCAGACCGCAAAGTTAACACCAATTCTTCAGCTGCGTCACCGCTGGGCGCATACGGAACCGTCACGACAGCGGCACTTTTCGAAGGACCGAGGAGGACTCGTGAGAACCCGATTCACCGAGATTTTCGGGGTGGAGCATCCCATCGTCCAGGGCGGCATGATGTGGGTCGGCCGCGCCGAACTCGTGGCCGCCGTGGCGGAGGCGGGGGCGCTCGGCTTCATCACCGCATTGACCCAGCCCACCCCGGAGGATCTCGTCCGCGAGATCGAACGGACGCGCGAACTCACCGACAAGCCGTTCGGCGTCAACCTCACGATCCTGCCGTCGATCAATCCGCCGCCGTACGCCGAGTACCGCCAGGCGATCATCGACTCGGGCGTGAAGATCGTCGAGACCGCCGGCTTCAACCCGGCCGACCACCTGCCGCACTTCAAGGACGCCGGCATCAAGGTGATCCACAAGTGCACGAGCGTGCGGCACGCGGTCAAGGCCGAGCGCATCGGCGTGGACGCTGTGAGCATCGACGGCTTCGAGTGCGCCGGGCACCCGGGTGAAGACGACGTCCCGGGCCTGATCCTCATCCCCGCCGCGACGAGCAAGCTCGGCATCCCCGTCATCGCCTCGGGTGGCATCGCCGATTCCCGTGGGCTCGTGGCGGCACTCGCGCTCGGCGCCGACGGCGTCAACATGGGCACCCGCTTCATGTGCACGGTCGAATCGCCCGTGGCCCACGAGGTCAAGGAGCAGATCGTCCGCAACACCGAACTCGACACGAAGCTCATCTTCCGCACGCTGCGCAACACCGCTCGTGTCGCCACCAACGCGGTGAGCGAAGAGGTCGTCGAGATCGAATCGCGCGGAGCCGAATTCGGCGACATCGCCCACCTGGTCGCCGGAGCGCGCGGCCGCAAGGTCTTCGAGGACGGAGACCTCGACGCCGGCATCTGGACGGCCGGACAGAGCCAGGGGCTCATCCACGACATCCCCACCGTCGGTGAACTGGTCGACCGCATGGTCACCGAAGCGGAGGCCATCATCACGGGCCGCCTGAACGACATCGCCGGTGCCGACCGGGCGGTGCGCGCATGACCTCGACCACCACCGAGGGCCTGCGGTCCGAACTCGCCGACGGCATCCTGCGACTGACCATCACGCGTCCGCGCCGGATGAACGCGATCGACCTGACCACGATGAAGACGCTGAGCGAGGCCGTGAAGGCGGCCGGCGACGACGAACGCGTCCGTACGATCGTCGTCACCGGTGAGGGATCGGCGTTCTGCACGGGTGCGGATCTGGCTGCGGGAGCAGCGGATCCACAGGACCCCGGTGTCGTCATGGACACCGCCAACGAACTGGTCCGGACGATCGCATCCGTCCCCGTGCCCGTCATCGCGGCGGTCAACGGTCCCGCCGCGGGCGTCGGCGTCTCGATCGCCCTCGCGGCCGATCTCACCTACGCGGCCGAGAGCGCGTACTTCCTGCTCGCCTTCGTCAACATCGGACTGATGCCCGACGGCGGCGCGAGCCTGCTGGTTCCGGCCGCGATCGGGCGGGCCCGGGCCGCCGAGATGGCACTGCTCGGTGAGCGGGTGTCCGCGCAGGACGCCGACCGGTTCGGGTTGGTGGCCCGCACCCTGCCCGACGCCGAACTCGCCGCACACGTCGACGCCGTCGCCTCGCGGACCGCATCCGGCCCGCGACGTGCCCTGGAACTGACGAAGCGGGCCCTCAACGCCTCGACGCTCGGCGAACTCGACGCGGCGCTCGCGCGGGAGAAGGACGGTCAGGTCGAACTCCTCGGCTCCGCCGACTTCGCGGAGGGTGCCATGGCGATGCTGGAGAAGCGTCCCGCCCGCTTCGCCTGACCGGACGATCCTTCCCGGGGCATGGTTCTCGGGGGGATCGACAAGGAACTTCCCGGACGGGAGCAGGGACTGACGTGCCGTCGGAACACCCGCTCCCGTCCGGTGAACCCAACGCTCGACCAGTATTTTCTGCCTCGTTCACCCGTTCTCGCTCGGCGTCGACGCCTGGAGCGAGTCGGTCCGTATTCGCGGAATCTCCGTTAACAAAAGCTCTGGCCCAATCCGTTCCGGGCCTGTAATGTGCCTCACACATCGACGGCTCGGCACAGGCCGTGCCCGCACTCCCGCCCCGTCACGAGAGGATCATCGATGGTTCCCCCCTCTGTCGTTTCCGAAGCGGTCGGCTCCGACGCCACCCGCTTCCGCAGCAACAACTGGAACAATCAGGTGGCGCGCCACGCCCTGATGATTCCCGATCGCACGGCCTTCCGATTCCGCGGCGAGACCATCACCTGGTCGCAGTTGAATACGCGTGTCGAGAAGCTCGCCGATGCACTCTCGCGTCGCGGCATCGGCTTCGGCGACCGCGTCATCATCCTCATGCTCAACCGTCCGGAGTACGTCGAGATCGTGCTCGCGGCCAACGCCCTCGGTGCCATCGCCGTGCCGGTGAACTTCCGCCTCACCGCACCCGAGGTCGCCTTCCTCGTGGGTGATTCCGGCGCGAAGGCGATCGTCGCGGAGGGGCCGCTCGTCCCGCTCGCCGCCGCCGCGCGTGGCCAGGCGGAGGGCATCGAACTGTCCATCACGGTCGGAGTCGAGCCGGAAGGCGACTCGCTCTCCTACGAGGCACTCGTCGCCGAAGAGGGCGAACCCCACCCGCCGGTGGAGATCCCGAACGACACGCCCGCGCTCATCATGTACACCTCGGGCACGACGGGCCGGCCCAAGGGCGCCGTGCTCACCCACTCCAATCTCGAAGCGCAGTCGCTCACCTGCATCCGGGCCTTCCGCCTGTTCGACGAATCGGGCATCGGTTTCTGCGCGTCGCCGATGTTCCACATCGCGGCCCTCGGCTCGATCGCGCCGAGCCTGATGCTCGGCACGCCCACCGTCATCCACCCGGTCGGCGCTTTCGACCCGGAGGAACTGCTCGACGTGCTCGAGGCCGAGAACGTCACCAGCCTGTTCCTCGTGCCGGTGCAGTGGCAGGCGATGTGTGCCGCGCAGCAGGCCAAGCCGCGGAAGCTGAAGCTGCGCAACATCTCCTGGGGTGCGGCACCGAGCTCCGACACGATCCTGCGGGCCATGGCGGAGACCTTCCCCGACGCCTTCAACGTGGCGGTCTTCGGCCAGACCGAGATGTCGCCCATCACCTGTGTGCTCGACGGCGACGACGCCATCCGCAAGCTCGGCTCCGTGGGCCGGGTCATCCCCACCATCCAGGCGCGTGTGGTCGACGACGAGATGAACGACGTCGCCCCTGGCGAGGTCGGCGAGATCGTCTACCGCGGTCCCACCATGATGCGCGAGTACTGGAACAACCCCACCGCCACCAGCGAAGCGTTCTACGGCGGATGGTTCCACTCCGGCGACCTCGTGCGCGTGGACGAAGAGGGCTTCGTCTACGTCGTCGACCGCAAGAAGGACATGATCATCTCGGGCGGCGAGAACATCTACTGCGCCGAGGTCGAGAACGTCCTGTTCGGGCATCCCAAGGTGCTCGAGGCCGCGGTCATCGGTCGCCCCGACGCGAAGTGGGGCGAGGTGCCCGTCGCCGTCGTCGCGCTGAAGCCCGGCAACGACGACCTCACCCTCGACGAGCTCCAGCCGTACCTGAACGAGCACCTCGCGCGGTACAAGCACCCCAAGGAGGTCGTGATCGTCGACGCCCTGCCGCGCAACGCGAGCGGCAAGGTCGTCAAGGGTGAGCTCCGCGGCGGTCTCCCCGCCGTTACCCAGGGCTGATCCCCGGCGCACTCCTCGTACGAACGAACGGGGACCGGACCACTACGGTCCGTGTCCCCGTTCGTCGTCGTTCGGCGGCGGATCGGTGAGGCCGCGTCGGGAGAACCGTTGAACTACTGGAAGAAGTTGTTGGAAGGACTGGGCGGATGACACCGACCGATGCCCCCACCGGGAACGACACCGAATCCGCAGCGGAGTCGCGCGATGCTGTTGCGATCACCCGTTCCGGCGCGGGCCGGTGGGTCACCGCCGCGGTCGTCGTGGTGCTGCTCGCGGCCGCCGGTTTCTTCGGATTCCGTTGGTGGCAGGCCGAACAGGACGCCGCGCTGTGCGACGACGCGATCGCGCAGGCCCGCGAGTACGCAGTGGCCCTCGGCACCTACGACTACCGCTCGTTCGACGACAACCTCACCGCCGTGACGTCCAACGCCACCGAGGAATTCGCCTCCCGGTACGAGGAGGTCGCCGGAGACCTGCGAGAACTCGTCGCGAACGGGGAGGGCACGTCGGCGGCGCGTGCCGAGCATGCCGGTCTCGAGAGCTTCGACGGCGATGTCGCGACGGTGCTGGTCTTCCTCGATCAGGACGTGAAGAACGTCGTCGTACCGGAGGGACGCACCGACGCGACCCGCTTCGTCATCACGTTGAAGCGGGTCGACGACCGGTGGTTGCTCGACGGGGCCGACGCGCGGTAGCGCGGGCCCGGCTCCGTCGTAGCGGAACATCGAGCGTGCCGGGAGCGGTCAGGCCTCGGTGAGCGTCTTCGATGCCGTGTCATCCGGACTCGCATCGGCCTCGCGCGGGACGGTGAAGGTCGCAGCGACAGAGGCGATCGCGACGACGAAGCACGCCACGGTATACCACAGGCTGCCGATCGGGTCGCCTGCCTCGGTGACCCCGTCGACGGCGGAGAACCAGTCGGGCAGAGCGCTGATCCACAGCACGGCCATCACGGCGAGATAGGCGATGGCGTACCAGCGGACGAGGTCGTTCGAATAGAGCCGATCGGTGGGTGTGTTCCGCAGCCGGGACCACTGGCGCGAGAGCACGTAGATCGCCACGATCGACAGGATCACGAGTTCGGCCGCGTAGATCGTCGCCCGAACCGTCGTGCTGCCCATGCCGATCACGGTCGCCGGCGCCGGGAGGATCACCACACCCACGGACGCGAGAAGTCCGACGGTGATCGTGCGCCAGGTCAGTTCGAGGCCGCCGAAGGTGCGCCCCGCGTCGATGTGCCGGCCGACGAAGAACTGCGCGCAGAATGCCAGCGACATCGGCCACAGGGCGGCGAAGACCACGACGCTCGGGAGCGGAACGGAGTCGAAGAAGGGCTGGTTGATCGGGTTGTCGAGCGACCACTCCCACCACCGCAGCTGCGGTCCGAGGTGATCGAAGATCTCGTAGAAGGCGTGGTGGACGAAGCCCACGCAGACGGCGCCGACGACGGTGCCGTACTGCCGGAACACCCCGAGCATCCGGACGATTTCGAACGCGATCGTCGCCATCATCGGGTAGATGGCGATGATGTACAGCGGCAGACGTCCCCACATGAACTCGACGGTGAACACGTTGTGCGCGAACATCGTGTCGAGGTAGTCCTCCACGCCGAAGGCGTCGGGGAAGTACAGCAGCGGTTCGATGATGAACAGGAACGCGAGCGTACCGAGCCAGACGACGAGGTTCGTGGCGTCACCGGTGCGCCGCAGCCGGACGATCGCGTACACGAGCATCAGCACCGCCCCGAGCACGATGGTCGCCTCGAGGACGGGCAGCGTCCAGTTCTCCAGCGCGAACGGACTGCGCAGTTCGAAGATCCCACCGGCTTCGTCGCACGAGAATCCGAGGCGGGTCGAGAGGTTCTCGAAGGTGGGCGAGCACAGATCGGACATCAGTTGTTCCTCCCGCCCACGGTTTCCGCCGTGTACCACTGCGAGACGTCGTAGCCTTCGTCGAATCGGCGGAACCACACGTCGGCGAGCGCCGGCAGCTTCTCGTGGTCGGGATTGTGCTTGGGCATCTGGCTGCGGACGATGCCCACCAGCGCGACGAGCTGTTCGCCGAGCGGCAGGACGTCGAAGGCGCGCGGCATCGGGCCGTGGTCCTCGTACCGCAGGAACGGCAACCGGCGCCGCAGGTTCTGCTTGCGGCGGTACGACGCGAACATCGACATCGCGTCGATCTTCCGTTCCTCCAGCGGCACATGCTTGTTGAATCCCTCGCATGCGATGGCGATGACGTCGAGCACGTGCTTGAACACCGAGGGGGCCTGACGCATGCGGTACAGATCGCTGCCGACCACCGCGTCGAAGATGATGAGCGCCGAACTGCGGTGTTCGACCTCCTCGACGAAATGCCAGATGAACAACGACGCGACCCGGTCGTCGCCGGGGCGGAAGAGAGCCGAGTCGTTGTCGAGCATGAGCTTGAAGACGGGGGTGAAGGTCGCCTCGAGGTCGGCGGTGTACGCGAGGCGGTACTCGGCGGAGGTCTCGGCGGTGAGCTTGTCGAAGGCGCCGATGACGTCGTCGAGCGTCTCCTGCAGTCCCGGATAGCTCTTGATCAGACCCTTCACGTGTTGCCGGTGGGCGGTGGAGTGCTGCCCCTCCTGGTACATGAAGGCGTTGGCCTCTTCGAGGACCTCGGGATCGGTGATGCGCGGGGTGATCTCACGGATCATGTTCACGATCATCTTCTCGAAACCGATCGCGAGGAACGAGACGGCGTTGGCCATGCTCGAGAAGGCCGGATTCTCCTCGTTCCACAGGAACGGCACGTCGTAATCCGCGAATGCGAAGCGCATCTTGCGGACCTGCAGGTTCGTCATGGGGCGGTACCTCGTCTCGTCGACACCGGGCTGGTTGTGGACCTGGTTGGGACACGGTTGGGGAGGACCTCGGAAGAGCCGGGAGGCCCCGATCGGCGTGACCATACACGAAATGCGTCATGTGTATGATAGGTGTCCCATCCGCTCACGGGAGTCCGTTTCGGACCACATCCACCGAGGTCGGCCGTGTTACCGTCGGGCCCTCTCCAGGCGACGGTTCGAGGAAGCGCGAAGTGGCACGTAGACGTGGGTGGGGCGGGAGTCCTCCCGCCGACGACGAAGAGGCGTCGCAGCGGATCGTTGCCGCTGCCGTCGACCTGATCGACCGGACCGGCGCGGAGATCAGCATCGCCGACGTGGCCCAGTCCCTCGGCGTGATCCGCCAGACGGTCTACCGCTACTTCCCGAGCGCCGACGCCCTCATGCGCGCGGCCGCCATCGCATCGGTCGAAGGGTTCCTGGAACGACTGACCCGGCAGGTCGCGGGCCTCGACGATCCGGTCGAGGCCATGACCGAAGGCGTGGTCTACACGCTCGCGGAGGTGCGTCGCACCCCGCACCTCGGCATCCTGCTGTCGAGCACCTACTCGAACCCGCATCCCGAGGAGATCGCGTCGGAAGAGGCGTGGATGTTCGGCATGGCGATGATCAAGCGGTTCGACGTCGACTGGGAGAAACACGGCTACGACGACGACTCCCTCGCGGAATTGGTCGAATACGTGCTGCGCACGATGCAGTCGTTCTTCGTCTCACCGGGAACGCCGCCACGCTCCGACGACGATCTGCGCCGCTACCTGCGGCGATGGATGGGGACGGCGATCCTCGCCCAGCGCGGGTGGGATCCCGACAACCCCGCGGAGGGCGACCGTTCTCCCGTAGAGTCCGGTTCGTGACGAGCGACGAGCAGCAGATCAGGCGTGCCGATCGCACACGCGACGGCGACCCGCAGAACATTCCCCGCCCGCTGGAGGGTGAAGCCGACCGCATGGTGGTGGAGACGACCTGGGGTGAGGTGCAGCCACTGCAGGTGGCGGCGGGCGTGGCGACCGTCGGTGAACTCGAGGTGATCGAACTGCTCGACCGGGGCGCTGCGCTCGTCGACACGCGGGTGCCCGATTCCCGGAGCGGAGTGAGCCTCCCCGGCGCCGTGAACATCCCGCACGACGACATCGTCGAGAGGAAGGGCGAGCTCGACACCGCCCGGACGACGATCGTCTTCTGCAACGGTCCCCAGTGCCCTCAGTCGCCCGATGCGATCCGGAAGCTGATCGATGCCGGATATCCCGCGTCCGCGCTCGCCTACTACCGCGGAGGGCTGCACGACTGGGCGACTCTGGGCTTCCCCCTCGCCTCGGTCTGACCGGGTCGCGGAAAAGGCTTGCGTTCGCACTGTGACGTAGCTAACATCGAAGGTGCGAATCGAGCTTATAAGACGTCCGCGGACGACAGAGAGAAGCTCGTGAAGCAGAGATCCGGCCCGGAGAACGCGTAAAGCGAATCACCGGGCCGAACCCCTGTTCAGGGGAGGATTCGCGGTCGAATCCCGGGTCGGTACCGATCACCGCGACTACAGAAGGGGACGGGGTGGGGGAGCGCATCACGACCGTCGAGAGGGACGGACTCCGGTTCGACATCCGCGACGACGGGCCGATCGACGGCGAACCCATCGTTCTTCTGCACGGATTCCCGCAGGACTCCCGATCCTGGGAGGCGGTCGCACCTCACCTGCACGCCGCGGGGTATCGCACCTTCGCCCCGGATCAGCGCGGCTACTCGCCCGGTGCCCGACCACCCCGCCGCCGTGACTACAGCCTCGACCTGCTCGTCGACGACGTCGCGGCGCTCATCGAATCGGTGCCCGGTGGTCGCGCGCACGTCGTCGGCCACGACTGGGGGTCCGCCGTCGCGTGGGCGCTCGCGGAGCAGCGTCCCGATCTCGTCCGCACCATGACGGCGGTGTCCGTTCCGCATCCGGCGGCGTTCATGCGCTCGTTCGTCACCAGCGGTCAGCTGCTGCGCTCGTGGTACATGCTCGTCTTCCAGCTGCCCTGGATCCCGGAGACCCTGCTGAGCAGGGAGAAGGTCGCGCGGCAGTTGCTGCACGGCACCGGCCAGCCGTCCGCCGCCACCGACCGCGATGTCGCGCGGTTGAAGGACCGCGCCGCGGTGCGGGCCGGCATCAACTGGTATCGGGCGGTGCCCCTGTCGAATCCGAAGTCGTCCTTCGGGAAGATCACCGTGCCCGCACTCATGGTGTGGAGCGACAAGGACACTGCGATCGGATCCGCCGGGGTCGACGCGACCGCCCGCTACGTCAGTGGGCCGTACCGACGGGAAACGCTCGTCGGCACGAGCCACTGGATTCCCGACGAGGAGCCGGAGAAGCTCGCGCGGCTGGTCCTCGAACACATCGCCGCGCACGGCTGATCACTCAGGCGCGCAACCGTTCCTGCCGCAGCAGGTCGACCTCGGGCAGATCCAGCGGCGGCAGCGAGTCGACTCCCAGAGCGCGCATCAGGAGATGATCGGCGAGCTCGGGATTGCGGGCGAGCACGGGACCGTGCAGATAGGTGCCGATCACCGAACCCTGCACGGCACCTTCGAGCCCGTCGCCCACACCGTTGCCGACACCGCGGTCGACGCGGCCGAGCCCGGTGGCGTCGGATCCGAGAGTCGTTCCACCACGGTGGTTCTCGAATCCGGTCAGTGGTCGAGTGACGCCGGACAGCGTGGGGCGGATGACGATCTCGCCGATCGCGCGGGTCTGCTGCGGCGAGGTGGTCGCGTCGAGGATGCCCACACCGTCGACGCGTTCGCCCGAGGACGTCTCGTACCAGTGGCCGAGCACCTGGATCGCGGCGCAGATGGCCAGCACGGGCGCTCCACGTTCGGCGGCGCGCTGCAATCCCGGATAGCGCTGCAGGTGCCGTGTGGCCAGTCGCTGCGCGGCGTCCTCGGCGCCACCGAGGGTGTAGAGATCGAGAGACTCGGGGACGGGATCGTTCAGTCCGATCTCGACGATCTCGGCGTCGTGACCGCGCATCCGCAGGCGCTGGCGCAGCACCAGGGCATTGCCGCCGTCGCCGTAGGTGCCCATCACGTCGGGCAGGACGAGTCCGATGCGGACGGTCGACTCAGACATGGGCAGCTCTCCTGGCGATGGCAGTGTTGAGATCGCGGAACGCGGTGTAGTTGGCGAGCACCTCCACACGACCGGGAGGGCACGAGGCGATGGCCTTCAGCGGATCCGGTACCAGGGTGTGCTCGACACCCGCGTAGGTCAGGCGGACGGCGAGATCGGTGCCGCGTTCGCCCGCTGCCACCACCTGCACGCCTTCGAAGTGTTCGAAGCGCACGTCCCACAGCCACGACAGGTCCTCGCCGTCGGGCACCTGACCGTTGACGGCGATCACCAGGCCGTCGACGGTCGGGTCGATCATCGACAGGGCCTCCTGCCAGCCGGCGGGGTTCTTCGCGAGCAGCATGTGTACCGAGTGCGGCCCGACCTGCACGGTCTTGTAGCGACCGGCGACCTCTTCGACGACCGAGGCGGCCGCGACGGCCTTCGCCGGATCGGCGCCGAGGGCAACGGCGGCCGCGACCGCCTGGGCGGCGTTGCCCCGGTTGGCGCGACCGGGCAGGGTCAGCTTCAGCGGGAGGACGAGGCCGTCCGGCCCGTACAGGCTCTCGTCGTCGACCCACCAGTCCGGTGTCGGCCGCGCGAAGTCGGAGCCCGTGCTGTACCAGTGGTCGCCCTCGCGGACGATGGGCTCGCCCGTGCGCGGGCAGCTCACCGAGTCGTTGGCCCAACCGGCGCCGGCGGCGACCCACACGACGTTCGGGTTGTCGTAGGCGGCGGACGTGACGAGCACGTCGTCGCAGTTCGCGACGATCACCGCGTCGGGATGCCGCTTCAGGCCCTCGCGCAGCTTCCGCTCGATCATGTTGATCTCGCCGACCCGGTCGAGCTGGTCGCGGGTGAGGTTGAGCAGCACGATCGCGCGGGGCGCGAGGGCGTCGGCGACATGCGGGGTATGGAGTTCGTCGACCTCGATCGCGGCGAGCGGCGCCCGGAGGTCGGTGGCGAGCGCGGCGACGATCCCGGCGTCCATGTTCGCGCCGTCGGCCTGGGTGACGACCGCATCGATGGTCTCGAGCGCGGCTGCGGTCATGCGGGTCGTCGTGGACTTGCCGTTCGTCCCGGTGACGAGCACGGTCTGCCGGCCGTGGCCGAGCTGCTTCATCAGTGCCGGGTCGATCTTCAGGGCGACGAGCCCTCCGATCATCGAGCCCTTACCGCGTCCGGCCTTCTGGGACGCCCACGCGGCGGCTCGGGCTGCGCGCAGTGCGAGCCGTCCACGTGCGGTGATTCCTGTGCTGGTTCCCACGTCGGCGAGTGTTCCACAGGCGTGGGAGCGTTGTGTCGCCGGAGGAGCGTCCTGCTCGTCACACTGCGGTGTCCGCCCTGGGCGGCGAGGGCTCCGACGATGACGATCACACCGCCGATCAGGGAGGACGGTGCCGGGCGCTCGCCGAGCGTGATCCACGCGACGGTGAACCCGACGACCGGCACCATGAGGGAGAGCGGAGCGACGGTCCCGGCGGGATAGCGCGACAGCAGCGAGGCGTAGATGCCGGTGCCGGCGATCGTGCCCGCCAGGACGACGTAGGTGAGTCCGGCCAGCGCCAGGCCTCCGTCCACGGTGGTGACGGCGCTGCCGAGGGTGGACCAGGCCTGCGGGCCCTCGACGAACCAGGAGATCCCGAAGAAGGGGAGCACGGGCACGACGCACATCCACAGCATCAGGCGCATGGGGTCGGAGGCGCCCGCCTTGCGGGTCGCGATGTTGCCGACCGCCCACGACAGACCGGCCAGCAACGCGAGGGTCATGGGGAGCAGGCTCGCGTCCGCGGCGCCTTGCCCCACGGCGACGATCACCATGCCGGACACGGCGACGACGAGACCGGCGAGGCGGATTCCGTCGAGCCGTTCGCGCAGGAACAGTGCGGCGAGCAGGACGGTGAAGGGCGCGGACGACTGCAGTACAAGGGACGCGAGGCCCGTGGGTAGACCGGCCTCCATCGCCCAGAACAGGAAGGCGAACTGGGCGAAGCCGAACCCGGCGCCGTAGAGCAGGAGCCAACGCAGGGGAACGGCGGGTCGCGGGACGAACAGCAGGACCGGGACGGCGATGATCGCGAAGCGCAGGCCGGCGAAGAAGAACGGCGGGAAGTGGTCGAGACCCAGTCTGATCGCGAGGAAGTTGCATCCCCAGAGCACCACGACGGTGAGTGCGAGCAGACGGTCCCGGAACGACATGCCGTCAATTCTTTGCTCAGGAAACAATCAGGACAAGCGAATGTTTCTGAAGAAAATGTGTAGCTTTACTACATGGATGTCGTGCGATTGCGGATACTGCGCGAACTCGCCGACCGCGGAACCGTGGCCGCGACCGCCGCAGCGTTGTCGATGACACCGTCGGCCGTCTCACAGCAGCTCAAGGTGCTCGCCCGGGAGGCGGGAGTGCCCCTGCTCGAACCCGACGGCCGGCGTCTGCGGTTCACCGATGCGGGTCGTGCGCTCGTGGTGCGCGCCGACGAGGTGCTCGACGCCCTCGATCGGGCCGCCGACGAGATGACCGCCTATGCGCGGTCGCCCCGCGGACGGGTGCGCGTGGCGTCGTTCCCCTCCGGAGCGGCGCTCCTGCTGCCGGCCGTGCTCGAGGCGGCCGGGGCGATCGGCGTCGAGTTGGACGTGAGCGACGAGGACGTCCCGGCCTCGGCCGCACCCGCCCTGCTCGCCGACTACGACGTGGTGCTCACCCACCGCGACGAGCGTTCGGCGCCGCTGTCCGGCCCACGTGTCCACGTCGAGACGCTCATGCGCGAACCGATCGATGTCGTCCTCCCTCCCGGGCACCGGCTCGCGGCGCAGGACCGCGTGCAGGTCGACGAACTGGTGGGGGAGGGCTGGATCAGCGTGCGGGGTGGCTTCCCCGTCGACGACGTGTTGCTCTCCGTCGCGGCGGTGACGGGCATCCGAGCGCGGGTTGTGCACCGCATCAACGACTTCCGTGTCATCGAGGAACTTGTCGCGGCGGGGCACGGGGTGGCCCTGTTGCCGCGGTATTCGGTTCTGCATCCGGCATTGGTGCGTCTGCCGCTGGCCGGTGTGCGTGCGGCGCGGATCTACGAGCTCGTCACCCGCCCGGGGGCGGCGCGCCGGCCCGCCGTGGGTGCAGTGCTCGACAGCTTCCGGGCCGCGGCGGCACGGAAGCTGTCGATGTGAACGAACGGGTCATCGCGCGGGATCAGGCGAGTGCCTTGGCCTTCAGTGCGTCGAACTCGGTCTGGTCGATGACACCCTCGTCGAGCAGCTTCTTCGCGTCGGCGATGTGCTCGGCGGGCGACTTGCCGGCGACCGAGCGGATGTAGTCGTCCTGCACGGCCTTGTACTGCGCGGCCTCCTTCGCGGACCGCTCGGCCATTCCGGTGCCGTGGACGATCAGATAGATCAGGCCCGTCAGCCACGGGAAGACGAACAGGAAGACGATCCAGATCGCTTTGACCCAGCCGGACTGTTCGCGGTTGCGGAACAGATCGCCGATGATCATCCACAGCATGATCAGGTACGCGATGAATGCGAAGCAGACGACGATGTACCAGATGATGTCCATGAATTCCATACGCACACTCCGGGTTCGAGCAGAACGACTCTGCGGGACGAGAATTGCGGAATTCGACGGATATCACCCGTGAACGGGTTCGTTCTCGTCGAACATTCGGAACTGTATCTTTCCGGAGAGTGCGGTAATTGCCCGAAACGGTATTTGCGAGATGAATTGTCGGGGTGAAAATTCCCGAAAACGACGAATGCGGTGGACCCTGATGGGCCCACCGCATCCGGTTCGGAGACGGATCAGCGGTGCGAGCGGTTCACCGCGGAGACCATCGCGCGCAGCGACGCCGTGGTGATCGACGGGGCGATGCCCACGCCCCACACCAGGACGGTCGTGCCGTCGGGACGCGTGACGTCGGCCTCGACGTAGGCCGCGGCGTTGGCGTCGTCGCCGGCGGACATGGCGTGCTCGGCGTAACCGCGGACGGCCACCTGGTAACCCAGCGACTCGAGGGCGTCGACGAAGGCCGCCAGCGGGCCGTTGCCGCTGCCGGAGATCTCCTTCTCCACGCCGTCGACCTTCAGCACGGCGGAGATGGTGTCCTCACCGTCGTCGGTCTCGGCCGCGGTGACCTTCTGCCGGATACGCTCGAGCGGCGAGACCGGGGCCAGGTACTCCTCGTGGAAGATGTCCCACATCTCCTTGGGGCTGACCTCGCCACCCTCACCGTCGGTGACCTTCTGCACGGCCTGCGAGAACTCGATCTGCAGGCGACGCGGCAGGTTCAGGCCGTGGTCGTGCTTCATGATGTACGCGATGCCGCCCTTGCCGGATTGCGAGTTCACGCGGATCACGGCCTCGTAGGTGCGGCCGACGTCCTTCGGGTCGATCGGCAGGTAGGGCACGGCCCAGGTGTGGTCGTCGACGTCGACACCGGCGGCCTCCGCGTCGACCTTCATCGCGTCGATGCCCTTGTTGATCGCGTCCTGGTGGCTGCCGGAGAAGGCGGTGTAGACCAGGTCGCCACCGTAAGGATGGCGCTCGTGGACGGGCAGCTGGTTGCAGTACTCGACCGTGCGGCGGATCTCGTCGATGTTCGAGAAGTCGATCTGCGGGTCGACACCACGGCTGAACATGTTCATGCCCAGGGTCACCAGGCAGACGTTGCCGGTGCGCTCACCGTTGCCGAACAGGCAGCCCTCGATGCGGTCGGCACCGGCCTGGTAGCCCAGCTCGGCAGCGGCGACGCCCGTGCCGCGGTCGTTGTGCGGGTGCAGCGACAGGATGATCGAGTCGCGCTTCGCCAGATTGCGGTGCATCCACTCGATCGAGTCGGCGTAGACGTTGGGGGTGGCCATCTCGACCGTGGCCGGCAGGTTGATGATCACCGGGTTCTCGGGGGTCGCGCCCAGGGTCTCGACGACCGCGTCGCAGACATCCTTGGCGTACGACAGCTCGGTTCCGGTGTACGACTCGGGGGAGTACTCCCAGCGCCAGTTGGTGTCGGGGTGGTTCTTCGCCTCTTCGAGCACCAGCTCGGCGGCGTCGGTCGCGATCTTCTTGACGGTCTCCTTGTCGGCGCGGAACACCACGCGACGCTGCAGGATCGACGTCGAGTTGTAGAAGTGCACGATCACGTTCTGCGCCCCGGCGCACGCCTCGAAGGTGCGCTTGATCAGCTCGGGGCGGGACTGCGTCAGCACCTGGATGGTGACATCGTCGGGAATCGCGCCGTCCTCGATGATCTCGCGGACGAAATCGAAATCGGTCTGGCTCGCGGACGGGAAACCGACCTCGATCTCCTTGTAACCCATGCGTACGAGCAGATCGAACATGCGCCGCTTACGGGCGGGGCTCATCGGGTCGATCAGCGCCTGGTTGCCGTCGCGCAGGTCCACGGCGCACCACGCCGGGGCGCGATCGATGATCTTGTCGGGCCAGGTGCGGTCGGGCAGCGAGATCGACTCGACTTCCTCGGCGAACGGCCGGTACCGATAGGTCGGCATCGACGAGTTCTTCTGCTTGTTCCACGACGGCTGGTCGGCCGGGGCCGGCTTGCTCGGCGGGGTGATGGTGCGCGAGCCGGAGGTGAAAGCGTCGGCGGGTGACATGACGTAACTCCAAAGAGAAAAGGGGACCTGTGGGCCCAGATCGAATATCGACCGGCGCGTCGAAACCCCGCGACGGGAAGCCGGTCTGGTCAGATCCCGCCGCGGCGGCCGAGGAGAAGCACGCGCTGCATGCCCTGCAGTGTATCGCGCCATACCCCACCTCGACCAAGTGGCACCTCCCACACGCATGCGTTCCGTGTGACCGGGCAGCGGTGATGTCGTGACCCGATCGATACGAACGCGCCTGACAGAGCGGTACTTGCGCCCCTAGCGTTACCGAACGTAACTCCCGCAACATCAGTAACACCGGTATCTCCGGTAACACGATGGGTGAAGGGCGTATCGATGGGATCGTTGCGCACGGCGATTGCCGGATCGTGCAGTGCACTGCTCGCACTCGGACTCATGGCGGTCTCCGCCCCCGCCGCGCACGGCGAACCCTGCGACTCGGGACTCCCCGGCTCGGGTTCGGGCTCCGGATCCTTCGGCACGGGATCATCAGGACCGCGGCTCGGAAGCAGCGGATCGGGGAGTGGAGGACTCGCACCCGAAGGCCCGCAGGGACCGCTACCGGCACTCGGCCCGGGCCCCACCAGCACCGTCGCCTGGGTGACCGGCCCGCGCAGCCCCAACAGGACCTACGACAGGTTCTCCATCTCGGGAACCGACCTCGGCATCATGTGGGACAACGGTGCGCAGGGCGAGGACCGTCAGGTCCTCATGGCCTTCGGCGACACCTTCGGCGACTGCTCGCTGCCCGACCAGCAGTGGCGCCACAACGTCCTCATGCGCACCACCGACGCCGATCTCTCCGACGGCATCGACGTGCCCGATCCGGTGCCCGGCGACCCACGTGCGGGTTCCCCCGTCCTGCCCTCCGCGCCCGACATCTCCCGCGAACTCGTGGGCAGCCTCGCACTCGACGGCGTCGAGATCACCGTGATCCCCACGGCCGGCATCGCCGTCGACGGCGTTCAATACGTCAACTTCATGTCGGTGCGGTCGTGGGGCGACCACGGCGAGTGGTGGACCAACGCGTCGATGATCGCGACCTCGACCGACAACGGGGAGACCTGGCAGCTCGACCCGGCGACGGCGCGGATCAACCTGCCGCTCGACGTGCCCACGGTGCAGCAGTTGTCCACCGGGAACGAGAACTTCCAGCAGCACGCCTACATCCGCCACGAGGGATACGTCTACGACTTCGGCACACCGCAGGGCCGGTTCGGCGCGGCCTTCGTCTCGCGCGTTCCCGAGACCGCTCTGCTGGATCTGGCCGCCTACGAGTACTGGAGCGGCGACGGCTGGGTGCCCGGCGACGCCGCCGCGGCCACCCCGGTCGTGCCACCCGCCGTCGGGGAGATGTCGGTGCAGTTCCTGGGCGGCGAGTTCGTCATGCTCTACGGCAACGAGGCGAACGGCACGATCGAGATGAGGACGTCCGTGAGACCCGAGGGGCCGTGGAGCGAGGCCCGCGTGCTGGTCACCCACCGTCAGATCGGTGGTCTCTACGCTCCGTTCATCCACCCGTGGTCCACGGATACGGACCTCTACTTCACCGCCTCACGGTGGGGCGACTACAACGTCATGCTGTTGCGCACGACACTTTCCTGAGACGCCCCGGGTCGATGGAAGCCGCGGTCGGTAAGCTGGGCCACTGGACTTGTTCCCGAAACCCGGAGGTTGGCCAGCGTGGCACTCGTCGTCCAGAAGTACGGAGGATCCTCGGTCTCGACGGCCGAGCGGATCCGGCGCGTCGCTGAAAGGATCGTCGAGACCAAGAAGGCGGGCAACGACGTCGTGGTCGTCGTCTCGGCCATGGGAGACACGACCGACGAACTCCTCGATCTCGCACAGCAGGTGTGTCCGGCCCCGCCGGCCCGCGAGATGGACATGCTCCTCACCTCCGGTGAGCGCATCTCCAACTCCCTCGTCGCGATGGCGATCCACTCGCTCGGCGCCGAGGCCCGGTCGTTCACCGGTTCCCAGGCCGGCGTGATCACCACGGGCAGCCACGGCAAGGCGAAGATCATCGACGTCACCCCCGGCCGCGTGCGCACCGCCCTCGACGAGGGCAGCATCGTGCTGGTCGCCGGCTTCCAGGGTGTGAGCCAGGACAGCAAGGACATCACGACTCTCGGTCGTGGCGGTTCGGACACGACCGCCGTCGCACTCGCCGCCGCGCTGAACGCGGACGTCTGCGAGATCTACACCGACGTCGACGGCGTGTTCTCCGCGGACCCGCGCATCGTCAAGGACGCGCAGCGCCTCGAGAAGGTCTCCTTCGAGGAGATGCTCGAGCTCGCCGCGTGCGGCGCGAAGGTTCTCATGCTGCGGTGCGTGGAGTACGCCCGCCGCTACAACGTGCCCGTGCACGTTCGTTCGTCGTACACCACCAAGCCCGGCACCATCGTGTCCGGATCGATGGAGGACATCCCTGTGGAAGAGGCCCTGATCACCGGCGTTGCGCACGATCGCAGCGAAGCGAAGATCACCGTCGTCGGTATCCCCGACACCCCCGGTTACGCCGCCAAGGTGTTCCGCGCCGTCGCCGACGCCGAGATCAACATCGACATGGTGCTGCAGAACATCTCGAAGGTCGAGACCGGCAAGACCGACATCACCTTCACCTGCCCGAAGAGCGACGGCCCGCGCGCGGTCGAACTCCTCACCAAGCAGCAGGGCGACATCGGCTTCACTCAGGTCCTCTTCGACGACCACATCGGCAAGGTCTCCCTCGTCGGTGCCGGCATGAAGAGCCACCCCGGCGTCACGGCCAAGTTCTGCGAGGCCCTCGCCGACGCCGGCATCAACATCGACCTGATCTCGACGTCGGAGATCCGCATCTCCGTGCTCGTGGATGACAACGAACTCGACGACGCCGTGCGCGCTCTGCACGCGGCATTCGAGCTCGGCGGCGACGAAGAGGCCGTCGTGCACGCAGGAACGGGGCGGTAATCGTGACCACCATTGCAGTCGTAGGCGCCACGGGGCAGGTCGGTATCGTCATGCGCACCCTCCTCGAGGAGCGCAACTTCCCGGCCGACACGGTTCGGTTCTTCGCGTCGGCCCGCTCGGCCGGTAAGAAGCTGCCGTTCCGCGGTGAGGAGATCGTGGTCGAGGACGTCGCGGCGACCTCCGACGAGGATCTGAAGGGCATCGACATCGCGCTGTTCTCGGCCGGTGGCACTCTCTCCAAGGAGCAGGCTCCGCGCTTCGCGGCCGCCGGGGCGATCGTCGTCGACAACTCGTCGGCGTGGCGCAAGGATCCCGAGGTCCCGCTCGTCGTGAGCGAGGTCAATCCGGAGCAGGTGAAGAACCCGCCGAAGGGCATCATCGCCAACCCGAACTGCACCACGATGGCCGCGATGCCGGTGCTCAAGGCGCTGCACGACGAGGCAGGGCTCCAGCGCCTGATCGTGTCGAGCTACCAGGCGGTCTCCGGTAGCGGCCTGGCGGGCGTCGAGGAACTCGTCGGCCAGGTGCGTGCCGTCGCCGACGAGGCCGACAAGCTCGTCCACGCGGGCGACGCCGTCGACTTCCCGGCCCCGAACAAGTACGTCGCGCCCATCGCGTTCAACGTC
Organism: Rhodococcus shunpengi; assembly: GCF_048381395.1. Lineage (NCBI taxonomy): Bacteria > Bacillati > Actinomycetota > Actinomycetes > Mycobacteriales > Nocardiaceae > Rhodococcus > Rhodococcus shunpengi. The sequence goes on from NZ_JBLWIU010000031.1 coordinate 138,570, forward strand.
GTGCCGCTCGCCGGCTCGATCGTCGACGACGGAACGGGTGAGACCGACGAGGACCAGAAGCTGCGCAACGAGTCGCGCAAGATCCTCGGCCTGCCGGACCTGCTCGTGTCGGGCACGTGCGTGCGCGTTCCCGTCGTGACCGGCCACTCGCTGTCGATCAACGCCGAGTTCGAGCGGCCGCTGTCGGTCGAGCGTGCGCAGGAGCTGCTCGCGAACGCTCCGGGCGTCCGCCTCGTCGACGTGCCGACCCCGCTCGCCGCAGCAGGCGACGACGTCTCGCTCGTGGGCCGCATCCGCCAGGATCCGGGTGCTCCGGAGGGTCGCGGTCTCGCGCTCTTCGTCTCGGGCGACAACCTGCGCAAGGGCGCTGCTCTCAACACCATCCAGATCGCGGAGCTGCTCGTCTAAGGCTCTTCGGACCTGCTCGGCGGAGCGGGTGGACCTCTTCGGGTCCACCCGCTCCGTCGCGTTTCGGGCCTGATCCGGTAGGCCCGAAATATTTACAAGCAGTCTGGACTGTTTGTTGTTTTCCCGTTACGCTGCGAAGCGTGATCCAGGACACTGCGCCGAACGGTGGTCGCACCCAGGCGCAACGCACAGCCGCGACGCGAGCCAAGCTGCTCGACGCCGCGGTCGACTCGCTCGTCGAGCACGGCTATTCGGGAACCAGCACGCAGGGCATCGCCAAACGTGCCGGAGTCTCGCGAGGTGCCCAACTCCACCACTTCCCGACGAAGGAGAGCCTCGTCGTCGCGGCGGTCGAGCACCTCGTCGACAAGCGGCTGCAGGAGATCCTCGAGACACGACCCGACCCGGAGCACGGCTTCGAAGCGCTCATGGACGCCTTCTCCGGCCCGCTCTTCGCCGCAGCGCTCGAACTGTGGGTCGCGGCGCGGACCGATTCGTCCCTGCACGAGGCGATGATCCCGCTCGAACGCAAGGTGTCGGACGCGCTCCGCACGGGTTGCCTGGAGATCATGGGCGACAGGGTCTCGCCCGAGCACATCGACCTCAGCATCGAAATCGCCCGGGGCTTCGCCGTCTCGGCCCTGATGCGTACCCCCGAATCCGATCGAGAATTCCGGGAGCGCCTGCTCCCGGTCTGGAAGGCGCTGGTGATGAAATGAGTCTCGCACTGCTTCCCGATCACGTGCACACGCTCGTCGTCGGCGCGGGCTTCGGCGGCATCGGTATGACTGCAACACTGTTGCGCGAGAACCCCGACGCCGACGTCCTCGTCCTCGAGCGCGGTGACGACGTCGGCGGAACCTGGCGCGTGAACACCTATCCCGGTGCCGCATGCGATGTTCCGAGCGCGCTGTACTCGTTCTCCTTCGCGCCAGAACCCGATTGGTCGCGAGCGCACGGCACCCAGGAGGAGATCTACGCGTACCTTCGCCGTGTGGCACGTGAGCAGGGCGTGACCGACCGGACGATGTTCGGATGCGAACTGCGCGAGGCCCAGTGGGACGCCGAGCGTGCCGTGTGGCGGATCTCCACCTCCCGCGGCGACCTGACCGCCGACGTGCTCGTCGCCGCGACCGGCGCCCTCTCCACACCCACATACCCGAAGGTTCCCGGCCTGGAGTTGTTCCGCGGCAAGAAGTTCCACTCGGCCGAATGGGATCACGACCATGACCTCACGGGTGAGCGTGTCGCCGTCATCGGTACCGGAGCGTCTGCCATCCAGTTCGTGCCGGCGATCGTCGACCGCGTCGAACATCTCACGCTGTTCCAGCGCACCGCCTCCTGGGTGATGCCCAAGCACGACCACGTCATCGCGCGGTCGGTCCGCACGCTCTACCGGCGCTTCCCCGTGGCCCAGAAGCTCATGCGCGGATTCGTGTACGGACAGAAGGAGATCTACGTCGTCGGCATGACGAAGTCCTTCGCCCGCAAGTACTTCTTGCCGCTGTTCGAGGTCCGGGCTCGCCGGGTGCTGCGCAAGAGCGTGCGCGATCCCGAACTGCGCAAGCGCCTGACCCCCGATTTCGCGATCACCTGCAAGCGGATCCTGTTGTCCAACGACTGGTTCCCGGCCATCACCCGCCCGAAGGTGGACGTGGTGTCCTCCGGTCTGGCGGCGGTCACCGAGAACGGTGTCGTCGACGACAAGGGCACCGAGTATCCGGTCGACACCATCATCTTCGGTACCGGTTTCACGCCGACGGAACCGCCGGTCGCGCATCATATCCGCGGTGGCGACGGCCGCACCCTCGCCGAGACGTGGGACGGCAGCCCCTCGGCCTATCTCGGTATCACCGTGCCCGGCTTCCCCAACCTGTTCCTCATGTACGGCCCCAACACCAATCTCGGCCACAGCTCGATCGTGTACATGCTCGAATCGCAGGCCAACTACATCTCCGACGCGCTGCGCACGATGGAGCGTCGCGGAATCTCGGCCGTGGAGGTGCGCGACGACGCGGTGCGCCGCTACACCGCCGATCTCGACCCGGCGTTGAACAACACGGTCTGGAACCAGGGTGGTTGCAGCAGCTGGTACATCGACGAGAAGGGCCGCAACTCCGTGATGTGGCCGACCTTCACGTGGCAGTACCGGGCGAGGACCAAGCAGTTCGACCCGGAGAGCTACACCGAGTACCGCGCGACGGCAGGAGCGAGCGCATGACCCATTACGACGTCCTCGTCATCGGATCCGGATTCGGCGGCAGCGTGGCAGCACTGCGCGCCACGGAGAAGGGATACAAGGTAGGAGTTCTCGAGGCCGGGCGGCGCTTCGAGGACGACGAGCTGCCCGAGACGAGCTGGCGGCTGCGCAAGTACCTGTGGGCTCCGCAGCTGGGGTGCTACGGGGTGCAGCGCATGCACCTGCTGCCCAACGTGCTCGTCATGGCCGGAGCGGGTGTGGGTGGCGGGTCGCTGAACTACGCCAACACCCTGTACAAGCCGCCGACGCCCTTCTTCCGCGACCCGCAGTGGGGTCACATCACCGACTGGGAAGCGGAACTGACCCCGTACTACGACCAGGCGGCACGGATGCTCGGCGTCCGTCCCAATCCCAGCACCACGCCCGCGGACGAGGTGATGCGTCAGGTCGCCGACGAGATGGGTGTCGGCCACACCTACACGACCACCCCGGTCGGTGTGTTCTTCGACGAACCCGGTAAGACGGTGCCCGACCCGTTCTTCGGCGGAGCCGGCCCCGACCGCACCGGCTGCACCGAGTGCGGCAGCTGCATGACGGGTTGCCGTGTGGGAGCGAAGAACACGCTCGTCAAGAACTACCTCTACCTCGCGGAGAAGGCCGGCGCGCACATCCACGCCCTCACGACGGTGACCCGTGTGGTGCCCCGTGCCGGCGGCGGGTACGAGGTCCACACCCGCAGCACCGACGGCATCAGGAAGCGCCGCAAGATCTTCACGGCCGACCAGGTGGTGATCGCGGCCGGTACCTACGGCACGGCGCGCCTGCTGCTCGCGAGCCGCGAAACCGGCGACCTGCCGAACCTGTCGCCGGCTCTCGGCACCGTGGTGCGCACCAACTCCGAGGCGGTGCTCGCCGCGACCGCGCAGGACCGCGTCGTCGACTACACGCAGGGTGTGGCCATCACGTCGTCCTTCCACCCCGACGACCACACCCACATCGAACCGGTGCGGTACGGCAAGGGCAGCAACCTGATCGGCCTGCTGCAGGCGCTGCTCGTCGACGGTGGCACGCGGATGCCGCGACTGCTGAAGTTCTTCGGTGTCGCCGCGAAGAATCCCGCTGCCTTCCTCCGCTCCCTGTCGGTGCGGAACTGGTCGGAGCGCACGGTCATCGCTCTCGTGATGCAGACCGACGACAATTCGCTCGAGCTCGCGACCCGGCGCACGCCGATCGGCCGCGGCCTGACCAGCAAGCAGGGACCGGGCACCCCGCCGCCCGAGTGGATCCCGGTGGGCCACGAGGCGGTTCGCCGCGTCGCCGACAAGATCGACGGTGACGCCGGCGGTTCGATCGCCGATCTGTTCAACATCCCGATGACCGCGCACTTCCTCGGCGGATGCGCGATCGGCGATTCGCCGCGTACCGGCACCGTCGACCCGTACCTGCGGGTCTACGGACACGAGGGTCTGCACGTCGTCGACGGCTCCGCGGTGAGCGCCAACCTCGGCGTGAACCCGTCCCTCACGATCACCGCGCAGGCCGAACGTGCGCTGGCGCTGTGGCCGAACAAGGGGGAGAAGGACAACCGGCCCCCGCTGGGGTCGGCCTACGAACCCGTGCAGCCCGTGCAGCCCGTGCGACCGGCCGTGCCCGTCGAGGCTCCGGCGGCGCTGCGACTGCCCATCACCCCCGTTCGGAAGGAGAGCGCCCGTGCTCTGGACAGTGCCTGAGAGCGAGGACGAACGCACCGACTATCCGGTCTCGCCGCCACCACCCTGGCCGGCCGCCGTGCGGGCCACCCTGTGGTGGCATCGCAGTACCCCGGATGCCGCCCAGTACGGGCCGACCGGCGCGACCCTGCCCATCACGCTCGCGATGATGGTCGACTATCTCGACTCGCCGGTCGGGCCGTACCGCGAGGTGCTGGCCAGCCCGGTGCTGCGTCGCGGCCTGATCCCGGCGATGGCGGTGCCGTTCATCGCCGTCGACTCCGAGCCGTCGGTGCACGGTGGTCGCGAGCACTGGAAGCTGCCGAAGGTGCTCGCGAAGTTCGACGGCGACGTCCTCGGTGACTTCTCCGCGACCGGCGCCCGATGGAACGTGGCCACCTCGGCCGCGCCGAAGGGTCCGGAACTGCCGATCGCGGGTGGGCTTACCTTCGCCCAGCCGATCCCCGGTGGCGCCGTCGAACGTGCCACCGCCCGGTTGCGGGGGAAGTTCCGCTACGCGCGGGTGACCGTCGCGGCGGAGGGACCGACGCTGAGCCACTGGCTGCGCCCGGGCACCCACCACGGCATCGTCATCACCTCCGGGCGGATGTCCACGGGCGCGTCGCGAGTCGTGTCGCGCATGTAGGTCAGCGCCGCACCGATCCTTTTCTTGACTTATTCCAGAAAAGGGGCATACTTGGTGTCATGCAACAAGGACACGAGCATCACTTCGACCCCAAGGAGCAACTGCGCTCCGTGGGTCTGCGGGTGACCGCTCCCCGCGTTGCCGTACTGAGAACCGTTGCCGAGCATCCGCATTCCGATGCGGATGGAATCGCCGCCCACGTGCGCGACGAACTCGGCTCGGTGTCGACGCAGGCCGTGTACGACGTACTCAAGGCATGCGTGGGGAACGGGTTGCTCCGCCGGATCGAACCGGCCGGATCACCCGCGCGGTACGAAACCCGCATCGGCGACAACCACCACCACCTCGTGTGCCGCGCATGCGGCACGGTCGTCGACATCGATTGCGTCGTCGGGGCCGCACCCTGCCTGACGCCGTCCGACGACCACGGCTTCGTCATCGACGAAGCAGAGGTCACCTTCTGGGGCCTGTGCCCCGATTGTCGCGCCGACTAGCGCCCACTCGCTTCACCGGTGGTCCGGCCCCTCCGCGGGCCGAACCACCGGCTTCGTGTCCCGAGACCCGGAACACACGTATTCGGAGGTCATCATGACGAATGCCCGTTACACCACGAACAATGTCGGTATCCCCGTCGCCAGCGACAACGAGTCGCTGACCGCGGGTACCCAGGGACCGATCCTGCTCCACGACCACTACCTGGTCGAGAAGCTCGCACACTTCAACCGCGAGCGGGTGCCCGAGCGTGTCGTGCACGCCAAGGGCGCCGGCGCGTTCGGTGAGCTCGTCGTCACCGAGGACGTCTCCGCCTACACGAAGGCGAAGCTGTTCCAGCCGGGCGCGAAAACCGAGATGCTGGCACGCTTCTCGACGGTCGCCGGTGAGCAGGGCAGCCCCGACACCTGGCGCGACCCGCGCGGTTTCGCCCTGAAGTTCTACACCGAGGACGGGAACTACGACCTCGTCGGCAACAACACGCCGATCTTCTTCATCAAGGACCCGATCAAGTTCCCCGACTTCATCCACTCGCAGAAGCGTCTGCCCGGCTCCGGCCTGCGCGACCACACCATGCAGTGGGACTTCTGGACCCTGCGCCCCGAGACGGCACACCAGGTCACCTGGCTGATGGGTGACCGTGGCCTGCCGCGCACGTGGCGCCACATGGACGGCTTCGGTTCGCACACCTACCAGTGGATCAACGCCGACGGTGAGCGCTTCTGGGTGAAGTACCATTTCAAGACCGACCAGGGCATCGAGTTCCTCACCCAGGACGAGGCCGACCGCCTCGCCGGCTCGGATCCCGACTACCACCGCGCCGACCTCTACAAGGCGATCGAGCGCGGCGAGTTCCCGAGCTGGACGCTCCACGTGCAGATCATGCCGGTCGCGGAGGCGGAGAATTACCGGTTCAACCCGTTCGACCTGACCAAGGTGTGGTCGCAGAAGGACTACCCGTTGATCAAGGTCGGCACCATGACGCTGAACCGCAACCCGCGCAACTTCTTCGCGGAGATCGAGCAGGCCGCGTTCGCCCCGTCGAACGTCGTGCCGGGCATCGGTTTCTCGCCCGACAAGATGCTGCTCGGCCGCGTGTTCTCCTACGCCGACGCCCACCGCTACCGCATCGGCGTCAACCACGCCCAGCTGCCGGTGAACTCCGCGAAGGCCGCCCGTGTCGACTCCTACAGCAAGGAGGGCAACATGGCCTACACCTTCAACGATCCGCAGACCCCGGTCTACGCACCGAACAGCTTCGGCGGTCCGCACGCCGATCCCGAGCGGGCCGGTGACGAAGGTCTGTGGAACTTCGGAACCGAGGCCGTGCGTGCGGGATACGTGCAGCATCCCGAGGACGACGACTTCGGTCAGGCGGGCACCCTCGTCCGCGACGTGATGGACGACGCGGCACGCGAACGCCTCGTGAACAACATCGTCGGACACGTCCTCGGCGGTACCTCGGAGGCGCTCTACGAGCGGATCTTCGAGTACTGGCGCAATGTCGACGAGGAGCTCGGCAAGCGGGTCGAGGCGGGCGTGCGCGCCGGAGCCTGACCCGTCACCGGGGGAGATGGGGCGGGATCAGAGCAGTCCCCACCAGTAGATCAGGGCTGCCAGCGCCAGCACGATCAGCGTGGTGTCCATGTCGCTCTCCCTCCATCCGACGGCAACAACTCCATCTTCCTCGCAAACGAGGAATTCGGCACAGACGGCAGGGCCGTCCACCTCTTACGGTGGGCGGCCCTGCCGGCGCCTGCCGAACATATCGGCTGTTCGAACACGCGTGTGACAGCTGTGTCGGCTGTGGTTGTTAGGTTGGAGATCCGGGCCGGCGTCGTCACGCGGGGCCGTGTTCGCGCTAGTTCGTCGAAAGGTGTTGTCCGACATGGTGATGGGTCCTACCCATGCAGTATCCGGGGCGCTGGTGGGGCTCGTCGTCGCCGATCTGCTTCCTCCCGACTGGGGTGCACCCGCATCCACCGCGGAGACCTTCGCCTTCGCGGCGGTGTGTTCGGGGGCGGCCCTGCTTCCGGATCTCGACACGGCGCAGTCGACGGTCGCGAGGTCGTTCGGACCCGTGAGCCAGACCTTCGCCAAGGGCATCGACGCGGTCTCGCTCGGCTACTACTCGCTCACCAAGGGCAGCCGCGACCGGAAGCGGCGCGGCGGGCACCGCACCATGACGCACACCGCGCTGTTCGCGGCGCTGCTCGGCGCCGGAGTCTCGGCGCTCGTCGCGAGCTTCGGCAGGGAAGCGATCATCGGGGTCCTGTTCGTCACCCTCGGTCTCGCGCTGCGCGGGCTGTTCGGGTCGTGGGCGAAGAAGCGCGGATGGGTGGTCGTCACCCTGAGCGCGGCGGCACTGTCGATCCTGTCGTGGACGTGGTTCCCGCAGGAGGTCGCGTCCACTGGCCTGGGGGTCGCGGTGGCCCTCGGATGCGCGACGCACTGTCTCGGCGACGCCATCACCAAGGAGGGCATCCCCTTCCTCGCGCCGTTCGTGCCCTGGCGCGGGTCGCGCTGGTGGGAGATCAAGCTGCCGTCGGCGTTGTCCATCCGTGCGGGTGGCCCGTTCGAACTCGGCATCCTCGGTCCGGCCCTCACCGTGGCGGCGGTCGCGATGGCGGTCTGGTCGGTCGACGGCGCGCCCGAACACATCCTCGGCACGTTGGAGGCGTCGGGCCTGTCGTTCTGGAGCGAAGGTGCCGCACACCGGTAGCGGTGCTGGAGAATAAAGGGAACTTGTTCTATTTTTGCGGAGTCCGTGCCCGCAGAACAGAACGGAACCCGCCCTCGTGAGCGTTCGAGCCTCTGGTCCCACCGTCAGTCGTCGCGGTCTTCTCGGAGCAGCCGCAGGAGCAGCTGTCCTTGCAGGCACGGGATGGACGCTCGCGGGTGCGGTACCGCTCGGCGACCCGGCCGCGACGATCCCCGCGCCGCCGGACTTCCCGGCCGACATCCCGCTCTCGCAGCAACAGTTCGTCAACTGGGCGAAGACCATCCGGTTCGACGCGGTGTGGACCGCGACCGCGCGCACCGCCGACGACGTCGTCCGCCTCGCGAACTGGGCACACGCCCACGGCTTCCGGATCCGTCCCCGAGGATCGATGCACAGCTGGAGTCCGCTCACCCTCGAGGCCGGGCAGGACATCGAGAACGTCGTGCTGGTCGACACCATGTCGCAGCTGAACCAGGTCGTCGTCGACGCGGGCGCCGCACCTCCGCGCGTGACGGCCGGCGGTGGCGCGAGCATCGAAGCGATCCTCACCGCGCTCGAAGCCAACGGACTCGGCTGGGCCAACTCGCCCGCCATCGGCGACATCTCCATCGCAGGGGCACTGTCGATCGGTGCCCACGGCGCCACCTATCCGGCAGCGGGGGAGACGGTGATCCCCGGCCAGTCGTTCGGCTCCCTGTCCAATCTCGTCCTGGCCCTGACCGCCGTGGTGTGGAACCCGTCGGCCGGTGCCTACGAACTCCGCGACTTCCGCCGCGCCGACCCGGAGATCGGACCCCTGCTCGCCCACCTCGGACGCACCTTCGTCACCTCGGTGACGCTGCAGGCCGGAGCGAACTACCGGGTGCGCTGCCAGAGCTTCACCGACATCCCGTGGCGCGAACTGTTCGCACCGCCCGGCTCGCCGGGACGCACCTTCGAGCGTTACGTCGAGGAGCACGGGCGGGTCGAGGCGATCTGGTTCCCCTTCACCGAGACGCCCTGGCTCAAGATCTGGTCGGTCTCCCCGGAGAAGCCCGCCGCCTCCCGTGAGGTGCAGGGCCCGTACAACTACTACTTCTCGGACAGCCTGCCCGAGGAACTCACCGACCTGCTCGGCCAGGTCGTGCGCGGTGCCCAGGGCGTCACACCGGCCTTCGGTGCGTCGCAGTTCGGTGCAGTGGCCGCGGGACTCGCAGCGACCGGCACGAGCGATCTGTGGGGTTGGTCCAAGGACCTGCTGTTCTACCTGCGCGCCGCGACCCTGCGCGTGGTCGCCGGTGGCGGTGTCGTCGTGACGAGACGCGACAACATCGCCCGCGTCATCAACGAGTTCACGACGTGGTTGCACGAGCGGATGACGCATTACGCCTCGCTCGGTCAGTACCCCGTGAACATGCCGTTCGAGGTACGTCTGTGCAAGGTCGACGACGCCGACGAGGTGCTCGTCGACGCCGCCGGGGTGCCCGACCTGTCGCCGGTGCGTCCCCGCCCCGACCGGCCCGACTGGGACACCGCGATCTGGATGAACGTGGTCTCGATCCCCGGAACGGCCGGGATGCCGGCCTTCTTCCGCGAGATGGAGCAGTGGATGGCCGCCCATTATTCGGGCGACTATGCAACCTTCCGGTCCGAGTGGTCGAAGGGCTGGGCGTTCGACGATCAGGGCGGCTACCGCGACCCCGGTTTCCTCGGGGACACGGTGCCGGCCATGTACCGCACCGGATTGCCGTCCGGGCAGGGCTGGGACGCCGCGCTCGCGGCCTTCGAGCAGTACGACCCGCATCGGGTGTTCAGCAACCGGTTCCTCGACCGCCTGCTGCCCTGACGTCCCGTCTCAGCACCCCGTGTGCGAGAAGGCCCGCATATAGCCGGCGGTCTGGTAGGCATACGCCCACGCCCAGTACGACAGGGCGATGTCGGCAGGGCTGGCGGCCATGATGAGCTCGCCGTCGAAACATCGGTCGAGGATGAAGCGTGCGCGGGAGACGTGCGGCACGAAGGTCACGACGATGACGCTCTCCCAGCCGCGCTGCTCCGCGAGTCGACGCAGTTCCATCGCTTCACCGCGCGTGGTCGGCGGATCCGGCTCGAAGCACGTGACGGGGAATTCGTAACGCGGGTGGTCGCACAGGTCCGTCAACCAGACGTCCTTCGTGCCGTTGGGATTCGACACCACGACCTCGGGTGCGAAGCCTTCGAGTGCGAGTTCGAGCGCGTAGGGATAGCGCTCGTAGATCGCACCGCCGAGGACGAAGATCGCATCGGCCCGGCGATACGGGCTGAGGTTCTCGATCTCGATCTGCGGGGCCACGTAGACGGGCACTCCCGCGGCGATGAACGCGCACGCGACGAGCACGAGGACGGCGAGCCACCGTCGTCGCCGTGGTCGTGGCCTGGTGAGGGTGGAACCTCCGGAGTTCTCCGGCGCGTCCTGCTGGGAGGCCCTGTGTCGTCGCGTCATCCGCTGATTTCCGTTCCCCCCGACCGGAGCCGGAGCGTCTCGCGAGTGCGGTGCCGCGTTTCAGTTTAGGGCATATAAGTCTGTTTTTCAGGCTCAAAACAAACTTGAAGAATCTTTTGCTGATGAACGGTGCTCGCTTTCCTCGCGGGCGCAGATCGAGAGGGCTACTCCGTGAGGCGATGGCGGCGAAGAACGAACCGTCCAAGAGGAACGGGACGGATTGATGTTCGTGAACGATCCGCCATTCGTCGCCCATCGGTCGAGACCGCTCTTGTCACTCGGATTCATCGGAAGTCACGTCGGGACCGAGAATGCAGTCAGGGCACCTTCTCCGTGAGGAGAAAGTGCCCTGACGAGTTCTTCCACGAGTCGGGGTGGCGGGATTCGAACCCACGACCTCTTCGTCCCGAACGAAGCGCGCTACCAAGCTGCGCCACACCCCGTATTGAACCTCGGTCAGCTTACAACACGAGGCCGCAGAAGATTAAATCGGCTGGTCAGCGACGTAACCCGGCGCGCTCGGCCGCATCACCGCTGGCCTGCTGCGCGGTGTCGCGCGAGGCCGGAACGAGGGTGAGCAGAGTGGCCTCCGGACGGCAGAAGAACCGGGCAGGAGCGAACGGCGAGGTGCCGATGCCCGCGGAGACGTGCAGTCGCATGCGGGCACCCCAGCGCGACGCGCCCTTCACCCGCGACCGGTCGATCCCGCAGTTGGTCACCAGCGCGCCGTAGAACGGCAGGCACAGCTGACCGCCGTGGGTGTGGCCCGCGAGGACGAGGTCGTAGCCGTCCTCGGCGAAGCGATCGAGCACCCGCGGCTCGGGGGAGTGCGTCATGCCCAGCCGCAGGTCGGCCGAGGGATCGGCTGCGCCGGCGATCGTCTCGTACCGGTCGCGGTCGAGATGCGGGTCGTCGACACCACCGACGGCGATGCGCACGCCGCCGACCTCGATGTCGCGGCGCACGTGCGTCATGTCCTGCCAGCCACGCTCGGTGAACGCCGCACGCAGGTCGCCCCACGGGAGCGGAGGACCGTAGACGCGGTCGTGCTCCTTGTCGAAGTAGGCGAGCGGGTTCTTCAGCACGGGAGCGAAGTAGTCGTTGCTCCCGAAGACGAACAGACCCGGGCGGGCGAGGAGTCCGCCGAGCGCCTGGACGACGGCCGGAACGGCCTTCGGATGCGACAGGTTGTCGCCCGTGTTCACGACGAGGTCGGGCTCGAGGCCGTCGAGCTCGCGCAACCAGTTCTGTTTCAGCTTCTGGTTGGGAGTCATGTGCAGGTCGCTGATGTGCAGGACCCGCAGTGTCGACGCACCGGGCGCGAGCACCGGCACCGTGACCTCGCGAAGAGTGAACGCGTTCCGTTCGATCAGCGTGGCGTAACCGAGGCCGAGAGCGGCGGCGCCGGCAGCACCGAGGGTTACGCGGCGAATTGCAGACAGGTCAGGCACTTCTCCAGCGTACCGCCGTGCGTGGACCTCGCACGTGGTTCGCCTGCCCCGCGTAGCGTTTCCGGCATGAGCGACACCACATCCTCCCTCGAATCCAGGCTGCGGACGGACCTGACCGCAGCGATGAAGGACAAGGACAAGCTGCGGACCGAGACGCTCCGGATGCTGCTCGCAGCGATCCGGAACAAGGCGGTGTCCGGCAAGGAGGCGCGTGAGCTGTCCGACGACGAGGTGCTCGAGGTCCTCGCGAAGGAGTCGAAGAAGCGCGGCGAGGCCGCCGAGATCTACACCGAGAACGGACGCGGCGAGCTCGCGGCCAAGGAGCACGCCGAGGCGCGGATCATCGACGAGTACCTGCCCACCCCGCTGACCGATGCCGAGCTCGTCGATGTCGTCGACACCGCCCTCGCGCGCGTCGCGGAGGAACTCGGCGCGCGGCCGGGTCCGAAGAACATGGGCCAGGTGATGAAGGCCGCTACCGAGATCGCGGCAGGCAAGGCCGACGGCAAGCGCCTGTCCGCAGCCGTGCGTTCACGCCTGTAACCGAACGGAAGCCCTGCGGCTCAGTTGTCGGGGCGGCTCGGTGTCGTCGTGGGAGTGGACTCCTCCTCCGCCGGCGGACTCGACTCGCTCTGCTCGAGCTCACGTCCTGGGATGGGCGCGGGCGTCGACCGGCGGGTCGTGTCGGGCACCTCGCGGTCGCGCGGGCGGGCCGGGGTGGCGCTCGTGGTGGGAGCCACGCGGACCGATCCGTCGCTGATGAACAGCGTGACCGTCGATCCCGGGACGGCCGAGCCGCTCGGGGACGTACCCGTCACCGTTCCGGCGCGTTCCTCACCGGCGATCGTGGCCTCCGAGACCGAGAATCCGGCGTCCTGCAGTCGCTGCACAGCGCGGTCCTTCGACAGGCCCGTCACGTCCGGAACCTGGGCGTTGCCCGCGCCGCGGACGTACCGGGGATCGGGGGCGGGCAGCTCGATGGAACCGAACTTGTTCGCCACCGGCAGCATCGCCGAGAACCACGTCCGCGCCGGTTCGGTACCGCCGAAGAGGTTGCCGTCGTAGCAGGGGCGGACCGGACCCGAGCAGATCTGGCCGGGGGTGGGGGAGTCGCCGTAGGTGTAGACCACACCGGCGAACCGGTTGGTGAAGCCGAGGAAGGCCGACGACATGTGCGACTCCGTCGTACCGGTCTTCGCCGCGACCGGCAGGTTCCAGCCCACCGACCCCGCGGCACCCGAAGCGGTACCGCCGGCGGAGGTGTCCTTGCTCATCGCCGTCGCGAGGGTGTCGGCGAGGCCGGGCTCGACCACCTGCTCACACGCCTGCTGCGTGATCGGCACGGGCTTGCCCTCGCGGTCGAACACTTCCTCGATCGGGCTGGGCGGGCACCACTTGCCGTGCGAGGCGAGTGTCGCCGCGACGTTCGACAGCTCCAGCGCGTTGATCCACGTCGGCCCGAGCGTGTACGAGCCGAGGTGCTGGTCCTTCTGCATCTCGGCCATCGACTGGTCGCCGAAGCCGGAGGTGCGGGGCTGCAGGTACGACCGCAGGCCCAGGCGCACCGACATGTCGACAACCGCGTCGACGCCGGTGGCCTCGATGAGCTTGACGAACGCCGTGTTCGGCGACTGTGCCAGCGCGTCGGTCACCGACAGTCGCGACGGATAGGGCGCGGCGTTCTCGACGCAGTAGTAGTTGGCCGGGCAGCCGCGGGCACCGCCGTCGCCCAGACCGCGGGCGTTGTAGCGGGACGGGACGTCGAGCACGGCAGAGGTGCCGAGACCCTGTTCCATGGCGGCGGCGACGGTGAAGATCTTGAAGATCGACCCGGCGCCGTGACCGGCCAGCGAGTAGGGCTGCGGCTGGACCGTTTCCTTGGCCTCGGCGTCGAGACCGAACTTGCGGCTCGACCCCATGGCGAGGACCTTGTGCGAATCCTGGCCCGGCTCGATCACGTTCATCACCGAGGCCACGTCGTCGACGGTGGGGCTGGTGAACCGGTCGAGCGACTCCTTGACGGAGTTCTGGACCTCGGGGTCGAGGGTCGTGCGGATGAGATATCCGCCCCGGTCGATCTGCTCGCGCGACAGGCCGGAGTTCTCGAGGTACTGCAGCGCGTACTCGCAGAAGTAGCCGCGGTCGTCGGCGGCGATGCAGCCGCGGGGGAGCGTGTTGGGCTCGGGCAGCACGCCGAGCGGCAGTTCCTTCGCAGCGCGGATCTCGTCGGCGCGCTCCGGGATGTTGTCGATCATCGTGTCGAGCACGATGTTGCGACGGGCGAGCACACCGTCGGGATTGGTGTACGGGTTCAGCGCCGAGCTGGACTGCACCATGCCCGCGAGCATCGCGGCTTGCGGGATGTTCAGGTCCTTCGCGTCGATGCCGAAGTAGGTCTGGGCGGCGTCCTGGATGCCGAACGACCCGTTGCCGAAGGGGACGAGGTTCAGATAGCGGGTGAGGATCTCGTCCTTGGTGAGCTGATCGTCGAGGGTCAGCGCCATGCGGATCTCACGGATCTTGCGAGCCGGCGTCGTCTCGATCGCCGCGCGGCGTTCGGCGTCGGTCTTCGCGATCACGTGCAGCAGGTAGTTCTTGACGTACTGCTGGTCGATCGTGGAGGCGCCCTGCTCGACCTGACCGCTCGTGGTGTTGGTGAGGAACGCGCGGATCGTGCCCTGCCAGTCGACGCCCTGGTGCTCGGGGAACCGCTTGTCCTCGATCGAGACGATCGCCAGCTTCATCTCGTTGGAGATCTGGTCGCTGGGCACCTCGAAGCGACGCTGGTCGTAGAGCCACGCGATCGGCTCGCCCGCCTTGTCGACCATGGTCGTCACGGCTGGGACGACACCTTCGACGAGCTCTGCGGAACTGTTGTCGACGGTGTCCGCGGCGCGGTTCGAGACGTACCCGAATCCACCCGCGGCGGGGAAGAGCATCCCTGCTACGAGAACGCCGCCGAGGGCCGTGCAACCAGCGAGCTTCGCCACCGTTCTTCGGATCGACACGCCTACACACTACGTGGCGGGGGACCGGCCGGCCGTTTCCAGGGAGCGGGCGTGGCACGACGGGCGCTGTGAAAACGCCTCCGACGTGCAACTTTGTACGTACGTACCAGAAAAGGTTTCGTTCGCCTTGCGCGTGGGCATCAGTTTACCTAGATTGAGACATCAGTGTGACGCAGATAACACCTTGACGGGCAGGTTTCGCGCCGTCGCGGCACACGGGCGGCGCAGACCTCGAACACCGCGAACCGGCGTTCGGAAAGTAAAGGGGCAACTGAATGCACATGACCACCCCGACGACCCGACTCGACGTCGATCAGGCCGAAGCGCGCATCGCTTGGGTCTCCAAGGCTCGCTGCCGCGAAGTCGATCCCGATGAACTGTTCGTGCGTGGCGCAGCGCAGCGCAAGGCTGCGGTGATCTGCCGGCACTGCCCGGTGATGCTCGAGTGCGGGGCGGACGCCCTCGACAACCGTGTCGAGTTCGGCGTGTGGGGAGGCATGACGGAGCGGCAGCGTCGTGCTCTCCTCAAGCAGCATCCCGAGGTCGAGTCCTGGGCCGATTTCTTCCAGGCGCAGCGACAGCACCAGAGCGCGGTCTAGTCACCACCTCACCGGTACGAACCGCCGAGATCATGACCCGCGAGACATCACGCCTCGCGGGTCAATTGCTCACCCACCGCCCGCAGCGCCTCGAGATCCGAGACCTCGAAGGGCAGCGAGGGCACCCCGACCACGGGGACGGTGGGATTCGCCGCGGTGAAGTTGCGTAGCAACCGCAGCTCCCGCTTGGCGATCACGGCCCGGTGCGCGTGGATGCGGAGAACGGCCTCCGCGGCCTTCGCGTCCACGCCCTCCTCCTCGGCGAGCTGGTCCGCTGCGGCGAGGGCGTGATCGGACGGCAACGCCGACAGTGTCGGATGGGTGCGGTTGAGCACCAGGCCCGACAGCGGCATGCGATCGCCCGAGAGTCGCTCGACGAAGAACGACGCCTCGCGCAGCGCATCGGGTTCGGGTGCCGCGACCACCATGAAGTGGGTTCCCGGCTGCTGCAGCAACCGGTAGGTGCGGTTGGCGCGCTCGCGGAAGCCCCCGAACATCGAGTCCAGCGACTGCACGAAGGCCGACGCGTCCGACAGCATCTGGCTCCCGACGATCGTCGAGACCGCCTTGAGCGCGAGCCCCATCGCGCCGGTCACCAGGCGGCCGAAGCCACGCCCGGGTGCAGTGAAGATCCGGATCATCCGGCCGTCGAGAAAGGCTCCGAGTCGCTGGGGAGCGTCGAGGAAATCGAGCGCGTTCCGGGACGGCGGGGTGTCGACGATGATGAGATCCCACTCGTCGCTCTGCGCGAGCTGACCGAGCTTCTCCATCGCCATGTACTCCTGCGTGCCGGAGAAGGACGACGCCACGGTCTGATAGAAGGGGTTGTCGAGGATCTGCTGCGCCTTCTCCGGCGTCGAGTGCTCGAGCACCATGTCGTCGAAGGTGCGACGCATGTTGAGCATCATCGCGTGCAGCTCGCCCTTCGCCTCCGGCCCGAGCTCCACCTTCTGCGGGGAGTTGTCGAGCGAGGCGACCCCGAGGGCCTGCGCCAGTCGCCGCGCCGGGTCGATCGTGAGCACCACGACGCTGCGCCCCCGCTCGGCCGCGCGCAACGCGAGCGCCGCGGCGGTGGTCGTCTTGCCGACACCTCCCGATCCGCAGCACACGATCACCCGGGACGAGCGGTCGTCCAGGATGCGGCCGACGTCGAGGGCCTTCCGGATCGGTGCGCTCATCGGACACCCTGCTCGGCGAGGGCGTCGGCGAGTTCGTAGAGGCCACCGAGATCGACACCGTCGGCCAGGGCCGGTAGGGACATGCGTGCCACCTTCACTTCGTCGAGTTGAGCGGCGCTCACCTGTTGCGCCTGGAGTACCGCGGCGTGCTCGATGGTCTCGGTCAGCAGGCCGGCGAAATCGTCGTCGGACAGCTTGATGGACACCTTCTCCAGGGTCGTCCGGACCGCGGGCCCCGCGATGCGGCCGGCGGCGACGTCGTCGACGAGTTCCTCGGGCAGGTGTTCGGGGGCGGTGCGGTTGACGATCACCGTGCCCATCCGGAGATCGGCGGCCTCGAGTTCGTCCACCGCGTCGGCCGTCTCCTGCACCGGCAGAGCCTCGAGCAGGGTCACCAGGTGGACCACGGTCTGGTCGGAGTGCAGCAGCCGGACCACGCCCTCGCTCTGCGACCGGATCGGACCGGACTTCGCGAGATCGGCCATGGCCTTGGTGACGTCGAGGAAGCTGCCGATGCGGCCGGTAGGCGGGGAATCGACGACGACCGCGTCGTAGACGGGGGTACCCGACGCGTCCGTCCGCACCACCGTCTCCTTGATCTTGCCGGTGAGGATCACGTCGCGCAGACCCGGCGCGAGCGTGGTCACGAACTCGATCGCCCCCATCCGTCGCATCGCGCGACCTGCGAATCCGAGGTTGTAGAACATGTCGAGGTATTCGAGGAAGGCCGCCTCGATGTCGATCGCGAGAGCCGACACCTCCCCGCCACCCGGCGCGGTCGCGATCTTCGTCTCGACCGGCGGGAGCGGCGGGACGTCGAACAGCTGCGCGATGCCCTGACGTCCCTCGGTCTCGACGAGCAGGACCTTGCGACCTCCGGCGGCGAGCGCCAGCGCGAGCGCAGCGGCCACGGTGGACTTCCCGGTGCCACCCTTGCCGGACACGAAGTGCAGTCGCGCCTGGGCGGCGCCTGCCGGCCATTCGCCGGAATGTGATGTCGGAGATGCCACGATCACGAGCCTATAAGTCGTGGACGGTGAACGGTGCCGGATAGGGTCAGGACATGAGTGAAACCACCACATGGGAATACGCAACCGTGCCGCTGCTCACGCACGCGACCAAGCAGATCCTCGACCAGTGGGGTGCCGACGGCTGGGAGCTCGTCACCGTCCTGCCCGGCCCCACCGGTGAGCAGCACGTCGCCTACCTCAAGCGTCCGAAGGGCTGACCCGTGTCGCACAACACCTGGAGCGCACGCCTGACCGAACTCGGCATCACCCTGCCGCCGGTCGCCGCCCCGGTGGCGGCCTACGTGCCCGCCGTCCGCAACGGCGACGTCGTCTACACCTCCGGTCAGCTGCCGCTGGTCGACGGGAAGCTGACGCACACCGGCAAGGTGGGTGCCGAAGTGTCGGCGGAGGAGGCGAAGACCGCGGCCCGCACCGCCGCGCTCAACGCGCTCGCCGCCGTTGATGCTCTCGTCGGACTCGACAACATCGCGAGCGTCGTGAAGGTCGTCGGCTTCGTGGCGTCCGCCGAGGGCTTCACCGGTCAGCCCGGCGTCATCAACGGCGCGTCGGAACTGCTCGGGGAGATCTTCGGTGAGGTCGGTGCGCATGCCCGCTCGGCCGTCGGCGTCGCCGAACTGCCCCTCGGCGCTCCCGTCGAGGTCGAGCTGATGGTGGAAGTACGCTGACGCCACCCTCCCCGACCGAGGGCGGCTCCCGACGGACCCGACACGAGAGGCACAAGTGATGGCGCTGGTCCACCCCGCCTACGCGCAGTTGCGGCAGGTCACCGAGAACGCCGCGGTGATCCTGGCCGAGAACCCCTCGATCATGTCCCTCGAGGGAACGAACACCTGGATCCTCCGGGCGCCCGGCAGCGATGAGTGCGTCGTGGTCGATCCGGGTCCCCTCGACGAAGGGCATCTCGAGCGGATCGCGCAGGTGCCGGTGGCGGCGACCCTCATCAGTCACCGCCACTTCGACCACACCGAGGGTGCCGAGCGTTTCTCGCAGCTCGCGGAATGTCCGGTGCACGCGGTGCTGCCGGAACACCGCCACGGCGGTGGGCAGCAACTGTCCGACGGCGACGTCGTCGAGGCAGCGGGTCTGCGCATCCGGGTCGTCGCGACCCCGGGGCACACCGCCGACTCGCTGTCGTTCGTGATCGAACAGGACCGCAGTGTGCTCACTGCCGACACCATCCTCGGCCGCGGTACGACCGTGCTCGACGACTCCGACGGCGACCTCGGCGACTACCTGCGGTCGCTGAGGTCGCTCATCGGACTCGGCGGCGGCTACACGGTGCTGCCCGGGCACGGCCCCGAGCTGCCCGACCTCGAGACGATCGCGCGGGAGTACCTCGCACACCGGGAAGGCCGGCTCGAGCAGGTGCGCGGTGCACTGCGCACCCTCGGCACCGACGCCTCCGCGCGGCAGGTCGTCGAGCACGTCTACGCCGACGTCGACCCCTCGCTGTGGGGTGCGGCGGAGAAGTCGGTCAACGTGCAGCTGGAGTACCTGCGCAGCCACAGCTGAACCGGAGCAACCACGGCCGGCTGAGGTGAGACACACGAAAGGCCGGGACGCAGAGCGTCCCGGCCTTTCGGCGATCCGTGGGTCAGCGAGCGCGACGCGCCAGACGCTCCGAGTCGGAGATCAGCACGCTCTTGCCCTCGAGACGCAGCCAGCCGCGGTGCGCGAAGTCGGCCAGGGCCTTGTTCACGGTCTCGCGGGACGCGCCGACGAGCTGCGCGATCTCTTCCTGCGTCAGGTCGTGCGTGACACGCAGGGCGCCGGCCTCCTGGGTGCCGAAACGCTGGGCGAGCTGCAGCAGCGCCTTGGCGACACGACCGGGGACGTCGGTGAAGATCAGGTCGGCGAGGCTGTTGTTGGTGCGACGCAGACGACGGGCCAGCACGCGGAGGAGCTGCTCGGCGATCTCGGGGCGCTGGTCGATCCATGCCTTGAGCGCGTCGCGGTCCATGCTCACGGCGCGCACCTCGGTGACGGTGGTGGCGGTGGAGGTGCGCGGACCCGGGTCGAAGATCGACAGCTCGCCGAACATGTCGGACGGGCCCATGATCGTCAGGAGGTTCTCGCGGCCGTCGGGCGAACGACGCCCGAGCTTCACCTTGCCGGAGACGATGATGTACAGCCGGTCGCCGGGTTCACCCTCGTTGAAGATGACATGGCCGCGCGGGAAATCTACAGGCTGAAGCTCTTTGATCAGCGCCGCAACCGCCGAGGGCTCGACTCCTTGGAAGATGCCTGCTCTGGCCAGGACCTCGTCCACGTGCGCTCCTTTTGGGAATGATTCGTCATCTACTGCCGGGTCTGCACGTCGACGGACTTCCCGGGCAGGTCACCTGTCAGGCGTACGAGCGCCCAGTCTATCGTGCGCGCTGCACGAGTGAGTGACCGATACCACGGAAACGGTCGACGAACCCGATCATCGGCACTACGAGGCTACCGGCAGGTAGTCGTTTAGCTGGCGCGGCGCGCGCGCAGATGGCCGTCCGAATCGTCTGCGCCGTCGGCGCTCGGTCCGCGGCGACGGCGACGCTGGAAGCGGGCCAGGGCCCCGGGGAAACCTTCACGAGCGAGTGCCGCGACATCGGCCTGGTCCGCCTTGTCGAGGAACTCCTCCACTTCCTGCTCACGGACGGACAACCGACTCAAGCGCGCTTCGACACGTTCCATGGACAGTGCGAACAACATGAGCAGCACCGGGAAGAGGACGACAGCAAGAGCTTGCATACCCGGAAGTAAACACCGGAAAGATCTCGGAAGAGACACGGGGCCGGATCCTGGGGAGAGTGTTTACGTAGAGTGGATCAGGTGCATGCCACCCAGTCCGAGAGCCCCGAGACGGCCCCGCGCCGAGTGACCGGAAAGGCTCGCGGACCGGAGTCGCGCCTGGCCCTCGTCCGTCGCGCACGACGGATGAACCGACGCCTCGCCGAGGCCTTCCCGCACGTCTACTGCGAGCTGGACTTCACGAATCCGCTCGAGCTCGCCGTCGCCACGATCCTGTCGGCACAGTGCACGGATGTGCGGGTCAACCAGGTGACTCCCGCTCTGTTCGCCCGGTATCCCGACGCCCGCGCGTACGCGGAGGCCGACCGCGCCGAGCTCGAGGAGTACATCCGCTCGACCGGCTTCTACCGCAACAAGGCCAACTCGCTCATCGGTCTCGGTCAGGCTCTGCTCGAGCGGCACGACGGCGAGGTGCCGGCCCGCCTGAAGGATCTCGTCGCGCTGCCCGGCATCGGCCGCAAGACCGCCAACGTCATCCTCGGCAACGCCTTCGATGTGCCGGGTATCACGGTCGACACCCACTTCCAGCGGCTCGTGCGTCGCTGGGAATGGACCGACGAGACCGATCCGGTCAAGATCGAGCACGCGGTGGGTGCGCTCATCGAGCGCAAGGAGTGGACACTGCTGTCCCATCGCGTGATCTTCCACGGTCGGCGCGTGTGCCACGCACGCAAGCCGGCATGCGGGGTGTGTGTCCTCGCGAAGGACTGCCCCTCCTACGGGACCGGGCCCACCGATCCGCAGACCGCGGCCGCGCTGGTGAAGGGACCGGAGACCGAGCACCTGCTCGAGCTGGCCGGGCGGTGACGGAGTGCGTCCTTCCACAGCAGGCCGCTGGAGCCTGGCAGCACTCGTCGTCGTCATTGCGTTGATCGTCGCCATCTGGCCGCGCGACCGCAGCGACCCTCCGCCGGCCACCGGTTCGGGACCGGTCACCCCGTCGGCCGCACCCGTGGATCGCCGACCCCAGGACGACGCGCAGTCCCTCGCCCCGCTGCGCGAGACCGCCGCGCTGGATCCGTGTCCGCAGTCGGGCGTGTCCTCGCCCGCTCCTGCCGGTCCGCTCGCCGGGCTGGTCTTCGAGTGCGTGGGCGACGGATCCTCCGTCGACCTCGCGACCGCACTCGCCGGAAAGCCCGCCGTGGTGAACCTGTGGGCGTGGTGGTGCGCTCCCTGCGCCGAGGAACTGCCGGTTCTCCAGGACTACGCCGCCCGGGTGGGCGAGGAGATCACCGTCGTCACCGTCCACACCGACCCGAACGAGTCGAACGCCCTCGGCAGGCTCGCCGATTACGGCGTGCATCTGCCGGGTGTGCAGGACGGCTCGGGTCGTGTGCAGGCCGCGGTCGGCGCGCCCGCCGTCCTTCCCGTGACGGTGCTGCTCCGCGCGGACGGATCGGTCGCCGCGGTGCTCCCGATCCCGTTCCGGTCGGCCGACGAGGTCGCTTCGGTCGTCGAGGAGCATCTGGGGGTGGCCGCATGATCCCCGAATGGCTCCGGCGTGTCGCCTCGGTGTCGCCGACCGACCCGCACGGTCTCAACCCGATCCTGAACCGCCGCGCGCCGCGCGACGCGCGGGTGCGGCAGGCCTCGGTGCTGGTGCTGTTCGGCGGGTCGCCGGAGGCCGATCCGATCGCCCGCGGCGGACTTCCCGCCGACGCCGACGTCCTGCTCACCCAGCGCGCCGCGACGTTGCGGCAGCACAGCGGACAGGTGGCCTTTCCCGGAGGCGCCGCCGATCCCGAGGACTACGGCGCCATCCACACCGCCCTGCGCGAAGCGGAGGAGGAGACCGGCCTGGATCCGTCCGGAATCCGGCCGCTCGCTGTGCTCCCCGAACTGTTCATCCCGCCTTCCGGCTTCGACGTGACCCCCGTGGTCGCCTACTGGGAGACCCCGAGCCCCGTCGGCGTGGTCGACCCGCAGGAGGCGACCCGCGTGGTCCGGGTGTCGCTGCACGAGTTGCTCGACCCCGACAACCGTTTCCAGGTCCGGCACCGGCTGGGCTATCAGGGCCCGGCATTCCAGGTGGACGGGATGCTGGTCTGGGGTTTCACCGCGGGTGTGCTCGCGGGTCTGTTCGCGGTGTCGGGGTGGGAGATCGAGTGGGATCACCACGATGTCCGTGACCTCGACGTCGTACTCGCCGAACTGGAGACGGGGGTGGTCGAATCATGACCGGATCGGGCTGGATCGATCTGATCATCGTGGTGATCGTCCTGATCGCCGCGTCCTCCGGACTCCGGCAGGGAGCCGTCGCCTCGGCGCTGGCCTTCCTGGGCGTGCTGCTCGGTGCGGTCGCGGGCATCCTCATCGCCCCGCACGTGCTCGTGCACATCGACGACGCGCGCATGCGCATCCTCGCCGGGATCGCTCTGATCGTGGTGCTGGTGGTGATCGGCGAGGTGGCCGGCATGGTGCTCGGACGTGCCGCGCGCAGCGGCATCCACAGTCCGGGTGCGCGGGCGGTGGACAGCGTCGTCGGCGCCGGTCTGCAGTCGGTCGCGGTGCTCGTCGCCGCGTGGCTGCTCGCCATCCCGCTGACCGCCACGACCCAGCCCGCCGTCTCCGCGGCCGTGCGAGGCTCCCAGGTGCTCGGGACCGTCGACGATGTCGCCCCCGACTGGATGCGCGCGATCCCCAACGAGTTCTCGGCGCTGCTCGACACCTCGGGTCTGCCCGAGGTGATCGGGCCGTTCGGGCGCACCCCGATCGCCGAGGTGGAGGCACCCGACGGTGGTCTCCTCGAAGGATCGGTCCCGGCCCGGCTGCAGACGAGCGTGCTGCGCATCAACGGCGTCGCACCCAGCTGCCAGAAGGCGCTCGAAGGATCCGGTTTCGTCGTGGCCCCCGAACGGGTGATGACGAACGCGCACGTCGTGGCCGGAACCGCGGCGGTGACCGTCGATACGGAGAGCGGCCCGCTCGATGCGACCGTCGTGCTCTTCGATCCGGAGGTGGACGTCGCGATCCTCGCGGTGCCGGGACTGACCGCGCAGCCGCTGGGGTTCGCCCCGGAGCCGGCGGAGTCGGGTGACGACGCGATCGTGCTCGGCTACCCGGGCGGTGGCCCGTACACGGCGAGCGCGGCGCGGATCCGCGAGACGCTCGACCTGCAGGGCCCGGACATCTACCGCGGAGGAACCGTCGAACGCGAGGTGTACACGGTGCGCGGCACGATCCGGCAGGGCAACTCGGGTGGTCCGCTGGTCGATCCGTCCGGCAGCGTCCTCGGGATGGTCTTCGGCGCGGCGGTCGACGACACCGACACCGGTTTCGTTCTCACCGGCGCGGAGGTGAGCCGGCAACTGGAGATGGCCGGAGTGAATCAGCCGGTCGCGACCGGCGCCTGCATCGTCTGACGCCTGCCCGTCCGGCGGACGGGCAGGTCAGTCGAGTCCACGGACGAAGTCGGCGAGCAGTCCCGTCACCGCTTCGGGTTTCTCCTGGTGGGCGTAGTGGCCGGCCCCGTCGACGAATTTCAGGATCCGTCCGGGGGCGTGGCGCACGCAGCGCCGCAGGGTCGCGGCGAGCACGTAGGGATCCAGCGCGCCGTGCAGTTGCAGGATCGGCAGGGTGAGCTCGACGTCCATGGCCTTCATGAAACGGCGACCGTCGGGACGCCACTGGCTGCGGAACGCCCAGCGTTGGTATTCGAGGGTCAGGTGCGCCGTGCCCGGGATGCGGATCGCGGTGCGCAACCGGTCGACGACGTCGGCGAACTCGTCGGTGCGACGCCAGTCCGGGCCGCACCGCACGCGCAGCAGTCGTTCGATCTCCAGGCCGTTGTCGCGGACCAGTTTCCGTTCGGGACGCCACGGCAGCTGGTAGGCGAGGAAGGTCGGCAGCAGAGCGTTGCGTTGCGCACGGTCGCGCAGGGTCGCGTCGCGCAGCGAGAGGGGGTGCGGGGAGTCGACGACCGCGATCGCCCGCACGACATGGGGATGGAGCACCGCGGTCGCCCAGCACACGAGGCCGCCGTCGGCGTGGCCCACGAGGATCGCCTCGGTGTGCCCGAGCGCACGGATCAGTCCCGCGATGTCGTTCGAGAGCGTCCAGCCGTCGTATCCGCGCGGCGGCTTGTCCGTGTCGCCGTAACCGCGCAGGTCCACCGCGACCGCCCGGTAACCGAGATCGGCGAAGGCGGTGAGCTGGTGACGCCACGACCACCACAGGTCGGCGAAGCCGTGCACGAACACCACAAGCGGTGTGTCCGGGTCGTGCGGGCCGGCTTCGACGGCATGGAAACGGATGCCGTTGGCGTGGATGTCTCGATGCGTCCACGGTCCGGGATACCGGACCGTGGACGGGTCGGGGACGGGCACTGACGGTTCCGGTTCGTCAGCGGGTGGCGTGACGCGGCGCGGCGTGGCGCGGGCCGTCCGCGTCGTGTCCGTCCTGGCTGCTCGGGAGGATCGACGCGGTCTGCTTGAGCGAGTCGATGGTCTTGTTGGGCGCGCGCAACTTGCGGACCCGCATGTAGCCGATCAGGGCCAGCAGGCCCGTCACCACCAGCATGATCAGGAAGACGATGAGGAAGGCGAGCCAGCGCGCCACCCAGACGTCGAGGAGTTCGGCGAGAAAGAAGAAGAAGAAGAACGAACTGAAGGTCAGCACGGCGAGCGCGAGGATGAAGAACAGGCTGCCCTGCACGCCCTTCTTGACCTCACCGGTCACCTCTGCCTTGGCGAGCTGGACTTCGGCGCGGAACAGTGTGGACAGCTGCGTCGCGGCGTCGCGCACCAGTTCGCCCACACTGGCGTCGCGGGGTGTCGGAGCGTCCACCTTCGTCAACGGGATCCCCGAGATGCTCGACGGGACTCCGTTCTCCGGACGATTCGCGTTCGTCACGCTCACTACTCGACCCCTTCGGTTGGTTCGTTCCGTTGGCGGTGGGCGCGCCCACGCCGTAACAGTAGCGCCGACCCGAGGAGAGAGGCGATCAATGACGTCACCAGCACGGCGGCCTTGGCGATCTCGGCGGCCTCTCCGGTCAGCGACAACTCGGTGATCAGCAGACTCACGGTGAACCCGATCGCGCCGAGCACGGCAAGGGCGAGGACGTCGCCCCACTGCAGCCCGGTCGGTTTCGTCGCCACCCGGAAACGGATGGCCACCCACGTGCTGCCGAAGATGCCGACGGTCTTGCCGACGAGCAGACCGAGGACGATGGCGAGGCCGACGGGGTCGGTGAAGACGTTGCCGAGCATCTCGGCGCCGATGGGAACACCCGAGGCGAACAACGCGAAGATCGGGACGCACAGACCCGCCGACCACGGCTGGAGGCGGTGGGCGAGCCGCTCGGCGGGCCCGTAGTCCTCTCCGGGATCGGTGCGGACGCGGGTGAGGAGGCCGAGGAGGACCCCGGCGACGGTCGCGTGGATACCGGCGCTGTGCATCGCGTACCAGGTGAACAATGCGAGCGGCACGTACAGCCACGGGGTGGTGATGCGCTTCTTCTGCGCGAACCAGTACGCCGCTGCCGCGGCCACCGTCGCGAGCATCCAGCCGAGCGCGAGACCGGAGGTGAACAGGATCGCGATGAGTGCGATGCCGATGAGGTCGTCGACGACGGCCAGGCTCAGCAGGAAGACCCGGGCGCTGGTGGGGATGCGCGAACCGGTGAGTGCGAGCACGCCGAGAGCGAAGGCGATGTCGGTCGCGACCGGGATCGCCCAGCCCCGGTCCATGCCGGGGGTTCCCCAGCCCACGGCGGCCGCGATGAGGGCCGGCAGCAGCACACCGCCGCAGGCCGCGATGACCGGCAGGATCGCCTTCCTGCGGTCGGCGAGTTCGCCGATGACCAGTTCGCGCTTGAGTTCGAGGCCGGCGACGAAGAAGAAGACCGCGAGCAGTCCGTCCTTCGCCCACGTCCCGAGCGACAGGTGCAGGTGGAGGAACTCCGGTCCGATCTCGAAGTCGCGCAGCGCGGTGTAGGAGTCGCCGAAGGGGGAGTTGATCCAGATCAGCGCGATCGCGGCGGCGACGAGCAGCAGTGAACCGCCGACGGTCTCGGCGCGGAGATAGCGGTTCAGGGAACTGGTCCAGGTAACGGAGGAGGTGTCGGACACGGGCGTCTTTCGCTGGGCGGATACGGGCACGGGCGAACCGTCGCCGACCAGACTTCCCGGCACACCGGGGAAGAGTCTAACGCCGGACGGGGGGCGTCCGTAGGAGTGTCCGATTTGCGGTGGGCGGAAACTCGGGTGTTCACTTTTCCTAGTAAGTGGGATCTTGTCTCAGAATGTGAGTGGAGTAGTGGGGATGGTTCAGTGAGCACATCGGTCGGAGTGGAGGACGGCGGCTCCTCGCTCGTCGCAGGCGTTCCTCGCCGGCGCATCGTCGTCGCCAGCATGGTCGGCACGTCCATCGAGTTCTACGACTTCTACATCTATGCGACAGCCGCCGTCTCGGTCTTCCCGCACCTGTTCTTCCCGCAGGGCAACAGCACGACCGCGCTGCTCGCCTCCCTCGCGACCTTCGGCATCGCCTTCGTCGCCCGTCCGGTCGGATCCGTGGTCTTCGGACACTTCGGCGACCGCATCGGCCGCAAGGTCACCCTCGTCGGCTCGCTCCTGACGATGGGCATCGCGACCTTCCTCATCGGCCTGCTGCCGACCTACCACCAGGCCGGGCTCATCGCCCCGGCGTTGCTGGCGCTCATGCGTTTCTGCCAGGGTCTGGGTCTCGGTGGGGAATGGTCGGGGGCGGCGCTGCTCGCCACCGAGACGGCCGAACCCGGCAAGCGCGCCTGGGCGGCGATGTGGCCGCAGCTCGGCGCGCCCATCGGCTTCATCGGAGCCAACGGTCTGTTCCTGATCATCACGCTGGCGCTCGGCCACGACAACGGTGATCCCGACCTGTCGAGTGCCTTCCTCGAATGGGGCTGGCGCATCCCGTTCCTGCTCAGCGCCATCATGGTGATCATCGGCCTGTACGTGCGGCTCAAGCTCGAGGAGACGCCGGTCTTCGCCAAGGCCGTCGCCGAGGGCAAGAAGGTCAAGACGCCTCTCGCCGAGGTGTTCAAGACCAGCTGGCGTCAGCTGATCATCGGCACCTTCGTCATGCTCGCGACGTACACGCTCTTCTACATCATGACCACCTGGGTCCTGAGCTTCGGAACGGGCAAGACCCCCGCCGAAGGCGGCCACGGTGCCGGATTCCAGTACGCGGACTTCCTCGTGCTGCAGCTGGTCGCGGTGCTGTTCTTCGCCGCGGCCGTGCCCCTCGCCGGATGGCTCGCCGACCGCTACGGCCGCCGCTCGACCCTGCTCGTCGTCACGGGCGCGATCATGGTGTTCGGCCTGTGCTTCCAGTTCCTGCTGTCGAGCGACGGCATGAGTTCCGGCCGCATGCTGTTCTTCCTCTTCGTCGGCATGCTGCTCATGGGTCTGACCTTCGGGCCGCAGAGCGCGATCCTGCCCGAGCTGTTCCCGACGAACGTCCGCTACACCGGCTCCGGGATCTCCTACAACGTCTCGAGCATCCTCGGTGCCGCCGTCGCCCCGTTCATCGCGACCTGGCTCGCCACGAGCTACGGCGTCGGCTGGGTGGGCATCTACCTGCTCATCGCCGCGGCGACGACCTTCGTCGCGCTGCTCATCGTCAAGGAGACGCGCGACCGGTCGCTCGACGAGGTGTAGTCGTACCGACAGCGAAAGGCCCCTTCCGGATCCGATCCGGAAGGGGCCTTTCCTCGTGCGGGACTACTTGCCGCGGATCGCGTCGAAGACGGCCGGATCGACCAGGGTCGAGGTGTCGCCGAGCTCGCGACCCTCGGCGACGTCGCGCAGCAGGCGGCGCATGATCTTGCCCGACCGGGTCTTCGGCAGTTCCGGCACCACGGTGATCTGGCGGGGCTTGGCGATCGGGGAGATCTCCACCGCGACGTGATCGCGCAGTTCCTTGATGAGCGTGTCGCCGGTGTTCTCGACATGCTCGCGCAGGATCACGAACGCGACGATGCCCTGACCGGTGGTCTCGTCCGCCGCGCCGACGACCGCGGCCTCGGCGATGGACGGGTGCGACACGAGCGCCGACTCGACCTCCGAGGTGGAGATGCGGTGACCGGAGACGTTCATGACGTCGTCGACGCGGCCGAGCACCCACAGCGCTCCGTCGTCGTCGTAACGCGCACCGTCGCCGGCGAAGTACCAACCCTGGTCCTCGTAACGCGACCAGTAGGTCTCGCGGTAACGCTGCTCGTCGCCCCAGATGCCGCGCAGCATCGCCGGCCACGGCTGGTCGAGCACCAGATAGCCGTTACCGCCCGCGCCGAGCGGCTTGGCCTCGTCGTCGACGATCTTCGCCGAGATCCCGGGCAGCGGCGCCATCGCGGAGCCGGGCTTGGTGGCCGTGATGCCGGGCAGCGGCGAGATCATGATCGCGCCGGTCTCGGTCTGCCACCAGGTGTCGACGATCGGTGCCGAATCCGCGCCGATGACCTCGCGGTACCACCGCCACGCCTCCGGGTTGATCGGCTCGCCGACGCTGCCGAGCAGACGGATCGACGACAGATCGTGGGCGTCGGGGATCTCACGACCCCACTTCATGAACGTGCGGATCAGCGTCGGGGCGGTGTAGTAGATCGACACCCCGTACTTCTCGATGATCTCGAAGTGCCGGTGCTCGTTCGGCGAGTTGGGGGTGCCCTCGTAGACGACCTGGGTGACGCCGTTGCTCAGCGGTCCGTAGACGATGTAGCTGTGGCCGGTGACCCAGCCGATGTCGGCGGTGCACCAGTAGACGTCCTTGCCCGGCTTGTGGTCGAAGACGTAGTGGTGCGTGTACGACGCCTGCGTCAGATAGCCACCCGAGGTGTGGATGATGCCCTTGGGCTTACCCGTGGTGCCCGAGGTGTACAGGATGAACAGCGGGTGCTCGGAGTCGAACGGCTGCGCCTCGTGCTCCGGCGACGCCTTCTCGACGGTCTCGTGCCACCACAGGTCTCGGCCCTCGGTCCACTCGACGTCGATACCGGTGCGCGCGACGACCAGCACGTGCTCGATCGACTTCGCGTCGGCGACGGCCTCGTCGGCAGCGTTCTTGAGCGGCGCGGCCTGGCCACGACGCCACTGGCCGTCGACCGTGACGAGCAGCTTGGCCTGCGCATCGTCGATGCGCGAGCGCAGCGCCGACGACGAGAAGCCGCCGAACACCACCGAATGGGTCAGGCCGAGGCGCGCACACGCAAGCATGGTGACGATGGCCTGGGGGATCATCGGCATGTAGATCGCGACGCGATCGCCGGCGACCAGGCCGAGCTCGGTGAAGGTGTTCGCGGCGCGACAGACCTCGGCGAGCAGGTCGTTGTAGGTCAGCGACCGGCTGTCGCCGGGCTCGCCCTCGAAGTGGATGGCGACCCGATCGCCGTTACCGGCCTCGACGTGCCGGTCGACGCAGTTGTAGGCGACGTTGAGCTTGCCGCCGACGAACCACTTCGCGAACGGAGCGTTCGACCAGTCGAGCACTTCCGTCCAGGGCTCCGCCCAGTCGAGTCGTTTCGCCTGCTCGTCCCAGAATCCGAGCCGATCGGCGTCGGCCGCGGCCTGCAGTTCCGGACCGGCGTTGGCCGTGGCGGTGAACTCCGGGCTCGGCGGGTACGCCTTCGATTCGTGCTCCTGGGCTGCGCTCGTCATGATGCGGGGCCTCTTTCCGGGATGGTTCCATTCGGGCTCTTGTGAGCGTAATCATCTGTGACCGGCGCCGCACCGTTGCATCGATATGCAACCCCGTCACTTTCGCTCATCGGTCGAATTCGCGCGACGAACGGCATTCGGACACGACCGGTGAACCTCTCGTCCGTCCACCGCATGCGCGCCGGTACCGTCGTCGGCGTGACCGACCCTCTTCAGCCTCTCGTCGACCTTCCGGGCGTACGCGACGCCGCCGACCGTGCCCGCGACGCGCTCGCAGAGGTGCATCGCCACCGAACCAATCGGCGTGGCTGGGCGAACACCGCCGCGGAGGCATCGGTGCGGGCCGCCCGCGCCTCGGCGTCGATCGACGGCGGATCGATGGAACTTCCGCAGCCGGGGGAGAGCGGCGACCCGATCCTGGCCGGAGCACTGCGGGTCGCGCAGTCGCTCGACGGTGATGCGCTCGGCAACATGGTCGCGACGTGGCGACGTGCCCCGCTGCAGGCGCTCGCCCGCCTGCACCTGCTCGCTGCCGCGGATCTGGTGGAGGACGCCGAGGAACTGGGTCGTCCGCGGACGGAACCGGGGGTCGCCGAGCGTCTCGACGGGCTCGCGCAACTCGTCACGGGCGGGACGAACGCGCCGGCGCCGGTTCTCGCTGCGGTCGTGCACGGTGAACTGTCCGTTCTGAAGCCGTTCGGTGTCGCCGACGGCATCGTCGCGCGGGCCGCGTCCCGGCTCGTGTGCGTTGCGTCCGGACTCGACACGCGCAATCTGGGCGTACCCGAGGTTCACTGGATGCGCCGACTGCAGGCCTACCGCGACGGGGTCGCCGGATTCGGGGCGGGAACCGTGGAGGGCGTCGGCGGCTGGGTGCTCTTCTGCTGCGGGTCGCTCGAGGCCGGGGCTCGTGAGGCCGGCTCGATCGCCGAGGCGTTCGCCGGCTGAGTGCCGGAGGCTTCGCCGGCCGGGCCTCCCCACCAAACCTCTGCGCGCGAAACCCCCTGCACGCGAAAGCGGGTGGCATATCGATCGAGATCGATTCCGCCACCCGCTAGCACGGACGGTCCGAGTTACCATGCGTGCTGAAATGGGTTGTGATTCAACGGCCTCGGCGATGATCCGGGTATCGTCGATTCGTCCTCGCAACGGGTGCGGGGAACTCGTCTTCGAAAATCCGGAACTCGCAGGCCCACAACACTCGTGCCCTTATAGTGGCATCGGCTTCGCGTGGGTACTCGGTGTCCGTGCTGGGAAGAACAGTCGGGAGATCGAATCTTCTCTTCCGATTCGGTCTTGGCCTTCCGTCCTTCCGTAACTCCTTTCTACCCCGTCCGCGAGATGTCGGCAAGCCCCCGACGGCAATGCTTCGTTTTCGATTTCGCGGTGAGCGGCCCTGAGTGTCAACGCATCCGGCGCTTGGCCAGTCGGCGGGTGGCACCCAGTATCAGTGCGGTCGCTCCGAGGGTCGCGGCGAGCGTCGCCAGGGCGCGCGGCGACGGACGGGCACGACGTCCGAGTGGTACGGGCCGAGCGAAAGTGAGAACGGGCCAACCATTTTCGGTTGCCGCCCGGCGCAGCGGGCGGTCGGGGTTGACCGCGCGCGGATTGCCGACCTCGAGCAACATCGGCAGGTCGGTGGCCGAATCGGAGTACGCGTAGCTGCGGGAGAGGTCGTAGCCGTACTGCTCGGCGAGCTCGCGGATCGCGACCGCCTTCGCCTCCCCGAAGCAGTAGAACTCGAGCTCGCCGGCGTACCGGCCGTCGACGATCCGCATCCGGCTCCCCGTGCTGTGGGAGGCACCGAGTGTCCGGGCGATCGGAGTCACCACCTCCTGGCCGGACGCGGACACGATGATCACGTCGTGACCGCGGGCCCGATGATCGGCGATCAGGTCCTTCGCCTCCGCGTAGACGAGCGGCGTCACGACGTCCTGCAGGGTCTTCTCGACGATCGATCCGACCTGCTCGACATCCCATCCCTTGCACATGTGCGCGATGTGTTCGCGCATCCGGTCCACCCGGGCCTGATCGGCCGCCGACAACAGGTAGAGGAGCTGGGCGTAGGTGCTCTGCAGCACGGCCCGACGGCTGAGGAGACCCTCCTCGAAGAACGGCCGGGTGAACGCCAGCACGCTGGACTTGGCGATGACGGTCTTGTCGAGATCGAAGAACGCTGCGATGCGAGCCGAATCCGGTGAGCCCCCCGTCGACGGGGCCGGTCGGGACGGATTCACGGACGTGTCGGTCACGATCACCACAATAGGGGCGCGCCGCGCCGGTGTTTGAAGTTGCAAGTAGTCACGCCTAACGGTGTACTATCGCGAATGCCCGGGTCGATACTCGGGTTGTGTTCAGCCCGACCCCCCGGGGCTGAACGCAGACGGCCCTCGCCTCCTCCCCCCTGGCGAGGGCTGTCGCTTTGTGTGAGGGCCTTTCCCACACGTCTTCGTACTGTCTTCTACACCCGCCGACCTGTGCACAGGTGCGACGAGGGTGCGCACGGCCGGGTTGTCCACAGGCCCCCGATTCATCCACAGGTGGGGCTTCCGAGGCCGTTCCCCCGGCGCTCACGACCCCGCAGCGGGGCAGCCTGTCGGGCATGAACGACATCCTCGGACTGGTCGACGATCCTGCGCTGGTCGCCGACCTCCGTCGCGTGGTCGCGGCGGCCGACCGCACGCTGCACGAGATGTCCGTGCCGGTGCCCCGCAGGGCGTGGACCGACGCGGCGATCGTCGTCCTCGACGCGTCCGCAGCAGCGGCATGCGCGGCCGGATATCCCCGCCGCCCCGGCGTGATCCTCGTGTGCAGCGGGACGGCCGGTCTGGCGGACTGGCAGGCCGCTGCGACCGTCGGCGCCGAACACGTCCTCGCCCTCCCGTCCGAGGAGGTGGAACTGCTCTCGATCGTCGCGGCCGCCGACGAGCCCTCGACCGGTGCCGGTACTGTCCTCGCGGTCGTCGGAGGATGCGGGGGAGCGGGCGCGTCGACCTTCGCCGCCGCACTGGCCTGGGCCGCGGGGAACGACGAACGACGCGACACCCTGCTCGTCGACGCCGATCCGTTCGGCGCGGGACTCGACGTCCTGACCGGTCTCGAGGAGCGTCCGGGAGTGCGGTGGTCCGGTCTCACCGTCGACGGCGGACGGGTCTCCGCGCGTGCCCTGCGCGACGCCGTGCCCGTGTGGGCATCCGGGGTGGGTGTCCTGTCCACCGACCGTGAGAACACCGCTCGGCTCACCGCCGTCGCCGCAGAGTCGGTCGTCGACGGGGTGCGCGGAGCGGGAGCCACCGTCGTCTGCGATGTGGGGCGCAGCTTCGACCCGGTCGCCGACGCGGTGATCGCACTGGCCGACCTCACTGTCGTCGTCGTGCCGGCCCGGATCGGTGCGGTGCTCTCCGCTGCCCGGGTCGCCCGCACGCTCTCGGCACGGGGTGAACCGGCCGGAGTCGTCGTCCGCGGACCTGCACCCGGGGGCCTGCGAGCCGTCGACGTGGCGGACGCGGTGGGCCTGGACGTGCTCACTTCGATGCGTCCCGAGCCGGGCCTGAGCGAGATGCTCGAACGCGGTGGCCTGCGGCTGCGGCCACGCTCGCCGTTGCTCGGTGCGGCGCACGACGTGCTGGCGGCCGTCGGGGCAGACCGCGCCGGCCCGGGGCGTGCGGCATGACCGGGATTCTTGGGGACGACCTCCTCTCGCGGGTCCGCGACCGTCTGGCCGACGAGACCGGGGAGCTCACTCCGGCCCGCGTCGCCGCGGCCCTGCGCGCGGAATCGGGGGGAGTGCTCGGAGACTCCGATCTGCTTGCGGCACTGCGGCATCTGCAGACCGAACTGACCGGAGCGGGCCCGCTCGAGACTCTGCTGGCAGACCCGGCGGTGACCGACGTGCTCGTCACCGCACCCGACCGGGTCTGGGTGGATCGCGGCAACGGGCTGCACCTGACCGAGGTCACCTTCCCCGACGAGGCCGCGGTCCGACGACTCGCGCAGCGACTGGCACTGTTCGCCGGGCGTCGACTCGACGACGCCCAGATGTGGGTCGACGGCAGGTTGCCCGGGCACGGTGAGTTCGGTGTCCGGCTGCACGCGGTCCTCTCCCCGGTCGCGCAGGCCGGGACGTGCCTGTCGCTGCGGGTCCTGCGACCCGCGACCCAGGGACTCGAAGCACTGCGGGATCGCGGTGCGGTCTCCGAGGCCGCCTACCGATTGCTGCTGCGCATCGTCCGCGCGCGTCTGGCCTTCCTCGTCGTCGGCGGTACGGGTGCGGGGAAGACGACGATGCTCGCGGCGCTGCTCGGCGCGGTGGACCCGACCGAACGCATCGTCTGCGTCGAGGACGCCGCCGAACTGGTCCCGGCCCACCCGCACGTGGTGCGCCTCGTGGCACGGGCACCCAATGTGGAGGGCGTCGGTGAGGTCACCGTCCGCGATCTCGTGCGGCAGGCGCTGCGGATGCGACCGGACCGCATCGTCATCGGTGAGGTGAGGGGCGCCGAGGTCGTCGATCTTCTCACCGCGCTGAACACGGGTCACGACGGTGGTGCCGGGACCGTGCACGCCAATTCGCCCGACGAAGTGCCCGCGCGGCTCGAGGCCCTTGCCGCGCTCGGCGGTCTCGACCGGGCGGCGCTGCACAGCCAGCTCGTCGCAGCGGTGCAGGTGATTCTGCACGTTCATCGGGGCAGCGACGGAGTGCGACGTCTCGTGGGGATCGGCGTGGTCGAGCGGGACCCCGTCGCGGGCGTGATCGTCACGCCCGCATGGACCCACGACAGGGGCGACGAGCACGGCATGGACACCCTCGAGCGGATCCTGCGTCGACGGGACGCGCCGTGAACGCGACGCTCCTGTGCTTCGCGGCGGCGCTGTTCGTCCTGCCGTCGTCCTCGGCCCGCCGTCGACTGCGACGCGGGGTGCCCGACGCGGCGCCGCGCCCGATACCGCGCGCCCTCGTCGCCGGGGTGGTGGTCGTCGTGCTCACGACGGTTGTGGTGTGGGCGGGGATCACGCCGGCCGTGGCCGGCGCGACCGTCGCGGCGACCGTGGTGGGGCGTCGTCGATCGCGTCGTCGCGCTGCGGAGCTCGATCGGCAACGGCGGATGTTGCTGTCGGGACTCGACACCGTGATCGCGGATCTGCGGGTGGGGACGCATCCCGCCGACGCGTGCGAGACGGCGGCTCGGGAGACGGCCGGGTCCGTCGCCGGTGCCTTCCGGGTCGCTGCGGCCCGGGCGCGACTCGGCGGGTCGGCGGCACACGGATTACGATCTGCTGCAGCATCGTCGGACGGCGATGGCGTCGCCGACAGTCTGGACCGTGTTGCCGACGCGTGGGCGGTCTCCGACCGTCACGGTCTCGCTCTCGCCGAACTGCTCGGGGCCGCGCGCGTCGATCTGGCCGCGCGTATGCGGATCCGTGCCCGTACGGAGGCAGGTCTCGCCGGCGCGCGGGCCACGGCGACGGTCCTGGCGGGACTGCCGGTGCTCGGGGTGGGTCTCGGGCAACTCATGGGCGCCGCTCCGCTCGGCATCCTTCTCACCGGTGGGCTCGGCGGCGTCATGCTCGTGGTGGGCACTGCGCTGGTCTGTGCGGGTCTGTTGTGGACGGATCGGATCGCGGCACGGGTGGGGACATGAGCGCGACGTGGGCGGTGTTGCTGGGAGCGGCCTCGCTCGTCGTCGCGCCGACACCTCGTGGAACCACCCGCTTGTTCTCCACGAGAACCCTTGCCGATCAGTCGGATACAACTACACCCGAGACCGACCCGCACGCGCTTCCCGCCGCCTTCGATCTCTTCGCGGCGTGCCTGCGCGCGGGGATGCCCGCCGGTTCTGCGGCGCGGGTCGTCGCGGAGTCTGCTCCACCCGACCTCGCGGCGGCGTTGCGGAGAGGTGCCGACCGATTGGCGCTCGGAGCCGATCCGGCCGATGCGTGGGGAGGTTCGGGAGCGGTCGACGTGCTGGACGATTTCGCCCGCGCGGCACGACGATCCGCGAAATCCGGTGCGCCCCTGTCGGACATCGTCGCCGAACTCGCGGTCCGGCATCGCGCCGAGACGGAGGACCGGGTGGCTGCCGAGATCGATCGGGCCGGAGTGCTCGTGAGCGGGCCGCTCGGTCTGTGTTTTCTGCCTGCTTTCGTGTGCCTGGGCATCGTGCCGGTCGTCGTCGGCCTGGCGCGGGACGTCCTGGGTGCGGGGCTGATGTGAACGTCGGCGCGGACGGTCCGCGCCGCACGGATGGGAGGGACGGAAGATGGGGAAACGAACACCGGACGCAGGGCTCGCACGTGGCCTGCGTGGTCGTCTCGGCGGGCTCGTCGTGCAGGACGACGGCATGTCGACGGCGGAATATGCGATCGGGACCATTGCGGCGGCGGCTTTCGGGGCGGTGCTGTACACCGTGGTGACCGGTGATTCGATCGTGTCCGCGCTGACGGGCATCGTCGAGCGTGCCCTGAACACGGCGGTGTGACACCGAAGCATGCGAAAGATGCTCGGACGACGCTGGTTACGTGCCTTCGTTCGTGAGGACGAAGGCGGGGTCACCGTCGAAGCGGCTCTCGCCGTCGCGAGCCTGGTCACGGTGCTCGTACTGTGCCTCGGTGCGGTGCTGGGCATCGCGTACCAGGTGCGGTGCCATGACGCCGCCCGCGAAGCCGCCCGCCTCGCTGCGCGGGGAGACCAGGCGAGGGCGATCGAGGTGGCCATGCGAGTCGCGCCTCCGGACGCACGCGTGGCGGTACGCGAGGAGGGAGATCTGATCGTGGCGGTCGTGACCGCGGAGAGTCCGCTGCTCCCGTTGCTGACCCTCACGGCCGAGGCGGTGGCGGTGCGCGAGCCGGAAGGAACGCGATGAGGTCGGGCCCCTCCCTCCTCGGCGACGACGGGAGCGCGAGTGTGATCGGCTGCGCCGTGATGGCCGGCCTCATCGCGATCACGGCCACGTTGCTGCACGTCGGGTCGGTCGTCGTCGCACGTCATCGTGCGCAGGCGGCGGCCGACCTGGCGGCGGTGGCGGTCGCCTCGGCACTGGACCGCGGGGTCGTGGAGGCCTGCGAGGCGAGCGAGGTGATCACCACACGGATGCGAGTGCGATTGCGGCGCTGCGAGATCCACGAGTGGGATGCGCTCGTCGAGGTCACCGCTGCGGTGTCGGCCCTCTTCGACGGGAAGGAGGCGACGGCCGTCGCGCGAGCCGGTCCTGCCCGATGTGGCCGTCGGCGGGTCGCTCGCGGCCGTATCCAGCGGATTCGCGCTCATTGCTTACCTGTGCTTATTATGTGTGACGGTCGTCATAGACGATTGTGGACACAGTGGTGGTGGACGAAGCAATTCCGGTTCCCGGTCGGGCAGCGGTAAGGGGTGCGGGAGCGGATGTAGTGCGGGGATGAGGGTCGGTTCCGTGGTCGGAACCCTTTCGCATCGACGTATCCGGCAGGCGACGTGTGTTCCTGTCTGATTACGAAGGTATTTCGTTCGTTCTTTTCCGGTCCCCCGATCGGGGGACGCCGCGTGACGGACTCTCGAAGTGTGTCCAGAGTCCCCCGGCATTCCGGGCTGCACATCGTTCGCACTGTGGCCCACACCGACACCGCGGACCATCGCGGCCTGCGCGGACGGCGACCCCGTCCCGCGGGAATTGAGGGAGGATCGATCTTGAGGGTCAAGCGCGTAATCGCGGCCGTGTCGGCAGGCTTCGTGGCTGCCGGCCTGCTCGCGGCATGTGGGGGCGGCAGCGCTTCCGGTGCCGAGGGCGTCTACAGCCTGCACATCATGCAGCCCGAGAACCCGCTGGTTCCGGGCAACACCACCGAGAGCGAGGGCAATCAGGTCCTCAAGTCACTGTTCACGCCGTTGGTGCGCTACAACGACGAGACCAGCGACGTGGAGTACACCGGCGTCGCGAAATCGGTCGAGTCCGAGGACCAGATGACCTGGACCATCGAACTGAACGAGGGCTGGACGTTCCACGACGGAACTCCCGTCACCGCGAAGTCGTATGTCGACGCGTGGAACTACACCGCTCTGAGCACCAACGCGTACGGCGCCTCGTACTTCTTCGAGAACGTCAAGGGATACGACGAGCTGCAGGCCGCCGACGGTGCCGAGCCCGCCGCGACGACCATGTCGGGCCTCGAGGCCGTGAACGACACGACGATCTCCGTCGAGCTGAAGGAACCGTTCGCGATCTTCCCGGTCACCCTCGGGTACACCGCGTTCTACCCTCTGCCCGAGGTGTTCTTCGACGACCCCGAGGCGTTCGGTCGCCGTCCGATCGGCAACGGCCCGTTCAAGGCCGACGAGGACTTCGTCGACGGTCAGGGCTTCACCGTGACCAAGTACGAGGAGTACGCCGGCGACAACCCGGCGCAGGCCGAGGGCGTGCAGTTCAAGGTCTACACCGAACTGACCACCGCCTACACCGACGTCCAGGCCGGCGGCCTCGACGTGCTGCTGGACCTGCCGCCGGACGCCTGGGCCACCGCCCGCGACCAGTTCGGTGATCGCTACGTCGAGCGCGCCCGCCCCGACATCACCGCGCTCTCGTTCCCGACCTACGACGAGCGTTTCGCCGACCCGCGTGTCCGCGAAGCATTCTCGATGGCGATCGATCGTCAGGCCATCACCACGGCCATCTTCACCGACACCCGCACGCCGGCGGCCTCCTTCGGGTCGCCCGTCGTCGAGGGCTACCGCGAGGACGCCTGCGGCGCCAAGTGCGAGCTGAACGTCGAGCAGGCCAACAAGCTGCTCGACGAGGCCGGCTTCGATCGCAGCCGGCCGGTCGATCTGTGGTTCAACGCCGGAGCCGGGCACGACCAGTGGATGACCGCGATCGGCAACCAGTTCCGCAGCAACCTCGGTGTCGAGTACGTGCTTCGCGGCGACCTGCAGTTCGCGCAGTACCTGCCGCTGCAGGACGACAAGGGCATGACCGGTCCGTTCCGGATGGGCTGGATCATGGACTACCCGTCGCTGTACAACTTCCTGGCTCCCGTCTACAGCACGGCCGCGATGCCGCCGGCCGGGTCGAACATGACCTTCTACAGCAACCCCGAGTTCGACGGGGCCCTGTCGGCCGGTAACAACGCCGACACCCTCGACGAGGCCACGGTGGAATACCAGCGCGCCGAGGACATCCTGTTCCGCGACCTGCCCGCCACGCCGCTCTTCTACGGACTGAACCAGGCCGTGACGAGCGACCGGGTCGACAACGTGAAGATCGACGCGTTCGGTGACATCGTGACCGAAGAGGTCACGGTCGGCTGAGTGACGAGTGGTGGGG
>NZ_JBLWIU010000031.1:178226-191825 GCF_048381395.1 Rhodococcus shunpengi
ACACCCCACCACCCGCGTAGGACGTTCTGTTCCGTATAGGAGAACCCAGTGGGTCGCTTCATCACGCGCCGAGTGCTGTTGACCGTTCCGGTCCTGATCGGTGCCTCGTTCCTCATCTTCGCGATGGTCTACGCCCTTCCGGGCGATCCCATTCGCGCGCTGGCGGGCGATCGCCCGCTCGCTCCCGCGGTCGTGGCGCAGCTTCGCGCCCAGTACAACCTCGACGATCCGTTCTTCGTCCAGTACATCAAGTACGTCGGTGGACTGTTCCAGGGCGACTTCGGATCCGACTTCTCCGGTAGGCCGGTGCTGGACACCATCTCGCAGCGGCTGCCGGTCACCATCCAGCTGACCGCGGTGGCCGTGGTCTTCGAGATCCTCATCGGCGTCACGGCCGGTGTGCTCGCAGCGCTGCGCCGCAATTCCTTCTTCGACAATCTCGTGCTCGTCTCGTCGACGCTGCTCGTCTCGATCCCGGTGTTCGTCCTCGGGTTCGTTTCGCAGTACGTCCTGGGGTACAAGCTGGGTCTGTTCCCGATCGCCGGTATCAACGACGGCTGGTACAGCTACCTGTTGCCCGGTCTGGTGCTCGCATCCCTGTCGATGGCCTACGTGGCACGACTGACGCGCACCGCGGTCTCGGAGTCGATGGCGGCCGATTACATCCGCACCGCCCGCTCCAAGGGCGTCGGATACAGCCGCATCGTGACCCGGCATGCCTTGCGCAACAGCCTCATCCCGGTCGTGACGTTCATCGGTGCCGACATCGGGGCGTTGCTCGGCGGCGCGATCATCACCGAGTCCGTGTTCAACATTCCCGGGCTCGGCCGCGCCATCTTCGACGCTGTGCAGAACCAGGAAGGTGCAGTGGTCGTCGGCATCGTCACGCTGATGGTCTTCTTCTACATCTTCTTCAATCTCGTCGTGGACGTGCTGTACGCCTTCCTCGACCCACGGATCAGATACGAGTAGTGGTGATGGATTCCAATAACGCCGAGGCCGCCCGCCAGCACGCCGTGCAGGAAGGCGAGCCGGGAAATGTCGTGACCGGTGAGGCCGTCGAGCTCGTCGGCCAGGCGAGTCTGTGGGGCAACGCGTGGAAGAAGCTGCGCCGCAGCGCGTTCTTCTGGTTCGGAGCCGTCATCACGATCGTCCTCGTCGCGATGGCGGTGGTGCCGCAGGTGTTCGCCCGCGGGATCGATCCGCGGGCCTGCGACCTGTCGGACACCCGTCTCCCACCCAGCGCGGAGCACTGGTTCGGAACGGATCTGCAGGGCTGCGACTACTACGCCAACGTCGTCTACGGCGCCCGCGTGTCGCTGTCCATCGGTCTGCTGGCCGTCATCGGTGTGCT
Organism: Rhodococcus shunpengi; assembly: GCF_048381395.1. Taxonomy (NCBI): domain Bacteria; kingdom Bacillati; phylum Actinomycetota; class Actinomycetes; order Mycobacteriales; family Nocardiaceae; genus Rhodococcus; species Rhodococcus shunpengi. The sequence continues at coordinate 179,581 of NZ_JBLWIU010000031.1, forward strand.
GGTCATCGGTGTCCTGATCGGTTCGCTCGCAGGATATTTCGGAGGAATCCTCGACAGCGTGCTGGCGCGGTTCACCGATGTATTCTTCGGCATCCCGCTCCTGCTCGGCGCGCTCGTGCTGCTGACCGTGACCAGTGAGAGGACGGCCCTGACGGTCGCGATGGCGCTGATCGCCTTCGGCTGGATGACCGCGATGCGCCTGGTGCGGTCGTCGGTCATCGCGGTCAAGGGCAGTGAGTACGTCCAGGCGGCGCAGGTGCTCGGCGCGTCGACCTTCCGCATCCTCGTCCGGCACATCCTGCCGAACGCCCTGACCCCGGTGCTGGTGTACGCCACCGTCGCCGTCGGTACGTTCATCGCGGCCGAGGCTGCGCTGTCGTATCTCGGTATCGGTCTGCAGATGCCGGCCATGTCCTGGGGCCTGCAGATCAACCTGGGCCAGAGCTACCTCTCTACCTCGCCGCATCTGGTGCTGTTCCCGGCAGGATTCCTGTCGGTCACGGTGCTGGCCTTCATTCTCATGGGTGATGCGCTGCGCGATGCGCTCGACCCGAAACGGAGCTGACGCAATGAGTCTCGATACGCGCGAGAAGACCACCCCCGGCGCCCCGATCCTGGAGGTCTCCGGTCTGACCATCGACTTCGAGGTGGACCGGACCTGGCGGACCGCCGTGCGCGACGTCTCGTTCGAGGTGGCGCGCGGAGAGATCGTGGCGATCGTCGGCGAATCCGGTTCGGGCAAGTCGACGACCGCCATGGCGGTACCGGGTCTGCTCGCCGACAACAGCCGGGTCGACGGCAGCATCACCCTCGATGGGCGCGAGCTCGTCGGTCTGACGGAACGCGAGCTGAACTCGGTGCGCGGCAAGGACATCGCCGTGATCTTCCAGGAGCCGATGACGGCTCTCAATCCCGTCTACACGATCGGGTGGCAGATCACCGAGGCCATCCGAGCGCACGCCGACGTGACGAAAGCCGAGGCGAAGGAGCGCGTGGTCGAGCTGCTGCGTCTCGTCGACATGCCCGAACCCGAGAAGCGCGTCGGCTACTACCCGCACCAGCTCTCCGGCGGTCAGCGTCAGCGCGCGATGATCGCGCAGGCCCTGGCATCCGAGCCGTCGGTGCTCATCGCCGACGAACCCACCACCGCTCTCGACGTGACGGTGCAGGCGGAAATCCTGCAGCTCATGCGCGACCTGCGCGAGCGGGTGGACGCGGCGATCGTGCTCATCACGCACGACATGGGTGTGGTCGCCGACATGGCCGACCGCATCATCGTCATGCGCGACGGTGCGATCGTCGAGCAGGGGACGTCGGATCGGATCTTCGGCACGCCGGAGCACGCCTACACCCGCGAACTGCTCGCCTCGGTGCCCCACCTCGGCTCGCGCGCCGGTGAGGTGGGTGCCGACGACACTCCGGACGTGCAGTACGCGCTCCGGTTCGTCGACGCGGTGATCGAGTACCCCGGTACCCGACGCAACAGCGGTTTCCGCGCTGTGGACGGGGTGAGTCTCGACATCGAACCCGGTGAGGTCGTCGGGCTCGTCGGCGAATCGGGCTCGGGTAAGTCGACCATCGGCAAGGCCGCGGTCGGCCTGGTCGGGCTGCACTCGGGGTCGTTGTCCGTCGGCGGTGTGGACATCACGAAGATGTCGGCGCGCGACCTGCGTCCTGTACGCCGCAAGATCGGCATCGTCTTCCAGGATCCGGGTTCGTCGCTCAATCCGCGGTGGCCGATCGGACAGTCCATCGCCGAGCCGATGCTGCTGCACACCGAGATGGACCGCACGCAGCGGGACAAGAAGGTCGAAGAACTCCTCGATCAGGTCCATCTGCCCCGCGACATGCGCAACCGCTATCCGCACCAGCTCTCCGGCGGACAGCGTCAGCGGGTCGGCATCGCCCGGGCCCTCGCGCTCGAACCGACACTGCTGATCGCGGACGAACCCACCTCCGCGCTCGACGTGTCGGTGCAGGCCAAGGTGCTCGAGCTGTTCCGGGAACTGCAGCGTGAGTACGGCTTCGCGTGCCTGTTCATCAGCCACGACCTGGCCGTCGTCGAGGTGCTCGCCCGTCGCATCGCCGTGATGCGCGCCGGCAGGCTCGTCGAGTTCGATCGGACCGATCGCATCCTGCGTTCGCCGTCGGATCCGTACACCAAGCGACTGCTGGCGGCCGTTCCCGTCCCGGATCCGGCCGAGCAGGCGCGCCGCCGCGAGGCGCGTGCCGCGCTGCTGGCCGCCGAACGCGCCGAGGCCGGAGGCGCGCCGGTGGCCTGAACCGGCGTCACCCCCCGATCGCAGCGAGGACGGCATCGAGGACGGCGACCGCGCCGGCCTTGTCGAGAGGATCGTTGCCGTTCCCGCACTTGGGGGAGTACACGCACGACGGGCATCCGGCGGCGCACTCGCACGCCGCGACCGCATCGCGGGTCGCGGTGAGCCATTTGGTGATCCGGTGGTATCCGCGTTCGGCGAATCCGGCACCGCCGGGCTGTCCGTCGTAGACGAAGACGGTGGGCAGCCCGGTGTCGGGGTGCAGGTCGGTGGAGACACCGCCGATGTCGCCGCGATCGCACGTCGCGAGCAGGGGGAGCAGACCGATCGCGGCATGCTCGGCGGCGTGGAGTGCGCCGGGTACGCGATCGGGGGTCACCCCGATCCGGTCGAGCAGGTCGGGGTCGATCGTGTACATCACCGCGCGGGTGTCGAGCGTGTGCTCCGGCATGTCGAGGGGGATCTGGTCGAGCACCTCCCCGGACGGCAGGCGGCGCAGATAGCCGACCACGCGATGCGTCACCTCGACCCCCACGGACGCGACCGTGACGGGCCCGAACTCGCGGTATTCGTCGACGGAGATGCAGCAGATGTCGGTGATCTCGCGTGCGCTCGTCGACCATTCCGGGTCCTCGGCGTGCACGAGGGCGATGCCGTCGTCGAGATACAACTCGTCGACGACGAAGGTTTCGCCCTGGTGCAGGTGCACCGCTCCGGGGTGAACGGTCGCGGGGGCGCGGGCGGCATCGACGGTGCCGAGCATGCGACCGGTGTCGCCCTCGACGATCGAGACCTGGTGGCCGATCCCGCCGCGGATCTCGACATCGCCGTGGGGTTGCGTTCCCGGGGTGACGAACCAGCCGTGCGGGCGGCGCCGGATCAGTCCCTGCTCCGCGAGGCCCGTGAGGACGTCGAGCGCGCCGAACTCCTCGACCTCGGCATCGTTGAGCGGCAGTTCCGATGCAGCGCAGAGGAGTTGGGGTCCGAGCACGTACGGATTGTTCGGATCGGTGACCGTCGCCTCGACCGGCCGGTCGAGCAGTGCCTGCGGATGGTGCACGAGATAGGTGTCGAGCGGATCGTCCCGCGCGACCAGCACGACGAGCGAACCCTGCCCGCGGCGGCCGGCGCGACCGCCCTGCTGCCGGAAGGACGCGACCGTGCCCGGGAATCCGGCGACGATCACCGCGTCCAGACCGGCGATGTCCACTCCGAGTTCGAGGGCGTTGGTGCTGGCGACGCCGAGCAGACGGCCGTCGGAGAGAGCGGCCTCGAGATCGCGCCGATCCTCGGCGAGGTAGCCCGCGCGGTAGGCCGCCACCCGGTCGACGAGATCCGGTGCCGCCTCGGCGAGAAGCCGGCGTGCACCCATGGCCGTGAGCTCGGCGCCGTGACGCGACCGGACGAACGCCAGGGTGCGGGCACCTTCGACGACGAGGTCGGTGAGAAGACGCGCGGCCTCGGTCCCGGCGGCCCGCCGCACCGGAGCGCCGTGTTCGCCCGTGAGTTCGCGCAGCAGGGGCGGCTCCCACATCGCGACGGTGCGGGGTCCGTGCGGCGAACCGTCCTCGGTGAGCTCGCGGCAGGGTGCTCCGATGAGCCGGGACGCCGCTGCCCCCGGTTCCGCGGTCGTCGCGGAGGCGAGGACGAAGACGGGATCGGCGCCGTACCGGCGGGCGACGCGCCGGAGCCGACGCAGGATCAGTGCGACGTGCGAGCCGAACACACCCCGATAGGAGTGGCATTCGTCGACGACGACGTACCGCAGGCGCCGCCACAGCCGGGCCCATCGTGCGTGGGCGGGCAACAGCGACAGGTGCAGCATGTCGGGATTGGTGAAGATCCAGCGCGAGTGCCGGCGCGTCCACTGCCGGATCTCGGTGGAGGTGTCGCCGTCGTAGGCGCACGCGCACACGGTCGACAGGCCGTCGATGTCGGAGGTCAGTTCGGTGACCGCGCGCAGCTGGTCGGCGCCGAGGGCCTTGGTGGGCGACAGGTACAGGGCGGTGGCCTGCGGGTCGTCGGCGAGCGCGCTCAGGACGGGCAGCTGGTAGGCGACCGATTTGCCCGACGCGGTGCCGGTGGACACCACCACGTTCTCCCCGCCGGCCGCGATGTCGGCGGCGCTCGCCTGGTGGTGCCAGGGACGCTCGACGCCCTGTTCGCGGAAGGCCCGGACGACGTCCTCGTGTGCCCACTGCGGCCAGTCGCTGTGGTGGGCGGGTCGGGCCGGGATCTCTGCGACGTGGGTCAGCGGTGACTCGCCCGTCGGGGTGCCGGCGAGCAGCCGGTCGAGCAGCTCACGACCGTAGGTGGGGGCGGTGGCGTCGCCGCTGTGGAGGAAGGGCGAGCCGGTCACGCAGTACTCCGCTGGGTCGGACGAGGTGTCTGTCGGAAACGTCTGTCGATAGGAGTGTGTCGGATACGGGGAGGCTGTGTCGGATACGGGGAGGCTGTGTCGGATGCGGGAGACCCGGGTCCGGGACGAGTGGGGCCACAGTGGCTTCCCGTAACATGGGAGCAACAGCTACCCGTGGGTAATGCTACCGAGACATGAACAAGATCAGGGAATTGGCACGTTTGTGCCCATTCCTACTGTTGCGCGTGCCCAGAACGTGGTTGACTGACACCCGGTCGCAGCTTCTGTGTTCGTAGACTTGGAAAAGTGCACGCTCGCAGGATCGATGGTTGCGAGCGCGGTGCTTTAGCTCTTCCAACGGGGGACTCGAGAAGTACAGCGGTCGGAACCGGGACCTGGCGGATCGCGTACCCGGCGGTTCGTCGAATCCGGTGTTAGAAAGAGAAGGAAAAGCATGGCACAGGGCACTGTGAAGTGGTTCAACGCGGAGAAGGGCTTCGGCTTCATCGCTCCTGAGGACGGCTCCGCCGACGTGTTCGTTCACTACTCCGAGATCCAGGGTTCCGGCTTCCGCACCCTCGAGGAGAACCAGCGAGTCGAGTTCGAGGTCGGTCAGGGCACCAAGGGCCCGCAGGCCACCGGCGTGCGCGCACTCTGATCCACCCGCTCGAGCGAGCAACCGGGCAAGGTCAACCACCTCGCCCGATCGTCCCCCGTCGCCTCAGGTGATGGGGGACGATGCATTTTCCGGGACGTGTGCGCGAACCGGTCGCGGAACCTCGCCGCCTCGTCGCGCTCACGGAGCCGGGAGAGGAGGACCCGTGAGTCAGCTGTCCTTCTTCGGGGCCGACACGATGCCGCCCGCCCTGGCCGACCTGAGCGGCCTGCTCGCGGCACACGGACGTGCGCGTCTCACCGACGACGGCGCGGTGCTGACCGTGGAGGTCGACGCCGAATGGCGCGCCCGTGCGATCGTGCAGCTCGTGACCGACACGGGAGTCGAGGCGGACATCGCCGTCGACGGTGAGCTGTTCACCGTCAGCACGTCCACCGACTCCGCTCTCGTCCCGCTCGCGACCCAGTGGAACAGCAACGACGGCAAGACGGTCCCGACCGGCTGGGTTCCGTCCTCGCGGGCCCAGCGGGCGTGGTTCCTCGCGTCCGGTCGCATGGAGGTCGAGGGAGCACAGTATGTTCTCGGTCTGGATCCGACGGCTCCCGACACCCATGCAGTTCTGGCGCAGGCGCTCATGCGCGCCGGCATCGCACCGACCCTGATCGGTACGCACGGCACCGGTGGGCCGGGGTTGAGGATCTCCGGCCGGAGGCGTCTGACGAGGCTCGTCGAGAACATCGGTGCACCTCCGGACGCCGACGCGGCACGACGGATCTGGCCGCACGTGGAACCGGGTGATCATCACTTGTGAAGAGCCGTTCCCCGAGGATGTGCGACCCTGTGTGTGGCCGCGTCTGGGGAACGGGTCGGTATACATGTCTTCGAACAAGACGACATGTCGGCAATGAGGGAAGGTGCGGGCGGCACGGTGGCAGCACGGGAGAAGAGCACTGCGGGCGGTTCGTCGGGCACGCGTCGGCTCGTGATCGTCGAGTCCCCGACCAAGGCGAGGAAGATCGCTCCCTACCTCGGTCGCAACTACGTCGTCGAGGCATCGGTCGGTCACATCCGCGACCTGCCGCGCGGTGCCGCGGACGTCCCCGCCAAGTACAAGGGTGAGTCGTGGGCGCGCCTCGGTGTCGACGTCGATCACGACTTCGAACCCCTCTACGTCGTCAGCGCCGACAAGAAGACCAAGGTCTCGGAGCTGAAGAGCCTGCTCAAGGACGCCGACGAGCTCTACCTCGCCACCGACCCCGACCGTGAGGGCGAGGCCATCGCCTGGCACCTGCTCGAGACCCTCAAGCCCAAGGTGCCGGTCCGGCGCATGGTCTTCCACGAGATCACCGAGCCCGCCATCCGCGCGGCCGCCGAGAACACCCGCGATCTCGACAACGACCTGGTCGACGCGCAGGAGACCCGCCGCATCCTCGACCGTCTGTACGGCTACGAGGTCAGCCCCGTGCTGTGGAAGAAGGTCATGCCCCGTCTGTCGGCGGGTCGTGTGCAGTCGGTGGCGACCCGCGTGATCGTGCAGCGCGAACGCGAGCGCATGGCGTTCAAGTCCGCCGAGTACTGGGACATCGCGGCCACGATGGACGCCGGCGCCGATGCGAGCCCCCGTTCGTTCGGTGCCCGCCTGGTCAACGTCGACGGTTCCCGTGTCGCCTCGGGTCGCGACTTCGGGCCCGACGGGAACCTGAAGTCGAACGGTGTCGTCGTCCTCGACGAGGACCGTGCACGCCGCCTCGCGGAGGCACTCGCCGGTGTCGCGCTGACGGTGTCGTCGGCCGAGAGCAAGCCGTACACCCGCAAGCCCTACGCGCCGTTCATGACGTCGACGCTGCAGCAGGAGGCGGGCCGCAAGCTGCGGTTCTCGTCCGAGCGCACCATGCGCACCGCGCAGCGTCTGTACGAGAACGGCTACATCACCTACATGCGTACCGACTCGACGACGCTGTCCGAGTCGGCGATCGCGGCGGCCCGCGCACAGGCCACCCAGCTGTACGGTGCCGAGTTCGTCCATCCGACGCCGCGCCAGTACACCCGCAAGGTCAAGAACGCGCAGGAAGCACACGAGGCGATCCGTCCCGCCGGCGACGTCTTCGCCACCCCCGGCGAGCTGCACGCGCGCCTCGACGGCGACGAGTTCAAGCTCTACGAGCTCATCTGGCAGCGCACCGTCGCCTCGCAGATGGCCGACGCGCGGGGCACGACGCTGACGCTGCGTATCACCGGCACCGCGGGCAGCGGCGAGGAGTGCACCTTCTCGTCGTCGGGCCGCACCATCACGTTCCCGGGCTTCCTCAAGGCATACGTCGAGAGTGTCGACGAGGAGGCCGGCGGCCAGTCGGACGACGCGGAGTCGCGTCTGCCGAACCTGTCCGAGGGCGCGTCGGTCACCGCGACGAAGCTCGATCCGGACGGTCACTCCACCAACCCGCCCGCCCGGTACACCGAGGCGAGCCTGATCAAGACGCTCGAAGAGCTCGGGATCGGCCGGCCCTCGACCTACGCGTCGATCATCAAGACCATCCTCGACCGCGGCTACGTCTACAAGCGTGGCAGCGCGCTCGTCCCGTCGTGGGTGGCGTTCGCCGTCATCGGCCTGCTCGAAGCGCACTTCGCCCAGCTCGTCGACTACGACTTCACGGCCGGGATGGAGGACGATCTCGACGAGATCGCCTCCGGTCACCGGCAGCGCACCGACTGGCTGACGCGGTTCTACTTCGGCAGCGACGACGGTCACGAGGAGTCGGTCGCGCGCAAGGGCGGCCTGAAGAAGCTGGTGGGGGAGAACCTCGAGGACATCGATGCCCGCGAGATCAACTCCATCCGCCTGTTCGACGACTCCGAGGGTCGTGAGATCCACGTGCGTGTGGGTCGCTTCGGTCCGTACCTCGAACGGATGGTCACCGACCCCGACAACCCCGACGCCGAGCCGACCTCGCAGCGGGCGAACCTGCCCGACGACCTGCCGCCGGACGAGCTCACCCTCGAGTACGCCGAGAAGCTCTTCTCGACGCCGCAGGAGGGACGCGTCCTCGGTGTCGATCCGTCGACCGGTTACGAGATCGTCGCGCGGGAGGGTCGCTTCGGTCCCTACGTGACCGAGTTGATCCCCGATCCCGAACCCGAGCCCGAACCGGAGCCGGACGTCACGCCCATCCCCGTCGAGGAACTCGGCTCGGAGGGAGAGGGCGGCACGAAGACCGCCACCAAGAAGGCCGTCGCCAAGAAGGCAGCGAAGAAGGCTCCCGCGAAGAAGGCCGCGAAGAAGACCGGCCCGAAGCCTCGCACGGGTTCGCTGTTCAAGACGATGGACCTGTCCACGGTCACCCTGGAAGACGCCCTGAAACTGCTGTCGTTGCCGCGCGTGGTGGGTGTCGATCCGGAGTCCGGCGACGAGATCACCGCTCAGAACGGCCGCTACGGTCCGTACCTGAAGAAGGGCACCGACTCGCGGTCGCTCGCGAACGAGGAGCAGATCTTCACCGTCACCCTCGAGGAGGCGTTGAAGATCTACGCGGAGCCGAAGCGCCGCGGCCGGCAGGCCGCCGCCACGCCGCCGCTGCGCGAGCTGGGCACCGACCCGGTCAGCGGCAAGCCGATGGTGATCAAGGACGGCCGGTTCGGTCCGTACGTCACCGACGGTGAGACGAACGCGAGCCTGCGCAAGGGCGACGAGGTCGAGTCCATCACCGACGAGCGGGCATCCGAACTGCTCGCCGACCGTCGGGCACGCGGTCCGGCCAAGAAGACCGCGAAGAAGACTGCGGCGAAGAAGACTGCCGCCAAGAAGACCACCGCCAAGAAGACGGCGGCGAAGAAGACGACGAAGAAAGCCGCCGCGAAGAAGACGACGGACTGACGGGTCCCCGTCGGGGTACGCGGATAGCCTCACGGTGTGTACCGCGAACTGCCGACGGGGATCCGCAGCGTCACACTGTGGCGGTCCGAGCCGTCCGGTGCCCGCGTAGGCGGAACCCATGTGCTGCCGGACGGTTGCATGGACCTCATCCGGCACGCCGGCGGCTTCCTCGTCGCCGGCCCGGACACGACGTCCCAGTTCTCCGATCTGGCGGCGGACCGACCGCTGACGGCCGTCCGGTTCGAGCCCGGCCTGGGGGCGCGGTTCTTCGGCGTCGACGCGAGCGAGCTGACCGATCGACGGGTTCCGCTCGACGATCTGTGGCCGTCACGTCGTGTGCGTCTCCTCGCGGTTCGAGCCGAGGACGATCCCGTCGCTGCGCTGGTCGACGCCGTGCGGGGCGCGATCGACGAACACGATCCGATGGCCGACCTCGCGCGGACGCTGGCCGCCGGTGCGGCCGTCACGGAAGTCGCCGCGACCCTCGGCTGGAGCGACAGGACCCTGCGTCGTCGCTCGGCCCGGGCCTACGGATACGGACCGAAGACGTTGTCGCGGGTACTGCGCTTCCGTCGGGCGGTCGCGCGTGCCCGGGCCGGTGACGACTTCGCCCGGGTCGCGGCCGACTGCGGGTACAGCGACCAGGCGCATATGGCCCGGGACGTTCGTGCGCTGTCGGGTGTCACCCTCGGTGAGCTCGTCCGGAGTCATCCCGGGAGCGCGGCGAACAGGTCGAGGCTGTGGCCGTCGGGATCGATCGCACTCGCGTAGCGCTGTCCCCAGAATGCGTCCCAGGGCGCCTTCGTCGACGTGCACCCCGCCTCGATCAACGCTGCAAGTGTCTCGTCGACCGCCTCTGGGGAACCACAGTCGAAGGCGAGCGCCGCCCCGCCTCCGGACGACGGCTCGAACTCCGGATCGAAGCTGCGGACGGACTCGACGGTGTCCCACATCAGGCGCAGACCACCGGGGAGAGTGACCTCGAAGTGCGGTACCTCGGGTGCTTCGGTGGGCAGGTCGAGGCCGAGCACGCGATAGCACGCGAAGGAGCGATCGAGATCGGCGACGACGAGCCCCACTGCGGAGAAATGAATGGTCATGGTCCGACGGTAGGGCCGTGGACGTGCGGCCGTCTTGAACGTTTCGGACACGTGATCCGGACCCGTCGGACCCGGTCGTTAGGCTGAGCGCATGCCCGGGGTCTTCGATCGTCTCGTCGGTCAACGCGATGTCGAGACCGAACTCGTCGCGGCCGCGGTAGCTGCCCGTCGGGGCGACACCGGGTCGGCGATGACGCACTCGTGGCTGTTCACAGGTCCTCCCGGGTCCGGTCGCTCGGTCGCGGCGCTGTGTTTCGCCGCCGCCCTGCAGTGCACCGACGAGGAGACTCCCGGCTGCGGGCGATGCCACGCCTGCACCACCACGATGGCCGGCACCCACGGCGACGTACGGCGGGTCGTGCCCGAGGGACTGACGATCAGCGTCAAGTCGATGCGCGACATCGTGCAGGTCGCGTCGCGGCGTCCCAGCACGGGGCGATGGCAGGTCGTGGTGATCGAGGACGCCGACCGTCTCACCGAAGGCGCCGCGAACGCGCTGCTGAAGGTGGTCGAGGAACCGCCGCAGCGAACGGTTTTCCTCCTGTGTGCGCCGTCGGTCGATCCCGAGGACATCTCGGTGACGCTGCGCTCGCGCTGCCGTCACATCGGGTTGGTCACCCCCAGCGCCGACGCCATCGCGCGCGTCCTCGAAGCCACCGACGGCATCGATCCGAAGACGGCGCAGTGGGCTGCATCCGTCAGCGCCGGCCACGTCGGCCGGGCCCGACGGCTGGCCATCGACGAGGGTGCCCGCGACAACCGGGCACGTGCGCTCGCTGTCGCCGGCGCGGTCCTGCGCCCCGCCACCACCTACTCCGCAGCCGACGACCTCGGCCGCAGCGCCGAGACCGAGGCGAAGGAGATCAGTGCGGAGCGCGACGAGCGCGAGACCGAGGAGCTGAGGACCGCTCTCGGTGCCGGCGGTACCGGCAAGGGAGCTGCGGGTGCGCTTCGCGGTTCGGCCGGGGTCCTCAAGGAACTCGAACGCACCCAGAAGTCGCGGAAGACGCGGACCGAGCGCGACATCATGGACCGAGCCCTGATCGATCTCGCCGGCCTGTACCGGGACGCACTGGTGCATGCCTTCGGGTCGCGGGTCACGCTCAACCATCCGGACATGTCGGATCGCGCGGCCGACCTGGCGTCGAGGACCCGGCCGGAGTCGCTGCTCGAGTGCATCGAGGCCATCCTCGACTGCCGGGAGGCGCTCGCCCAGAACGTCAAACCCCGCTTCGCTCTCGCGGCGCTCGCAGCCCGGTTGAGCTCGGCGTTCCGGTAGCCGAAGTGCCGGTTTGCGTCGGGGTGGGGGTAGTCCGCTAGACTTCGGACGCCGAAAGGCTCGCTGCCTTAGCTCAGTCGGTAGAGCATTTCACTCGTAATGAAAAGGTCGTCGGTTCGATTCCGACAGGCAGCTCCACGAAGGCCCCTCACCACGGTGAGGGGCCTTCGACGTTTCTGCGCGCTGTGCGATTCGCACGGATGATGGAGACATGTTGATGGAACTGTTCTCCTTGGTCCTGATCATCGGCGCTCTTGCCGTGGTGCTGCCCATGGCCGTCCGGGTCTTCCGGGACAAGGACCGTTGACGCGAAGCGACCGCGACTATCGGCGCGCACGAGAGCGGTCTCGGACACGGCTGCGAAATCCTCGACAACCCGGTCACCGCGCAGCATGCTTCTCTCATGGCTGAGTCGTTGAAGGACCGGGTTCGGGAGAAGATCCTGCGGCAGCGCGCCGAGGACGGGGGCCGGCCGATCGGCGACGCGGAAGGGGACGACCCTCGCCTCATGGATCTCCGCAGCGACCTCGCGATGCTGGAGCAGGCCGGCGAGGACGATCCGATCGTTCAGCACCTCGCAGCGAAGTACTGGGTCCCCTGAACACCCTCACAACGACGCTCCGTAAGTCGATAAACCCGCTCTGAGCTGGCGATTTGGTGTTCTCGGAGATGTTCGCGTAACTTATTCCAGGTCAGAGCGACACGGACACCGACCCGGGCCGAGAGGAACGGGACAACGAG
>NZ_JBLWIU010000032.1:0-304399 GCF_048381395.1 Rhodococcus shunpengi
TACCCGAGTAGCACCGGGCCCGTGAAATCCGGTGTGAATCTGTCGGGACCACCCGATAAGCCTGAATACTCCCTGGTGACCGATAGCGGACTAGTACCGTGAGGGAAAGGTGAAAAGTACCCCGGGAGGGGAGTGAAATAGTACCTGAAACCGTGCGCTTACAATCCGTCAGAGCCTTCGAGCAGCTTGCTGCTGGGGGTGATGGCGTGCCTTTTGAAGAATGAGCCTGCGAGTTAGTGGCATGTCGCGAGGTTAACCCGTGTGGGGTAGTCGTAGCGAAAGCGAGTCCGAATAGGGCGTCTGTAGTGGCATGTTCTAGACCCGAAGCGGAGTGATCTACCCATGGCCAGGGTGAAGCGATGGTAAGACGTCGTGGAGGCCCGAACCCACTTAGGTTGAAAACTGAGGGGATGAGTTGTGGGTAGGGGTGAAAGGCCAATCAAACTCCGTGATAGCTGGTTCTCCCCGAAATGCATTTAGGTGCAGCGTCGCGTGTTTCTCACCGGAGGTAGAGCTACTGGATGGTCTAGGGGGCCCACAAGCTTACCGAAATCAGCCAAACTCCGAATGCCGGTGAGTGAGAGCGCGGCAGTGAGACTGCGGGGGATAAGCTTCGTAGTCGAGAGGGAAACAGCCCAGATCGCCGGCTAAGGCCCCTAAGCGTGTACTAAGTGGAAAAGGATGTGGGATCGCTGAGACAACCAGGAGGTTGGCTTAGAAGCAGCCACCCTTGAAAGAGTGCGTAATAGCTCACTGGTCAAGTGGTTCTGCGCCGACAATGTAGCGGGGCTCAAGTACACCGCCGAAGCCGCGGCACTCACATGAACCCGCTGGGTCTCCACGGAGATTCAGCCAGGTGTGTGGGTGGGTAGGGGAGCGTCGTGCAGCCGTAGAAGCGCCGGAGTGATCCAGGTGTGGAGGCTGCGCGAGTGAGAATGCAGGCATGAGTAGCGAAAGACGAGTGAGAAACTCGTCCGCCGGATGACCAAGGGTTCCTGGGCCAGGTTAATCCGCCCAGGGTGAGTCGGGACCTAAGGCGAGGCCGACAGGCGTAGTCGATGGACAACGGGTTGATATTCCCGTACCCGTGTATCCGCGCCCAATGGCGAATCAGTTGTGCTAACCGTCCAAAAGGTTGGTCGTCTCCTTCGGGAGTCGACGAACTGGCTGCACGGGACCCTGATTGTAGTAGTCAAGCGATGGGGTGACGCAGGAAGGTAGCTGGGCCAGGTGATGGAATACCTGGTGTAAGCCGGTAGGGCGTGACATAGGCAAATCCGTGTCACATACAGCCTGAGAGGTGATGCGTACCCGTTGAGGGGAATTCAGTGATCCTATGCTGCCGAGAAAAGCCTCTAGTGAGTTGGTACACGGCCCGTACCCCAAACCGACACAGGTGGTCAGGTAGAGAATACCGAGGCGATCGAGAGAACTGTGGTTAAGGAACTCGGCAAAATGCCCCCGTAACTTCGGGAGAAGGGGGACCACGCCCGGTGACGATCCTAGCGGTCCGAGCTGGGGGTGGTCGCAGAGACCAGAGAGAAGCGACTGTTTACTAAAAACACAGGTCCGTGCGAAGTCGTAAGACGATGTATACGGACTGACGCCTGCCCGGTGCTGGAAGGTTAAGAGGACCGGTTAGCCATTTCGGTGGCGAAGCTGAGAATTTAAGCCCCAGTAAACGGCGGTGGTAACTATAACCATCCTAAGGTAGCGAAATTCCTTGTCGGGTAAGTTCCGACCTGCACGAATGGCGTAACGACTTCTCTGCTGTCTCGACCACAGACTCGGCGAAATTGCATTACGAGTAAAGATGCTCGTTACGCGCGGCAGGACGAAAAGACCCCGGGACCTTCACTATAGCTTGGTATTGGTGTTCGGTTCGGTTTGTGTAGGATAGGTGGGAGACTGTGAAGCTCATACGCCAGTATGGGTGGAGTCGTTGTTGAAATACCACTCTGATCGTATTGGACCTCTAACCTCGGACCATGATCTGGTTCAGGGACAGTGCCTGGTGGGTAGTTTAACTGGGGCGGTTGCCTCCCAAAATGTAACGGAGGCGCCCAAAGGTTCCCTCAGCCTGGTTGGCAATCAGGTGTCGAGTGCAAGTGCACAAGGGAGCTTGACTGTGAGACTGACAGGTCGAGCAGGGACGAAAGTCGGGACTAGTGATCCGGCACCGGCATGTGGAAGCGGTGTCGCTCAACGGATAAAAGGTACCCCGGGGATAACAGGCTGATCTTCCCCAAGAGTCCATATCGACGGGATGGTTTGGCACCTCGATGTCGGCTCGTCGCATCCTGGGGCTGGAGTAGGTCCCAAGGGTTGGGCTGTTCGCCCATTAAAGCGGCACGCGAGCTGGGTTTAGAACGTCGTGAGACAGTTCGGTCTCTATCCGCCGCGCGCGTTAGAAACTTGAGGAAGGCTGTCCCTAGTACGAGAGGACCGGGACGGACGAACCTCTGGTGTGCCAGTTGTCCCGCCAGGGGCATGGCTGGTTGGCTACGTTCGGAAGGGATAACCGCTGAAAGCATCTAAGCGGGAAGCCTGTTCCAAGATGAGGTTTCTCACCCCCTCGAGGGGGTAAGGCCCCCGGCAGACCACCGGGTTGATAGGCCGGAACTGGAAGCCCAGCAATGGGTGGAGGTGACCGGTACTAATAGGCCGAGGACTTACCACGAAGATGTTACGCGTCCACTGTGCGGTATCTGAAACAACACACACATCAGATACCGGAAATCCCCCTGCGGGAGAACCGAATCCGATGCGTGGAATATTGTTTCATAGAGTTACGGCGGCCATAGCGACAGGGAAACGCCCGGTCCCATTCCGAACCCGGAAGCTAAGCCTGTCTGCGCCGATGGTACTGCACTCGACAGGGTGTGGGAGAGTAGGACACCGCCGAACACCCGTTACCGAAGACCCCCAACATTGTTGGGGGTCTTCGGCTTTGAGAAGGGGACCCGCTTTCGCGGGTCCCCTTTTCTCGTATGCGGACATCCGGTCGACCTATGCTCGGACCTGAGTTAGGACATTTGGCTTAGTGTCCCAATTCGAACCCGAGACGGGTGAGAATCTCCAGCTCGGCAGCCGGGATCTGCGGCGGAAAGTCCTGGACGGCACCGTTGATGGCGATGGTGGAGGTCCGTAGCGGCCGCAGTTGCTTGACCAGTCTCGCGATCGCCACACCGGTCTGGTCCTGGGCGCAGCGGGCCACAGCCAGGGCGGCGAACACGATGGTCAGGTGCGCTTCGATGGCGTCGCGGGTGCGGTGGAACATCGGCCGGGCCCGCAGATCGGTTTTCGACATGCGAAACGACTGCTCGACATGCCATAGGTCGTGGTACTTGCCGATCACCTCGCCCGGTTCCATGCGCGTGACGGGAATGTTGGTGACATATCCCTTCAAGCCCACCAGCGATCGAGCTCGTGCCAGCGCGGCGTCGTCGAGTCGCTGACCTGCGGTGGTGGTCTTGACGAAGCGGGTGGCCTTGGCCTTCGTCGTGCCCTCGACCACCGCCCGCGCCCGCGCTTCCTGCGCGTTCAATGTCTGGTTGTCGCGGACGGCACGTTTGCGGGTGTACTGCCAGATCGCCCGCCACGAGCTGGGATGCCGTCCCGGATCCCAGACCGGTTCGGCGCGCCGTTTCACGGTGTTGACCACGCTGCGGGCGTGCCGGGGTGTGACGGTATCGATGATCTGCCCGTCGGTGAATACATTACCGTGCCAATGGAAATGGGACGTCAGATCAGCGGGTGCCTTCGTCACCCGGGAGCCGACGATGAACTTCAGGCCCGCCTCGTCCAGAGCAGTCAGATTCGCCGCCGACAGCATGCCGGCGTCGGCGGCGATGACCATCTCCACACCCTCGATGTCGTGGCGGGCCTGGAACTGACGCACGATCGGGACCAGGGTGTGGGTTTCGGCCTTGTTGCCTTCGAAACAGCCGATCTGCAGTGGGAACCCGGTGCGGTCGACGAGCAGCCCGACCACGATCTGCGGATCGACCCGGCGCTCCTTGCTGTAGCCGACCTTGCGCAGGTCGTCTTCCTTCTCCGCTTCGAAGTACAAGGTGGTCACATCGAACAGCAACAACCCCAACCCGCCGGTTTCGGCGGCATACTCGAAACAGCGGCGGGCGATCCGATCGCGGTAGTCACCGGTGATGATCTGCGCAAGGTGACGTTGAATCGTTTTGTACGACACCGGTTCCGCGCCGAGATCTTCGAGAACGCGCAGCGCATCGATCTTCGAGGTCGGTTCCACGATCCGGGCGATGACCAGATCCTCGAACACCGCATCGTCGAGGACGTCGAAGCCGAGCCGGTTGTAGACGAAGGCGAGCACGTCGTAGAGCAACCGGGCGCTGGTGCGCACGGTTCGTCCCGCGCCGGCGAGCTCGCCGCCCTTGCTCGTGGTCGGGCCGGGTAGTCGACCGGTCCGCCAGTCGGCCACGTCGGCGATCTGCTCGACGGGCGTCGGCACATCCAGGTCGAGCATGCCTTGATCGCCGTGCAGGAGCTGGCGGGCTCGTTCGAGCAGAATGCCCAGCTCGACGTCGGTGTGCGCGGACCCGACGTGGGCGAGGATCTCGTGCCGGCCGCGGTGTTTGCGCACGACCTGCACCGCTACCGCCCCGGATGCGGTACGCACCTTCCGCACGAATGCCACTGTCCGAACCTACCTGCTTAGTGTCCCGATCCGCTTCGGCGACGGAGTGGATGCGCAGGTGAAAGCCTCGTCAGGGGTTATACCGGCCAGTAATGTCCTAACTCAGGTCGGAGATGTGGGACGGATCGAGCCGGCGACAAGCGTGTTCGGTGATTTCGAACTCACCATGGACGAACTACGGGCGGTCGCCCGATACGTGGCGGAGAGTGCACAGGCCGTGCTCCCCGTCTTCGAGGAGTCCGTGCCCGACGACCGTCGTCCACGTGCAGCACTCGACGCGGCCCGGGAATTCGTCGACGGTGCGCGACGAACGAGACTCCAGCGGGTCACCGCCCTGGATGCCCACAGAGCTGCGAAGGACGCACCGACCGAGGAGGCTTCCCTTGCCGCACGGTGCGCCGGCGATGCTGCAGCGGCTGCCTATCTGCACCCGATCGTGAAGGCGACCCAGGTCGGGCATATCCTGCGTGCCGCCGCGAGTGCCGCTCGCATCGCCGAACTCCGGGCTGACGGCGACCCGGGAGCAACGGAGGACGCGCTCGACGACGCCCGGCGACGCGCGACTCCCGTGGTGGTCGACGTCCTCTCCCGTTATCCGCTCGCCCCCACCTCGAGAACTCGGGTCGGAGAGTTGATGAACGCACTGGATGCGTCTCTGCGTCGCGCGAACTAGGCAACGTCCGGAGGGGGACCCGGTGTTCGGGTCCCCCTCCGGATCTCCATCCCCCGCGACCGGTGCCCATCTCACCGGTCGCCGTCCGGAAGATCACGCCTACAGGTACCACCCGCCGTTGACGCCGATGGCCTGCCCTGTGATGAAGCCGGCGTCGTCCGTGCACAGGAAGGCAGCCGCCGCGGCCACGTCGTGCGGCGTGCCGGTGCGGCGCACCGGAGTCATGTTCGCCAGCACGTCCAGGTCGATCAACTGACCGGGCTGTTCCTCGGCCCGCGCCATCGGTGTGTCGATGATCGACGGTGGAATCGTGTTGGCGGTGATGCCCTTCGGGGACAGCTCGAATGCCAGCGCCTTCGTCAGCGCGATGACACCGCCCTTGGATGCGACGTAGTGTGCGCGATCCGGTGCGCCGGACTGCGCGCTCGACGATGAGATCGTCACGATGCGGCCCCATCCTGCTTCGAGGAGGTCGGGCAGTGCCGACTGGATCGTGTTGAAGGTGCCGGTGAGATTGACGTCGAGGGTCCGCTGCCACGACTCCGCGGTGATTTCACCGAACGGTGCGCTTTCCTGGATGCCGGCACTCGTGACGATGATCGAGATCGGGCCGAGTTCGGCGCGTGCCTTCTCGACGGCCGCGTCGACGCTCGCCCGATCCGAGACGTCCACCTCGAGCCCGATCACCCGAGCTCCGTCGTTCGCCAGTTCGTCCGCTGCGGCCCGGACGGCGTCGCCGCTGCGGTCGAGCAGAGCGACGGGGTGGTTGCGTCCGGCAAGTTCTCCGGCGATCGCTCGTCCGATGCCGGATGCGGCGCCCGAGACGATGGCCACCCGATCTGCTGCCGTGCTGTTCTCAGTGGACATGGGCGCTTCCTTCCGTGACGGAGACGGGAGTGAACTCGAGATGGATCTCGGTCAGTCCGCGGAGGATGTAGGTCGGTTCGTAGGCGAAGTGCCGGTCGTCGGCGGGTCCGTGCTTCTCTTCGGAGATCCGAATGTCGCCGAGTCGGTCCAGCAGCCGCTCGACGGTGACACGTGCTTCCACGCGGGCCAGCGGACCGCCGGGGCACGAGTGGACACCGCGCCCGAAGGCGATGTGTTCGCGGGAGTTCTCCCGATCGATCCGGAACTCGTGGGGATCGGTGAATCTGCGGGGATCGCGGTTGCCCGCCGGCAGGGACACCATGACGGTGGTGCCCGCCGGTATCTCGACGCCCCCGAGGTTCGTCTTCTTCCTGGTCAGTCGGAAGTCGCTCTTGACCGGACCTTCCAACCGGAGCGCTTCCTCCACGAACTGCGGTACGAGACTGCGATCCTCGCGGAGTTGCTTCTGCAGGTCGGGGTTCTCGGCGATGAGCCGGAAGGCTGCCGTGATCAGGCGTGCGGTGGTGTCCTGCCCGGCACCGAACAGGAAGGTGGCGAGCCGGACGAGATCGACGACCTCGGGAGTATCGCCGTCCGCGTAGGTGGATCCGGCGAGGATCGACAGGACGTCCTTCCCCGGGTTCTTCCGCCGGTCCTCGATGTAGGCCGAGAACTTCGAATCCAGGAACTCCAGCGGATTGGTCCCGAGGGCGCCGTCCTCGGCCATCGCCCCGGGTGTCTGCGTCGACAGGTGCGCGACGAAGGCGGCGTGGTCTTCCTCCGGTACGCCGAGGAGATCGGCGATGGTGAGCAACGCGAAGGGCTGCGCGTACTGGTGGAGCAGCTCGACCTTGCCGGACTCGTGGAAGGTGTCGATCAGGCGATCCGCGAGCCGCCACATGAAGTCCTCGTTCTCGGCGAGACGTCGCGGGGTGAACAATCCGCCGAGCAGTCGCCGGACACGGGTGTGCTGGGGCGGATCCATCGTCACGAGGTGCTCGTTCAGCGGGATCTCGGGACGATGACGTTCGATCTGTTCGCCGATGTCGTCGCCCTCGGGTTCGAACGGCATGCCGGGGAACGGTCCCGTCGCGGCGTTGATGTTCGAGTACGTCGCCGTATCGCGAAGTACGGCAAGGCATTCCTCGAATCCGGTCACCGCGACCACGTTGCGTGGACCGGTGAACCGCACCGGGCATTCCGAACGGAGGTGATCGAAGTAGGGATGCGGGTCGGGGATGAAGGACGGATCCGTGAAGAAATCCTTGGAATCGAAGTCGTTCACTCGGGCTCCTGACGTCGTGCGCACACGAGGTGCGCAACTGCGGTGTTTTCCGATGAGAACGCCAGCCTCGCCCGATGCTGAGCGCCTGCCTAGCAGTGCTGGTTACATGGATAGCACGGGGGCCGAATGTGGTCAAGAGCACACTCGCCGGTGTGGTTACGATGAGCACGCATCGGTGCGCCGCACCGGCCGCGCGAAGCGGACGCCGACGACCACGGAGGTAGGGGATGACGTCGTCGAGGCGGATCGGCTCACCGGATGCGAAGAACAGGACCGTTCTGCTCGACGCGGCCGAGCAGTTGATGATCGAAAAAGGCTACGCAGCAGTTACTTCGAGACGTGTCGCCGAACGTGCCGGACTCAAGCCGCAACTCGTGCACTACTACTTCCGGACCATGGACGATCTCTTCCTCGAGATGTTCCGCCGGCGCGCCGAAGAGGGCCTGGCGGTCCAGGCCGAAGTGGCGAAGTCCCCCAACCCTCTTCGGGCCCTCTGGGAGTTCAGTACCGATCCCGCCGCGGTGGCCGTGACGATGGAGTTCATCGCGATGGCGCGTCATCGCGACGCGCTCCGCTCCGAGATCGCGCGCTATTCGGAGCTGTTCCGCGTCGGGCAGCGGGATGCCGCGCGCGCCGCTCTCGCACGGTCCGGATACGACCTGGCGCGGATTCCCCCCGTGGTGCTGTCGGTGCTGATGACGAGCATCTCGCGAGTGCTCGTGATGGAGGAGTCCCTCGGTCTGACGGCGGGTCATGCCGAGACCTACGAACTCGTCGAGTGGTGCCTGTCGATGCTCGAAGGTGGTGCCGACAGCGGCGGAACGGAATCTGCTTTCCAACGCCGTGACCTGGCCTGATGCGCCGCGGTAGGGGTCGGAGATCGAAGTCGTCCGAAATCGTGTATTGCAACTACGAGAATAGTATTCTACTTTTGGCTCGGGCAGACAGCCCGGCTTCGGCACCCGATCGCCCGCGGGTTGCCGAGGCGCTGCGCCACCGTGCGTGACCCGGCATCGGCCGGTCCCGCCCGTGCGCTCCGGCCGGCGATGCGCTCGTCGTGCCGGATCTCGAAAAAATTCTCGAAAAGTCTGCGAACACAGTCTGTTTCGGCGATGCTTGCGACCGTTCGATGGTCGGCGTCGTCCACGCTCATCTACTCCTGGAGGGGAGCAGCCGTGACACCTGCGAGGTGGGGGTCGTCGAGACGGTGGTGTGTGCTCGATGTCGGATCGGTGCGGTAGGCCGCGATGAGCACGACGGCCACGAAAGAGATCGGCGCGTGGGCCCGCGGCTACCTCCGCCGGCATCCGATGGCGGCGCTCGAAACCGTCGGTGGTCAGTGTGTGCTGGGCATCCGTGCCCTCCAGTACCTGATCCTCGACATCGCCACCCTCCGGTTCCCGTTCGCCGAGTTCGTCCGCCAGGCGGCCTTCATGGCCTCGGCTTCCGCGCTGCCCACGATGTTCGTCGCGATCCCGATCGGGGTGACCCTGTCGATCCAGTTCGGGCTGCTCGCCGGTCAGGTCGGCGCGACCTCCCTGGCCGGTGCGGCGAGCGGTCTCGCGGTCATCAAGCAGGGCGCACCCATGGTGGCAGCCCTGCTCATGGCGTCGGCAGCCGGTTCCGCTGTCTGTGCCGATCTCGGCTCCCGCAAGATCCGCGACGAGATCGACGCCATGGAGGTGATGGGCCTGTCGGTCGTCCGACGCCTCGTGGTGCCGCGCCTGGTGGCCGCAGTGGTGGTCGGTCTCGCCCTCACCGGCCTGGTCTGCTTTGTCGGCTTCCTCTCCGGATACATCTTCAACACCTTCGTGATGAACGGAACGCCAGGCAGTTTCGTCACGACGTTCGCGTCCTTCGCGACGATCGGTGACTTCGTGCTGACCATGATCAAGGCGGCGGTCTTCGGTGCGATCGTCGCGGTCGTCGCCTGCCACAAGGGTCTGTCGACGCGCGGCGGACCGGCGGGCGTCGCCGACTCCGTCAATGCGACCGTCGTCGCGTCGATCCTGCTCCTGATGATCGTCAACGTCGCCTTCACGCAGCTGTACGTGCTGCTCTTCCCGAAGACGGGGTTCTGACGATGGCGTCCCGGTACTTCCCCCCCGGCACCCGGTCGTTCGTCGTCGTCGCGACGGCGCAGGTCCGTTCGGTCCAGCGTCTCGGCCACATGGTCGTCTTCCTCCTGCGTGCCGTGGCCGCGATCCCGACGACCCTGCGGCACTACCGGAAGGAGTTCCTACGCATCCTCTCCGACGTCACCTGGGGCAACGGCTCTCTCGTGGTCGGAGGCGGCACGGCCGGGGTGATCATCGTCCTGGGTGCGTCGGCGGGTGCGATCGTCGCCATCGAGGGATACAACGCGCTGCACCTGCTCGGGCTCGAACCCGCGACGGGAATGGTGTCCTCGACCGCCACGACCCGCGAACTCGCGCCCATCATGGCCTCGCTCGCGTTCGCCGCGCAGGCCGGGTGCCGGTTCACCGCCCAACTCGGTGCGATGCGCATCTCGGAGGAGATCGACGCCATGGAGTCGCTGGCGATCCGGTCGATCCCGTATCTCGTCACGACCCGGCTGCTCGCCTCGGTGGTCGCGGTGGTGCCGCTGTATCTGGTCTGTCTCACCGTGAACTACGTTGCCGTGCAATCGGTGATCGGGCTGACCGGGGGAGTGTCGGCCGGCACCTACGGCCACTACTTCTCCCTCGTGCTCAACGGCACCGACATCGCCTATTCACTGCTCAAGACCGTGGTCTTCGTCGTCATCACCACCACGATCCAGTGCTACTACGGCTTCTACGCCGCCGGTGGGCCGCAGGGTGTGGGAACGGCGGCCGGCCGCGCCATGCGGGCGAGCATCTCTGCGATGATCGTGGTCAACCTCCTCATGACCGTCGCCCTCTGGGGTATCGGTTCGGGCGCAAGGCTCGGAGGGTAGGCATGTCCATACTGCTCGAGAGCGACGTCGGTCGGGCGACCCCCACCAGGCTGTTCGTCGCGGGCGCGGTGGCACTGCTCCTCGGTGTCCTCGGGGTGGGGGCCGTCGTGGCGAAGGCCGACGGCAGATTCACCCGGACGGTCGATGTGGAGGCCGTGCTCTCGGACATCGGTGACGGCCTCCCGGCGCGCTCGGACGTGAAGTTCCGGGGTGTCCTGGTCGGTGAGGTCGGCGAGGTCGTCCGTCCGGACGACATGTCCTCCCTCGTCGTGAGGATCACGCTGAAACCTGAACATGCGCACTCGATCCCGAATACCGTCACCGCGCGGGTCGTGCCGAGCAACGTGTTCGCGGTGTCGTCCGTGCAACTCGTCGACAACGGTCCGGCGCCCGCTGTGGTGGCCGGGGCGACGATTCCGCAGGACACCGGTCTCGAGACCGTCCAACTGCAGACCGCGCTGACGAAACTCCGCGACATCACCGCGGCGACCGCCCGCGTCGACACCCGGCACACCCTCGGCATCCTCGCGACCGTGGCCGAGGCGACCGATCGCCGAGGCGCCGACATCGTCGCCGCCGGAGAGAAACTCGACCGGATGGTCCGTGAACTCGGAGCGGTCCTCACCCCCGACGGCGGGCCCTCGACGCTGGTCGCACTCTCGGATGCCGTGCGCGGGCTGCAAGAATCCGCACCGGATCTGCTCGACGCCGTGAACCATGCCGTGGTTCCCATGCGGACCCTGGCGGAGAAGCAGGCGGAGTTCGGGACGTTCCTGACGGCGAGCGCCACCACTCTCGACCACGTGGCGAACGGCTTCGAGAAGCACATCGACCAGGTCATCGGGGTGACGACCTCCCTCACGCCGGTGCTGGGGGTCATGGCGGACGGAGCCGACGAGTTCCCACGCATCACCACACGGATGCGTCGCATCTCCGACAAGTGGTTCGAAACCTTCTGGCCCTACGGCGCACCGCGCGGGATGGGCAAGTTCATCTTCCAGTTCACGCCGCACCGGATGTACACGCGTGCCGACTGCCCCCGCTACGGCGACCTCGCCGGCCCGAGTTGCGAGACGGCACCCGAGACCGGGGCACCTCCGGTCTCGTCGCTGAACACCGGCCCCCGGAGCGGAACGCAGGTACTCAGCAGCATCCCCTCCGGCGGCAACGTCGGCCCGGTGGGCAGTGACGAGGAGAAGAAGCTGCTCGGTGCCCTCCTCGGAGGCGATCCGTCGGCCGCCGCCGAAGTACTGCTCGGACCGGTGGCGCGCGGAGCGATGATCTCGATGCTCCCGGACGAGGGGAGCGGACCGAGGTGAGCTATCGCAAGCCCCTGATCGGCCTCGTCCTGTTCTTGGTGCTGGCCCTCGCGGCGACGTGGCCGGTGGTCGTCACCCTCCAGCGGAACGTCCACGGCGACACGGCCGGCTACAGCGCGGTCTTCAGCGACGTCTCCGGCCTGCGGGTGGGTGACGACGTCCGGATGGCCGGCGTGCGGGTCGGACGCGTCGACGCGATCGAACTCGACGGGTCGATCGCGCGGGTGGCGTTCCGCATCGAGGCGGGGCAGACGATCCACGACGACACCGAGGCCGCGATCACCTATCAGAACATCATCGGTCAGCGATATCTGGGACTCTCCCGCGGAGAGGGCGGCTCCGGGGCACCGGCCCCGGAGAACTGGGAGATCCCCCTCGAGCGCACTGATCCGTCGTTCGACATCTCCGTGCTGCTCAACGGATTCGAGCCCTTGTTCAGCGTGCTCGACCCGGAACAGGTCGACCGCATCACGAGCGCGATCATCGCGGCACTGCAGGGGGACGGTGGTGCCGTCACGGCCCTCGTCGCCGAAACATCGCGTCTCGCAGAGTCGCTCGCCGAACCCGACCGCATCCTCGGTGACATCATCGTCAACCTGGACGCGGTCATCGGCGACCTCGCGACGCAGAGCGAGGACGTCGACGCCGTCCTGACCAGTGCCCGTGCGATCTTCTCCGAACTGTCCGCGCGGCGCGACGAGACGATCGGCTCGCTCGACTCCCTGTCTGCGACCGTCGACCGGATCGCGGCGATGAGCCGGGAGGTGCACCCCGACCTGCATGCGATGATCAGCCGCCGACCCGGTTTCACCCGGCACTTCCTCGACAACAAGGACAGCTTCGGATATTTCGGGGCGAATCTGCCGGGGCTGCTCAAGGGCCTCGCGCGCGTCAGTCAGGAGGGCAGTTACCTGAACACCTACCTGTGCAACTTCAACGTCACCCTGATCCCCGAAGTGGGATCGATCATCCCGTCCGTCGTCTCCGAGGTCACGCCCGAAGGGCGGATCACGCATTCCCCGGTGTGCAGGTGAGACCGTGACGCGGAAACCGACCCTCGAAGATCGCAATCCTCTGGTCATCGGGACCGTGGCGGTCGTGGTGATCGTCCTCGCGCTGGCCGCCACCGTCGTCGTCTCCCGCATCGGATTCTCCTCCGTGCGTTACGAGGCCGAGTTCGCGCAGGCGGCCCGGATCAGCGCCGGCGACGCCGTGACGATCGCCGGTGTCCAGGTGGGAACCGTCGAAGGAGCGCGACTCGCCGGGGATCACGTGGTGGTGGCGATGGACATCGACCGCGACGTCGAACTCGGATCCGGCACCGTGGCGTCGATCAAGCTCACCACACTGCTCGGATCCCGCTATCTCGAACTGCAACCCGCAGGAGGAGAACCCCTGACCGACAACAGGATTCCCCTCGAGAACACCGTCGTTCCCTACGACCTGCAGGAGCTGCTCGCGGACGCGACGACCACCTTCGAGCAGGTGGACGCCGAACGTCTCGGGGAGACGATGACGCTGATGGCGGACGAACTCCACGGCGTACCCGAGCTTCTCCCGCAGGTCCTGCAGAACATCGAGAGTCTCTCCGGCACCCTCGCCGACCGACGCAGGCAGATCGGGTCGATCCTCGAGGCGACCGCGTCGATCACCACCATCGTGCGCGCCCAGCAGGACAGTCTCGGTGTCCTCGTCCGCGACGGCTACAGCATGCTCGCCGAGATCGAGAACCGCCGCAATCTGGTTCAGCGCCTGCTCGATTCGACCACCCGGCTCGTGAACTCCCTGCACTCGGTCGTCGTGGAGGACCGGACGCACGTCGACGCGATGATCGCCGATCTCGACGAGTTCCTGCAGACCCTCGCGAACAACGACGCGTTGCTCCGCAACATCCTCCAGATCCTCCCCGTCCCGATCCGGAACTTCACCAACGCGTCGGGGACGGGCAACGAGGTCGACTTCACGGCGCCGGCCGGACCGATGATCGACTCCTGGATGTGCGCCCTCGTGGGGCAGACCGGCGAGCCGAGCCTGCGCGACTATCTCGGGGAGTGCCGATGACGGTGAAGACGATGGTGAAGGGGATCGTGCTGGTCGCGATCGTCGCACTGGCGGGAGCCCTCGTGCTCGACCGGGTCCTGTCACCGGATCGGCCCGTCACCGTCACCGCACGGTTCGACAACGCCGCCGGTCTGTACGAGGGGAACGAGGTGTCGATCCTCGGGATACCGGTGGGGCGCGTGCTGACGATCGAACCGCAGGGCACTCACGTCGCGGTCGCGATGGAGATCGACGCCGGTGTCGAGGTACCTGCCGACGTCCGGGCGGTGGCCGTGTCGACCTCCGTGCTCACCGACCGGCATGTCGAACTGACCCCCGCCTATCAGGGCGGACCGACCCTCGCGGACGGCGCGGTGATCGACCTGGACCGGACCCGGACCCCGATCGAATTCGACCGCCTGCTCGCGATGGCCGACACCCTGGCCCTCGAACTCGAGGGCGACGGGACGGGCGACGGACCGGTGGCACGACTACTCGATGTCGGAACCGGGATGACGGCAGGCAACGGCGTCGGTATCAGGGCCGCTCTCGGCCGTCTGTCGGACGCACTGCGGATGAGCGCCGAGAAGGGCGCGGTGACGGGCAACGAGATCACCGCCATCGTCGACAACCTCTCCGCCCTGACGGACATCGCCGCCGCCAACGACGTCGAGATTCGTGAATTCGGCGAAGCCACGCGAAGACTCAGCACGGTCCTCGCCGACGCCCGGGTCGGAACCGGCGACACCGGAACGAAACTCAACGAGATCCTCGCGCACGCCGAGCAACTGCTCGAGACCCACCGCGACGAGATGCACTCGACGGTGACGAACGCCGAATCGGTCACCCGCGCGCTTGTCGACTACCGCAACGAGGTCGCCGAATTCCTCGATCTGTCACCGCTTCTCCTCGGCAACGCGTACAACGCGATCGACCAGGAACACGGTGCGGCCCGCGTCCACGCCCAGCTCGAGAAGGTCTTCTTCGACGGACATCTCGTCTCCCAGGTATGCGCGGCGCTGGAGATGCACGACCACGGGTGCACCTCCGGAAACCTGAAGGACTTCGGCCCGGGCTTCGGCATCGCCTCGATGCTCGAGGGGATCGCGGGGTTGCCACGATGAGACACCGACACACCACCGGGCGACGACGGACGCGGGCCGTGGTCGCGATGATCGCCGCGTCGGTTCTCGGCACCACCGCCTGTTCGGTCGGCCTCGAGAGTCTTCCCCTTCCCGAACCGGGCGTGGACGGCGAGTCCTATCTGCTCCACGCGACCTTCGAGAACGCGCTCAACCTGCCGACGAAGGCCAAGGTGAAGCTCGCGGGTGCGGACGTCGGGGAGGTCGCGTCCATGCGGGTGGAGGAGTACTCCGCGATCGTGACCATGCGCATCGCCGAGGATGTGTCCGTCCCGGTGGGAACCGCCGCCGAACTGAGATCCGCCACGCCGCTCGGTGACGTGTTCGTCTCGCTGCAGCCCCCGGTGGATGCGGCCGGTGCCGCGGCCCTCGCTGCGGGGGACACGATCCCGTTGTCGTCGACTGCGGCAGCAGCGACCATCGAGGAGGTGCTGTCCACCGCATCGGTTCTCGTCAACGGTGGAGCGCTGCGGAACCTCACGAAGATCGTCGACGGGCTGGGGGAAGCGGTGGGGGATCGCGGCGACCGGCTCGGGACGCTCGTCGACGAGTCGACGCGGCTGGCGGGCCTCATCACCGCACGCACCGCCGAGATCGAGGAGTCCCTGACCCGCACCGACCGGCTCGTCGCGACCCTTGCGGAGCGTCGGTCGACGATCGACGAGGTGATGCTGGCCGCGCGCCCGGCGCTCGACGTCGTGGCCTCGGATACCGCGCAGCTGCTCGACCTCGTCGGGCAGGTCGACCGGATCGGGCAACAGATCGGGAAGTTCCCGTCCGTGCAGGGCACCGACACCCGCAGCACCCTCGCGGACCTCGACCGGATCGCCGAACAGCTGAACGCCGCCGCGACCCATCCGGACGCCAGCCTGAACTCGGTCAACCGGTTGCTCGCACCGATCATGCGGGTCACCAACAGCACGTCGGCGAACGTCGACGCCGACCTCGAGCAACTGGTGATCGGCGCTGTTCCCGCGCCCGGACATTCGGGAGACCCGGGCAGTCGCCTGCCCGACGAGACCGACTGGCAGGCGTTCGTGGGAACGCTGACGTACACGCTGATGCGATTGCAGCAGCGACTGGACGGAGAGGGTCCGTGAGCCGCCGCGGCCCCGTCGAGGTCGCCGCCGGCGGCATCGTCGCGGGGGTACGCTACGGCTACGCGCGTCGGCTGGGACTGTCCGTGGTCGCCCTCGCCACCACCTTCGTCGTCGGGATGACGTACCTGGTGTTCGGTGTGTTCGACGCGGACCCGACGGCCGAGACCTACCGGATCCGGGTGCACTTCGACGAGTCGGGCGGCTTGCTGCCCGGCCGGGACGTCACGCTGCGCGGTGTTCCCGTCGGTACGGTCTCGTCCGTCGACCTGACGGAGGGCGGGGTGGTCGCGGTCGCCGAGATCGATTCGCGGGCACGGATTCCGGCGGGTGGAGAAATTCGCGTCGCGGGCCTGTCGCTCGCGGGCGAGCAGTATCTCGACCTGCGTCCCGACAGCGACGACGGCCCCTATCTCGAGGACGGCGCCGAGATCTCGGCCGAGGACACCGCGACACCCGTTCCGCTGTCGACCCTCATGCACGACCTCGACGGCATGCTCGCCCAGATCGACCCCGACTCGCTGCGGGTGATCGTGGAGGAACTCGGTGTCGGGCCGGAGGGTCCGCGCAAACTCACCGACATCGTCGAGGGCGGAACCTTCCTCATCTCGACGCTCGACGGGGTTCTGCCGCAGACGGTCTCGTTGTTGCGCTCCGGCAGGATCGTGCTCCGCACACTCGCGGATGCCGCACCCGGACTGCAAGGCATGTCGGGGGAGATGTCGACCCTGCTCGGCGGAGTCGAATCGATGGACGAGGGATTCCGCAGTTTCGTCGACAGGACACCCGCGACGATGCACTCCGTCGACGCTCTCCTCGCGGAGAACTCCCCGACGATGGTGCAACTGCTGGGCAACCTGACGACGGTGGCGCAGATGGCGCACGTGCGTGTCCCCGCCCTGAACGAGTTCTTCTTCCCGAGCGATCGGGACGGGTCGACGCTCGAAGCGCTCATGACCGCCTTCCGCGACGGCGGCATCTGGGCGCTGGTGAACATCTATCCCCGCAACTCGTGCGACTACGACCTGCCGCGACGACCACCGACGATCGCGGATCATCCGGAGCCGTATCTGTACACCTACTGCACCGACCCCGACCCGTCGACGCTCGTGCGCGGCGCCCGCAACGCGCCGCGTCCTCCCGGTGAGGAGGGCGCCGCGACCATGCCGCCCGGCGTCGATCCGCTCCGTACGTCCGACCCGGCTCCCGTCGGGCCGTACAGCGTCCCACTCGACTACGGCGGACCGACAGTGCCGAACTGACCTGTGCCCGACGATCGTGCAGAACCCAGGAGAACCGACATGAGCACCGACACCGCGACCCGCACGGACGGAACCGAGACGACCGACGACACGGATACGGTTGTATCCGAGAAGAATTCGAGAAGAAGGTGGTTCGCGCGGATTCCCCTCCTTCTGCTCGTGCTCGTCGCGGTGGCGGGACTGGTGGCCGCAGCGGTGCTGGGAACCCAACTCCGGAACGCCCGCGCCGTGGAGGACGCCGCCCGCGCGGCGTCGGAGGCTGCACGGCAGTTCGCCGTGACGTTGACGTCGGTGGACTCGGCGGACCTCGACGCCGACTTCGCCGCGGTACTCGACGGAGCCACCGGCGAATTCGAGAAGATGTACGCCGAGTCGAGTGCACAACTCGAACAGGTGCTGATCGACAACCAGGCACGCTCGGAGGGTGTCGTCGTGGAGTCGGGTATCAGGTCCGCGACCACGACGAAGGTCGAGGTCCTGTTGTTCGTCGACCAGAGCGTCACGAACACTCTCGTTCCCGAACCGCGACTCGATCGCAGCCGCGTGGTCATGACGATGGAACTCGTCGACGGCCGGTGGCTCGCGTCGCAGGTGGATCTGCCCTGAGCCGGTGTCGAGTCAGGCGGTCGGTGCCGGAGGGAGCTCTCGCGTGCTCAACCATGCCTCCCACAGCGGCCGGAGCGAGACTTCCGAGAAGCGTGCGGCGAGATCCTTGAACTGCGCCGTCGTCACGTTGCCGTGCCGGTGTTCCTCGGTCCACGTCCGCAGGAGGGTGAAGAACGGCTCGTCGCCGAGCTGCAAGCGCAGGGCGTGCAGGGTCAGTGCCCCGCGCTTGTAGATGCGGTCGTCGAACATGTCCTTCGGGCCCGGATCCTCGAGCAGGATGTCCTGCGGCTTGCGGGCCAGTCCCCGGTGGGCGTCGAGCGCGTGTGCATGCGCCGGTCTGCCGCCCGAGTTCTCCGACCACAGCCACTCCGCGTAGCACGCGAATCCTTCGTGGAGCCAGATGTCGCACCATCGGTTCAGTGTGAGGCTGTTGCCGAACCACTGGTGCGCCAACTCGTGTGCGACGAGCCGTTCCTCGCGGCCGGTACCGTCGCAGAAGTTCGCGCCGAAAATCGACAATCCCTGTGCCTCGAGGGGGATCTCGAGGTCGTCGTCGGTCACCAGAGCGGTGTAGTGCGCGAACGGGTACGGGCCGAACAGGCGTGTGAACAACTCGAGCATCTCGGTCTGGCGAGC
The DNA here is from genome assembly GCF_048381395.1 of Rhodococcus shunpengi. Classification (NCBI taxonomy): domain Bacteria; kingdom Bacillati; phylum Actinomycetota; class Actinomycetes; order Mycobacteriales; family Nocardiaceae; genus Rhodococcus; species Rhodococcus shunpengi. The sequence goes on from NZ_JBLWIU010000032.1 coordinate 18,538, forward strand.
GAAGTCCCGATCGAACTCCGCGCGCAGGCGAGGCGGGTGTATTCCGTACTGCGGTACGGGTTCCGTTGCGAGGGTGCGTATCTCGTAGTGTCCGGTCTGGACCGTGGCGAGATAGGTCGCCATCGGTTCGGGTTGCTCGTACACCCGGGTGGTGCGGCTCGCCTTCGTGGTCTTGTGCACCAGCGTGCCGTTCGCGATCGCGACGAACGGAGCGTCGGTGGTGACCGCGATGCGGTAGGTGGCCTTCGAACCGGGATGGTCGTCGCAGGGGAACCAGGTGGGTGCGCCGTTGGGCTGGCTCGCGACGAGCGACCCCTCGTCGAGTTCCTCCCAGCCGACCTCACCCCACATGGTCCGCAGCGGGATGGGAGTCCCCGAGTACTGCACACCGAAGACGAGGACCGCCCCGGCGGGCAGTTTCTCGGCGGGGGTGACGGTGAGCTTGCCACCGCGATGCGCGAACTTGGCGGGACGTCGGCCGTTGACGGTCACCTTCGCGACCCGCATCGATCGCGCGAGATCGAGCGAGTACTCGGCGCGCACGTCCGTCGTCGTGGCGATGATCTTCGCCCGGCCGTCGAGTCGGTTGGACACGACCTTGTAGGTGAGTTCGAGTTCGTAGCGGGAGACCCGGTAGCCGCGGTTCCCGCTCTCGGGCAGATAGGGGTCGAGCGGCCGGTCCGCGGCGACCGGCGCGACGGGCTTGGCGGCCTTGATGGGCTTCACCGCGGTGACCAGTCGTTCGGCGTGGTCCACGGCGTGATCGGATTGCCCTGCCAGCGAGTGGACGGCGGGACGACGTCACCGCGCATCACCAGCGAGGCCGGGCCGACGGTGGCGCCGTCGCCGATGCCCGAGGCGGGCAACGCGACGCATTGGGGGCCGAGCGTGGCGCCGGCGCCGAGGGTCACGGTGTCCATGGACATGATCCGATCATGGAACAGGTGGGTCTGTACAACACAACCGCGTTCGACGGTCGCACCGTCGCCCAGTGACACCAGGTCGGCCTCGGGCAACCAGTAGCTCTCACACCACACACCGCGGCCGATCCTCGACCCCAGCGCGCGCAGCCACAGGTTCATCACGGCGGTGCCCGCCGCGGCCCGGGCGAACCACGGTGCCGCGACGGTCTCGACAAAGGTGTCGGAGACCTCGTTGCGCCACACGAACGAACTCCACAGCGGGTGCTCGACGCGTCCGATCCGACCGACGACGAGCCACTTCGCGATCACGGTCACGAGGCACGCCACGGCTCCGGCCACCATGAGCACGAGACCGCCCAGCAGCGCAGCGGCGAGATAGCCCAGGTGCACGGCGAGGGTGTTGAGGGCGAAGAGCACACCGAGCCCGATGCCGTAGGTGACGACCATGGGCACGAGCCGGAAAGTCTCCACCGCGCCACGCGCGATCTTGAGTTTCAGCGGCGGTTCGAAGGTGCGACTCGCGTCGCTGTCGCCGCTCGCGCGCCGCAGGCGCACCGGGGGACTGCCCAGCCACGACGAGCCGGATTTCGCCTTCTCCGGAGCCGCGGAGAGCACCGCGACGAGCCCGTGCTTCGGGACCCGGCGACCCGGCGCCGCCATGCCCGAGTTCCCGAGGAAGGCGCGCTTGCCGACCTTCGCATGCGAGATGTACAGCCATCCGCCGCCGAGTTCGTAGGAGGCGACCATCGTGTCGTCGGCAAGGAACGCTCCGTCGGCGACCTTCGTGAACTTGGGGACCATCAGCACGGTCGACGCCTCGACGTCCTTGCCGATGTCGGCGCCGAGCAATCGGAGCCAGATCGGGGTGAGCATCGACGCGTAGAGCGGGAACAGGAAGGTGCGCGAGGAATCCATGAGGCGCTCGGTGAACCACACCTGCCAGCCCACGCGGCTGCGCACGGGATGCCAGCCCTCTGTCATCCCGACGGCGAGCAGTCGCACCGCCATCAGGGTGAGCAGGGCGAAGACGAACATCGTCAGCAGCGCCGCGACGGGCAGCATCGCCAGGGAGTGCACCACGGCGTCGGAGACGGTGGGGGTGTCGTGCACCCACCACACGAGCAGCGCGACCCCGGCGGCGATCGAGACGACGGGCAGGCCGCCGAGCAGGATCGACGACAGCGCGTAGACCGGCACCCACCTGCCGCCCCGCGGCGGAGTCGCGGCGGGCCACGGCCGGTCGGCCTTGCCGGCCTTGCGGGCGGGGGAACCCGACCAGTTCTGCCCGGCCTTCACGCGACCGAACACCGCGGATCCGGCCTCCACTTCGGCGTTCTTACCGATCCGCGCACCGGGGGCCAGGAACGATCGGGCGCCCACCGTGGCACCGGCACCGATCCGGATGCTTCCGATGTGGACGACGTCGCCGTCCACCCAGTAGCCACCGAGATCCACCTCCGGCTCGACGGCACAACCGTCGCCGAGTTCGAGGAGGCCAGTGACGGGCGGAAGACTGTGCAGGTCGACGTCGCGGCCCACCTTCGCTCCCAGCGCCCGCGCGTACTGGCGCATCCAGGGAGCGCTCGAGATGTTCACGGCACCCACGGCCTCGGACAGTCGCAGGGCCGTCCACAGCCGGAGGTGGACGCTCCCGCCGCGGGGGTAGCTTCCGGGCTTCATGCCGCGCAGGAGCAGACGCGAACCCGCGACGGAGATCGCCATGCGTCCGACGGGCGTGAGGAACAGCAGGACACCGAACGCGACCCACCACCACGACAGGGTGACGGTCCACGGCACGTCCACGACGAACGCGACGACGTTGTTCAGGATCGCCAGCCACGTCACCCACTGCAGTCCGGTGAGGGTGGTGAGGACGGCCGTCACCGCGATCTGCCCGAGCTGGGCGAGTCGCGGCACCGGCATCACCTCACGCGGTGTCGCCGCTTCCGTCGGCGCGAGTTCGTCGAGATAGACGGCGAGCGATCCGAGCCTCGGGTGGTCGTACAGTTCCGCGACCGTCATCTCCGGATACCGGCTCCGCAGCGCCGTGACGAGTTGCGCCGCCGCGAGGGAACCACCGCCGAGTTCGAAGAAGTCGTCGTCGACGCCCTCGATCCGGGCGCCGAGGATGTCGGTCCACAGTTCGGCGACCCATTCGGCGGTGGGATCGAGACCGAGTGCTTCCACCGAGTCGGCATCGGCGCCGGGCAGCGGCCACGGCAGGGCGTTGCGGTCGACCTTGCCGGACGTGCGGGTGGGCAGTTCGTCGACGAGCGCGAGTCGCGGGACGAGCGCGGCCGGGAGTTGTTCGGACAGCAGGTCGTGGGCCGACGCGATGTCGAAGTCCGGATCGGTGGAGGCGATGTATCCCACGAGGATCGAATGTCCCGCGACCGTCTTGCGGACCGCGCACGCGCCGCCCGCCACACCGGGCAGGTTCTGCAGCGCGTTGTCGACCTCGCCGAGTTCGATGCGGCGGCCACCGATCTTGACCTGGTCGTCGGCGCGCCCCTGGAACAGCAGGCCGGCGCGGTCGAGCGTCACGAGATCACCGCTGCGGTAGGCGCGGTCCCAGCCGAGAGTGGGCATGGGAGCGTACTTCTCGGCGTCCTTCGCCGGATCGAGGTAGCGCGCGAGACCGACACCGCCGATGACGAGTTCACCGGTCGCGCCCTCCTCGACGGGGTTGCCGTCGGCGTCCACGACGGCGAGATCCCATCCGTCGAGGGGCAGGCCGATGCGGACCGGTCCGGTGCCGTCCATCAGCGACGCGCAGGCCACGACCGTCGCCTCGGTGGGTCCGTAGGTGTTCCACACCTCGCGTCCCGGAACGGCGAGACGTTCGACGAGATCGGGTGGGCAGGCCTCGCCACCGAAGATGAGCAGACGCACCGCCTCGAGGGCTTCGGCCGGCCACATCGCCGCGAGGGTGGGCACCGTGGAGACGACGTTGATGTTGCGCGAGACGAGCCACGGCCCGAGATCCATGCCGGAGCGGACCAGCGCGCGGGGCGCCGGAACCAGACAGGCGCCGTGCCGCCAGGCGAGCCACATCTCCTCGCACGAGGCGTCGAACGCCACCGACAAGCCGGCCAGGACCCGGTCGCCGGGACCGAGCGGCGCCCCCTGGCAGAACATCCGTGCTTCCGCGTCGACGAAGGCCGCCGCGTTGCGGTGGGTGACGGCGACACCCTTCGGTGTCCCGGTCGAACCGGAGGTGAAGATGATCCACGCGTCGTCGTCGAGGTTCGGACCCCGTACCACCGGGGTGCCCGACGGTGCGGCCGTGCCCGGTCCGATGCCCTCGTCGGTGACGATGGCGGTGACCTGCGCTTCCGAGAACACGAGTTCGGCCCGCTCGTCGGGATCGTCGGCGTCGACGGGGACGTACGCGGCGCCCGCGGCGAGAATGGAGAGAATCGTCACATACAGGTCGCTGCGCCCGGAGGTCATGCGCACCCCGACCCTGTCGCCGGCCCCGACACCCGCGTCGTTCAGCGCATACGCACCCGCGATCACCGCCTCGGCCAGTTCGGCGTATTCGAGGACCGTCGAGCCGTCGTCGATCGCGGGGGCGTCGGGATGTGCTTCGGCAGTGCTCCGCAGCAGGTCGACGAGGGTGCGGGCGGGTGGAGCGTGCGACGCGCGGAGAAACTCGTCCGGGATGGGGGACCGGCCGACGGGGGTCGAGGTTATGGCTGGCAACTCCGCGGGTCCTTCTGCTCGATGGTGCTTCCGGTTATCTCACGTCCGGGTGGACGGCAGGTGAACGTTCGGCGCGCAGAACGCGTGTCGGCGTCGTGCGGTGCCGGGCGACGCGGAGCGGTGCGGGGTTGACACGGCTCGGTCGTCCTGCCATTCTCTTCGCCAGGTCATGAGTACCAGCGTCAAGCCCCGGCTAGCTGGTCGGCAACCCTCCAACCGCGGTGGGGTGCTCCGGGTGACGACCGGGCCGTGAATCCACTACCGGACACGGCAAGCGCGGACTCCGCCGGCGACGAGAATTCTCCGTCGTAGGCGTCACCGGCGGGTCCCCGAGTACACGAGGGATTTGTCATGACTGCTGTAGCCGCCACCACCTGCATCGCTCCGTTCGCCACCGTTTCCGGCTGTGACGTGCAGGTTCCGCTCGTCCAGGGTGGTACCTGCACCTACGCGAACTTCGACTACGCGGCGAGCGCACCGGCGCTGTCCGCCGTCACCGACCGCATCACGGAGCTGCTGCCCTTCTACGCGAGCGTGCACCGCGGCGCCGGATACGCCTCGCGGATCAGCACCACCGCCTACGAGGACGCCCGCACGTCCGTCTCGCGCTTCGTCGGCGCGGCCGACGACCAGGTCGTCGTCTTCACGCGCAACACCACCGATTCGCTGAACCTGCTCGCGAGTGCGGTGCCCGGCGATGTCGTCGTGCTCGACATCGAGCATCACGCGAATCTGCTGCCCTGGAAGAATTCTCGCATCGTCGAGGCCGCGGACACCGTCTCCGAGACGGTGTGGCGCCTCGCGGTCGAACTGCAGCGTGCCCCCGCGGCCCTGCTCGCCGTCACCGGTGCTTCCAACGTCACCGGTGAGGTCCTGCCGATCGCCGAACTCGCCGAGCTCGCACACGCTTCCGGCGCCCGGATCCTCGTCGACGGTGCGCAGCTCGTGCCCCACCGCCGTGTCGATCTCGCCGAGCTCGGTGTGGACTACCTCGCGTTCTCCGGCCACAAGCTGTACGCGCCGTTCGGTGCGGGAGCGCTCGTCGGCCGCCGAGACTGGCTCGACGCCGCCGAGCCGTATCTCGCCGGTGGCGGCGCGGTGCGCGAGGTGCGCCTCGATCACACCGAATGGGCCTGCGCCCCTGCACGTCACGAGGCCGGCACCCCCAACGTGCTCGGTGTCGCCGCTCTTGCCGCCGCGTGCGATGCGCTCGCCGGTTTCGACTCCGACGCGGTGACCCGTCACGAGGAGGCCCTGTGCGCCCTGCTCGTCGACGGTCTGCAGACCATCGACGGTGTGGAAGTGCTTCGGCTGTGGAACGATTCGGCCGACAGCGTCGGCATCGTCACCTTCACGGTCGACGGTTACGAGCCCGGCCACGTCGCCTCCTATCTGTCCGCCGAGCACGGCATCGGCGTCCGTGACGGACGTTTCTGCGCCCACCCGCTGCTCGCGCGGGTCGGTCGCGCCGGCGGTGCCGTCCGGGCGTCGCTCGGGCTCGGCAGCTCGTCCGCTGACGTCGAGCGGCTCCTCGGAGCGCTCCGGTCGCTGGTCGAGAGCGGGCCGACGTGGGTGCACGCGAAGACCGACGGCGTGTGGAATCCCTCGCCGGAGACGCGTCCCGGTCTCGGGGCGACCGATGGCGACGCATCTCCGTGCGTCTAGCGGTCGACAATTCCCCACAGGATAAGTAGGGTAATTCGCATGGAACGGACGAGGGCGATCGCTGCGGCACGCTGGTGCCGTCGCCATGTCGACCTCTGCCGTACGGCATCGGGAATCTGTCCGGACTGAAGGTCTTCTCCTCACAGTCTTCCGGCTCACAGGCCGATCCCTCCGTGCCGCTCCGCGGCCCGTACCGAGAGGCATCCCATGTCCGTCGCATCCACCGTCACCCCTGGATCAGCAGATCCGGCCACCGCAGACCCGGCCGTCGTCGAGTCCGAAACCGTCCGGCCGTTGCGTGTCGCCGTCGAACTCGCCGGTCACTCCGGGCCCGACTACTGGGCCGACCTGACCCTGGGGCGTGCCGGCGACCCGCCGCTCGACCTCAGTGCCGATGCATCCAACGTCGTGCGGGTGCGTGCCGCCGACCTGCGTGAGGCCGGGAAACTGCGCGACCGCATCCGCGCGGAGGCCGCCGGGGAGGGGCGCGATCCCGATTCGGTCACGGTGCTCGTCGACGTCGAGGTCGTCCTCGCCTCCGATGCCCGCACCGCCCGCACCCGGCGCACCCGCCCGGAATCGACTCGCGGGGAGGCCGGCACGCTGTCTTATGTCGGAACGCCGCACGGTCTCGCCGGGTTGATCGCCGACATCCATGCCGTGCAGGTCGCCGACGGCGTCACGCTGATCCCGCTCGCCGCGCCGTTCACCGTCGAGCATCTCGTCGACGGAACGCTGCCGTGGCTGGAGTCGCGCGGCCTCATCGAGGTCTCACCGACCGTCGTCGAGGTCCTGCGCCGGTTCGGTGAAGGTGCCCAGGCGTCCGTGCGCGCTTCCTGACATCGGTCGGTATCACGAAGGAGGGGCAGGTGTTCGACTCCTGCCCCTCCTTCGCATGCGTTCACGCCGTGCGGCGGTCGAGTACTTCGACGACGTGCACGCGCGGATCGGGATCGAACCGGTAACCCGAACCACGCACGGTCGTGATGATGTTGCCGAAACGTCCCAGCTTGGAACGGATCCGGGAGACGTGGACGTCGACACTGCGGTTGCCGCGGTCGCTGTCGACGTCGTCGTTCTCGGAGTAACCGGCGCCGAGCGGCCGCAGCGCCGCGCGGGACACCACGACGCGGGGCCGGCGAACCAGATGCGCGAGGATCTCGAACTCGCTGTGACTCAACTCGACCCGCTGATTGTCGAGCACCAGTCCGCGGGCCGGCAGATCGATCACCAGAGGGGTCGGGCCGGGACTGAGGAGGGTGTGGGTGCGCGCATCCGGGAGCAGATCGAGCGCGGTCTCCCGCAGGGCGTCGGCAAGGGCTGCGAGATCGCCCGCCGATCCGGCGTTCGTGTCCGAGATCTGCACGATGAGAACGAGTTCGGGGGAATCGACCGAGCTGCCGGCCGGGTTCTCGATGGAGGACGTGGTCATGGAAGGGCTCCGCTGGTCGGAAGGTGAACGGCGCCGGGCAGGCAACTACCCGCAGCAGTGCGGCGCCGGGAAAGAGGAAGGGATGGTGCGGATCTCAGAACGCACAGAGGCACGAGCGGGTACGGCACAGGTCGACATGCCTGCGGCTCCACGCTCGGACTGTCACGACGGAGAGTGTACCCGGGTGGAGATGCCGGCGGTACCGGTAGGTGGACGGTCTCAGTCCACGTCGACGTCGATCGCTGCGGTGATGCGCATGAGCTCCGAATAGACGGTCCGGAACAGTGTGTTCGGGCACCCACCCGATGCCCACAGATCCGGATAGTGCTGCAGCGCACGGTCGATGTAGGTGGGAAGGTTCGTGGGGTGACCGAGCGGTGCGACGCCACCGAGTGGCTGACCCGTGACCTCCGTGACCAGATCGGGGGAGGCCGGCACGAGTTCGCCGCCGAGACGCTCGCCGGTCCGTTCGACCGACACGCGGTGCGCGCCGGACACGAGCAACAGGATCGGATCGTCGTCGAGCAGGAAGACGAGCGACTTCACGATCGCGCCCACCTCCACACCCACCGCGGCAGCGGCCTGCTCGGCGGTGTGCACGGTCTCCGGCTGCTGGACGATCAGACCGTGATGGCCGCGGGAGATGAGCGTGTCCGACACGCGGTGGGCGTTCGGATGCAGCGACCTGGTCATGGATCAAGAGTATGAAAATCGCCGCGCGATGGGCGCGGTTCCGAGGACGCGTCGTCGTCGTGTCGTGTCGTGGGGTCGGTGCGAAACGAAGATCCACAAGTTACTCTTCAGTAATGTCCGATCACTCGCCCTGGAAAGCGTTCACCGTCGAACGCAAGGATCACGTCGCACAGGTCACGCTCATCGGCCCTGGCAAGGGCAACGCCATGGGTCCCGACTTCTGGGCGGAACTGCCCGTCCTCTTCGGTGAGCTCGACGCCGACCCCGAGGTCCGCGCCGTCGTCCTCGCCGGTTCCGGCCGGAACTTCTCCTACGGCCTCGACCTCGTCGCCATGGGCGGCAGCCTCGGCGCCGTCGTCTCCGGCAAGGCGCTCGCGAAGCCGCGCACGGACTTCCACACGTTGATCAAGAACATGCAGGCGGCCATCACGGCCGTCGCCGACTGCCGCAAGCCGGTCGTCGCCGCGGTCCAGGGCTGGTGCATCGGCGGAGCGGTCGATCTCATCTCCGCCGCCGACATCCGCTATGCGAGCGCCGATGCGAAGTTCAGCGTCCGCGAGGTCAAGGTCGGAATGGTCGCCGACGTCGGCACCCTCGCCCGGCTCCCGCTCATCATCGGCGACGGTCACGTCCGCGAGCTCGCGCTCACGGGCAAGGACATCGACGCCACCCGCGCCGAGAAGATCGGTCTCGTCAACGACGTCCACGACGACGCCGACGCAGTGCTGGCCGCCGCCCACGCGACCGCCGCGGAGATCGCCGCCAACCCGCCGCTCGTCGTCCAGGGCATCAAGAACGTCCTCGACCACACGCGCTCGCCGCAGGTCGACGACAGCCTCCGCTACGTCGCGGCGTGGAACGCGGCGTTCCTGCCGTCGGAGGACCTCACCGAGGCGATCACCGCCGTCTTCGAGAAGCGCCCGCCGCAGTTCAAGGGCGAGTAGACCCCGCATACGACGGATCCCCCGGACGATCACATCGTCCGGGGGATCCGCGTTGTGAAGGCTCGGTGTCAGTGCCCGCCGTTGTTCTTCAGGCGCTCGACCGACGCGGTCACCTCGGCCTCGGCCTCGGCGCGACCGACCCAGTCGGCGGCCTCGACGTGCTTGCCCGGCTCGAGATCCTTGTAGTGCACGAAGAAGTGCTTGATCGCGTCGAGCTCGAACTGCGAGACGTCGCTGATGTCCTGGACGTGATCCCACCGCGGGTCGCCGGCCGGGACGGCCAGGATCTTGTCGTCGCCACCGGCCTCGTCGACCATCTTGAACATGCCGATGGGGCGGGCCTCGACGATCACGCCGGGGAAGACCGACTCGGGCAGCAGGACCATGCAGTCGAGCGGATCGCCGTCCTCACCGAGGGTGTTCTCGATGTAGCCGTAATCGGCCGGGTAGCCGAACGAGGTGTACAGGTAACGATCGAGCTTGACGCGTCCGGTCTCGTGATCGACCTCGTACTTGTTCCGCTGTCCCTTGGGGATCTCGATGGTGACCTCGAACTCCACGCCTTGCCTCACTTCGTCGGTGTTTTTCCGGCGGATACGACATCCGTATCTGCGGTGATGGTCCGCAGAGAGGATAACGGTCGCGGCGCTAGGCTGGAGGTGCAGGTACCGGGGCCCCGAGTGCGTCACAGCAGTATGCGGCCGGCAGCGGGAAGTGCGGGTGGCTGGTCGACCAGTGTGTGCAGGATGCAGCGGAGGCGTGTTGACGGGGCAGGGTGGCAACAAGAAGCAGGGTTCACTGGCAACCAGGCGACGACGGAACATGAAGATCCTCTTCGGGATCTGGGGTGCGGGTTTCCTCGCTCTCGTCGTGGGCGGGGCCTTCGCGATCTACGACGTGCGGGCGTCCGCCGGCGCGGTCGTACTCCCCGCCCCGGCGCCGGTGGTCGCGACCCCCGCGGTCGCCGCGGTCTCGCCCGACGCTCCGATGCCCGACCCCACCTCGCTGGCGGCGGCACTCGACCGGGCCGTGAACAATCCCGGCCTCGGTGACTTCGCCGGGTCGATCACCGACCCCACGACCGGCACGGTCCTGTGGTCGAAGGACGCCGATCGCGCGCTGATCCCGGCTTCCACGACGAAGATCCTCACCGCCGCGGCGGCCATGCTCGTGCTGCCCTCCGACCATCGGATCACCACGCGCGTCGTCGAGGGTTCGAAGCCGGGGGAGATCATCCTCATCGCCGGTGGCGACCCCACCCTCTCGGCGATGCCGCCCGGACAGGAAAGCTTCTACCCGGGTGGCCCCCGCGTCGCCGACCTCGCCGAACAGATCCGGCGCAGCGGCGCGACGGTCGAGACCGTCCTCGTCGACACGAGCCTGTACAGCGGAGATCCGCTCGCGCCGGGCTGGTTCCCGCAGGACGTCGGCGACGGCTACGTCGCGCCCATCGAACCCGTGATGCTCGACGGCGGCCGGTCGAACCCGCTCGAGGACGAATCGCCCCGCAGCGCGACGCCCGCTCTGGACGCCGGACGCGCACTGGCGACCGCGCTCGGCGCCGATCCGGCGCGGGTCGCGCCCGGGTCCGCCTCGCCGGGCGCGGCGCCCATGGCGTCGGTCCAGTCGGCGCCGCTCACCGTGCGCCTCGGCCAGATGCTGCGCCGATCCGACAACGTCCTCGCGGAGACGATCGGACGGGAGGTCGCGGTCGCGACCGGCAACGAGCACTCGTTCGAGGGCACGACGAAGGCTGTGACCGGTACCCTGCAGCAAGCGGGTCTGGACGTCACCGGAGTGACGTTGCGCGACGTCAGCGGGCTCTCGGTCGAGAACCGGATCCCCGCTCGCACGCTCGATCGCGTGATCTCGGAGGCGGCCGGACCGGACAGGACGGAGCTGCGGCCCATGCTCGACTATCTTCCCGTCGCCGGAGCGACCGGCACGCTCGCCGATCGCTACGGCACCACGACCCGTGCCGGAGCCGGATGGGTGCGCGCGAAGACCGGCACGCTGACCGAGGTCAACGGACTCACCGGATACGTGGTCGACTCCGACGGCCGCGTGCTGTCGTTCGCGCTGCTCTCCAACGGCAGGTCCCCGAGCGAGGCCCGGCCCGCCCTCGACGCCGTGGCGTCGGTACTCCGTGAGTGCGGTTGCCGATGACCGGCAAGGAGCGGGCACTCGGCGACGCGATCGACTGGTCGTTCGCGGCCGGGGTCGGCGTGCGCCTCACCCGCTCCGAACCCGCGATGTCGCGGTACACCCGCGACGCGGTGCAGGACGAGTTGTTCTCGGCCGCCGCGCGCGCCGAGGGACCGGTGCGCGAGCACACACGTCTCGACGACGGAACCGAGCCGCCGCCCGCGCAGGTCGTCGACCGGCCGGGCTGGGTGCGTGCGGCCGCAGCGTCGATGGCCGACCTCACCGCGACATCGGGCGACGATCCGGCCGGCTCCTCCCGGCGCTGGGTGGGCAAACCGGCGGGCGCGCAGGCCGGCGCCATGCTCGCCTACCTGTCGTCCGCGGTGCTCGGACAGTACGACCCGTTCTCCCGTTCGCTGCTGCTCGTCGCGCCCAATGTCGTCGCGGTCGAACGCGCCCTGAAGGTGCCGCCCGCCGACTTCCGGTTGTGGGTGTGCCTGCACGAGGTGACCCACCGCGTGCAGTTCGCACAGGCACCGTGGATGGCCGAGCTGATGCGCGAGGCCGCCGCCGACCTCGCCACCGCGGTCGAGGAACCGATGGGCGACGTCGCGACCCGCGTGGTGTCCGCGGTGAAGGATTTGCGCACTCCCGGCGACAAGCCGATGTCGGAGCGGGGCATGCTCGGTGTCGTGCGGGCGCTGCAAGCACAGTCTCAGCGCGAGTCGTTCGACCGGATCCTCGCGCTCGGAACGCTGCTCGAAGGACACGCCGATCATGTGATGGACGGTGTCGGCCCGGCCGTGGTCCCATCGGTCGCGCGGATCCGGCGCGCGTTCGACAACCGGCGGCACCGCAACAGCAGCCCGGTGCATCGCCTCATCCGGCTCGTCCTCGGCATGGACGCCAAGATGGCCCAGTACGTGCACGGCAAGAAGTTCGTCGACGCCGTCGTCGCGAAGGTCGGCATGGACGACTTCAACGCCGTGTGGTCCGGTCCGGACGCCCTGCCCACCCTGACCGAGATCGACCATCCCGACGCGTGGATCGCGCGGGTGCTGAGCTGATCGTGGCTTCACCATCGGCCGATCGTCCGCTGCTGCCCGAGGCCCCTGCGATCCACGAGGTGCGACTCGCCGTGCGGGCCTGGCTGGGCGCGCACCCGACCGCTGCGGTGACCGTCGCGCTGTCGGGTGGGGCCGATTCCGCAGCCCTGACCGCAGCGGCCGTCGCGGAGACCGACGCGGTGCATGTCGTCGTCGTCGATCATCGTCTCCAGTCCGGTTCCGAGGTCGTCGCCGCGCGGGCCGCGGAGTTCGCCCGGGCCCGCGGCTGCGCGACCGTCACGGTGGTCGGCGTGGACGTCACCGGCGGGGGAGGCATCGAGGCCGCCGCGCGCGCGGCCCGCTACCGGGCGCTCGACGAGAACCGCGACGGACGGCCCGTGCTGCTCGGGCACACCCTCGACGACCAGGCCGAGACGGTGCTGCTCGGTCTCGGCCGCGGATCGGGTCTGCGTTCGATCCGCGGGATGGCACCCTTCGACCCGCCGTGGGGCCGGCCGCTGCTCGGCGTGCGCCGCGACACGACCCGCCGGGCGTGCGACGAACTCGGCTACCGCCCGTACGAGGATCCGCACAACGCCGACGACCGGTTCACGCGCGTGCGTCTGCGCCGCGAGGTACTGCCGCTGCTCGAGGACGTGCTCGGTGGCGGCGTCGCCGAAGCCCTCGCGCGCACGGCCGGGCAACTGCAGGACGACGGTCACGCCCTCGATGTCTGGGCCGACGACCTGCTCGTGACGGCGCGGCGCGAGGACGACCTGCTCGACACCGACGCACTCGCGGCGGCTCCCGCCGCAGTACGACGCAGAGCCCTCCGATCGTGGCTGATCGATCACACCGCCACGCCGAACGAGACGATGCTGCGAGCGGTCGACGACCTGGTAGTGGCGTGGCGCGGACAGGGCCCGGTCGCGGTCGGGCGGGGCCCGCGGACGGGGACGAGGTTGGTGGTGTCGCGTCGGCGTGGCACGCTTGCCGTGGAGTACGTCGACCGGACGAGACCCGGGCGACCGGCAGCAGAAGGTAGGGAAGGACCCCGGTGTACGAGAACGACATAGCGTCGGTGCTGATCTCCGAGGAACAGATCAAGGAGCGGACCGCAGAGCTGGCGCAGTCGATCGCCGAGCGTTACCCGGTGGGTGCGCCGGAAGGCGATCTGCTGCTCATCGGGGTGCTCAAGGGCGCCATCTTCTTCATGACCGACTTCGCGCGCGCTCTGCCGATCCCGACGCAGATGGAGTTCATGGCCGTCAGCTCGTACGGGTCGTCGACCTCGTCCTCGGGTGTCGTGCGCATCCTCAAGGACCTCGACAAGGACATCGCCGGTCGCAACGTCCTCATCGTCGAGGACATCATCGACTCGGGTCTGACGCTGTCGTGGCTGCTCAAGAACCTCTCGACGCGCAACCCCGCGTCGCTCGAGGTCGTCACGCTGCTCCGCAAGCCGGAGGCCGTGAAGATCGACGTCGAGGTCAAGGACGTCGGATTCGACATCCCGGACGAGTTCGTCGTCGGTTACGGCCTCGACTACGACGAGCGCTACCGCGACCTGCCCTACATCGGCACGCTGGATCCCAAGGTCTACAGCAGCTGACCTCCGGTCGAGCCGGGTGGTGAGGTCCCCGGCCCGGGGAACTCCGGTTCCGTCCCGATCGTTGTCGATTACGACGTCTTCCCGGTGTCGGCTCCGGCCGGTGCCGGGGCGACTGCTCGTTGCTACGCGGTAACCTTGCGTTGCCTGGTCAGTGACCGTTGCGGCATGCGGCCACCCCGGGCACGAAGCGCCGCGACTGCGAGACCCCGACGAACTCGATCGAAAGGACCGGCCGCTCGGGCCGAACCTGTATGAACCGCAAGACAGTGTTCCGTAATCTGGCGATCGTCGCCGGCATTCTGCTGGTGATCTACGCCTTCAGTTACTTCGGCGACGACACGCGCGGTTTCACTCAGGTGGACACGTCCGTCGCGGTGGCTCAACTCGAATCGCAGAACGTCAGTGAAGCCCGCATCGACGACCGCGAGCAGCAGGTGCGCTTGTGGCTCGAGAACGGCAACGACGCGACCGAGGGCAGCACCGAGATCATCGCGAAGTACCCCGCGTCGGCCTCCGAGCAGATCTTCGACCTCGTCGCCGCGTCGGGCGCGCAGAAGTACGACACGAACGTCACCCAGGAGAGCTGGCTGACGTCGATCCTTCTGTTCGTCCTGCCGATGATCATCCTGCTCGGCGTGTTCTTCTTCGTGATGAGCCGCATGCAGGGCGGCGGCCGCGGCGGCATGATGGGCTTCGGCAAGTCGAAGGCCAAGCAGCTGTCGAAGGACATGCCCAAGACGACCTTCGCCGATGTCGCCGGCGCCAACGAGGCCGTCGAGGAGCTCTACGAGATCAAGGACTTCCTGCAGAACCCGGCGCGCTACCAGGCACTCGGCGCGAAGATCCCCAAGGGCGTGCTGCTCTACGGCCCTCCCGGCACCGGTAAGACCCTCCTCGCACGCGCCGTCGCCGGCGAGGCGGGCGTCCCGTTCTTCACGATCTCCGGTTCGGACTTCGTCGAGATGTTCGTCGGTGTCGGCGCCTCCCGCGTGCGCGACCTGTTCGAGCAGGCCAAGCAGAACGCCCCCTGCATCATCTTCGTCGACGAGATCGACGCGGTCGGCCGCCAGCGCGGCGCCGGCCTCGGCGGTGGGCACGACGAGCGCGAGCAGACCCTCAACCAGCTCCTCGTCGAGATGGACGGCTTCGGCGACCGCTCCGGCATCATCGTGATGGCCGCGACGAACCGCCCCGACATCCTCGACCCGGCGCTGCTGCGTCCCGGCCGGTTCGACCGTCAGATCCCGGTCACGAACCCCGACCTCGCCGGTCGCCGGGCGATCCTCGCCGTGCACTCGAAGGGCAAGCCGATCGATCCCAATGCGGATCTCGGTGCGCTCGCCAAGCGCACGGTGGGCATGTCCGGCGCCGACCTCGCGAACGTCGTCAACGAGGCCGCCCTGCTCACCGCCCGTGAGAACGGCACGGTGATCACCGAGGCGATCCTCGAGGAATCGGTCGACCGCGTCATCGGCGGTCCCCGCCGCAAGAGCCGCATCATCAGCGAGCACGAGAAGAAGATCACGGCCTACCACGAGGGCGGTCACACCCTCGCCGCGTGGGCGATGCCCGACATCGAGCCCGTCTACAAGGTCACCATCCTCGCCCGCGGCCGCACCGGCGGTCACGCGATGACGGTGCCCGAGGACGACAAGGGCCTGATGACGCGTTCGGAGATGATCGCGCGCCTCGTCATGGCGATGGGTGGTCGTGCCGCGGAGGAGCTCGTCTTCCGCGAGCCCACCACCGGCGCCTCGTCCGACATCGACCAGGCCACGAAGATCGCGCGTGCGATGGTCACCGAGTACGGCATGAGCGCGAGGCTCGGCGCCGTCCGCTACGGCCAGGAACAGGGCGACCCCTTCCTCGGCCGGTCGATGGGGGTGCAGTCCGACTACTCGCACGAGGTGGCACGCGAGATCGACGAGGAGGTCCGCAACCTCATCGAGGCCGCGCACACCGAGGCGTGGGCGATCCTCAACGACTACCGCGACGCCCTCGACGTGCTGGCGGCCGAGCTGCTCGAGCACGAGACGCTGACCCGCAAGGACCTCGACCGGATCCTGGCCGACGTGAAGAAGCGTCCGCGGATCACGACCTTCAACGATTTCGGTGATCGGGTCCCGTCCGACAAGCCGCCGATCAAGACACCCGCCGAGCTCGCGGCCGAGCGTGGCGAGCCGTGGCCGCCGGAACCGCCGTCGCTGACGAAGCCGGCGCATCAGCATCCGCAGTATCCGGGCCAGGGCGAGGTGCCCGCTCCCGCCGGTTACCAGCCGGGCGCGCAGCCGCAGTACCAACCTGCGAACGGCTACCCCCAGCCACAGACGCAGGCACAGCCCCAACCGCAGTCGCAGCCGGTCCCGGCCTCCGAGCCGCTTCCGGGCTTCCAGCCGGCGGCTCCGTACCCGGGTGGTCCGCGGCACGCGACGCGGCCCGACTACGGCGCTCCCGCCGGATGGTCGGCTCCCGGCTGGCCGCCGCGCGAGCAGACCCCGCAGGAACAACAGGGGCACGGGCCGCAGAGCTCCGGACAACCGCAGGGTTACGGGTATCCGCAGGGACCTCAGGGTCAGAACCCCCAGAGCTACGGACAACCCAGCTACGGACAGGCCCAGGAAACGCAGAGTTTCGGGCGTCCGCAGGAGCCGCAGGACGCCGACCGTCCGGCGGACTCGGGCGACAACGGTGCGGGAGATGCGCACCGCGGGGAGAACCACGTGGGAGACTCGCAACCGCGCGATGGTTACGGCACTCCCGAGCCTCCTCCCACACAACGGTGGGAAGGCCCGGCCGGCCGGCACTGATCCGTGTCGGTGAGTCCGGTACCGGGCGCACATCGGGACCGTCGGTTCCGATGGAGACGAGTGAGCGAAGAGTGGAGGGCGAGCGGGTGTCGGTGAACCACCTGAAATCGGATACGGGTTCCGACCCGGAGGACGTGACGACCCACGAGTTGAGCGTGGACGCGGGACGTACGTTCGACCGGGCCCGAGCCGAAGCGGCCGTGCGCGAACTGCTGATCGCGGTGGGTGAGGATCCGGACCGCGAAGGTCTGCGCGACACCCCGTCCCGGGTGGCCCGCGCCTACCGTGAGGTGTTCGGGGGACTGTTCACGGACCCGGACGAGGTCCTCGACACGACCTTCGACGAAGGTCACCAGGAACTCGTCCTCGTGCGCGACATCCCCATGTACTCGACGTGCGAGCACCACCTCGTGTCGTTCCACGGGGTCGCCCACGTGGGCTACATCCCGGGCCCGACGGGACGCGTCACCGGCTTGTCGAAGCTGGCGCGTCTCGTGGACCTCTACGCCAAGCGCCCGCAGGTCCAGGAACGCCTCACCAGCCAGATCGCCGACGCCATGATGCGCAAGCTGCAGCCGCGCGGAGTGATCGTCGTGGTCGAGGCCGAGCACCTGTGTATGGCGATGCGCGGCATCCGCAAGCCCGGCGCCAGCACCACCACCTCCGCTGTGCGCGGGTTGTTCCAGACCAGTTCGGCGTCGCGTGCCGAGGCCCTGGATCTGATCCTGCGCCGGTGACCGTCTTCCCCGCAGAACAGTGGCCCGTCGTGATGGGCGTACTGAACGTCACCAGTGATTCCTTCTCCGACGGCGGTCGCTATCTGGACCGCGAGACCGCGATAGCCCGCGGCTTCGAGCTGCGCGAGCTCGGCGTCGACATCGTCGACGTGGGTGGCGAGTCCACCCGGCCGGGCGCGGTGCGCGTCGACCCGGAGGTCGAGGCGTCCCGGGTGGCGCCGGTCATCGCGGCCCTGTCGGAGGCGGGTATCCCCACAAGTGTCGACACGATGCGTGCCTCGGTCGCCGAGGCGGCGATCGAGGCCGGGGTGACGATGATCAACGACGTCTCGGGTGGGCGTGCCGACACCGACATGGCCGCGGTGGTCGCCGAGGCCGGGGTGCCGTGGATCCTCATGCACTGGCGTCCCCTCGGTGAATTCGTCCACGCGGGCGGTTCGACGCACTACGACGACGTCGTCCGTGATGTTCGCGACGAGCTGCTCACACAGGTCGACATCGCGGTGGCCGCAGGCGTGGACTCCGAGAAGATCGTGCTCGATCCCGGTCTGGGCTTCGTGAAGGAACCCGACCACAACTGGCAGTTGCTGCAGCGTCTGCCCGAGCTCACCGACCTGGGTTTCCCGGTGCTGATCGGGGCGTCCCGGAAGCGGTTCCTCGGGTCGCTGCTCGCGGCGCCCGACGGCACGGTCCGCCCGCCCGCGGGTCGCGAGGTCGCCACGGCGGTCGTCTCGGCGCTCGCCGCCACCCACGGCGCGTGGGGTGTGCGCGTCCACGACGTGCAGGCATCCCGCGACGCGCTCGCGGTGGTGCGTGCCTGGCAGCGCGGCAGCGCGGAAGGAGTGCACGCGTGAGCGACCGCATCGAACTACGGGGACTGACGGTCCGCGGCAACCACGGCGTCTTCGAGCACGAGAAGCGGGACGGTCAGGACTTCGTCGTCGACATCGTCGTGTGGCTCGATCTCGCACCGGCCGCGGCGTCCGACGAACTCACCGACACCCTGCACTACGGCGAACTCGCCGAGCGTGCTGCGGCGATCATCGCCGGTCCGGGTCGCGATCTCATCGAGACGGTCGCCGGTGAGATCGCCGACGAGGTGCTCACCGACCCGCGTGTTGCCCGGGTGGAGGTCACGCTCCACAAGCCGTCGGCACCGATCCCGCTGACCTTCGGCGACGTCGCCGTGGTGATCGACCGCTCCCGCAGCGACGCGACGGGGAACGCCTCATGAGTCGTGCCGTGCTGTCCATCGGATCGAACATCGGCGACCGGCTCGCGCACCTGCGGTCGGTCGTCGACGCATTGGGTGA
Organism: Rhodococcus shunpengi; assembly: GCF_048381395.1. Taxonomy (NCBI): domain Bacteria; kingdom Bacillati; phylum Actinomycetota; class Actinomycetes; order Mycobacteriales; family Nocardiaceae; genus Rhodococcus; species Rhodococcus shunpengi. The sequence continues at coordinate 37,560 of NZ_JBLWIU010000032.1, forward strand.
GCGGGCCGTCGCCGTCTCGGCGGTGTACTCGACGGCACCGTGGGGCGGGGTCGAGCAGGAGGACTTCCTCAACGTCGTCGTCGTCGCGGAGGACCCCGCGTTCGGTCCGCACGACTGGTTGCGGTTCGGTCAGGAACTCGAGGAGGCCGCAGAACGCGTCCGGATCCAGCGCTGGGGTCCGCGCAGCCTCGACGTCGACGTCGTGACCTGCGACAGCGGCGACGGTGAGGTGCGCAGCGACGACCCGGAACTGATCCTGCCGCATCCGCGCGCACACCAGCGGGCGTTCGTGCTCGTCCCGTGGCTCGACGTCGAACCCGGAGCGGTGCTCACCGCCGACGGCCGGCAGTTGAGGATCGGCGCGTGGCTGGGCGAACTCGACGCCGCCGAACGTGAGGGTGTGCACCGCACCGACCTGACGCTGACCGGGCCGTCGACCTAGGGGCGCAGCGAGTGCTGAAACAGACCCGGATCCGAGATCTGCTGGCACTGGCCGTGCTGGCAGCGATCGTCGCGTGGCTGCTCGTCCGCACGATGTACGGCTCGCTGCCGCCCATCCCCGTCTACGCGGGAGCCTCGCTGTATCCCGTTGCGATCATCGAAGTGGTCCTGGCGTTCATGATCCGGTCGCGGGTGGGCAAGCACGAGATCGGTGAGGGCCCCGGCAGGCTGCATCCCATCACCGCGGCGCGTGCGGTCGCGCTCGCCAAGGCGTCCGCACTGGTGGGTGCCGCGAGCGCCGGAGTGTGGGTCGGCTTCCTGCTGTATCTCGTGCCGCAGCGCGGAGTCGTGCAGGCCGCCACCGACGACACCTCGGGTGTGCTCGTCGGAGCCCTCGCCGGTATCGCATTGGCGGCGGCCGCACTGTGGCTCGAATACTGTTGCCGGACACCGGAAGATCCTGACGAACCGAACGAACCGGCGCTCTGACCTCGGATTTCGCGGTGGGGCAGGGCGTGTCGTCCGGCTCCGATCGGTGGACCCCTCCAAGTACCCTGATGGTCATGGCAACTTCGGCGCGACCAGACAGGAATCGCCGTCCGTGGCGCAGTACCGGCTCGATGATCGTGGCCGGTCTGCTCGCTCTGGCGATGATCGCCTCCCTGCTGTTGATCTTCAGTGAGAGCGTGCAATTGCTGCGCGTCGCGGTGGTCGTCGCCCTGTGGGCCGCGACCGTCGGAGCCATCGCGATGAACAAGTACCGTCGCGAATCGGCGCTCGATCGGGCGAAGGCCGACGACCTGAAGACGGTCTACGAGCTGCAGTTGCAAAGGGAGATCGCGGCGCGACGCGAGTACGAGCTGAGCGTCGAGGAGAAGGTCCGCGCCGATCTGAAGCTCGACGCCGGTGAGATGGCGGCCCTGCGCACCGAACTGGCCACCCTGCGTCGCACGCTCGAGATGTTGTTCGACGGCCGGTTGCCCGACGACGTCGTCGCCCTCGAAGGTCAGGCCGAGAAGCTGCGTGAGCTGAGCGAGGCGGCGCGGGTGTCCGCTCCGCGTCCGTCGGGGCCGGCCTTCGCGTCCCCCGACGACGAGCCGGTCACCGCGGAGACCGAATCGGTCGAGGCGGCCATGCGCGCGGCGAAGGAGTCGGAGAAGACGCCCGGAAAGGGTGGCATCGAAGAACCGCGACCCGAGAAGCAGGCGAAGGACAAGGCTGCGACTGGGAAGCCTGCGACCGGAAAGACGGTGACCGGGAAGGGAACGGCCGAGAAGTCGACGGCGGGGAAGGCGACGGCTGCATCGGCGACCGCAGGACCGGACGTCGAGGATGCCGAGATCGAGGACGCGGAAGTCGAGGACCCGAAGACCGGGAACGCGAAGACCGGGGACGCGAAGACCGGGGACGCGAAGGTCGCGAGCGCCGAGAAGACGGCGGGCGGGAAGTCGGAGCCGCAGAAGCCCGGTAACCACGAGTCCGACTCCGACCCCGTCCCGCAAACGGACGCAGACGAAGCCGGAGCGAAGACGAAGGGCGATGACCCCGCGGAAGGGAAGAACACCGCCGCGAAGGCCGATGGAGCTGCGGAAACGACCGAGGAGAACGACGAGGACGATGACGAATCGTCCGGACGCCGCTCCCGGCGTCGTCGCGCCGACGGCGAGGGCCGGACGGTCGCCGAGATCCTCGCGTCGTTGTCCGCCGAGCGCTGATCGCGGGGCGCCCGCAAGGCAGGTCACGGCCACCCCACCTCGGTCGATGAGGCGCAGATCACTCGGCCCGACCGTGGCGAGCCCCGGAAAGCGCGCGCTATTGTCGAGCGGAACGTCCGGTACCCGCTGAGCGGGACTGGAACGAACGAGAGGACTCCCGTGAATTCCTTCGGGATCACCAACGCACCCGCGCCTGCGCGCCTGTCGGTAGGAATCGTGTCCGCCGGACGGGTCGGCACTGCACTCGGCGCAGCTTTCGAACGCGTCGGTCATGTCGTCGTGGCCTGCTCGGCCGTCTCCGACGTCTCGCGGCACCGTGCCGCCACCCGCCTGCCGGATTCGCAGATCCTGCCGGTCGACGAGGTTGCCGGCCGCTGCAATCTCCTTCTTCTCGCCGTTCCCGACACCGAACTGTCGTCCCTGGTCAAGGGCCTTGCAGCCACCGGTTCGGTCGCCGTCGGCACGATCGTCGTCCACGTCTCCGGTGCCCACGGCACCGCGATCCTCGAGCCGCTGACCGAGCAGGGCGCCGTGCCGCTCGCGATCCATCCCGCGATGACCTTCACCGGCCATGACGAGGACATCGACCGGCTCTCCTCCGCGTGCTTCGGCATCACGGCCGCCGACGAGATCGGCTACGCCATCGCGCAGTCCCTCGTCCTCGAGATCGGCGGCGAGCCGGTCCGCGTCCCCGAGTCCATGCGCACGACCTACCACGCCGCGCTCGCGCACGGCAGCAACCACTTGGTCACGCTGGTCGCCGACGCCGTCGAGGCGCTGCGCAGCGCCCTGCAGGGGGAGGAACTGCTCGGCCAGCAACTCGTCGACGACGCCCCCGGTGGAGTCGCCGAGCGGGTGTTGCAGCCATTGCTCTCCGCGGCGCTCGACAACGTGCTGCGGCGCGGGCCCTCGGCCCTCACCGGGCCGGTCGCGCGCGGCGATGCCGACGCCGTGGCCGCGCACCTGCGTGCGCTCGAGGCCGTCGACCCGCAGATCGCCGCCGGGTACCGCGCGCTGTCGCTGCGATCGGCGCAACGGACCGGGTCGAAGCCGGAACTGATGGCAATTCTCGAAGGAGCTGAATACGGTGAGTGAAGCAGGACAGCGCGGATACGTGCGAGGTGAACTGACCGTTCACCACGATCCCGCAGGCCTGACCAAGGTCACCCGGGCTCTGCGCGGCGTCGGCCGCACCGTCGCACTCGTGCCGACGATGGGTGCGCTGCACACCGGTCACCTCGAACTCGTGCGCCAGGCCAAGCTCACCGGTGCCGTCGTGGTCGTGTCGATCTTCGTCAACCCGCTGCAGTTCGGGAAGAACGAGGACCTCGACGCCTACCCACGCACTCTCGACGCCGACCTCGAACTGCTCCGCGAAGCGGGCGTCGAACTCGCCTTCGTGCCGACGGTCTCGGCGATGTACCCGCAGGGCCCGCGCACAACGATCCACCCGGGTCCGCTCGGGTCGGAGCTCGAAGGTGCTTCGCGCCCCGGGCATTTCGCGGGCATGCTGACGGTCGTCGCGAAGCTGTTCAACATCGTCGGTCCCAACACGGCGTTCTTCGGTGAGAAGGACTACCAGCAGCTCACCCTGATCCGTCAGATGGTCGCCGACCTGAATCTCGACATCCGCATCCTCGGCGTTCCCACCGTGCGCGAACAGGACGGGCTCGCACTGTCCTCCCGCAACCGCTATCTCGACCCCGAGCAGCGCGAGATCGCGACCACGCTGTCTGCGGCGCTCGTCGCCGGCGCACACGCCGCAGCAGGCGGATCCGAGGCGATCCTGTCCACGGCACGCGACGTGCTCGCGCAGAGCCCGCAGATCGAGGTGGACTATCTCGAGGTGCGCGGCGCCGATCTGGGGCCGGCACCCGAACGCGGCGACGGCCGACTGCTCGTCGCCGCACGGCTCGGCTCCACACGCCTCATCGACAACGTCGGGGTCGCCGTCGGCACCGGTTTCCTCGAACGAGCCACCGGCCCGGTGGATCCCGACGCCGAAGACAACCTGACGAACCGCTGACCCACCGATCGAATTCGGAAACGAGAAAGAAACCGAGGACGAGCATGTTCCGCACCATGATGAAGTCGAAGATCCACCGCGCCACGGTCACCCACGCGGATCTGCACTATGTCGGTTCGGTGACCGTCGACCAGGATTTGATGGACGCCGCGGATCTGCTCGAGGGCGAGCAGGTCTGCATCGTCGACATCGACAACGGCGCCCGGCTCGAGACGTACGTCATCGCCGGTGAGCGTGGATCGGGCGTCATCGGGATCAACGGTGCCGCAGCACGTCTCGTCAGCCCCGGCGATCTCGTCATCCTCATCGCCTACGGCGTGATGAACGAGCAGGAGTGCAAGGACTACAACCCGCGCGTGGTGTTCGTCGACGCCGACAACCGCCAGGTCGAGCTCGGCAACGATCCCGCCCACGCTCCCGAGGGCTCGGGCCTGATCACGCCGCGGATGCTGTCGACCCTCGACTCGCCGTCCCTGGTCTAGAGGTGCTCCTCACCGTCGACGTCCGCAACACCAATATCGTCCTGGGAGTGTTCGCGGGCAGCGGCTCGCACGCGCGGCTGCTGCGCGACTGGCGCGTCCGTACCGATCCCAGGATGACCGCCGACGAGATCGCCCTGCTGTTCCGCGGTCTGCTCGGCGAATCCGCCGAGCAGGTCACCGGGGTGGCGGCGCTGTCGACCGTGCCGTCGGTGCTGCGCGAGCTGCGCGTCATGCTCGACCGCTACTGGTCGTCGGTGCCGCACGTCGTGGTGGAGCCGGGGGTGCGCACGGGAGTGCCGCTGCTCGTGGACAACCCGAAGGAGGTCGGCGCCGACCGCATCGTCAACAGTCTGGCGGCCTACCACTTCTACGGATCCCCGTGCATCGTCGTGGATTTCGGGACGTCCACGTGCGTCGACGTCGTGTCGGGCAAGGGGGAGTTCCTCGGCGGGTCCATCGCTCCGGGTGTGGAGATCTCGATGGATGCGCTGGCGTCGCGGTCGGCGGCACTGCGGAAGGTCGAATTGCTCCGTCCCCGAGGTGTTCTGGGCAAGAACACCGTCGAGTGCATGCAGTCCGGGGCCGTCTTCGGGTTCGCCGGGATGGTCGACGGCATCGTGCGGCGGATCTGCGCCGAGGTGCCCGGTTTCGACGGCGACGACGTGGCTGTGATCGGCACCGGCGACAGTGCGCCGCTGATCATGCCGGAGTCGCGCACTCTCGAGCACCACGAGCCGGATCTGACCCTCGAGGGACTGCGTCTGGTGTACGAGCGGAACCAGGTGAGACGAGCGGCACGCGGAACTGCGGGTTCCGCTGAGCGCCATTCTGTGTAAAAATGTTCTTCGTGATCCGTTGCATGAGCACCCAGGAGTGTTGTCGAGGCTGACCGCCGCCTCGACCGATAACACATTCCTGGGAGTTTTCTCATGCGCGCTGCGCTTCTTTCCACCACTTCTGTTTCCACCGCTGCTCCGGTCGCCTTCCACCGGCTTGCCGTCGAGCGCACGTACCCCACCGAACTGTCCGCAGCGGTCGCCCGCGGAGCCGTCGTCGTCGACATCCGCTCGAACGCCGAACGTGCAGCTCAGGGAACACTTCCCGGTGCACTCGCCATCTCCGTCGATCTCGTCGCCGAGCGACTCGATCCGAGCGGCAAGGGCCGTCTCGCCCTCGCCGTCGACCGCGACGTCGAATGGATCCTCGTCTCGTCCGACGGCGTGAGCTCGCACGGTGTGGTCACCGAACTGCACGCGCAGGGTCTGCGCAGGGTCACCCACCTCGTCGGAGGCTACGACGCCATCCGCGCGGCCCGCCTGGTCGGCGCAGTCGCCGAGGCCCAGCACGTCGCGCAGGACGTGGCGCGGGTCACCGCTCACTGAAAGCGCGCATCTGCAGGAATAGTGACCTCGGGTGTCCGATAGTCTGGTTACCCGTGAGTGATGCCACCGTTCAGCAGCCCGACGACACCCCCGAGCAGATGCGGGTCCGCCGCGAGAAGCGCGAACGGCTCCTGGCACAGGGCTCGGACGCCTATCCCGTCGAGATCCCGCGTACCCATACGCTCGCGGAGATCCGCGCCGAGTATCCCGACCTCGAACCCGACACCGCCACCGGCACCGTCGTGGGCGTCGCCGGCCGCGTGATGTTCTCGCGCAACACCGGCAAGCTGTGCTTCGCGACGCTGCAGGAGGGCGACGGCACCCAGCTGCAGGTCATGCTCAGCCTCGCCGGCGTCGGCGAGGAGGCGCTCGCCGCCTGGAAGTCCGAGGTCGACCTCGGCGACATCGTGTTCGTGCACGGCGAGGTCATCAGCTCCCGTCGAGGTGAGCTCAGCGTCATGGCCGACTCGTGGACCATGGCGTCGAAGGCGCTGCGTCCGCTGCCGGTCGCGCACAAGGAGATGAACGAAGAGGCACGGGTGCGTCAGCGCTACGTCGACCTCATCGTGCGTCCCGAAGCGCGCCGCAACGCGCGCATGCGTGTCGCGGTGGTGCGCGAGCTACGCAACGCACTCGAGCGTCGTGGCTTCCTCGAGGTCGAGACGCCCATGCTGCAGACCCTGCACGGCGGCGCGGCGGCCCGTCCGTTCGTGACGCACTCGAACGCGCTCGACATCGACCTGTACCTGCGTATCGCGCCGGAGCTGTTCCTCAAGCGCTGCGTGGTCGGCGGTATCGAGAAGGTCTTCGAGATCAACCGCAATTTCCGTAACGAGGGTGCCGACTCGACGCACTCGCCGGAATTCTCGATGCTCGAAACGTACGAGGCGTACGGCACCTACGACGATTCGGCTCGGATGATCCGCGAGATCATCCAGGAGGTCGCGTTCGCGGTCTTCGGCAGCCATGTGGTGACGCTCGCCGACGGTACGGAATACGACCTCGGGGGTGAATGGAAAACCCTCGAAATGTATCCCTCGCTGTCCGAGGCGATCGGCACGGACGTGACCCCTGACACCACGCTCGAGGAATTGACGGCTCTCGCGGATCGCGTCGGTCTGGAGATTCCCGAGGGTAAGGGCTGGGGCCACGGCAAGCTCGTCGAGGAACTCTGGGAGCACATGTGCGGCGACCAGCTGAACGAGCCGACCTTCGTGCGTGATTTCCCCGTCGAGACGTCGCCGCTGACCCGCGATCACCGCAGCGTGCGCGGGGTCACCGAGAAATGGGATCTGTACGTCCGCGGTTTCGAACTCGCCACGGGTTACTCGGAACTCGTCGATCCGGTGATTCAGCGCGAGCGCTTCGTCGACCAGGCACGCCTGGCTGCGGAAGGTGACGACGAGGCAATGGTCCTCGACGAGGATTTCCTCGCCGCGATGGAACAGGGAATGCCGCCGACCACCGGTACCGGAATGGGAATCGACCGTCTGCTGATGGCACTTACCGGTCTGGGAATCCGCGAAACAATCCTGTTCCCGATTGTCCGACCGAACACCCGTTAATCGGATTTCGCCGCTCCATATTGCGATGCGTTAATCGGCGGGTAGTGTGGTGCCCGTCCCGCGGGGGGAAGCGCATGCGAGAGGATTTACACCACATGGCGAAGAAAGTCACTGTCACCCTGATCGACGATGTGGATCAGGAATCGGCGGCGGACGAATCGGTGGAGTTCGGTCTCGACGGAGTGACGTACGAGATCGACCTTTCCGAGGACAATGCGGCACGGCTGCGCGAGCAGTTGGAATTCTGGATCGAACACGCTCGCAAGGTCGGCGGCCGTAAGCGGAGCAAGACCGCGGCCGGAACTGCGCCGGCTGCGCGCAAGAGCGGATCCGGAAGTGCGGGTCGCGAGCAGACGGCCGCTATCCGTGAATGGGCACGGAACAACGATCTGCCGGTTTCGGCGCGTGGCCGAATCTCTGCGGAGATCGTCGAGGCGTACAACAAGGCGCACTGACGACATCCTCGTCCGTGGGGCGTCGTCCATCCGTGGACGGCGCCCCACAGTCGTCGGTGGACGGGTTCGGTTGCGACACAGTGGCGCCCGTCACACCACCCGATCGTGCGGTCGAGCCGGCACGATGCGGTCGGGGAGTAGCATCCGCTCATGGCCGAGACCGTGCTCGAACCTGGTTCCACCTGCTGGCGAATCGCGCGAGCGGAGAGGTTGACCTGCATAGTCGACGCGGCCGACTATTTCCGTCACGCCAAGTCGGCGATGCTCCGCGCGGAAAAGCGCATCATGCTGATCGGATGGGATTTCGACACCCGGATCAAGTTCGAACCCGACGGCGCGACTCTCGAGGGACCGAACAAACTCGGTGAATTCCTCGAATGGCTTCCCGAACGACGTCCCGATCTCGATATTTATCTCCTCAAGTGGAACATCGGTGCGTTCAGTGCCCTCGCGCGCGGAATGACGCCGGTGTTCGTGCTCGATTGGCTCACCGACCCACGCTTGCACTTCGAAATAGACGGGGCGCATCCCGTGGGCGCGGCGCATCATCAGAAAATTCTCGTCGTCGACGACAGCATCGCTTTCTGCGGCGGTATCGATATGACCGTCGACCGCTGGGACACCCCGGATCATCCCGACCGGAGCAAATACCGGCGCGAGCCGAGCGGTAAACGCTACGGGCCGTGGCACGACGTGACGACCGCTGTCGACGGTGATGCCGCGCGGGCCCTCGGCGACCAGGCCCGCGCCCGGTGGAAGGCGGCCACGGGGGAGGAAATCGAGCCCGTGCCGGAGCCGGAACCGATCTGGCCCGACGATCTCGAACCGACCCTCCGCGGTGTCGACGTGGGCATCGCTCGCACCCTGCCCACCTACGACGGGAAGGACGGCGTCCACGAGATCGAGGCGCTGTACCTGTCGGTGATCGAGAAGGCCCGGCACACCCTCTACCTCGAGAGTCAGTACCTGGCCTCGCGCAGGATCGCGGACGCGCTCGCCGAACGACTGCAGGAACCGGACGGCCCCGAGATCGTGGTGGTCATCCCGCGCAACGCCGAGGGCTGGCTCGAACGCAAGGCGATGGACGGTGCCCGGCGTGCCCTGCTGCACATGCTGTGGGAGGCCGACGTGCACGGCCGATTCGCCGCCTACTATCCCGTCACCGCCGGCGGTGAGCCGATCTACGTGCACGCGAAGGTCGTCGTGATGGACGAGACGCTGCTGCGGATCGGGTCGTCGAACCTGAACAATCGTTCGATGGGCTTCGACACCGAATGCGACCTGGCGATCGAAGCCGCCGAACCCGGGGACGCGGTCGGCCGCGCGGCCGTCGAGCTGCGCAACATCCTGGTGGCGGAACACCTCGACGTCGACCCCGAAGCGATCGCCGAGGCCACGAAGGACGGCGGCTCGCTCATCTCCACCATCGAACGGTTGCGTGGCCCGGGACGTTCGCTGCGGCCGTTCGAACCGGGTACGGTGTCGGACGAGGACAGTGTCCTCGCAGAAAGTGCTCTGGCCGATCCCGAACGCGCCTCGCGGAGCCTCGGACGCAGGATCGAGCGATTCTTCGCCCGTTGATCTTCCACTGCCGCTGTTCGCTTGTGGCGTACAGCTTGCGGAAACGTATCCGCCACGTGCAGCGTTAACTTCTGAAACCGGGTTTTCTCGCCGCCTTCCGAAGGGTAGAGGGAAAGCGAGTCGATACCACGACCACTAGAGTGTGGAGTGGGAGCTTGGAACCTCTGAAAGGTTCCGACGAACGACTCGAGTGCCGGAGCTTAAGAGCGGCAGCAGGGTGCGGGACGATCGGCGTACCGGACCGGCGGCCGGAGAGTGTGAGGGAGTGCGATGTTCGAAAGGTTCACCGATCGCGCGCGGCGCGTCGTTGTCCTGGCTCAAGAAGAGGCCAGGATGCTCAACCACAACTACATCGGCACGGAGCACATCCTCCTCGGCCTCATCCACGAGGGTGAGGGTGTGGCGGCGAAGTCGCTCGAGTCGTTGGGTATCTCCCTCGAAGGTGTGCGCAGCCAGGTCGAAGAGATCATCGGCCAGGGTCAGCAGGCGCCCTCGGGGCACATTCCCTTCACTCCTCGTGCCAAGAAGGTCCTCGAGCTGAGCCTTCGCGAAGCGCTCCAGCTCGGACACAACTACATCGGTACCGAACACATCCTGCTCGGTCTCATCCGCGAGGGTGAGGGCGTGGCGGCGCAGGTGCTCGTCAAGCTCGGCGCCGACCTCAACCGGGTGCGTCAGCAGGTCATCCAGCTGCTGTCCGGTTACCAGGGCAAGGAGCCCGCAGAATCCGGCACGAGCCGTGGCGAGACCGGCACTCCGTCCACGTCGCTCGTCCTGGACCAGTTCGGCCGCAACCTCACGCAGGCAGCTCTCGAGGGCAAGCTCGACCCGGTCATCGGCCGGGCGAAGGAGATCGAGCGCGTCATGCAGGTGCTGTCGCGTCGTACGAAGAACAACCCGGTGCTCATCGGCGAGCCGGGTGTCGGTAAGACCGCCGTCGTCGAGGGCCTCGCGCAGGCCATCGTCAACGGTGAGGTCCCCGAGACCCTCAAGGACAAGCAGCTCTACACGCTCGACCTGGGCTCGCTCGTCGCCGGCAGCCGTTACCGCGGCGATTTCGAGGAACGCCTGAAGAAGGTCCTCAAGGAGATCAACAGCCGCGGCGACATCATCCTGTTCATCGACGAGCTGCACACGCTCGTCGGTGCCGGTGCTGCCGAGGGCGCGATCGACGCCGCGTCGATCCTCAAGCCCAAGCTCGCCCGCGGTGAGCTGCAGACCATCGGTGCGACGACCCTCGACGAGTACCGCAAGTACATCGAGAAGGACGCCGCTCTCGAGCGCCGCTTCCAGCCGGTGCAGGTCGGGGAGCCGACGGTGGAGCACACCATCGAGATCCTCAAGGGTCTGCGCGACCGCTACGAGGCGCACCACCGCGTCTCGATCACCGACAAGGCGCTCGTCGCGTCGGCCACTCTCGCCGACCGCTACATCAACGACCGCTTCCTGCCGGACAAGGCGATCGACCTCATCGACGAGGCCGGTGCACGCATGCGCATCCGTCGCATGACCGCGCCGCCGGACCTGCGCGAGTTCGACGACAAGATCGCCGACGCCCGTCGCGAGAAGGAATCGGCGATCGACGCGCAGGACTTCGAGAAGGCCGCGAGCCTGCGCGACAAGGAGAAGCAGCTCGTCGCGCAGCGTGCCGAGCGCGAGAAGCAGTGGCGTGCGGGCGATCTCGACGTCATCGCCGAGGTCGACGAGGAGCAGATCGCCGAGGTCCTCGCCAACTGGACCGGTATCCCGGTGTTCAAGCTCACCGAGGAGGAGACCACGCGTCTGCTCCGCATGGAGGACGAGCTGCACAAGCGGATCATCGGCCAGGAGGACGCCGTCAAGGCCGTCGCCAAGGCGATCCGTCGTACGCGTGCCGGCCTGAAGGACCCGAAGCGTCCGTCCGGTTCGTTCATCTTCGCCGGCCCGTCCGGTGTGGGTAAGACGGAGCTGTCCAAGGCGCTCGCGAACTTCCTGTTCGGCGAGGACGACGCGCTCATCCAGATCGACATGGGTGAGTTCCACGACCGCTTCACCGCGTCGCGTCTGTTCGGTGCGCCTCCCGGCTACGTCGGATACGAGGAGGGCGGCCAGCTCACCGAGAAGGTGCGCCGCAAGCCGTTCTCCGTGGTTCTGTTCGACGAGATCGAGAAGGCCCACCAGGAGATCTACAACACCCTCCTGCAGGTCCTCGAGGACGGTCGTCTCACCGACGGTCAGGGACGCACGGTCGACTTCAAGAACACCGTGCTGATCTTCACGTCGAACCTGGGCACTGCCGACATCTCGAAGGCCGTCGGGCTCGGCTTCTCGGCCGGAACGGGCGAGCAGTCGAACTACGAGCGGATGAAGAACAAGGTCCACGACGAGCTGAAGAAGCACTTCCGGCCCGAGTTCCTCAACCGTATCGACGACATCATCGTCTTCCACCAGCTCACGCAGGATCAGATCATCCAGATGGTCGACCTGATGATCGGACGTGTGGAGACGCAGCTGAAGAACAAGGACATGGGTATCGAGCTCACCGAGAAGGCGAAGTCGCTGCTCGCCAAGCGCGGCTTCGACCCGGTGCTCGGTGCACGTCCGCTGCGTCGCACGATCCAGCGCGAGATCGAGGATCAGCTCTCCGAGAAGATCCTGTTCGGCGAGATCGGCGCGGGCCAGATCGTCCTCGTCGACGTCGAGGGCTGGGACGGCGAGGGCGCCGGCGAGAACGCGAAGTTCACGTTCACGCCGAGCGAGAAGCCGGCCGAGGTCCCGGACACCCCGGCGGTCGCGCTGGCCAAGTCCAGCGAGGGCGAGTCCGAATCCGGATAAGCGTCCGCTGCCTGTGAGAGCAGGCACGTGTTGCTGCCTGTGAGAGCAGGCGCCTGCTGTACCGAGAGGGGCGGCACCCGCGAGAGGGTGCCGCCCCTCTCGCCGTCCGACGCACTTGACCTCCAGTCGGCTCGAGGTTGCACGGTGGTGGTGACCGGACGACGACCAGGAGGTATCGCGATGCGGCAAGTACTGCCCGATCTGTGGGAGACACAGGAGGACAACCCGTTCCCGGGGCTGAGGACGCACGCCTATCTGTGGACCGGGAAGAACAACGTGCTCTTCTATTCGGTTGCCGGTGAGTCCGATTTCGACGCACTGGACCGCCTCGGTGGGATCACCGACCAGTACCTGTCCCACCAGGACGAGGCCGGCCCGATGCTCGGCAGGATCGCCGAGCGCTTCGGGTCGAGACTCCACGCGGCGGCGGCGGAGGCCGATGTGGTCGGCCGGCACGCCCGCATCGACGTCCCGCTGACGGAACGTCACGTGGACGACAACGGGGTGGAGATCGTTCCGACGCCCGGGCACACGGTGGGGAGCATCTGCTATCTGGTGCCCGGCGCGGACGGGACCCGCTACCTGTTCACCGGCGACACGCTGTACCGCGGTGCTTCGGGGAAGTGGCGGGCCGGCTACATCGAGGGGATGAGCGACGCCCGTGCGCTCGCCGACAGTCTGCGCCTGCTGGCGACGGCGGAACCCGATGTGGTGATCTCGAGTGCGTTCGCGGGGGAGTCGGGCGTGCACCGGATCGACCCCCGCGAATGGCCTGCCCACATCGACCAGGCTCTGACCGGGTTGTCTGCCGCGGTGCAGGGCTGAGGAGAGCTCTTCCGGACCGTCTGCCCTGCCGCGGGTCGTGGCCGACCTTGCCGCCGGCTCATCTGCCGATGGTCGGCATGTGCGCGGTGAGTGTCGACAGGGTGCTGGCGACGATCTCGGTGAGTTCGTCGGGGCGGATGTCGAGCGTGCCGTCGAGCCAGCCGCGGACGAGCTCGACGGCACCGGCCATGACGACCACCGCGCACAGTTCGGCCTGCCGGGAGTCGAGGCGGGTGCCCACCGCGTCGCTCTGCTTGGCGAGTTCGTCGGCGGCGGACCGGATGAACGCGCTCTTCCGCTCGGCGAGCGGGGGCGCGTCGGAGATGAGGAAGCGACCCTGCTGGGGGTTGCGTTCGACGGCGCCGACGATCGCTCCCACCGCGGCGCGCGCCTTGGCGTGCAGCTCGTCGGGGGCCGCCGCGATGGCGTCGACGGCGCGTTCGAGCAGGGTCGCGCCGAGCTCGTCGTAGGCGGTGGTGACGAGGTCGGTCATGTCGGTGAAACTCTCGTAGAAGAAGCGCGGGCCGACTCCCGCAGTGGCCGCGACCTTCCGTACCGTCGCCGCCGACCAGCCCTCGTCGGCGACGACGTCGATCACCGCGTTCTGGAGACGCTTGCGGCGTTCGGCGCGCCGGTCGGCCGGGGCGACGCCGCGATACGCGCGGGTGGCTTCGGGCTCGGACACATCGTCGAGTGTGGCACAACACCACCGACCTTCAGGAATCGATCAATTCCGGAATCAAGTGTTTACTAATTGTGGAATCCTTGTCATAGTCGATCCCCGAATCCGGACGAGGAGGAAACGTGACGATCGATGCCCCGTCGACTGCCCACCTGCACGACCGAACCGATCGACTCGCACCGAAGCCGATCCTGCGAGAGGGCGGCCCGCGTCTGGCGATGTCGTTGCTCGCCGGCGACTCGGTGCGACCGACCCGGGCCCAGGCCCGGGCGTTCGCCAAGTTCGCGCACACCTGCGATCCCGTGGCCGACGATCTGGTCGCCGCGATGCGCCGCGACCGGCTCCGCATCCGCACACAGTTCGAGCAGGCACTCGAACACGGCATCGAGACCGTGGACGATCCCGCACCCGAGGTGGCAGCGTTCATCGCCACCCTCGACGACGTGCCGTTCTGGGTCGACTACGACAAGCTCGATCTCGCTGCGCGGGCAATCGCACGGATGCCGATGAGCACCCTCATGGCGTTCACCACCGCCATCGCCTTCCCGGCCAGCTACGTCTCCCCGCGCGTCAACGACGTGCTGTTGCGCGGCGGCGACCTCGCGAAACGCGCCGCGGGTCGGATCGTCGAGACGGTCTCGTGGTCGATGGACTGCACGGCGCCCGGCGGAATGGAGCGCTTCGGAGCGGGGACGAAGAACACCGCCCGTGTCCGCGTCGTGCACGCCTACATCCGTGCCGGGATCGATCGGGTCGACGACTGGAACACCGACACGCACGGCCGGCCCGTGAACCAGTTGCACTACTGCGTGACGATGATCCCGATCGCCGGGGTGGCCCTCGCCGTCATGGCGGCCGGGCACTGGTACTCGCGACGTGAGCGCGACGCGATCGTCCACCTCTACCGCTACGTCGCCCACACCATGGGCGTGACGGCGGAACTGCAGGTCACGTCCTTCGACGAGCTCCTGCGTCTGATCTGGCTGGCGGTCTGGTCGGAGGTCGACCCCGACGACTCGTCCGCCGCTCTCACCGAGGCCGCGCTGAAGGCCGTTCCCCGCATCTACGGGGTCGACGGCCCCGGCGCGGCGAACCGCATCAGGAGCTGGGCGCACTACCACTTCCACGCCGACCTGGCCCGCCTGTCGCTGGGCTCCGGATACGCCGACGCCGTGGGCGTTCCGCGACTGAGCCCGATGGCGGCGCTGTATCCGGTGTGGTTCGCGCGCAACCTCCTACGCGACCGCCTGAGTGTCCTGGTGCCCGGTGGTGCCGGACGCGCCGCCCGGCGGGGTCACGCCGAGCGCATGCGGGAGATCGCCGAGGTGAAGCGGCGGCTCGAAGTACGGCCCTACGAACGGGACGGAGCCGTGCAGTCGATCCGCGAACGCGACCGCGAACTCCGGGCGCGATCGGCCTGATCCGGACATCGGGAACGCTCTGGCGCGAACAGCCCTCGCCACCATCGCGACTCTGCAAGTGTGGTTCGTGAAGGAACTGTCGCATGCAGAGCTGTCGCACGCAGAGAAGGAGAGGTCATGCCCACTCGTACCGCACGGACCGCATGGAACGGGGATCTGCAGAAGGGCTCCGGTCAGGTGGAGCTCACCAGCTCGGGCCGTGGCACGTTCGACGTGTCGTTCCCGAAACGCTCGGCGGAGAACGCGGACGGCACCACCAGCCCCGAGGAGCTCGTCGCCGCCGCGCATTCGTCGTGCTACGCGATGCAGTTGTCCGCACTGATCGCGGAGGCGGGCGGCACACCGCAGAGCCTCGAGGTCACCGCCGACGTCTCGCTGGGGCCCGACCCGGCGGGCGGATTCCGGCTCACCGGAATCGAACTGAAGGTGCGGGGTGAGGTCGACGGCCTCGACGCCGACGGCTTCGTCAAGGCCGCAGAGGACGCGAAGGCGGGATGTCCCGTGAGCAAGGCACTCACCGGCGTCGAGATCTCCCTGGACGCCGCCCTCGAGAGCTGACCGGGTTCATGGACCGATCGGCCCGGGAACAGAGCACGTCAGGGCCGGGTTGTACCCGAATATGAGCATGCCCGACGTACTTCTCCCCACAGCCCACATCGAGATCTGGTCCGACATCGCCTGCCCCTGGTGCTACATCGGCAAGCGGCGTTTCGCGGAGGCGCTCGAGTCCTTCGACGACCGCGACCGGATCGAGGTCACCTGGAGGTCGTACCAGCTCTCGCCCGACACACCGGTCGGGCGACGGGTCCCCGAGATCGAGGCGCTCGTCGCGATGAAGGGGATGCCGGCCGAGCAGGTCCGGCAGATGTTCGCCCAGGTCTCGGACACCGCTGCCGACGTGGGACTCGAGATCGACTTCGACAACGTCGTCGCCGCCAACACCTTCGATGCGCATCGGCTCGCGCATCTGGCCGGCGACAAGCGCGACGAGGTCCTCGAGGCGTTGTTCCGTGCGCATTTCGTCGACGGCGAGGTGGTCGACGATGTGGATGTCCTCGTGAAGGTCGCCACCGAGGTCGGGCTCGATCCGGAGTCGACGCGCGCAGCCCTCGACGGCGACGATCCCGCCGGTGAGGCCGCGGCCGACGCCGTGACCGCCGATCTCTTCGACGCACGACGGATCGGCATGCAGGGGGTGCCGTTCTTCGTGGCCAACCGCGCCGTCGCAGTGTCGGGTGCGCAGCCGGTGGACGTCTTCCGTCAGTTCCTGCGCAAGGCCGTCGACGATGTGACGGTCAAGCTGTGAGTGCCGCGAGATAACGTCGCGCGATCTGCTGCTGGAGCAGGTGCCCGACGGGACCGGCCACCTTCGTATACCAGCGGGCGGGGCGGGAGAACGCGAGCACCGTGCCCCGCACCCGCCCGTCCGCGGTGCGCTCGACGACGAAGGTCTCCTCGCCGCATTCGGGATGGCCCGGGAGTGTGCCGTAGGTGAACCCGCGTACGTCCGGGGTGTCGACGATGTCGATCACGCGGCACCGCGCCGACGCGCGCACCGGACCGAGACCGAAGCCGAGATCCACTTCGACGCCGGGTACTGCGAGGGGCGTACCGGCCGGGATCCGCATGCCCGCGCCGCGATGCATGTCCCACGAGAACAACCGGGCAGCGGCGACCTCGAACACGGTGTCGCCGCTGCCCAGTTCGCTCTCGACCCTCAGGTGCCGATAACCGGAGGGGAGCGGCGCCTCGCCGCGGAAGGCACGCAGGCTCGCTCCCACCTCCGGATAGGTGAACTCACGCCCGGACCCGCCGGACGCGGACATCTCAGGACTTCTTGACGTCGAGGACGACCTCGAACTCGAGGAGCGAGGCGCCGGTCGCGACGGGCTTCTTCGCCTCACCCGCGTGGGCGGCGCGTGCGTCGCCGTCGCGCCATGCGGCGAAGTCCTCCTCGGACTCCCACTGCGTCACCACGAAGTACCGGTTCTCGCCGGCGGTGGGGCGGAGCAGCTGGAAACCCAGGAAGCCGGGGGAGTTGTCGACGGTGTGCGCCCGATTGGCGAATCGCTTCTCCAGCTCGGGGCCGGCGCCTTCGGGAACTTCGATTGCGTTGATCTTCACGACTGCCATGCGCGAGAGCCTACTCCGCTAACTTGGTCGATTGTGTTGCACGACGAGGGCGGAACCGGACGACCCATCCTGCTGTTGCACGGCCTCATGGGCAGCGCCCGCACGTGGCGTCGTCACGTGCCGTGGTTACGCGGACACGGGCACGTGTACACCTTCGACGCCGCCGGTCACGGCCGTCCCGCTCCCGACGAACTCACCACCGAAGCGTTCGTCGCCGATCTCACAACCCACCTCACTGAGATCACCGAACCACTCGTCGTGATCGGGCATTCGATGGGCGCCCTGCACGCGTGGTGCTTCGCCGCCGCCCATCCCGAGCGGGTCACCGGGCTGGTGCTCGAGGACATGGCGCCCGACTTCCGGGGACGCACAGCCGCGAACTGGGCGGCGATGATCACGCAGTGGCCGCAGCCGTTCCCCACCGAGGACGCGGTGTTCGATTTCTTCGGGCCCGTCGCGGGTCGCTACTTCCTCGATTCGTTCGTCCGCCGCGACGACGGCTGGTATCTGCACGGCGACGTCGAGACCTTCCGCGACATCTCGGAAGAGTGGGGGTCGCGGCACTTCTGGGACGAGTGGAACTCGATCCGCGTGCCCGCGCTGCTGCTCGAAGGCGAGTTCACCATCACCCCCGAGGGACAGATGCGGCGGATGGCGACGCGACCCGGCACCGACCACGTCCTCGTCGACGGCGCCGGGCATCTCGTGCACGACGACCGGCCCGACGAGTTCCGCACCGCCGTGGAACACTTCCTCACCGCGCACGCACTCTCGGCGAGCCGCCTCGGGTAGCACTGTCGGCGAGCCGACTCGAGTAGCACTGCCGGTAAGCCGACTCTAGGAGGTCGAGCCCTCGCCGGCGAGTGCGAACCGGCCGTCGTCGGTCTGCTCGACGAGACCGTCCACGAGCAGCGAATGCAGGGCGCGGTCGCGCTGGCCCGGATCCGTGGTCCACACGCTGTCGAGAACGGGTCGCTCCACAGGGACGCTGCTCTCGCGCAGTACCGCCATCAATCGGCCTCGCACCTGCCGGTCGGTGCCGGCGAACTTCTGCACCTTCCGGGGCGGTCCGTCGTGGGCGGGTCGCCCGGCCTGCACCCACGCGCACTCGGGCAGCGGGCAGCGCCCGCAGTCGGGTGTGCGGGCGGTGCACACGGTCGCGCCGAGTTCCATCAGTGCCGCGGAGAAGGTCGCCGCACGCGCACGCTGACGCGGAAGGATCGCCTCGACATCGGCGAGATCCCGCGTGGTCGAGGGGTTTCCGGGTTCCGCCCGGCCGTGGACGGCGCGGGCGACGACACGACGCACGTTCGTGTCCACCACCGGCACACGCTGCCCGTACGCGAAACACGCCACCGCTCGCGCGGTGTATGCGCCGACGCCGGGCAGGGTCAGCAGGACGTCGACGTCCTCGGGAACCCGATCGTCGTGCTCGGCGGCGAGTACGCCGGCGCACTCGTGCAGGCGCAGCGCGCGGCGCGGATAGCCGAGCTTGCCCCACGCCCGCAACACCTCGGCCCGACTCGAGACGGCCATGGCGGACGGCACGGGCCAGCGCTGCACCCACTCCTCCCAGATCGGGGCGACCCGGGCCACCGGCGTCTGCTGCAGCATGACCTCGGACATGAGGATCTGCCAGCCCGTCACCCCGTCGCGGCGCCACGGCAGGTCGCGCGCCTGGGCGGCATACCAGCGCAGCAACGACGGCGCATCCACGGACATCTCGGGTCTCCTCCGGTCACAGGGTCGGGTGTCGGGTTCCATCGAGAAGATGTCGAACGAAATCGGACATGGGTGCAGGTGAATAATGTACGCATGCCGAACTCCAATCCCATCTCCGCCTGGAAAGCCCTGACCGAGGGTAATCATCGTTTCGTCAGCGGCACCCCGCTGCACCCGAGCCAGGGAATCGACCGTCGCGCCGAGCTCGTCAACGGTCAGCATCCCACCGCCGTGCTGTTCGGCTGCGGAGACTCCCGCGTCGCCGCAGAGATCATCTTCGACCAGGGGCTCGGCGACATGTTCGTGGTCCGCACCGCGGGTCACGTCATCGACAGCTCCGTGCTCGGCTCCATCGAGTATGCCGTCGACATCCTCGACGTTCCGCTCATCGTCATCCTCGGCCACGACAGCTGCGGTGCCGTGGCGGCGACCATCGATGCCCTCGACAAGGGCACTGTGCCGGGTGGGCACATCCGCAGTCTCGTCGAGCGTGTCGCTCCGTCGATCCTCATGGGCCGGGCCGAGGGGCTGTCCACCGTCGACGAGCTCGAGGGTCGCCACGTGGTCGAGACGGGCAAGCTGCTCACGGATCGTTCCCGCATCATCGCAGAGCGCATCGCCGACGGCCGCTGCGCCATCGTGGGCGTCACCTACAAGCTCGAGGACGGCAAGGTGAGTCTGCGCGGCCACTTCGGCGACATCGGTGAGGTCTCCGACAACTGAAGACGTGTGCACCTGCCGGTCACAACGATGTGACCGCAGGTCACAGCGACACGCCGACGGCGGTGTAGCCGTGCGCCCCCCGCGGCACATACCGTGGGGGGCGTGCTAGAACCGACCGGTCCTCTGCCCCCCGAGATCTACTGGCGACGACGCATTCTCGCGATCGGAGTCTCGGTGGTCGTGCTGGCTCTGGTCATCTGGCTCGTAGTGGCGCTGACCGGCGGCGAGGACCCCGATCAGAATCCCGAACCCGCAGCAGCGGAGGTGACGACCTCCGCCACCACGACGGCGGCCGATGCGTCCGCCGACGCGGCATCCGCGAGCACCACCCGGAGCGGTGAATCCTCGGGTTCGTCCGGATCGGGTGGAGCGGAGGGATCGGCCTCGGACGACGCGGACGAGGACGACACGTCCACGTCCGCCACCACCTCCGCTGCTCCGGTTCCGCCGGGGCAGTGCTCCGATCAGTCGCTCGCCGTGCGGGTGACGGCGGACGAGCCGAACTACCGGATCGGCTCCGAACCCGATTTCACGATCGTCATCACCAACATCGGCACATCGCAGTGCGAACGCGACCTCGGTGCGGGCCTGCAGCAGGTGCTCGTCTACAGCCTCGACGGCAACGA
This sequence comes from Rhodococcus shunpengi, assembly GCF_048381395.1. NCBI lineage: Bacteria > Bacillati > Actinomycetota > Actinomycetes > Mycobacteriales > Nocardiaceae > Rhodococcus > Rhodococcus shunpengi. The sequence continues at coordinate 58,153 of NZ_JBLWIU010000032.1, forward strand.
GCGGCTCTGGGCCAACACCGACTGCTTCCCCGAATCGACCGCCGACATCCGGTCGCTCGCTCCGGGCGACCAGGCGGCCTATTCCGTCAAGTGGTCGGCGACGACCTCCGAGCCCGGCTGCCAGGCGCCGCGCGAACCGGTCGGCCCCGGCGCATACACCGTGGTCGGGCAGCTCGGCGGCCTGCGCAGCGTGCCCGAGCCGTTCAACATCACGCCCTGATCTGCTGCTCGTCCGAGCGCTGTTCAGTCGTAGTGGTTGATCGCGGCTTCGGCGAGGCGCGACAGTCCCTCGCGGATGTACCGGGCCCACAGGGCGCCGACCCCGTCGACCGCCTGGAGATCGGCAGCGGTGGCCGCGAGCAGGCCCTGCAGCGTGCCGAACGCACCCACGAGCCGGTTGATCTGCCGGGTCTGCAGGCGCGGCACCCGATGGAGCACGCGATAGCCGCGCGGGCTCATCGAGGTGTCGAGGGCCTCGATGGTGCCCGAATAGCCGAAGGCGCGGGCAAGGCTGGTCAGATCGAGCAGGTCGACGTCGGTCAGGTGTGCGAGACGCTCGAGAGCCTGCTCGACCTCCTGCTGGGTGGGGACGTGCTCGCCCGCAAGGTAGTCGCGCACGATGAGCTGCCGGGCGAGCTGGTTGTCGCCGACGAGTTCTTCGAGCTGGAGGGCCAGCTGGCGACCGTCGGTCCCGAGTTCGAGCACGTCCTGCTCGATCTCCACGGACAGGCGGTGCATCATCTCGAGCCGCTGCGCCACGGTGAGCGCATCGCGCAGCGTGACGATGTCCTCGATCTCGACCACGGACAACTGCCGGGTCACCTCGTCGAGGCGGGCCTTGTAGCGCTCGAGTGTCGCGACGGCCTGGTTGGCCCGCGACAGGATGGTCGCGGAGTCGTTGATGACGTGGCGGCGACCGTCGACGTACACGCTGACGATGCTCATCGACTGGCTGACCGAGACCACCGGATATCCGGTCTGGATCGCGGTACGTTCCGCGGCGCGGTGCCGGGTACCGGACTCCACGGTGGGAATGCTCGGATCGGGGACGAGCTGCACGTTGGCACGCACGATGCGCGAACCGTCGGTGGACACGACCACGGCGCCGTCCATCTTCGACAGCTCCCGGAGCCGGGTGGGGGCGAACTCGACGTCGAGTTCGAAGCCCCCGTCGCACAGCTCGGCGACCGTGTCGTCGAAACCGAGGACGATCAGGCCGCCCGTCCGGCCACGGAGGATACGTTCGAGACCGTCGCGTAATGCGGTGCCGGGCGCCAGACGAGCGATGGTGTCGCTCAGCGTCGATGCCGGCGCCGACTCGGTCATCTGGACTTCCTTCCCCTGTGCGGTCTGCGGTCGTCGTCACAATGCGCGGACTCCCTGATCGGCGCCCCGACCGCGCAACTACATTACTTGCTCATGCGCAGCACCTGGACTCTGCCCGACGACCTCGTCGTTCCCGATCTGCCGGAAGATCATCCCGGCCCGGGTGCGCCGGTACCGCAGCACTGGAACAAGTGCTTCGGGTGTGGTGACGACCAGCCCCACGGTCTCGCGATGGAGTTCACCGTCGGCGAGGGTCTCGAGGTGCTCGGCCGTCTCGACGTCGCCACGCGCTACCAGGGCGGACCGGGATTCATCCACGGCGGCATCCTCATGACGGCCTTCGACGAGGTACAGGGAATGGCGTGCAACGCCGCCCTGCGGACCGCCGTCGTCACCGGGCACTTCGAGACGGACTTCGCTCGTCCCATCCCGCTGGGTTCGGTGCTCGAGTTCCGCGCCCGTGTCGACGGCACGGTGCGGCGCAAGGTCTACACCAGCGCGGAGGCACGCATTGTCGACGGTCCGCTGGCCGACCCGGACGTCGTGGTGGCGTCGTCGGTCGGGCTGTTCGTCGTCGTCGGACACGAGCACTTCGCGAAGGGTCGCGACTACGCCGACGGCATCCCGCAGAGCGAGCACGACATCTCCGCTGTCTGAGATCTCTGTCGGTCAAGCTTTCTTGTTCAGGCTTTGTTGTTCAGGCCTCAGGGGCGTCGGGGAGCAACGGAACACCCGGCCGGTGGTCGCGTCCGAGCAATGCCGCGGACGTGACCGCGCCCGCGCCGTAGCGGGAGTGCAGATCGTCCAGGACGGCATCGAGGGCATGCCGGGCGACGGCGCGGTGCTGCGTTCGCATGTCTCCGGTACCGTCCCCGGCGGCCTCGACCGGCTCGTCGAACGGCAGCTCGAGTTGTTCGACGCCTTCGCCGACGAGATTCGTCACCGCGATCCCGATGAGGGTGAGGCCGCGCTCGGCGATGAGCGGCCGGGTCTGCTCGAGCAGGTCGCGCGCCGCCGCCGACAGCAGATCGGTGCGTGCGGTGGCCCCGGGCAGCGTGTGCGAGCGGGTCGCGCGGTTGTAGTCGGCGAAGCGCATCCGCAGGACCACCGTGCGGCCGAGGCGTCCGGCCCGGCGCATCCGCCGGCCCACGCGGTCGACGAGCAGTTGCAGCGTCTCGCCGACCGACTCGACGCTGTGCGGCCCGCGGCCGAGCGCGTGCTGCGCGCCCATCGAACTGCGCCGCCGATGCCGGACCGGACGCGGATCGTGGCCGATCGCGAGCGCGTGCAGGTGGCGTCCCGCCGCGCGTCCGAGGAGCGAGACGAGATCGGACTCGGAATGGGCGGCGACATCGGCCACGGTTCGTAGACCGTGTGCGTGCAACTTCGCCGCCGTCACCTTACCGACGCCCCACAACCGCTCCACCGGCAACGGATGGAGGAACTCGAGTTCGGCGTGCGGAGGAACGAGGAGCATGCCGTCGGGCTTGGCCACCCCGCTCGCGACCTTGGCGAGGAACTTGGTGCGTGCGATCCCGACGGTGATCGGCAGCCCCACCTCCTCGACGACCGTGCAGCGCAGACGTGCGGCGATATCGACGGGTCTGCCGGCGATGCGCCCGAGACCGGAGACGTCGAGGAACGCCTCGTCGATGGAGATCCCCTCCACGATCGGTGTGGTGCGATCGAAGATCGCGAACACGTCGCGGGACGCCTGCGCATAGGCCTCCATGCGGGGAGGCACCGAGGTCAGTCCCGGGCACAGGGCGTGGGCGGCCCGGCCCGACATCGCGGTGACGATGCCGTAGGCCTTGGCCTCGTAGCTCGCCGCGAGCACGACGCCCCCACCCACTACGATCGGTTTGCCGCGCAGCCACGGATCGTCGCGCTGCTCCACCGACGCGTAGAACGCGTCGAGATCGGCGTGCAGCACCGTCGCATCGGACACGAACACATGTTCGCACCGACCACCGACATCTCGGCAGGTCAGCGCGTGAGCGTCGACAGTGCCTGGGCCACGTTGGACACCTCGAACTTCTTCATGCCCTTCGGCATTCCCTCGACATCGCGCGGGACCACCCCGCGGTCGAAGCCGAGCCGGTTCGCCTCCGCGAGCCGACGACCCGCACCGACGACACGACGGACCTCCCCGGCGAGACCGACCTCGCCGAGCAACACGGTGCCGGCCGGGACGGGCTGGTCGCGCACGGCCGAGGCGACAGCGAGCGCGAGCGCGAGGTCGGCGGACGGATCGGTGATTCGCATACCGCCGACGGTGGAGGCGTAGACGTCGCAGTTGCCGAGCCGGCCGAGCCCGCAGCGACGCTCGAGCACCGCGAGCACCATCGCCACCCGCGCCGAGTCGAGACCGCTCACGGCGCGTCGCGGTGACGGATTGTGCGTGGGCACCACGAGCGCCTGGACCTCACCGAGGAGCGGGCGTTTGCCGTCCATCGTGACCGTGACGGCGGTGCCGGGCACGGCCTCGTCGCGGTGCTGCAGGAACAATCCCGACGGGTCGCTGACGCCGACGATCCCGTCCTCGGCGAGTTCGAAGCAGCCCACCTCGTCGGCGGCCCCGAACCGGTTCTTCACCCCGCGCACCATGCGCAGCGTGGAGTGCTTGTCGCCTTCGAAGTGCAGCACCACGTCGACGAGGTGCTCGAGGGAACGCGGACCGGCGACCGCGCCGTCCTTGGTGACGTGGCCGATGAGCAGCACCGGGATGCCGCTGGACTTCGCGAGGGAGGTCAGGGCGCTGGTGACTGCGCGGACCTGCGTGACACCGCCGGTGACGCCGTCGACGTCGGCGGCGAGCATCGTCTGGACGGAGTCGACGACCAGCAGCGTGGGTTCGACCTGCTCGACGTGTCCGAAGATCGTCGCGAGGTCGTTCTCGGCGGCGAGGTAGACCCGGTCGTGCACGGCGCCGGTGCGGTCGGCGCGCAAACGCACCTGACCGGCCGACTCCTCGCCGGTGACGTAGAGCGCGCGATCGGCTTCGCCACGCAACGCCCAGCGGTGCACCACCTCGAGGAGCAGTGTGGACTTGCCGACACCGGGTTCGCCGGCGAGCAGGACGACCGAACCGGGGACGACACCGCCACCGAGGACGCGGTCGAGCTCGGGGATGCCCGTGGGCTTCGCGTGGGTGGACTTGCCGTCGATCTGCGACAGCGGGATGGCCGGGGTGCTCGGTAGTACGGCGGCGGCACCGGCGCGGGCGAGCGAGGTACCCGACCGCGAGGCGACCGCGACCGGCTGGACGGGTGCTTCGTCCATCGACCCCCACGTTCCGCATTCGGGACAGCGCCCGACCCACTTCGCGACGGTGTGCGAGCAGTCGGAACAGCGGTAGAGGGTCTTGGTCTTTGCCACGGCCGGAGGATAGACGGTCGCACCGACATCGGACCGGATGCGAAAGGGCCCGGCCGAGCTGTGCTCGACCGGGCCCTTTCGCAGGAAAGTCCTAGTGTGCTTCTCCCACGATCGGCGAGAGCTCCGACTCGTCGCGGGGGAGCTCCGGGCCGGCATCGATCGGCACGGACAGGGTCACGTCGCCGGCCTCGGCGAACGTGAAGGTCACGGGGATGGTCAGGCCCGGGCGGACACCCTCGGAGAGGTTCACGAGCTCGACGTTGTTGACGACTTCTGCCGGAGCCGGGGAGGGGGTCTCCTCGGTGCTGTTCGGACGCGGCGACTCGTCGACCTCCTCGACGAGGGCGGCGTTCTCCTCGGAGACACCGGCGACCACGGAGGACTGCGGCGGAATCTCGAGGCGGGCACCGGTGACCGAGGCTGCGAAATCGGTGGAGATACCGGTGAGCTGATCGCCGACGTACGGGTCGAGGTTGACGATCGTGAAGCCGAGCTGGGCGGTGCCGCCGGGCTCGATGCTGTACTCCTCGGAGTCCGGGTAGATCACGTGCACGTTGCGCAGCGCGAGACTGCCGGCGTCCACGTTGGAACCGTTGATGGCCGCGACCTGGGTCGAGGTCTGGGTGATCTGACCGGCGCTGCACGCGGACATCGTGAGCGCCGCTCCCGCGGCAAGGGCGAGAGCGGTCACGACTCGGCGAGTCGGCGCTTTGAGAGCAGTCACGGGTTCCTCCACTCGAGTAAGGCTCGCAATCCACTAGGCAGAGTAGTAGTTCCCGTGTGCGCTGTGTACGTCGGGGCCGAATGTCGTGCGGATTCGCGCGCGGAAGACAAGATCGACAGGCGCCGACGGGCGGGTGTGTCGGAGGTCACCCGATACACGGAAGGAACTGCCTGTCAAGCCCTACGCTCAGTGCTCGGTGCCCCTGACCTGCACCGTTGACGGGAGGGTGATGTGGTCACGTGTTAAACTGGGAGAATCGAAAGGGGCACGGGACACATGATTTTCAAGGTCGGAGACACCGTCGTATACCCCCATCACGGTGCGGCGCTGATCGAAGCAATCGAAACACGCACCATCAAGGGTGAGCAGAAGGAATATCTGGTTCTGAAAGTCGCGCAGGGCGACCTGACGGTCCGGGTACCTGCAGAGAACGCGGAGTACGTCGGAGTGCGCGACGTCGTCGGGCAGGAAGGCCTCGACAAGGTTTTCCAGGTGCTGCGCGCACCCCACACGGAAGAACCCACCAACTGGTCACGGCGGTACAAGGCCAACCTCGAGAAGCTGGCCTCCGGCGATGTCAACAAGGTCGCAGAAGTTGTGCGCGACCTGTGGCGCCGGGAGCAGGACCGCGGCCTGTCCGCAGGTGAGAAGCGGATGCTCGCCAAGGCACGTCAGATCCTCGTCGGTGAGCTCGCGCTCGCCGAGGGCACCGACGACGTCAAGGCGGAGACCATGCTCGACGAGGTTCTCGCCGCCGCTTCCTGACGCGCGAGACATCGGCAAACTGCACATGAGCGATCGCAACGGGCCGGTCGTCGGAATCATTCCGGCGGCCGGCCGCGGTGTTCGCCTGGGGGAACCACTGCCCAAGGCGTTCGTGGAACTGGACGGCCGCACGATGCTCGACCGCTCGGTCGAGGCGATGCTCTCCTCGGCGGTCATCGATCGAGTGGTGATCGTGGCGCCACCCGAACTGGCGGCCACGCCCGCGGACCGGCTCGTCGGCGGGTCGTTCGCCGACCGGGTCACCGTGGTGGCGGGCGGAGCCGAGCGTGCCGACTCGGTGCGCGCCGGTCTCGCCGCGGCATCGGGAGCGCGTTTCGTGCTCGTCCACGACGCCGCGCGTGCGCTGACCCCGGCCGATCTGTTCGTCCGGGTCGTCGACGCGTTGCGGGCCGGCAGCGACGCGGTGATCCCCGTCCTGCCTGTCGTCGACACCATCAAGAGTGTCGACGCCGGCGGGACCGTCACGGGCACTCCCGACCGGTCGACCCTCCGCGCGGTGCAGACGCCGCAGGGATTCGACGTCGAATTGCTCGAGCGGGCCAACCGCGACGCCGCCGACGCGACCGACGACGCGGGACTCGTCGAGCGGCTGGGGGAGCGGATCACCACCGTCGTCGGAGACCCTCTCGCTTTCAAGATCACCACCCCGCTGGACCTGGTGTTGGCACGAACCGTGCTCGCGTCCGGCGTCCGCACCGAGAAGGAGATGTGAGCATCGTGCGTGTCGGCATCGGAACGGACGTGCATCCCGTGGAGGCCGGACGGCCGTGCTGGATGGCCGGTCTGCTGTTCGAGGACGCCGACGGGTGCGCGGGTCACTCCGACGGGGACGTCGCTGCGCACGCGCTGTGCGATGCGGTGCTCTCGGCCGCCGGTCTCGGCGACCTCGGATCGGTCTTCGGCACGGGCCGACCCGAGATGGCCGGCGCGTCCGGTGTCGCCATGCTCGGCGAGGTACGTCGACTGCTCGACGACGCCGGCTGGGTGGTGGGCAATGCGGCTGTCCAGGTGATCGGGAACCGCCCGAAGATCGGGCCGCGGCGCGAGGAGGCGCAGGCGGTGCTGTCCGAGGCGCTCGGCGGTCCGGTCTCCGTGTCGGCGACCACCACGGACGGACTCGGGCTCACCGGTCGGGGAGAAGGTGTGGCCGCGGTTGCGACCGCACTGGTCCTGGCCCAGCAGGACGAGCGGTAGGATCGACGGTCGTGACCTTGCGCTTATACGACACCGAATCGCGGGCCGTGCGGGATTTCGAACCGCTGGTCCCCGGCCAGGCCTCGGTGTACCTGTGTGGGGCCACCGTCCAAGGCGAACCCCATATCGGGCACGTACGCAGCGGCGTTGCGTTCGACGTGCTCCGCCGGTGGCTCGCTACCAAGAGTCTCGATGTCTTGTTTGTGAGAAATGTCACAGACATCGAAGACAAGATCCTCCGCAAGGCCGCCGAGGCAGGTCGGCCGTGGTGGGAGTGGGCCGCGACCTACGAGCGGGCCTTCAACCGCGCCTACGACGCGCTCGGTGTGCTTCCACCCTCGGTGGAACCTCGCGCGACCGGCCACATCACGCAGATGGTCGAACTCATCCAGCGCCTCATCGACGCCGGGCACGCCTACGCGGCCGACGGCGACGTCTACTTCGACGTACTGAGCTACCCCGAATACGGTGCCCTCTCCGGACACCGCATCGAGGACGTCCACCAGGGCGAGAGCGCCGGACTCGGCAAGCGCGACCCCCGCGACTTCACGCTGTGGAAGGCCGAGAAACCCGGTGAGCCCTCGTGGCCCACCCCGTGGGGACGCGGCCGCCCCGGCTGGCATCTCGAGTGCTCCGCGATGGCGGGCTTCTATCTCGGCGGCACCTTCGACATCCACTGCGGAGGAATGGACCTCGTCTTCCCGCACCACGAGAACGAGATGGCCCAGTCCCGCGCCGCCGGCGACGGCTTCGCCCGCTACTGGCTGCACAACGGCTGGGTGACGATGGGCGGCGAGAAGATGTCGAAGTCGCTCGGCAACGTGCTGTCGATCCCCAACGTGCTCGCCCGCGTCCGGCCGCAGGAACTGCGTTACTACCTCGGCAGCGCCCACTACCGTTCGATGCTCGAATACTCCGACGACGCGCTCGCCGAAGCGGCCGCCGCGTACCGGGGACTCGAGTCGTTCGTGCTCAAGACCCGCGACCGCGCGGGTGAGGTGCCCGTGGGCGAGTGGACCGAGGCCTTCGCCGAGGCGCTCGACGACGACCTCGGTGTCCCCAAGGCGCTCGCGGAGATCCACCGTAAGCGCAGCGAGGGCAACAAGGCGCTCGACAACGGCGATCTCGACACGGCCGTGCAGATCGCCTCGCAGGTCCGGAGCATGCTCGACATCCTCGGTGTCGACCCGCTCGACGAGCACTGGTGCTCCACCGACGACTCCGGATCGGCCGCACTCGCGGCACTCGACGTGCTGGTCGGCGCGGATCTCGAACGCCGCACGACCGCCCGGGCCGAGAAGAACTGGGCGGTGGCCGACGAGGTGCGGGACCGCCTCGCAGCCGCGGGGGTCGAAGTGACCGATACGCCCAACGGACCCGAGTGGTCTCTGAAAGCAGGACAGTGATGGCAGGCAATTCTCAGCGTCGCGGCGCTATTCGTAAGGGCGGCACGAAGAAGGGTCAGGTCGTCGGGTCCGGCGGACAGCGGCGACGCGGGCTCGAAGCGCGTGGCGCCACCCCCAAGGCCGAGGACCGGCCCTACCACCCCGCCGCACGGCGCGCCCGGGCCGCGGCCAAGGCCGCCGACCCGCGCGGCGGCGGTCGTCGTCCCGCGGCCGGTCGCAAGGCCGAGGACGGGCCCGAGATGGTGCTCGGCCGCAACCCGGTCGTCGAGTGCCTGCGTGCCGGTGTGCCCGCGACCGCTCTGTACGTCGCCCTCGGCGCCGAGGCCGACGAGCGGCTCAAGGAAGCCGTGCAGCGCTCGGCCGAGATGGGCATCTCGATCCTCGAGGTCTCGCGTTCCGAGCTCGACCGGATGTCGTCGAACGGGATGCACCAGGGCATCGGTCTGCAGGTGCCGCCGTACCGCTACGCGCACCCCGACGACCTGCTCGCGCGCGCCGCGGAGAACCACGAGCGTCCGCTGCTCGTGGCTCTCGACAACATCTCCGATCCGCGTAATCTCGGCGCGGTGATCCGCTCGGTCGCGGCCTTCGGCGGGCACGGTGTGGTCATCCCGCAGCGCCGCTCCGCGTCGGTGACTGCCGTGGCGTGGCGCACGAGCGCCGGCGCCGCAGCGCGACTGCCCGTCGCGCGTGCCACCAACCTCACCCGCACGCTCAAGGACTGGCAGTCCCGCGGTGTCCGCGTCGTCGGTCTCGATGCCGGTGGCGACACCAGCCTCGACGATTTCGACGGTACCGATCCCGTCGTCGTAGTCGTGGGGTCGGAGGGCAAGGGGCTCTCACGCCTGGTGCGGGAGACCTGCGACGCTGTTCTCTCCATTCCGATGGCCGGAGACGTCGAGTCGCTCAACGCCTCCGTCGCGGCGGGCGTGGTGCTCGCCGACATCGCGCGGCAGCGCCGCGTTTGACAAGACTGCACCGCAGTCGGGTCTGACAAGACTGCACCGCAGTCGGGTCTGACAAGACTGCACCGCAGTCGGGCCTGATCGAGTCGGTCCGATTCGCGGTCGCGAGGGCCTAGTCTGTCCTCGTGGTCGCATCCCTGCCGTTCCGTACGAAGGTGTTCGCCTTCCTCGAACGCTTCGCCAACAAGTCCATCGCCGACGCCTCCGTCGACGAGATCCCGGCACGTCGTGCTGCACGCGCGAAGCTGCTGTCGTCCCCGGTCGGCCGGTTGATCTCGGGCCGGACGCATCCCGGCGTGCGGATCGAGGACCGATGGGTCGATCTCGAGCACGAGGTGATCGACGATCTCGCCACCGAGGGCTCCCCGGTCCGGACCCGTCTGCGGATCTACCGGCCCTCGGCGCGGACGAACGGTCCGCTGCCGGTCGTGCTTCTGTTCCACGGCGGCGGGTGGGTGCTCGGCAATCCGGAGCAGAACGAGTGGTGGGCGAGCCACACCGCCGCGCGGACCCCGAGCGTCGTGGTGTCGGTGGACTACCGGCTCGCCCCCGAACACCCCTATCCGGCAGCGGTCCTGGACTGCTGGGCGGCGTTCCGGTGGGTCCTCGCACACGCTGCGGAACTCGGCGGTGATCCGTCCCGCGTCGTGGTCGCCGGCGACAGTGCCGGAGGCAACCTCGCTGCGGTCGTCGCCGATGTGGCCGGACGCTCGGGTGGTCCGTTGCCGGTCGGCCAGGTGCTGATCTATCCGGCGACGGAGATGGAGGAGGAGTTCCCGTCGGAGCGGCAGTTCGCGAACGCTCCCGTGCTCACCTCCCGCGGTATGCGGGCGTTCGTGCGCCTGTATCTGGCCGGCGCCGATCCGTATGCGCCGACCGCGGCTCCGCTGCGCGGCACGCTCGCCGGTGCCGCAGTACCGGCCCTCGTCCAGATTGCGGGGCACGACCCGTTGCGCGACAACGCCGTTCGATACGCCGAAGCATTGCGGGCCAAGGGCGGCGACGTCACGGAGATCGACTATCCCGACACCGTGCACGGCTATCTCAGCTTGCCCGGCATCTCGCCACCCGCGCCACGGGCACTCGACGAGACGATCACCTTCGTACGGCGGGTGACGGCCGCCGACCCGACCGACGAGGACGACGCATCCGTGCGGTCGCGCGCCTGACGGTCACCCGGCTGCGGTCACCTCGCAACGATCAGCGCACCGGCACGAACCGCACCCGCTGTCCGGGACGCAGTTGCGCCGCGACCGGCAGATCGGCGGCGACCGCCACCGCGGCCACCGGATAGCCGCCCGTGACGGGATGGTCGACGAGGAACAGCACCGGATGCCCGTCCGGCGGTATCTGCAGCGAGCCGGGAACCATGCCCTCGCTGGGCATCTCCTCGTGCCGTGCCCGGTGCAGTCGGCCGGGACCGTGGAACCTGATGCCCACCCGGTCGAGTTCCGGTGTCACCGTCCATGTCTCGTGGAACAGCGCCCGCAGTGATCCGGGCGTGAACCAGTCGTCGCGCGGACCGGGTCGTACCCGGATCTCCACGGGGTCGTCGATCGGCGGCGGTGGTGGGAACTGCTCCTCGTCGGGCAGGTGACCCGACATCGCCCCGACGAGCAGACTGTCGCCGGCGCGAACGGGTGACGGGCCTGTGTGCGACAGGGTGTCGGTGGATCTGCTGCCGAGCACCTCCGGCACGTCGATGCCGCCGCGTACCGCGAGGTAGGTCCGCAGGCCTTCGTTCGGGATGCCGATCCGCAGCACGTCGTCGTTGCGGAGGGTGATGCGCGCCCAGTCGCCGACCGGCCGGTCGCACACGGTCACGTCGGCGCGGGCGCCGGTCACGGCCACGATCGTCTCGCCGACGCTGCGGACGGCGAGACCACCGCCGGTCACCTCGAGTGTCGCCGCGTCCGGTTGGTTCCCCACGAGCCGGTTCGCGGCGTCGTGTGCGCGCCGGTCGGCGGCACCGGACCGGGTGAGGCCCGAGGAGCCGTAACCGGGACGTCCGCGATCCTGGACCGTCGTGAGCATTCCGCCGGAGAGCACCTCGAACCACGCCACGATGTTCATTCTCACCCACCGGCTTCGATCGCACGGCCCGACTCCGGCCGAACGATCGCGTTAGGTTGAAGATCATCGAGGACGGAGGTGACGATCATGGACGAAGCAGACGTCCGGGCAGCGACGACGCGACTGATCGAGAAGGCCGTGGAGGCCGACGACCTTCCGGCCGCGCACGACGCCGTCGCGGATCTGAGCGTCGAACAGGTCGTCGACGTGCTCGAACGGCTCGGCCGGACGGGCCGCGCGGTGCTCTACCGGCTGTTGCCCAAGGACCGGGCGATCGACGTCTTCGAACAGCTCGACCCGAGCATGCAGAGCGAACTGCTCCGCGGGCTGCGCGACGACCAGGTGGCCGCGATCTTCGCCGACCTCGAACCCGACGACCGGGTGGAGCTGCTCGACGAACTGCCCGCCACGGTCGCATCGACCCTCATGCGCGGCCTGCCGCCCGCCGACCGCGAGGCGACCGCCGCGATCCTCGGCTATCCGCAGCGGGCGATCGGCCGGCGGATGAGCCCGGCCTTCGTGTCGTTGCGGCAGGACATGACCGTGGAGCAGGCGATGGACGTCGTGCGTCGTCGGCTCGACGACGCGGAGACGGTGTACACGCTGCCGGTGGTGGACGACGGTCGTGTGCTCGTCGGAGTGGTCGGTCTGCGCGAGCTGATGAGTGCGGCGCCGGGAACAGCGCTCGCCGACATCATGAGCGAGCCCTACTGGGCGCGCGTGACCGACGACGCCGAGGAGTCCGCGCGCCGCTGCGCCGAACTCAAACTGCTGGCGTTGATCGTCGTCGACAGCGAGACCAGGTTGGTGGGCATCCTGACCGTCGACGACGCCCTGCGGATCCTCGAGGCCGCCGACAGCGAGGACCAGGCGCGCATCGGCGGTACCGAGCCGCTGCGCCGCCCCTATCTCGCGACACCCGTCGGGCAGTTGGTGCGCTCGCGGGTGGTGTGGTTGCTGGTCCTGGCCCTCGGCGCGACCCTCACGGTTCAGGTCCTCGAAGTGTTCGAGTCGACCCTCGATCAGGTGGTCACCCTGGCCCTGTTCGTGCCGCTGATCATCGGCACCGGGGGCAACACCGGAAACCAGGCCGCCACCACGGTCACCCGTGCATTGGCGCTCGACGACGTGACGCCACGCGACATCGGCGGGGTGATCGCCCGCGAGCTCCGAGTGGGTCTGTCCCTCGGTGTCCTGCTGGGCTCGGTCGCGTTCGTCCTGACGTCCCTGGTCTACGACTCGTCGGTGGGTGCGGTGATCGGGCTGACGCTGGTGAGCATCTGCACTCTCGCCGCCACGGTCGGTGGTGCGATGCCGTTGGTGGCCAAATCGATTCGCGCCGACCCCGCAGTCTTCTCCAATCCGTTCATCACGACCTTCGTGGACGCGACCGGCCTGGTGATCTACTTCCTCGTCGCGAAGGCCGTGCTCGGTATCTGAGCGCAACGGCGCAGTGGATCCGAGGACGGATCAGATCGCGACGAAGCGCACCGTACACCCCGGCCGCAGCAGCGCCGCAGGGGTCCGATCCGGTTGCCACAGCGGGGCATCGGAGGTTCCGATGAGCTGCCATCCTCCGGGCGACTTCCGTGGGTAGACGCCCGAGAATTCGCCCGCCAGTCCCACGGCGCCGGACGGGACGGAGGTGCGCGGCGAACTACGGCGCGGCACGTGCAATCGCGAATCCCCGCCGGTGAGATACGCGAAGCCGGGCGCGAACCCGCCGAAGGCGACCGTCCAGAGGGTTCCGGTGTGGGCGGCGATCACGCCGTCCGCACCGAGGCCCGTCAACTCGCCGACCTCCTCGAGATCGGCCCCGTCGTACCGGACTTCGAGCGTCACCTCCTCGACGTCGACCTCGTCCCCGGACGCCGGTGGGGTGGTGGTGACCCATTTGTGCACGACCTGCAGGCCGGTCTCCGACGGATCGAAGCACACCAGCAGTGTCCGCGCCGCCGGCACGAGATCGACGACGCCACGCGGCCGCTCGCGGTCGAGTGCCCGGAAGTGGGCGAGAACCTCGTCGAGGGAATCGAATTCGGCGAGCAGTGCGCTGTCTCCGGCACGAAGGATTCTCATCGGTGGACCTCGCGGTGTCGGGCGTTCACACGAACGCCCGGATGTCGATCTTCTCGGCGTCGAGGCGACGGCGCACGGCGACGGCCATCGCCGTGGCGTCGGGGGAGTCGCCGTGGATGCACACCGACTGCGCGTTCACGAGTACGTCGCTGCCGTCGACCGCGGTGACCACCCCCTCGGTGACCATGCGCAGGACCCGCTCGGCGACCTCGTCCGGATCGTGCAGTACCGCACCGGGTTCGCGCCGGGAGACGAGCGTGCCCTCGGGGGTGTAGGCGCGGTCGGCGAACGCCTCGGTGACCACCCTCAGCCCGGCCCGTTCGGCCTCCTCGAGGAAGACGGAGTCGGGTAGTCCGAGGACGGGCAGCGAGGCGTCGTAGGCGCGCACCGCATCCACGACCGCGCGGGCCTGTTCGCGGTGATGGGCGATCGCGTTGTACAGCGCGCCGTGGGGTTTGACGTAGCTCACCGACGAACCGGCCGCCCGGGCGAGACCGTCGAGCGCGCCGATCTGGTAGATGATCTCGGCGGTGAGATCCGCCGACGGCACCTCGATGAACCGGCGGCCGAAACCGCCGATGTCGTTGTAGCCGACCTGGGCGCCGATTCGTACCGCGCGCTTCGCTGCGCCGTGGCAGGTGCTCAGCAGTGTCGCCGGGTCGCCGGCGTGGAATCCGCACGCCACGTTGGCGCTGGTGACGATGTCGAGCATGGTCTCGTCGTCGCCGAGGCGCCACCGGCCGTAGCTCTCACCGAGGTCGCTGTTGAGGTCGATGCGGGTCACGACCCGAGTCTATGCCCGCTCAGAAGACCGTTCCGACGTCGCGGACGACGATGTCGTCGAGGGCGCGTTCGACGACCGCGGCGATCGTCATCGACGGGTTGCACGCGGCGGTGTTGCCCGGCATGAGGGCGCCGTCGAGCACGTACAGCCCGCGCTGGCCGAAGACCCGGCCCTCGAGATCGCACACCGTGCCCATGCTCGCGCCGCCGAGCGGATGCCAGGTCGACGGGACGATCGAGTTGGTGTCGGTCAGGATGCTGCGTTCGCCGGCGATGCGGCGCACTGTGGGGTCGATGTGGCCCGTCTGCAACACCGAGTCCCCTTCGTGCGGCCAGCGCAGGACGGCGTCGTCGCGAGCGGCGTCGTAGACGAAGTGCCCGCGACCCTCACTGACGCCGTAGCCCACCAGTACGGTGCTGCGCATGTCGATCCCGTAGAAGCCGGGAATGGAGGCCTGGATGACGGTGTACGCGGAGTCAGGGTCGTCCCAGTTCTTGCTGCCGTAGACGACGGGACCGCCCTGCACCGCGCCGAACTCCTCCTCGAGGTTCGTCCAGAGGTAGATGCGGTCGGCGTTCGAACCCCAGCCCTGTCCGACGTCGTCGGGCAGGTCGGAGATCAGATCCTTCGCGGCGGCCTTCATCAGCAGCCGGGTGGTGTTCATGGTGCCCGCGGACAGCACCAGCGCGTCGGTGGTGAGGATCTTGTTCTCGACGACGGCACCGGAGGTGTCGATGTGATTCACGTGCACCGTCCACCGGCCGTCCTCGGCACGTTCGATGTCGGTGACCTCGTGCTGCGTCGCGACGGTGACCAGACCGGTGGCCTCGGCCTCCGCGATGTAGGTGACGTCGACGGAGTGCTTGCCGCCGTTGTTGACACCCATCGCGCCCGAACCGTCGGTGTAGGCCGGGGCCATCTCGCCGCGGAGTTCGGCGAGCGCGTAGTCCCAGTCGATCGGCATCGGGATCTTGTCGATCGGGAAACCCGCCTTCCGCGCACGGTCGGCGAAGATGCGCGAGGTCGCGTAGTTGGGGCTGGCGACGAGTTCGTCCGGTGCGACGGCGAGGCGCAGCATCTGCGCGACGCGCGGGTAGTGGACGCGGTCCATGCGTGCCCAGTCGAGTTCGTTCGGGAAGTGGGCGTTGAACACCGCTTCGTCGGGTTGCAGCGTCATGCCCTGGTAGACGAGCGACCCGCCGCCGACACCGGCGGCGCACAGGGCCGTCATGTTCTCTCCCACGCACGCCTCGACCAGACCGGTGTAGGGCTCGAAGGCGAGGTGGCGACCGAACACCTCGGGGTTCGACCGGTGCCACAGGAACCGCTTGTCGGGGTTGTCGACGCGGGGGAAGGTGTTCGCGTTCGGCCCGGTGGGCCACCGGATGCCGCGCTCGAGCATGTGCACGCGCACGCCGGCCTGGGCCAGGCGCAGGGCGGTCACACCACCGCCGAAACCGGTGCCGATGACGACCACCCGGTGTTCCTCGTGGGTGAGCGGCACGTTGTTCACGCGGGCGGGGATGCCGGGCACCGCGTGGGCACCGGCGGTGCCGGTGAGGGCGAGTCCGGCGGCCGCGGCCGCTCCGGTCAGGAAGGAACGACGCGTGACGTGCTGCACTCTCTACCCCCGATGTCTGTGACGTCCCGTTACCGGAACAACCTCGGGAAACTAGGCGGACATCGAGGAGCGCGTCAAGATCACGTCCCGATGGGCCGTGGGTCAGGCAGTTGCGGCGACCCGCCCGGAACCACGCCGGTTGCGGGCGGTGCCGATCGCGCGGCAGATCATGTAGATGGCGAACGCGATCGTCGTGATGAACGCCGAAACCGGCACGCCCGGCGCCAGTGCGAGCAGGATGCCGCCGACCGCCGAGATCTCCGCGAAGACCACAGACAGCACTGTGGCGGCGAGCGGCCCGCTGACCACCCGGGCCGCCGCGGCGGCCGGGGTGATGAGCAGTGCCATCACCAGCAGCGCGCCGACGATCTGCACACCGAGTGCGGCGGTGACACCGACGAGCACCGCGAACACGATCGACAATGCGCGCACCGGGACGCCGCGTGCAGCCGCGACCTCCGGGTCGGTGCTGGCGAACAGCAGCGGACGGTAGATCACCAGCAGCGTGAGGATCACGACGGCAGCGCACGCGGCGAGCAGGACGATGCCGGTACCGCCGGGTGCCACGATCTGACCGGTGAGCAGCGAGAAGGCGGCACCGGTGCGTCCGTCGTAGGCCCACAGCAGCAGGACGGCGAGGCCGAGACCGAAGGCCATCACCACGCCGATGACGGAGTCGCGTTCGCGGGCACGTGTCCCCAGGACCCCGAAGAGGATCGCGGCGATCACGGCGCCCGCGACCGCACCGATTCCGACGGAGACCCCGATGATGAGCGCCGCCGCGGCACCGGTGAGCGACAGTTCGGAGGTGCCGTGGACGGAGAACGCCATCTGACGGCTGATGATCAGCGGGCCGATCACGCCGGCGAGCAGACCGAGGATCGCACCGGCGACGAGCGCCTGCTGCACGAAGTCGTACTGCAGGAGTTCGACGGTGGTCTCCACGTCGAACATCCGCCCGAGGGCGTCGGTGAACTTGCTGCTCATTCGTGATCCTCGTGATCGTGGTGGACGCCTTCCCCGGGGCGCAGTCCGCCGGCGCTGCCGAGTGCGTCGATGGCGTCGCCGGTGCCGACGACCACCAGGCGGCCGCGCATCTCGAGCACCTCGACGTCGGTGCGGTAGAGCTCGGAGAGCACCTGCGAGGTCATCACCTCGGCGGGGGTGCCGATGCGGAACTGGCCGTCGACGAGGTACAGCACGCGATCCACCAGCGGCAGGATCGGATTGATCTCGTGGGTGACGAACAGGACGGAGGTGTCGTGGTCGCGGCGGCGCCGGTCGATGAGCGCCGACACCAGGTGCTGGTTGGCGAGATCGAGACTGAGCAGCGGCTCGTCGCACAGGAGTACGCGCGGATCTCCCACGAGCGCCTGCGCGATGCGCAGCCGCTGCTGCTCACCACCGGAGAGCGTGCCGATCGGGGCTCCGGCATAGGTCTCTGCGCCGACCTGGGTGATCGCGTCGTCGACCGCGACGCGGCGCTTCCGGCGCGTGCGCAGGCCGGTGCCCCAGCGATGTCCGTCCATGCCGAGGCCCACGAGATCGCGTCCCCGCAGCGGGACGCCCTCGTCGAGGGACTTCTGCTGCGGCACGTATCCGACGTGCGAGTTCCCGGTCCGGACGGGCTGCCCGGCGATCGTCGCGGTTCCGGAGGTGAGCGGGAGTTGACCGAGCAGCACCTTGAGCAGCGACGTCTTTCCGGCACCGTTCGGTCCGAGCACCGCCAGGAACTCGCCGGGTTCGACGACGAGGTCGAGTGCGTCCCAGAGGACCCGATCGCCGAATGCCAGCCGGGCATCGCGGAGTTCGACGGTGGGCGTGCGGTCGGATGGAGGAGGTGTCACCGGGGTCCGTGTTCTCGATCGGATGGTCAGGAGGCGGTCTCGAGCGCGGCGGCGAGGGTCTCGGCGGTCCGGGCCTGCCACTGAATGTAGTCGACACCTTCGGGCAGGGTTTCGAAAACCTCGACCACGGGGACGCCCGACGACTCTGCTGCCGTGCGCATCTCGCGGCTGATCCGGTCCTCGGTCTGCGGGTTGTAGAGCAGGACGCGAACCTGCTTGTCGACCAACAACTGCCGTGTGGCTGCGATCGCCGCCGGGGACGGATCGGTGCCGTTCTCGATGGCGTCGGTGAAGTCCGGGGGAGTGACGTCGTCGAGCGTCGCGGCCGAGACGAGGTAGTGGCCGATGGTCTCGGTCTGGGCGACGGGTGCGTCGCCGTGCGTGTCGGCGAGCTTGTCGACGACATCCGCGACGTAGTGCAGGTTCTCGTGGAAGGCCGCGGCGTTGGCCTCGTAGACGGCGGCACCGTCCGGGTCGAGTTCGGCGAGTTGTTCGGCGACGGCGTGCGCGACGGCGTCGGCGGTCGCGAGGTCGTACCAGACGTGCTCGTTGATGCCGCCGTGGTCGTGACCCTCGTGCGAGTGCCCGTCGCCGGCGACATCGGCGTCGGACACCTCACCGCTCTCGTGTGAGTGGTCCTCGGAAACGGTTGTCTCCGAGCCGCTCTCGATGGCGTCGTCGGTGCCGTCCTCGTCGCCGTGATCGTGTCCGGCGTGCAGGTCCGAGTACGCGCCGGATTCGAACAGGGCGAAGGCCTCCACGACCGCAGGCTTGTCCCCGGTGGCGCCGAGGATGTCGTCGACGAAGTGGTCGTAGCCACCGCCGTTGTAGACGACGAGCGAGGCGTCGGAGATCGCCGCGGCGTCGAGGGGGCTGGCCTCGTAGGAGTGCGGGTCGGCGCTCGGTTCGGTGATGAGCGAGCGGACCTCGATGCGATCTCCGGCCACGGCCTGCGCGATCGACCCCCACACGTTCGTGGAGGCGACGACGCTGATCTCGTCGTCGTCGGCGCCGGAGGTATCGGTGCCGCACGCGGCGAGGGTGGTCGCGCAGGCTACGGCGGCGGCTGCGAGGGCCGTGCGGGAGGACAGTCGCACAGTTCTTCTCCTGAGGATCGGCGGTCTTCGACGAACGGGGTCCGGAACGACCGAGCGACCGACCCAAACGTTATTGGTAACCGTTACCGTTCCACTTTAGCGGACGACGCGGAGCCCTCCTACCATCCCTGGGTGGTCGTGACCACGGACACAGGACTACGGTCCTCTCATGTCCAGGTCTCGTCAGCCGCGCCGACAGGCGACCCTGGCGTCGATTGCCGCCGAGTTGAAGATCTCCCGCACCACGGTCTCGAACGCGTACAACCGCCCCGACCAGTTGTCCGCCGAGCTACGCGAACGTGTCCTCGAAGTCGCCAAACGACGCGGATATGCAGGCCCGGATCCGATGGCGCGGTCGCTGCGCACCCGCAAGGCAGGAGCCGTGGGGGTCCTGCTCACCGAAGCGTTGAGCTATTCCTTCCGGGATCCCGCCGCCATGAGTTTCCTGTCGGGACTGTCCGAGGCCTGCGAAGCGGCCGGACAGGGACTGCTGCTCATCCCCGCCGGACCGGGCCGGACCGACGACGAGGCCGCACAGGTCGTGCACCGCTCGTCCGTCGACGGGTTCGTCGTCTACTCGGTCCCCGCCGAGGACCCCTACCTCGCGGCCGTGCTCGAACGGCACCTCCCGGTCGTCGCGTGCGACCAGCCGCGCGGTCTCGAGAACACCCCGGTGGTGGGCATCGACGACCGGCGGGCGATGCGCGATCTCGCCGCCCACCTCAT
The DNA here is from genome assembly GCF_048381395.1 of Rhodococcus shunpengi. Lineage (NCBI taxonomy): Bacteria > Bacillati > Actinomycetota > Actinomycetes > Mycobacteriales > Nocardiaceae > Rhodococcus > Rhodococcus shunpengi. The sequence goes on from NZ_JBLWIU010000032.1 coordinate 78,159, forward strand.
CGAACTCGGCCACCGGCAGATCGGCATGTTGTCGATGCGCCTCGGCCGCGAACGGCACGACGGGGTCGTCGACCTGTCGACCCTCGAATCCGGCGCCTTCCACGTGCAGCGCGAACGCATCCGCGGCGTCCAGGACGCCATGAGCGCCGCAGGTCTGGCCCCCGGATCGCTCACCGTCGTCGAGCGCTACACCCACACCGCGGAGGACGGCCTGTCCGCCGCGGCGCAGATCATGCGCGTCAACCCGCGGATCACCGCGCTCGTGTGCACCACCGACGTGCTCGCGCTCGGCGCTCTCGCCTGGGCCAATCAGATGGGCCTCGACGTGCCCGGGCACCTGTCGATCACCGGTTTCGACGGCATCGACGAAGCGATCCGCGAAGGTCTCACGACCGTGCGGCAACCGCAGAAGGACAAGGGGCGGCGCGCCGGCGAACTGCTCCTCGCCGCCCCCTCGCACTCCGGTGTGCCCGCGCTCGAGACCCTGGGGACCCAGCTGTGGTTCGGTGCCAGCTCGGGTCGGGTCGAGAGCGAGTGGTACGCCGAGTGACCGAGCGGTCCCGGCTGGGACCGTAGCTCAGCGGTCCCGGTCGCCCATGGCCTTCGCGCCCGACAGCAGCTGCGCACAGCGCAGCAGACCGATGTGGCTGTACGCCTGCGGGTGGTTGCCCAGCGCACGCTCCGCGACGGGGTCGTACTCCTCGCTGAGCAGGCCGGTCGGTCCGGCCGCCGCGACCAGCTGCGCGAACAGCGCCTCGGCGTCGTTGCGCTGCCCGACCAGCAGGTAGGCCGCGACCAGCCACGCCGCGCACAGGTGGAAGCCACCTTCGGCGCCCGGCAGGCCGTCGTCGCTGTGATAGCGGTAGACGGTCGCGCCGCTGCGCAACTCCCGTTCGGTGGCCTGCACGGTCGCCCGGAACCGCTCGTCCTGCGGGTCGACGAGTCCGGTGAGGCCGATGAACAGGGTGGCCGCGTCGAGATCGGTGCCGTCGTAGGCCGAGGTGAACGACTGAACCTCGTCGTTCCAGCCCTTCTCGGTGACCTCCTCGGCGATTTCGTCGCGCAGCGCTGCCCAGCCCTCGCCGGCGGTTCGGCCGAACTTCTCGGCGAGCGTCAGCGCCCGGTCGACGGTCAGCCACCCCATGACCTTCGAGTACACGTGGTGACGGGGCGCGTGGCGGATTTCCCAGATGCCGTGGTCCGGCTCGAACCAGCGCCGTTCGACCGCGGTGACCATCGAGCAGACGAGTTCCCAGTCGCGGTCGGTGAGGGCCCGGTCGTGGGGCACGCCGAGTGCCTCGCGGCTGTGCGCGAGATCGGAGATCAGGTCGACGATCGGGCCGAAGACGTCGAGCTGCACCTGCTGGTTCGCCGCATTGCCGACCCGCACGGGCCGCGAACCGGCGTATCCGGGAAGCGAGTCGATCACGGCCTCGGGCGGGAGCGGTCCGCCGGCGAGCGTGTACAGCGGGTGCAGGCGTTCGGGGCCGGGCACCGTCTCGAGGACGCGGTGGACCCAGTCGAGATAGTTCTCGGCCTCCTCGAGCGATCCGACCCGCACGAGCGCCTGCGCCGTGAGCGCGGCGTCGCGCAGCCAGCAGTAGCGGTAGTCCCAGTTGCGGACACCGCCGATCTCCTCGGGGAGCGAGGTGGTCGCTGCGGCGAGGATCGATCCCGTCGGTCCGTGGACCAGTCCGCGCAGGGTGAGCGCCGAACGCTTCATGAGATCGGGCTTGAGCGGCGGCAGCTCGAGGCGGGACGCCCACGTGTGCCAGTAGGCCTCGGACTGTGCCCGGCGCTCGACCTCCGGCGCAGAGTGCTCGTCGAGATCATCAGTACCACAACGGAGTTCGAGGATGATGTCGTTCTCGGTGGGATCGACCACGGCGTGGGCCGTCTGGTGCACCCCGTCGGTCGTGATGTCCCACCGCACACCGGGGGAGCGAAGGACGTAGGGCTCGTTGAAGCCCATCACGCGGATGCCGTCGTCCTCGACCTCGAGGGTGACCTGGCCCTGCCCGAACTCCGGTCGCGGCGCGAAGGTCACCACCGCGCTCGCGCGCCCGGTGATCACGCGGGTCAGGTCGGTGCGACCGGCCTCGACATCGTGCGGGAGGTAGTCGATCACCGCGAGCGACGCCCACCGGGTCACCACCGTCATCGTCGAGTCGACGTAGCGCTGGCTGAGAGGCAGTGCCTGGCGGGTCGGACCGATGGTGAAATGACCCGCGGCGTCGCCGCCGAGGAGATGGGCGAACACCGCCGCGGAATCGGGTTCGGGGTGGCACAGCCAGGTGATCGTGCCGTCGGGGGTCACGAGCGCCTTCGAGCGGGGGCTCGCGAGCATCGTCAGACGTTCGATCGGCGCGACATGGGCACCGGACAGCCACGTGCGACGTTCCTCGAGCAGGAACGCGAGCGCGGCGATGACCTCTTCGCTGGTGCGGACGCGGTACTCGGCGGCGGTGTCGCCGTCGCCGATCTTCACACCGACGTCCGGCCCCTGCAGTGAGCGGAAGGCCTTCTCGTCGGTCACGTCGTCGCCGAAGAAGACCGCTGCGGTGGCAGCTTCCTGGTGCCGGATGACGTCGAGTGCCTTGCCCTTGTCGGTGGGCACCACGGACAACTCGATCACGGCCTTGCCCTCGGTGACCTGCACGCCCGGCCGGAGTGCGAGGTCGTTCCGTACGAGGTCGAGGGCCTGCTCGGCATCGGCGGGAGCGGCGTTGCGCACGTGCAGCGCGGCGCTCGCGGGCTTGGCCTCCACCCGCACGCCGTCGAACCGGGATGCCACCGAGTGCAGTCCCTCGACGATCGTGGCGAGGAGGTCCCTGGCGTCGGGATCGATCTCGTGCACGAATCCGATGTCGAACTCGGAGCCGTGGCTGCCGACGAGTTTGACCTCGACCGGCAAACGCGACAGAGCGGCGAGATCCTTGAGAGCGCGTCCCGAGATGACGGCAGCGGCCGTCGACGGCAGAGCGGCGAGGCCCCGCAGCGCCCGCACCGCATCGTCGTGCGGGTAGGCCTTCTCGGGGTCGCTCACGATAGGGGAGATGGTGCCGTCGTAGTCGGTTGCCACGAGCAGACGAGGCGTCCGCGCGACAGCCACCAGAGCACGTCGAAGGTCAATCGGAAGATCGTGGGCACTCACCTGATCCACGTTAGGTCAGAGTGGGGCACGAATCCGACCCGGTGTGCATTCCGACCACGTGTTTCCGGTTACAGGACGCGGCGGATCGGACGTCAGGCTTGCGGCGCGAGCGCCGTCATGCTTCCGACGCGACCGTCTTCGGTGCTCGTGAGCCGTCGCCGAGCAGCAGATCCACGGTCAGTTCGAGCCGGCGGGCGACATCGGTGGCCGACGAACGGCGCGTGAGCCAGGCGACGAGATTCGACAGCCACACGTCGCTGATGACGCGCGCGATGGCGAGCTCTTCCTCGGTGGGTTCGCCGTCGTTCATGGCCCGCGCGAACAACCGGTCCATGAGGGTGCCCACCTGGTCGACCTCGGCGGCGGCGGAGGCGTCGGCAAACATGAACGCCCGCGTCATGGCCTCGGTGAGCAGGGGATCGCGCTGCATGGCCTTGGTGATCAGACTCAGGATGAGGTGCATGCGCTCGAGGGGGCTGTGGCCGGGTGGGATCCGGCCCTTGCCCTCGATGCGGGCGAATTCACGGCCGAGGGCGGAGACCAGCAGGTGGACCTTGGACGGGAAGTACCGGTAGAGGGTGCCGACCGCGACGTCCGCGCGTTCTGCCACCGCCCGCATCTGCACGGCCTCGTAACCACCCTTGGACGCGAGCGCCAGGGTGGCGTCGAGAATCCGCTTGCGCCGTTCCTTCTGGGCATTGGAACTGAGATCGTCCTCGGTGAGGGCGGTCAGAGTTCCGTGTCCGTTGGCACGGGAGCGGGACGGGGTGGCCATAGATTCGTTTCCTCACGCCTTGACTCTGAATCGGTGTCATATTAGAACACGTTCTAGCAATGATGTCATTCGGAAGGGCGGAAACCGCTGTGAGTATCGCCACGACCGAGGAGCAGCGGGCCGTCCAGGCGTCTGTCCAGGCCTGGTCACGTGCCGTAGATCCCATGTCGACGATACGTCGCGCAGGCGACGCGACGTGGCGCGACGGCTGGTCCTCCCTCGCAGAACTCGGAATCTTCGGCGTCGCCGTCCCGGAGGAGGCGGGCGGTCTCGGCGCGACCACCGTGGACCTGGCCGTCATGCTCGAGCAGGCCGCCTGCGAACTCGCGCCGGGCCCGGTCCTGACGACCGCCGTGGCGGCCCTCGTGTTCGGCCGCGCCGGTGAGACCGTCGCCAAGACGACGGAGCGGCTCGCCGAGGGCGAGGTCCCCACCGCGCTCGCTCTCGACTCGGCCGTGACCGCGGAGTCGGCGGGTGACGGATTCCTGCTGCGCGGTGAGGCCGGACCGGCCGTGGGTGCCGAAGCCGGAATCGCCGTGCTCGTGCGTGTCGACGGCGAGGGTGATCCGGCCGTCGAGAGCTGGGCGCTCGTCGAGGCCGACGATCCGGGTCTGCACATCGAACCGCTCGAGACCATCGACGCCTCCCGCGCGGTGGCCCGCGTCCGCATCGACGGCGCGACGGTCTCGACCGATCGGATCGCGACCGTCCCGGCCGGCTTCGTGCGCGACCTCACTGCCGGCCTCGCCGCCGCGGAGCTGGCCGGTCTCGCCGGTTGGGCGCTGAGCACCGCTGTCGAGTATGCGAAGATCCGCGAGCAGTTCGGGAAACCGATCGGTTCGTTCCAGGCCGTCAAGCACATCTGCGCCGAAATGCTCTGCCGCACCGAGAAGATCCGGGCGGTGGCCTGGGATGCGGCGGTCACCGTCGACGCGCAGCCCGACGAACTGCCGATCGCGGCGGCCGCCGCCGCGGCGGTCGCACTCGACGCAGCGGTGCAGACCGCCAAGGATGCGATCCAGGTGCTCGGTGGCATCGGGTTCACGTGGGAACACGACGCGCACTTCTATCTTCGCCGCGCGGTCGCCACCCGCCAGGTGCTCGGCGGTTCCACCGCGTGGCGGTCGCGGCTGACGACCCTGGTCCGCGACGGCGCGCGCCGTCACCTCGGTATCGACCTGTCCGATCGCGAGGAGGAGCGCGTACGGATCCGTGCGGAGGTCGAGAAGATCACCGCTGCACCCGAATCCGAGCGCCGTGTCGCTCTCGCCGAGTCGGGTCTGCTCGCGCCGCACTGGCCGCCGCCCTACGGTCGCGGAGCCGGTGCCGCCGAACAGCTCGTCGTCCAGGAGGAGCTCGCCGCCGTCGGTATCGAACGTCCCGACCTCGTGATCGGCTGGTGGGCGGTTCCGACCGTCCTCGAACACGGAACACCCGAGCAGATCGAGCGTTTCGTCATGCCCACCCTGCGCGGCGACGTGGTCTGGTGTCAGCTGTTCTCCGAACCCGGTGCCGGCTCGGACCTGGCGGCACTGCGCACGAGTGCCGAGAAGGTCGACGGCGGATGGGTGTTGCGCGGGCAGAAGGTGTGGACCTCGCTCGCGCAGCAGGCGGACTGGGCGATCTGCCTGGCCCGCACCGACCGCGACGTCCCCAAGCACAAGGGCATCACGTACTTCCTCGTCGACATGAAGTCGGCGGGCATCACGATCTCGCCGCTGCGTGAGATCACCGGCGACGCGCTGTTCAACGAGGTCTTCCTCGATTCGGTCTTCGTGCCGGACGACTGCGTGGTCGGCAATCTCGGCGACGGCTGGAAGCTGGCCCGCACGACCCTCGCCAACGAACGCGTCGCGATGGGCGGCAAGTCGTCGCTGGGGCCGCGCATCGAGGAACTGCTCGAGCTGTCGACCCCCGGTGATCCTGTCGCCGAGGACCGCATCGCGACGCAGATCGGGGAGGCGACGGTCGGTTCGCTCCTGGATCTGCGGGCAACCCTCGCGCAGCTCGAAGGTCAGGATCCGGGCGCCGCGTCCAGCGTTCGCAAGCTCATCGGTGTGCGGCAGCGGCAGGACACCGCCGAGCTCGCCATGGATCTCGCGGGCGAGGCCGGCTGGGTGGAAGGTCCGCTCACCCGGGAGTTCCTCAACACCCGCTGTCTGACGATCGCCGGCGGAACCGAGCAGATCCTGCTCACCGTGGCGGCCGAGCGGCTCCTGGGCTTGCCGCGCGACTGAGCGGTCCTTCCGCGTGGCGCCCCGTAGTGCTACAACTAGAACACGTTCTATTCGAAGGTGGGTGACGGTGGACTTCGCACGTGACGAGACACAGGAGGAGATCGCCGGTGTGGCGGCCGGTCTCCTGAAACGCGGCCTCACCGACGACGCGTTGTGGGCCGCGCTGGCCGACGCCGACCTGCTCTCGCTCGCCCTGCCGGAGCGTCTCGGCGGATCGGGCCTCGGATTCGGAGAAGTCGCCACCGTGCTCACCGAGATCGGACGCGGAGCCGCGCAGACCCCGGCGCTCGCCACCCTCGGCCTGGGCGTCCTGCCGATCCTCGCGCTCGCCTCCGAACAGCAGCAGGACGACCTGCTCGCCGGCGTCGCCGAAGGGGCCGTGCTCACCGCCGCGCTCGGCGAACCGGGGCGTGCCTTCCCGGAGCGGCCGGCCGCCACGGCGATCGCCACCGACGGGGGCCACGCGGTCACCGGTTCGTTCGTCGCCGTGCCCTACGCCGATCGGGCACGCGTGGTGCTGCTGCCCACCGACGCGGGGGTGGTCGCGGTGGCTCCCGACGCCGCGGGTGTGAGCCTGCGTCCGAGCCCCACCTCGACCGGCTCTCCCGAGTTCTCGGTGCGCGCCGACGGCGTCGTGGGTGTCCTGCTCGCCGGATCCGGCGCCGACGCCGTGGTGACGCTCCACCGGATCGCGCTCGCCGCCGTGGCGGCCTTCGCCGACGGACTGCTCTCCGGGGCGACCGAACTCACCGCGAAGCACGTCAGCGAGCGGCATCAGTTCGGCAAGCCGCTCGCGACCTTCCAGGCCGTCGCACAGCAGATCGCCGACGTCTACGTCACCGCCCGCACCCTGCACGTCGCGGCGCTGTCGTCGGTCTGGCGCCTGGCCGAAGGTCTCGACGCCGCGGACGATCTCGACGTCACCGCCTACTGGATCGCCGCCGAACTGCCACCGGCGATGCGGGTGCTGCACCATCTGCACGGCGGCGTCGGGGTGGACGAGACCTATCCGCTGCACAAGTACTCGTCGACCGCCAAGGACCTCGCCCGGTTGCTCGGCGGCGCTTCGTACCGACTCGACCTCGTGGGGGCCCGGTGTTCATCGATCTGACCGACGACCAGCGCGCCCTGCAGGCCGAACTGCGGCGCTACTTCGGCAGCCTCGTCTCACCCGAGGAGGCCGCGATCATGCGCACGGAGCGGCACGGCCCCACCTACCGCGAGGTCGTGCGTCGCATGGGCAAAGACGGTTGGCTCGGCGTCGGCTGGCCCGTCGAGTTCGGCGGCCGCGGCTTCGGCGACGTGGAACAGCAGATCTTCGCCAACGAGGCCGTCCGCGCCGACGTGCCGTTGCCGAGCGTCACCCTGCAGACCGTCGGCCCGACCCTGCAGGTCTACGGCACCGACGAGCAGAAGCGGAAGTTCCTGCCTGCCATCCTCGCCGGTGAGGTGCACTTCGCGATCGGCTACTCCGAACCCGAGGCCGGTACCGACCTCGCGGCTCTGCGCACCACGGCGGTCCGCGACGGCGACCACTACATCGTCAACGGGCAGAAGATCTTCACCACCGGGGGACACGACGCCGACTACATCTGGCTCGCCGTCCGCACCGGCCCCGCCGAGTCGCGTCACCGCGGCATCTCCGTGCTCATCGTCGACACCAAGGATCCCGGCTTCAGCTGGACCCCGATCATCACGTGCGACGGTGCCCACCACGTCAACGCCACCTACTACAGCGACGTGCGCGTTCCCGTCGAGATGCTCGTCGGCGAGGAGAACAAGGGGTGGAAGCTCATCACCACCCAGCTCAACCACGAACGCGTCATGCTCGGCCCGGCCGGTCGCGTCGCCGGCATCTACGACCGGCTCGTCGAGTGGGTCCGCGCCCACGAACTCCAGGACCGTCCCGAGGTGCGACGCGCACTCGGCGAGATCCACGCGACCTGGCGACTCAACGAACTGCTCAACTGGCAGGTCGCGGCGAGCAGCAACGACGCCGTGGACATCGCCGACGCCTCGGCGACCAAGGTGTTCGCCACCGAGCGGATCCAGCGCGTCGGTCGCCTAGCCGAGGAAATCGTCGGTGCCTTCGGTGATCCGGCCGACGACGACACCGCCGATCTGCTCCGCTGGCTCGACATGATGGCCAAACGCAATGTCGTCATCACCTTCGGTGGTGGCGTCAACGAGGTGATGCGCGAACTGATCGCCACCGCCGGTCTGGGCATGCCGCGGGTACCTCGGTGACACAGGAGAATTCGGTGATGCAGGAGAATGCGGTGACACGACATTCGGGGACACGAGATGTTCCGGGGAAGACCCCCGAGGAGATCCTGCAGGCTGCCGAGAAGGTACGCGGCGACGGCCCGTCCGCGCCGCGACCCGGGCGCGATCCGGTGAACATGCCGATGATCCGCAACTGGCTCGAGGCGATCGGCGACGACAACCCGATCTACACCGACGAAACCGCGGCGATCGCGGCCGGTCACGGCGGTCTCGTGGCCCCGCCCGCGATGGCGCAGGTGTGGACGATGCGCGGCCTCGGCGCCGAACGCGAGAAGGACGACCCGCTCGGCCGGATGACGCAGATCCTCGACGACGCCGGCTACACCTCGGTGGTCGCCACCAACTGCGACCAGATCTACCACCGCTACCTGCGCCACGGCGAGCAGGTGACGATCGAATCCACCCTCGAGGACGTCGTCGGCCCGAAGCGGACCGGGCTCGGGGAGGGCTGGTTCTTCACCACCCGCAACCTGTGGAAGGTCGGCGACGAAGTCGTCGCCGAGATGCTCTTCCGCATCCTGAAGTTCGCGCCGCCGTCGAAGGACGAGAGCGCAGAGACGCCGCAGGACCGGCCCGCCTCCACGGTTCCCGACGATCTCGACCCCACCCGGATGCTCCGCCCGTCCGTCTCCCGCGACACGCAGTTCTTCTGGGACGGTGTGGCCGCCCACGAACTGCGCATCCAGCGACGCCCCGACGGCACCCTGCAGCACCCACCCGTCCCGGCGCTCTGGCTCGACAAGTCGGAGACCACCGACTACGTCGTATCCTCCGGTCGCGGAACGGTGTTCAGCTTCGTCGTCCACCATGCACCCGAGGTGCCGGGGCGGCAGGTGCCCTTCGTCGTCGCACTCGTCGAACTCGACGAGGGTGTCCGGATGCTCGGTGAACTCCGCGACGTCGAACCCGGGCAGGTACGCATCGGGATGCCGGTCGAGGTCACCTTCCTCGATTTCCCCGGCGACGACGAGACCGGTGGGCAGCCGTGGACCCTGTACGCCTGGAAGTCGATCGAGGAGGACGTGTGAGCACCCCGACCGTCACGACGGGCGAGAGCCTGCCCTCCCTCGAGATCCACGCCGATCCCACCTTCATCGTGTCGACGGCCCTGGCCACACGCGACTTCCAGGACGTGCACCACGACCGCGACAAGGCGCAGCAGCGCGGATCGAAGGACATCTTCGTCAACATCCTCACCGACACCGGACTCGTGCAGCGCTACGTCACCGACTGGGCCGGCCCCCGCGCGGTGGTGAAGTCGATCTCGCTGAGACTGGGTGTGCCCTGGTACGCCTACGACACCCTGACCCTCTCGGGCACCGTTGCATCCGTCGAGGGCGGACTGGTCACCGTCGACATCACCGGTACCAACAGTCTGGGCAAGCACATCACGGCCACAGCCACTTTCGTGATCGGAGGCACCGCATGAGCGGCCTGTCGGGTGCAGCGGCGATCGTCGGCATCGGCGCGACCGACTTCTCGAAGGACTCCGGCCGCAGCGAACTCCGTCTCGCGGCCGAGGCGGTGCGCGCCGCCCTCGACGACGCGGGACTGACCCCGGCCGACGCCGACGGTCTGGTCTCGTTCACGATGGACACCAACACCGAAGTGGCCGTGGCCCGTTCGGTGGGGATACCTCATCTGAAGTTCTTCTCCCGCATCCACTACGGCGGCGGTGCGGCGTGCGCGACGGTGCAGCAGGCGGCGATGGCCGTCGCGACCGGCGTGGCCGACGTGGTGGTCGCGTACCGGGCATTCAACGAGCGGTCCGGCGCGCGGTACGGACAGGTCAACACCGCCCTTGCCGCGCAGGTGAATTCGTCGGGCACCGACAACGCGTTCTCCTACCCGCACGGGCTGAGCACACCGGCCTCGTTCGTCGCGATGGTCGCGCAACGCTACATGCACGTCTCCGGGGCGACGAGCGCCGACTTCGGCGCCGTGGCGGTCGCCGATCGGGCCCACGCCGCGACCAACCCGAAGGCGTTCTTCCACGGTAAGCCGATCACGCTCGAGGACCACCAGAACTCGCGATGGATCGCCGAGCCGCTGCACCTGCTCGACTGTTGCCAGGAATCGGACGGCGGCGTCGCCATCGTCGTCACCAGCGCCGAGCGGGCGAAGGACCTGAAGCAGACCCCGGCGGTGATCGCGGCCGCGGCGCAGGGGAGCGGCCCCGACCAGTACATCATGACCAGCTACTACCGCGACGGGCTCACGGGCCTGCCGGAGATGGGGATCGTCGGCGACCAACTGTGGGAGCAGGCGGGCATCGGACCGCAGGACATCGCCACGGCGGTGCTCTACGACCACTTCACCCCGTACGTGCTCATGCAGCTCGAAGAACTCGGATTCTGCGAACGCGGAGAGGCCAAGGACTTCGTCGCCGACGGCATCCAGGTGGGTGGGCGGCTGCCGATCAACACCCACGGCGGTCAGCTCGGCGAGGCCTACATCCACGGCATGAACGGCATCGCCGAGGGCGTCCGGCAGATCCGCGGCACGGCCGTCAACCAGGTCGACGACGTCGGCCACGTCCTGGTCACGGCAGGAACAGGAGTTCCGACCTCGGGTCTGGTGCTGTCGCGGTCCTGACGCCGTTTCCCTCCCACCGACGGGCGGGCGTGCCTACGATGAGGGCTCACATTCCGGTGGGACCTTGTGGGAGGACCCGTGTCGGTCACGGACGGGCATGTCGTGCATCCGACCCGCGAACAGCGGGTCCAGAACGGTCTCGCCGCTCGGAGGGTCACTCCCGTCGAGTCGCTCGCCGAACTCGGAAAGTCGTCCCGGGATCCGATCGCCCTGCTCGAGAGTCAGGCGCAGACCCGCGTTCCGCAGCTCGTCCCGGTGCGTTACGGCCGCATGGCGACATCGGCGTTCGCGTTCTACCGCGGCGCCGCGCTCGTGATGGCCGACGACCTGTCGCGCACACCGAACAGCGGTCTGCACACGCAACTGTGCGGCGACGCCCACGCGAGCAATTTCGGTCTGTTCGCTACCCCGGAACGCAGAACGGCCTTCGACGTCAACGACTTCGACGAGACCTATCCGGGACCGTTCGAATGGGACGTCAAGCGTCTGGTCGCGAGCCTCGAGATCGCCGGTCGCGACAACGGGTTCACCGCGAAGGAACGCCGGAAGATCACCCGCGCATGTGCGGCGGAGTACCGCGAGACCATCTGCAGACAGGCGCAACTCGGGAACATGGCGGTGCGCTACGCGCATCTCGATCCCACCACCGAGATGGCGGAGCTCGGCGACAAGCTGACCACCCGGATGGAGAAGCGCACCCGCAAGGCGCTCGAAAAGGCCTCACGGCGCGACAGTCTCCAGGCGCTGGAGAAACTCACCACCGTCGCCGACGGCCGCCGCCGGATCATCAGCGACCCGCCGCTCATCGTGCCCGTCGAAGAGGTCTTCGCCGACCTCGACGCCGAAGCGATCTACGACGAACTGCACGACCGTGTCCGCTCGTACCGGGCGACGCTGCAGTGGGACCGCCGGGTCCTCCTCGAACAGTTCGAACTGGTCCAGGCCGCGCGGAAGGTCGTCGGAGTGGGCAGCGTCGGCACGCGGGCGTGGATCCTCCTGCTGCGGGGTGCGGACGACGACGATCCGTTGTTCCTCCAGGCGAAGGAGGCCCAGCGGTCGGTGCTGTCGTACTACGTCGACGGTCCGACCTTCCGGAACGAGGGCGAACGCGTCGTCAACGGTCAGCGGCTGATGCAGTCCGCGAGCGACATCTTCCTCGGCTGGCAGCAGGGTGCCGGAGCCGACGGCGTGAACCGGGACTTCTACATACGCCAACTCCGCGACGGCAAGGGTTCGGCGGTGATCGAGGAGATGGTGCCCAAGGGCATGAAACTCTACGGCCGACTCTGCGGCCGGGTCCTCGCCTATGCCCACGCCCGGGCCGGCGACCGGATCGCGCTGGCTGCCTATCTCGGCACCGACGAGGAGTTCGACGAGGCGCTCTCGTCGTTCGCGGTGTCCTACGCCGACCGCAACGAACGCGACCTGCAGGCGCTGCACGAGGCCGTCGAGCAGGGACGAGTGAAGGTCCGGACCGGACTCTGATCTTCGTCTGGTTCCCGGACACGTCCGCTGTCCGGGACTTACTCACCTGTCCTCTCTCCCGGCGCGGTACAAGGGAGGCGATCACGCGCCGACGGAAGGACGTCATGATGGGTTTCGAGGGCAGGGTCGCATTCGTGACGGGAGCGGCGCGAGGCCAAGGACGCTCGCACGCCGTCGCATTCGCCGAAGCAGGGGCCGACGTGGTCGTCTGCGACCGGTGCTCCGACTCACCGGTGGTGGGATATCCGCTGGCGACCGAGGAGGACCTGGCGGAGACGGTGCGACTCGTCGAGGCGACCGGTCGCCGGGTCGTCTCGGCGACACTCGACACCGCCGACCGTCCGGCGATGGACGCTCTGGTTGCCCGTGCTCACGCCGAACTCGGGCGGATCGACATCGCGGTCGCCAATGCCGGGGTGTCGGTGGCGGCACCGGTGCACCGGATGCCGCAACAGATGTGGGACGAAGCGATCTCGTCCAATCTCACCGGGGTGTTCAACACCGTCGCCGCGGTCGCGCCCGGGATGATCGAGCGTGACTACGGTCGCATCGTCACGGTGTCGTCGATGCTCGGCCGAGCGGGCAACACCAACATGGCCGCATATGCGGCGTCGAAATGGGGCGTGATCGGCCTGACGAAGAGCGCGGCCCTGGACCTCGCGCAGAACGGCATCACCGTCAACGCCGTCGCCCCGGGCAACATCTCCACGCCGATGATCCACAACGACGCGCTCTACGGGATGTTGCGGCCCGACCTCGAAGAGCCGACCGCCGACGATGTGGCCCCGGTGTTCGCCTCCCTGCACGCACAACCGGTGCCGTGGCTCGACCCGGCCGAGATCACCCGTGCGGTCCTGTTCTTCGCCGACGAGGCGTCCGCACACATCTCCGGCACCGTGTTGCCGATCGATGCCGGCAACGCCGCCCGGGTGACGGGCTGAGCGATCCGCCTGACGGAGCGATGAGAAAACCTGTCGAACCGTGTCGGTCTCTTCGTGCACACTGTGCTCACCACCACAGTCAGGGAGAAACTCATGGCCGACGCCATAGTTGCAGAAGGACTGATCAAGACATACGGGCAGGTCAGAGCGCTCGACGGGGTCGATCTGCGGGTGCCGGAGGGGACGGTCACCGCGCTGCTCGGTCCCAACGGCGCCGGTAAGACCACCACGGTGCGGGTGCTGACGACACTGCTCGTCCCCGATGCCGGTCGCGCCGAAGTGGCGGGATACGACGTCCTCACCGAGGCGCGGGAGCTTCGTTCCCGGATCGGGGCGTCGGGGCAGTACGCGGCGGTCGACGAATATCTCACGGGGTTCGAGAACCTCGAGATGGTCGGCCGGCTGTACCACCTCGGCGTCAAACGGAGTCGCCTCCGCGCCCGCGAGCTCCTCGAACAGTTCGACCTCGAGGAAGCGGGTGATCGCCCGGTGAAGGGTTATTCGGGCGGTATGCGACGCCGCCTCGATCTCGCCGGTGCGCTCGTCGCCGATCCTCCGGTGTTGTTCCTCGACGAACCCACGACGGGTCTCGATCCGCGGGCGCGCCTCGGGTTGTGGGACGTCATCGACACCCTCGTACAGCGCGGCACGACGCTGTTGCTGACGACGCAGTACATGGACGAGGCCGAACGCCTCGCCGACGACATCGTCGTGATCGATCGGGGCGCGGTCATCGCCCGCGGCACGGCCGACGAGCTCAAGAGCCGCGTCGGTGGCGAACGTATCGAACTCGCCGTGACCGACGCCGACCAGCGAGACCGAGCGGTCCGTGAGCTCGAATCGGTGGCGGCTGGGGAGATCAGGGTCGAGCGCAGCACCGGTCGCATCACCGTGCCGGTCAGCGGCGACTCGGGCGGCGGAACCGACGGGCTCGTGACGGCGCTGGGGAAGCTGTCGGCCGCGGGCATCCGGGTCTCCGACGTCGCTCTGCGGAAACCGACCCTCGACGACGTGTTCCTCACGCTCACCGGTCGCGGGACGGACGAGAAGGTCGAGGAGGCGGTGTCGTGAACACACTCGAGATGGTCGCATCCGACGGCCTGACCATTGCCAAGCGCAACATGATCAAGATCAAGCGTGTGCCGGATCTGCTGGTCTTCACGACGCTGTCGCCGATCATGTTCGTGCTGTTGTTCGCCTACGTCTTCGGCAGTGCGATCGACGTCCCCGGCATCTCGTACCGGGAGTTCCTCATCGCAGGCATCTTCACCCAGACGGTCATCTTCGGGTCCACCTGGACGGGCCTCGGGATGGTCGAAGACCTGCAGAAGGGCATCATCGACCGGTTCCGATCGCTGCCGATGGCCCCGTCGGCGGTACTCATCGGCCGTACCAGCACCGACGTGCTGATCAACGTGCTCAGCCTCGTGGTGATGTCGTTGACCGGTCTCCTCGTGGGGTGGCGGATCAACACCTCGCTGGGCGAGGCGCTCGCCGGCTACCTGTTGCTGCTGCTGTTCGCCTACGCTCTGTCGTGGGTGATGGCCGTGATCGGCATGTGGATCCGCACACCGGAGGTCTTCAACAACGCGAGTTTCATGGTGATCTTCCCGCTGTCGTTCATCGCCAACACGTTCGTCGACCCGTCGTCGATGCCGACGGTGCTGCGCGTCATCGCCGAGTGGAATCCCATCTCGGCGGTCACGCAGGCGGTCCGCGAACTGTTCGGCAACACCAATCCCATGGTGCCGCCGCCCGACGTGTGGCCCCTGCAGAATCCGGTCCTCGCGTCGCTGATGTGGACAGCGTTGATGCTGATCGTGTTCGTGCCGTTCGCGATCCGCAGGTACCAGAAGGCCGTCAGCCGCTGACGGTCGGCGTCCGGCCGGCGGGCGGGTTCATCCCGGGTAGGGCGCGTACTGGCGCTGACGCAACAGTGTCGCCAGGTGCACGGCGTTGCGGGCGACGGATTCGGTGGTCGAGCGCACCGCTTCGGGGATCTCGTCGAGATCCTTGAAGTCGGTGCCCGACATCGCCTCGCCGTTCCAGTAGGTCGAGCCCTGCGCGGGGATCGAGAAACCGATGTCGTTGAGACTCTGGAACAGGTCGGCGACGATCTTGTGCGCGCCGTCCTCGTTGCCGACGACTGCGGCGATCCCGACCTTGCCCACCATGCGTGGACGGTTCTCGTCATCGGTGTTCGACAGTTCGGCATCGAGCCGCTCGAGGACACGTTGGGCGACGCTCGACATGTGTCCCACCCAGGTCGGTGTGGCGACGAGCAGGATGTCGGCCGAGACGATGCGCTCGACGATCTCCGGCCACTGATCCCCGTCGCCCATGTCGGCTTCGACACCGGGCTTGACGTCGAAGTCGACGACTCGGACGGTTTCGACGCTGACGTCGTGCTTCGACAGTGCGTCGAACACGTGCGCCACCATCTTGTCGGTGCTGGACTCGGCGGGGGACGGCTTGAGCGTGCAGTTCAGGGCCACGGCGTGCAGTGCTGTCATGCGCCCGGGATACCCGAGTTACACCACGACAATCAGCTGCAGCACGACAGTCAGCGACCGCGTGCGGCCCCCCAGCCGTCGATCGCCGCCGAGAACTCGAACGAGGTGGGCAGCAGCGCCATCTGGTCGGCCGGACCGGGCTGCAACGGGCCGAGCTCCTCGAGGCTGTGATTCGCGGTGGTGAAGTGCTCGAACTGCAGGTCGGTGTGGGCGAGGGCGTCCCGCAGCGGCTCGACCTGCGCACAGCTGATGTTCAGGTCCTTGTCGGAGCAGGTGAGCAGCACCGGGGTGTCGGCTGCCAGCTCCGCGGCAAGCACGGCCGGGTCGAGCTGGTCGGACTCGAAGAGGAACTTCGCGTTCGCGGGGTTCATGCCGAACTGCGCGAGGATCGGGTGCAGATCGGTGGGGAAGGCCCCGGTCGTCCGCAGCGACTCGACGGCACGCGACAGGTCGGCCCGGACCGCCTCGCCGTCGGGGCCGAGCTGCCCGGAATCCACCACGGCATTCAGCTGGACGGTCAGCAGGTCCAGGTAGCGCATCGGCAGCGGAGCGAGAAGTGCGAAGCCGCTTCCGATACCGCGATCGGCGAGTGCGAGGGCGGTCAGTGCACCCTCGCTGTGTCCGAGGACGAGGATCTCCTCGGGGGAGACTCCGGTGCGTTCGGCGAGCAGACGCACCGCCGCCTCGGCGTGGTCGACCTGCTCGGTGAAGCCGTACTCGCCGATGGTCTCGACCGTGTAGGACCCGAGACCCGTCTCACCGGCCCCGATCTTGTCGAAGCGCAGGCTCGCGATGCCGTGGGCGGCGAGTGCGTCCGCGGTGCGCACCAGGGTGTCGGACGCGAAGCCGGGCTGGTTGCCGTTGCGATCGGTGGGGCCGCTGCCCGGGAGCAGCAGTGCGGCGGCGACCGCGGCTCCGTCCGGGTTGCGGAGGCTGCCGTGGAAGGTGGTGCCGTCGGCCTCGAAGGTCACCGGGGCGTCGGTGCCGTTCGACACGGCGACCGAACCCGTGTCGGGAAGGGCCACCGCGGTTCCCGCGAGTGTCACACCTCCCGCGAGAACCAGCACGGGCACAGCAGCAGCACCGATCCACCTTCGCATGTTCCGCATGGTGCGAACCCTAGCAAAGGACTGCGCTGTGCCCGTGGTGAGCGAGGACGCCCGTGGGAGATCAGGGGAGCAGGGTGTCGATAAAGGTGTTGCTGAACACCCGATGCGGATCGAGACGGTTGTAGACCGCGCGAGCCGAATCCCAGTTCTCGTCCGACGGAACACCTTCCCGGTAGGTGTCGGGCAGGCCTTGCGTCAGGATCTGCTCGTCGGTGTACGGCAGGTCGGGACCGAACGCCCAGCCCTTCGACCATTCCGGCCGGAAGGTCGAGTCGCTTCCGTTGTACCGCTGCCGCATCCACTGCTCCATCTCCCGGTAGAAGGCGAACATGCCGGGAGTTCCCGGGACACCGAGAACGTTGAGCCAGATGGCGGTGTCCCAGTCCGGGTGGTCGGGACGCGGACGGGTCGACGCGATCGTCGGCGGTCCGGCCGACGGGACGAGGACGTCCTCCGGCCGATCCAGTCCGCAGCAACGGATTTCGACCGGACCGTTGAGAGGGAACTGTCCCAGGCTGCGGTAGTGCTCGATGCGCTCGGAGAACCAGTGCGCGAAGTCGTGGATCACGTTGGCGATGTTGGCGCGGTTCGTGAGCACCGCACCGCCACCCTCGGTCAGTCGCAGGGTGGTCGCCTTGATGTAGAACTGCAGATCCTTCGACCAGCCCCAGATGTCGGACGATCCCGTCGCCGCGAGACCGGCCACGGTCACGCCGTAGTAGGTCTGCCCGAAAGCCGGTGCGATCGACGTGTTCCCGGCCGTGATCTGCCCCAGCAGGTCGGTGATCGGTTCGGGCACGTTGTCGGAGAACGGGTAGTTGTACGGTCCGGTCACCTCGCGCGAGGTGGGCGGTTTCTCCGGTGCGAGCGACCACACCTTCATCCACGGACGTTCCGTGAACGGATACCAGATCGCCTCGGCCCGCCCCGCCGAATCGACGAACGACTCGAAGGTCCGTCCCGGCGCGCCGGCGGGTGAGAACAGTTCCTGCCAGGTGATGTCGGTGAAGGACTGGCAGCGCATGCGGTAGTTCGGCCCGGCCTGCAGTGTGACGGACGTGATGAACGTCCGGCCGAGATGCGTGAGCAGCGGGGTGATCTCGGGATCGGCGCGGGTGAAGGTGCGCAGCGCGTAGGCACTGCCGTCCCACACGACGGCCGTCAGTTCGGTCACGAGATTGCTCAGCGAACCGAAGGTGTGCCCGGGAAGGGTGGATTCGCCGTTCGCGGGCAGCGCGGCACCGTGCGCGTTGACGGCGAGTGCTCCGGCGATCGACAACACGCCGGGCGCAGGAAGATTCGCGAGACCGAGACCGTGGTTCTGCAGTGCCGTGGTGATGGCGTCGAGTGTCGCGCCGGGACCTGCCGTGACGGTCGCGGGGGAGCCGCCGGGGTTCACCTGGACCCCGTTGAGGTGAAGCATGGTGTCGGCGAGGATCACCCGGTCGACGGGTGCACCGTTGACGATCGTCAGCGGTGTCCAGCCGTGCATGGCCCCGCGCGGGCGGATGGTGTATCCGTTCTCGTGCGCCCAGTTCACCAGGCGCACCACGTCGTCGGGGGTGCGAGGCGCGCAGGTCCAGATGGCGTCCAGCATGATCTCTTTCGACCAGTTCTGGTATGCCTGCTGGTAGAGGTCGATGCCGGCGGGGAACGCCGGAGGAGTGGGGAGCGTCGAGGCCGCGGACCCGGAAGGGACGGCGTGCACCGGGGTCCACCCACCGAGGGCGGAGACCGCCAGCGCGCCGGCGCCGGCCGCGAGGAAGCCGCGCCGCGACAGGCGCGGCGACGAATCACGAAGTGTCATATTCGAATGTCGCTCTTTCGGGAGGGCGTGGCGATCACGCCACGGTGAGTACCACGTCGGCCAGGGCAGGGGCGAGGTCGCGTTCGACGACGGAGGCGGTCACGAGCTTGCGGTCGCCGTCGTTCCACACGCGCACTCGGAGGGTCTCGCCGGGGAAGACCACGCCGGCGAACCGGGCGCGGAATCCCTTCACGCGCGAAGCGTCCGCGTCGAGCAGGCCGTCGGTCACCGCCTTGCACACGATGCCGTAGGTGCACAGCCCGTGCAGGATCGGCGCCGGGAAGCCCGCCGCGGATGCGAACTCGGGATCGGAATGGAGGGGATTGCGGTCGCCGCACAGCCGGTACAGCAGCGCCTGCTGCGGGAGGGTCGGCACGTCGAACTCGGCGTCCGGCTCACGATCGGGGTACTCCACCGACTCCGACGGACCACGCTCACCGCCGAAACCGCCCTCACCGCGGGCGAAGATCGACGACCGTGCGGTCCACAGGGGATTGCCGTCGAGATCCTCGGTCACCGATTCCTGCACGACGACCGCGGCCTTGCCCTTGTCCCACACCTCGGCGATACGGGTGATCGTGCGGCCCTTGCCCGAAGCGGGGATGGGCGCGTGCACGGTCACCTCCTGACTGCCGTGGACGACCTTGGCGAGATCGATCTCGATCCCGGGGAACGAGACCTTCGGCGGCTCGACCTGGTGGAAGGTCGCGGCGACAGTCGCGAAGGTGGGGAGTACCTGAGGGTCCTTGTCCCGGAGGTAACGCAGTTCGCCCGCGTCGGTGGGGTGGGACCCGGCGCCGATGCCGAGGTTGTAGAGCTGGACATCGGTGCTGCTCCACTCGAACTCCTGGGCGGGCAGTTCGGCTCCGACGGCAACCGAGGGATCGATGGGCACGGGCGCTTCCTTTCTACGACACGAACGCGGGTCGATCGGGTCACACGGTGTCGGCGGATTCTCGCAGTTCCTCGGCACGTTCGTCACGCGTGCGGTCCAGGATGTCGAGGGCCGCCAGATAACCGAAGGTCATCGCCGGTCCGATGGTGGCGCCGGGCCCGGCGTAGGTGTGACCCATGACCGGGGAACTGGCGTTGCCGGCCGCGTACAGGCCGTCGATCACGCTGCCGTCCTCGCGCACCACTCGGCCGTGGACGTCGGTGACGAGCCCGCCCTTGGTGCCGAGATCGCCCGGGACCACCGTGAACGCGTAGAACGGGGCCTTGTCGACCACGCCGAGGCTCGGATTCGGCTTGTTGCGCGGATCTCCGTAGTAGTGGTCGTAGTGGGATTCGCCGCGGCCGAAGTCCTCGTCCTTGCCGGCACGCGCGAAGCCGTTGAAGCGTTGCACCGTCTCGGTGAGGGCATCGGCCGGTACCCCGATCTTCTCGGCGAGTTCGGCGACGGAACCGGCCTTGACGAGCACTCCGGCCTCGAGCCACCGGCGAGGGAAGGGGGTGCGGGGGGTGATTCCGGCGAAGGTGTAGCGGTCGCGGTAGCGCTGATCGAGGATCAGCCAGCTGGGGATGTTCTCGCCCGGTCCCTCACCGCGTCCGTGCTCGCCGCCGTACATCGCGTGCGTCGCCTCGACGTAGGGCGCCGACTCGTTGACGAAGCGCTTGCCCGCCGCGTTGACCATCAGGCACCCGGGAAGGCTGCGCTCCGACAACGCGAACCACGGGCCGCCGGTGAGCGTGAAGGACGGACCCCACCAGGCGTCGTCCATGAAATCGACTGCGGCGCCGAGCTTCTGTCCGGCGCGGATGCCGTCGCCGGTGTTGGCCTTCGCACCGACGGTCCACTCGGTGCCGATCGGCTGACGCTGGTACTGTGCCCGCATCTCGGCGTTGTGCTCGAAACCGCCGCTCGCGAGGATCACGCCCTTGCGGGCACGGATGACGCGTTTCTCGCCGTTCGCGACCACCTCGACGCCGCGCACGACGCCGTCCTCGACGACGAGATCGGTGAGCGCCGTCTCCAGCAGCAGGGGTACACCGGCGTCGCGCAGACCGATCCGCAACCCGGCCATGAGAGCCTGGCCTCGGACGAGCAGGTGCTTCTTGGTGATGTTCGCCCAGACGAAACGGGCGCCGACCCGCATGGCGCGAACAGGTCCGCGCGGGTTCCGCATGAGCAGGTTCAGCCACTTGTAGTCGGCCTGGGTGATGACGAAGTTCTTGGGAGCGCGCGCGTAGTCGGGTTCGAGGAGAGCGAGATCCTCACCGAGACGGCGACCGTCGAACGGTGTCGGTTCCACCGAACGGCCACCGGGACGCCCGCCGGGCGCCTCGGGGTAGTAATCGGAATAGCCCGGCACCCACTGCAGTTCGAGTGCGCTGTTCTTCAGGACGAAGGAGAGCATCTCCGGTCCGCGATCGATGTAGGTGTCGATCTTCTCGGCGGGCACGTCGTCGCCGATGATGCTGTGGAGGTACTTCCGGGCTTCTTCGGGGGTGTCGTCCACCCCGGCGGCCTTCAGTGCCTCGTTGTTGGGGATCCACACACCGCCGCCCGATCGGGCGCTCGACCCGCCGTAGCGCGGCGCCTTCTCGATCAGGACCACGTCGGCGCCCTTGCGGGCTGCGGTGATGGCGGCGGTCATTCCGCCGGCACCGCTGCCGACGACAACGATGTCGTACTCCTGCTTCGTCATGTAGAACACGTTATAGAAATGGCGGTGCCGAGTCCATCCCCGAATGCGAAGAGTCCTGGACGTGAAGCGAAGACGCAGTGACGTCGGGACTGGAACGCGATATCGCCGGCCGACGACGAGCGACGGCACCGTCCGATGGGGACGGTGCCGTCGCGGGGTCGATCGGGGTCGGAATCGGTCAGGTGGGCGATCCGTCCGATACGGGAAGGGTGCCGTCGAGCACGGCCCGGTCGATGCTCTCCCGAAGCTGCGGACACCCCTCGCGCGGTGTGATGGACGAGCCTCGGAGCGAGGCGGTCTCGCGGAAGGTCGGGCACACGGTGTCCGGATCGTCCTGCCACTGCACGCTCGTGTGCGACAGGCTGTTCTTGCGCACCAGCACGCAGGTGCCGCACTCGCGGCACTGCACCTCGTGCTGACCCGAATCCAGATAGTTGATCTTGTCGATCGCGGTCTGGGCGGCGACGGCCTCGGCCCGCTCGGGCCATTGGGAGAAGTCCGGGGACTTCGCCCAGCTGCTCCGCCGGGTCGAGGCACTCATCGTCACACCTCCGCTTCCTGCTTGCCTTGTTCTTCCTCGCGCTTCTTGCGCTCGAGATTCTCGGCGACCTCCTTCTCCCAGGCCTCGTTGGCCTTGGCGGTGTCGACCTCGAACTCGAAGCGGCCCGTCATCTTCTCCGTCACGTCGGCGACGTCGACGTAGAACTGCTCGTACCAGCGACGGAGCTGGTAGACCGGACCGTCCTCATCGCACAGCAGGGGATTCTCGATCTTTGTCTTGTTCTTCCAGATCTCGACGTCCTGCAGGAAGCCCTCGCCGACACCCTCGGTGAGCTTGGCGGCCAGCACGTCGGACTGCTCGGGTGACATGCCCTGAGGCTTCTTGACGATGATGCCGTACTGCAGCATGAACGAATCGTGCGTGATCGGGTAGTGGCAGTTGATCAGCACGGATTCGGTCCGGTATCCGCCGTAGTCGTTCTTCAGCGGATTGATCATGTAGGAGGGGCCGTAGTAGGCCGCGTACGACTCGAGCGTCGACTCCAGTCCGTACTGCGTCGCCATGCCCTTGTCCGGCCGGCCGCGGGTGTTGAGGTACTGCTCGGCGATGTGCCCCTCGAAGACGTTCTTGAAGAACGTGGGGAAGGCGTAGTGGATGTAGAAGAAGTGCGCCATGTCGACGACGTTGTCGATGATCTCGCGACAGTTGGAACCTTCGATCCGGATCTGGTTCCAGGTCCAGTCCGTCCACTCGTCCGAGCCGTACTGCTCGATCTCGGGGATGGTGACCTCCGCAGGCGGAGTGTTTCCCTCGGGGTCGTTCCACACGAACAGTTGGCCGTGCTTCTCCATCGTGATCCATGAACGGGTGCGGGCCAGCGGGGGAACGCGCTTGGCGTACGGGATGTCCGTGCACTTGCCGTTGCCACCCCAGCGCCAGTCGTGGAACGGGCACGCAACCGAATCGCCCTTGATCTCGCCCTGTGACAGGTCGCCGCCCATGTGGCGGCAGTACGCGTCGAGCACCTTCAGGTCGCCGTTGCTGTCGGCCCACACCACGAGTTTCGTGCCGAAGGCCTCGACGGCATGAGGCTTGCCGTCCTTGAACGTGCGACTGAGGCCGAGGCAGTGCCAGCCTCGCGCGAAACGCGTCCGGACCTCTCCGACGTCGATCTCGCGAATCTGTGCCATGTCCGCTCACTTCCTTCCGGAAATCTCTTCTAGAACACGTTATAGAATTCGCGTCGCGAGGGGAAGGGTTCGGGGACTTTGGTCCCGCCATAGGGATTGTCTACCTGCGAGTGTGCCGAGTCTCGACACGAATAAGAACATGTTCTAGTCTCGGTACAAGCGATCAATTCCTGAACAGACGGGAGCGTCCAGTGGGTGACCACGACAGCCACGAGGTACTGCAGCGGATCGACGCTCTGCTGCCTACGCTGCGAGAACGTGCGCAGGAGGCCGAGAATCTGCGCCGGGTGCCCGACGACTCGATCAAGGAGCTCCAGGAGGCCGGCTTCTTCAAACTTCTGCAACCGGCCCAGTGGGGTGGATACGAGGCCGATCCCGTCACCTTCTTCACCGCGGTGCGCAACATCGCGAGCGCATGCGGCTCGACCGGATGGGTCTCCGGCATCATCGGCGTGCACAACTGGCACCTCGCACTCTTCGACCAGCAGGCCCAGGAAGAGGTCTGGGGCGACGACACCGACGTCCGCATCTCGTCGTCCTACGCGCCCATGGGCGCCGGTGAGGTCGTCGACGGCGGATACAAGGTCAACGGTGCGTGGGCGTGGTCGTCCGGATGCGACCACGCGAGCTGGGTCGTCGTCGGTGGCCCGGTCATCAAGGACGGCCGCCCCGTCGACTTCGGCAGCTTCCTGATCCCTCGTTCCGAGTACGAGATCGACGACGTGTGGCACGTGGTCGGTCTGCGCGGCACCGGATCCAACACGGTCGAGGTGAAGGACGTCTTCGTCCCGCGCCACCGCTTCCTCAGCTTCAAGGCCATGAACGATCTCGCCTCGCCCGGGCTCGGGCGCAACACCGCGCCCGTCTACAAGATGCCGTGGGGCACCATCCATCCCACCACCATCTCGACGCCCATCGTCGGCATGGCCTACGGCGCGTACGAAGCCCACGTCGAGCACCAGGGCAAGCGTGTCCGTGCGGCGTACGCCGGTGAGAAGGCCAAGGACGACCCGTTCGCCAAGGTTCGCATCGCCGAGGCCTCCAGCGACATCGACGCGGCCTGGCGCCAACTGTCGGGCAACGTCGCCGACGAGTACGCCCACCTGCTCGCCGGCGAGGAGGTTCCGATGGAACTGCGTCTGCGGGCACGTCGCGACCAGGTCCGCGCGACCGGCCGTGCCATCACGTCGATCGACCGTCTCTTCGAGAACTCGGGTGCCACCGCACTCGCGGACGGCACACCCATCCAGCGTTTCTGGCGCGACGCGCACGCCGGTCGTGTGCACGCCGCCAACGACGCCGAGCGCGCCTACGTGATGTTCGGTGCCGCCGAGTTCGGTCTGCCGATCACCGACACGATGGTCTAGGGGTGGATGTGACCGCAATCGACGAGATCACCTACGAGTCGACCTCCCGTTTCGCGCAGGTCCGCGAGGACCTGCGCCTGCACTACCACGAGGCCGGTGTCGGCAACGACACCACGATCGTCCTGCTCCACGGCGGTGGCCCGGGCGCGTCGTCGTGGTCGAATTTCGCCAGGAACATTCCGGTGCTGGCGCAACGGTTCCACGTGCTGGCCGTCGACCAGCCGGGTTACGGCAGGTCCGACAAGCCGACCGAGCATCCGCAGTACTTCGTGCACAGCGCGTCCGCGCTGAACGACCTGCTCGACACGCTCGGGATCACCGACCGCGTCCACCTCCTCGGCAACTCGCTCGGTGGGGGCGCCGCCGTGCGGTTCGCGCTCGACTATCCTGAGCGCGCCGGACGACTCGTCCTCATGGGACCGGGTGGGCTGAGCGTCAACCTGTTCGCACCCGACCCCACCGAGGGCGTCAAGAATCTCGGCCGGTTCTCGTACGAACCCACCCGTGAGAATCTCGAGGCGTTCCTGCGGATCATGGTCTTCGACCAGTCGCTGATCACGCCCGAACTCGTCGAGGAGCGGTTCGCGTCGGCGAGCACCCACGAGTCGCTCGCCGCGGCGAAGGCGATGGGGAAGTCGTTCTCCAGCGCCGAATTCGAAAAGGGGATGCTCTGGCGCGACGCCTACAAGCTCCGTCAGCGGGTGCTGCTGATCTGGGGTCGCGAGGACCGCGTCAACCCGCTCGACGGTGCGCTCGTCGCACTGAAGATGATCCCGCGCGCACAGTTGCATGTGTTCGGTGGATGCGGTCACTGGGCACAGCTCGAGAAGTTCGACGAATTCAACCGCCTGACAGTGGATTTCCTCACGGACGGAGTCGAATAGATGAGTATCCGGTCGCTGGCATATCTCCGGATCGGCGCCACCGACGTCCCGGCCTGGCGCGAGTACGGTCTCAAGGTCCTCGGCATGATCGAGGGCAAGGGCACCCACGCCGACGCGCTGTACCTGCGGATGGACGACTTCCCGGCCCGGCTCGTCATCGAGCCGCACGAGTCCGACAAGCTGCTCGTCTCGGGCTGGGAGACCGCGAACGCCGCCGATCTCCAGTCGGTTCGCGACAGTCTCTCCGCAGCGGGTGTCCCGTTCAAGGAGGGCACCGCCGAGCAGCTCGCCGATCGTCGCGTCGACGAGCTGATCGTTTTTCAGGATCCATCGGGCAACACCCTCGAGGCGTTCCACGGTGCCGCGCTCGAACACCGTCGCGTGGTCAGCCCGTACGGGCACAAATTCGTCACCGGTGAGCAGGGCCTCGGGCACGTGGTGCTCTCGACCCGCGACGACGAGGAATCGCTGCGCTTCTACCGCGACGTGCTCGGTTTCCGCCTGCGCGACTCCATGCGGATGCCTCCGCAGATGGTCGGCCGGCCCGCCGACGGAAAACCGGCCTGGCTGAGGTTCTTCGGATGCAACCCGCGCCACCACAGCCTCGCCTTCCTGCCCATGCCCACCCCGTCGGGCATCGTGCACCTGATGATCGAGGTGGAGAACTCCGACGACGTCGGTCTCGCCCTCGACCGCGCACTGCGGAAGAAGGTCAAGATGTCTGCGACGCTCGGGCGCCACGTCAACGACAAGATGCTGTCCTTCTACATGAAGACCCCCGGCGGATTCGACGTCGAATTCGGTTGCGAGGGGCTGCAGGTCGAGGACGGCGACTGGATCGCCCGTGAATCCACGGCCGTGAGCCTGTGGGGCCACGACTTCTCGGTGGGAATGCAGTAATGACCGCGCCGGAGGCCGGAGAGAACGGTGCGATCGACCCGCGGGCCTTCCGCACCGTGCTCGGGCAGTTCTGCACCGGCGTCACCGTCATCACCACCACCGAGGACGACGGGACGCCTGTGGGATTCGCGTGCCAGTCGTTCGCGGCGTTGTCGCTCGACCCGCCGCTCGTACTGTTCTGCCCCACGAAGCAGTCACGGTCGTGGGCGGCCATCGAACGAGCGGGCCGCTTCTGCGTCAACGTCCTCGCCGAGGAACAGCAGGAGACCTGCGCGCGGTTCGGTTCCCGCGAACCCGACAAGTTCGCCGGACTCGACTGGACGCCGTCCCCGTTGGGCTCCCCCGTCCTGACGGGCTCTCTCGCGCACATCGAGTGCACGGTCGAGACGGTGCACGACGGAGGAGACCACTGGGTGGTGTTCGGTCGCGTCTCGTCGCTGAGCGAGGTGCGCGACGAGAAGGAACGCCCGCTGCTCTTCTACCGCGGGCAGTACACCGGGATCGAACCGGAGAAGACGACTCCGGCGCCCTGGCGCGACGATCTCGAAGCGTTCCTCACCTCCGTCACGGAGGACACCTGGCTGTAGATCGCAGACTGTAAGTACCGCACGACGAAGCCGGGACGACCACATCGAATGTGGTCGTCCCGGCTTCGGGTGTGGATCAGGAGCGATCGGCGTCGGTCGCGTCGTCCGGTGACTCCTCGTAGTACTCCGTGGTCACGACCCGACGCACCAGGCGCGGCTTGCGCGGCTGGTCGGTGTCCCCGCCGCCTGCCGTATCCGTCTTCGCGTCAGCCGTGCTCGTGTCGGTGCCGGCCGACTGCGGCGGCGTGAAGTGCGCCGGTCCCGTCGGTCCCGGACCGACGATCTCCTGCCCGCTGCCGCTGCCGCTGCCGCCGTCGCCGCGGGGAGCCGCGTGGCGGGCCGTGTCCGCCGCCGAGTCCGCGGTCCCGGACGGTGTCGACGGCGTCGACGCGGTATGCCCGGGCATCGAGTGTTCGAGCGGTTCGTCCCGCTGGCCCTCGCTCGGCCGGTAGTTGCCGGCGATCTCCTCACGCGCGACGTCGGGCGGTGTCGGTGAATGCCCGGTTCCCGCGGGTGTGGTGGTGCCGTACGTCTCGCCGGTGTGCGGTGTCCCGGTACCTCCCGGTCCGCCGGCCGCGCCACCGACGAGGCCTCCACCGGCTGTGCTCCGCTCGTCGAGGCCGCTCCGGTCGTCGGTGAACCCGTGTCGGTCGTCGTTGAATCCGCCCCGATCGCCGGTGGATCCACCCCCTGCAGGGGTGTCCCCGAACCGGCGGTAGTAGCGGTACAGCTCGTCCTCCTCGAGCGGGGTCAGCTCACCGTTCTCGTCGATGTTCGGGGCGCCGGTGATGGTGTCCTTGTCGAAGGGCAGGCGCACTCCGGTGCTGTCGAGTTCGGCTTCGTCGATGGGGGCGAAGTGCCGGCGCGTTCCGAACAGACCCGTGACGACCGTGATCCAGGCGGGTCGGCCCGTGTCGTTGTCCAGGTACACCTCTCCCACGCGTCCGAGCTTGTCGCCGTCCGGTCCGTACGCGGTGGCGCGAGCGAGGGTGTCGATGTCGTCGTTGCTGATCATGATGTCCTCATCCGTGGGCGATGCGGCTTCCTGCAGTGCGGATGCCCTCCGATGAGAGTGACGAAACACTGCCGTTACACCGCTCGCCGTTGCGTCGACCATCCCCGCGTGTTATCCATATTGTCAACAATCCGACAACCGGCACGAGGGTTCGCGCCCTCGGCTGTTCGGAGGGATCGTCATGACCCGTCTTTCACCCCGCCTGCTGCAGGCAACGCCCGTCACCGTCGACCACGCCGAGGGCTGTTACATCCACGGCACCGACGGACGTCGGTATCTCGACTTCACCGCCGGCATCGGCGTCACGAGTACCGGCCACTGTCACCCGCACGTCGTCGAGGCCGCCCGCCGGCAGATCGGCTCCCTCATCCACGGGCAGTACACGACCGTGATGCACCGGCCCCTGCTCGAACTCACCGAACGCCTGGGCACGGTGCTCCCCGAAGGGCTCGACTCACTGTTCTTCGCCAACTCGGGCAGCGAGGCCGTCGAGGCGGCGCTGCGTCTGGCCCGGCAGGCGACAGGACGACCCGGAATCGTCGTCTTCCACGGCGGTTTCCACGGCCGGACCGTCGCCGCCGCCACGATGACGACCTCGGGAACCCGCTTCTCCGCAGGGTTCTCGCCGCTCATGGGCGGCGTGCACGTCGCTCCGTTCCCCACCGCCTACCGCTACGGCTGGTCGGAGGACGAAGCGACCGATTTCGCCCTACAGGAACTGGACTACCTCTTCGCAACCCTCGTGGCGCCGGACGAGATCGCGGCCTTCGTCGTCGAACCGGTCCTGGGCGAGGGCGGCTACGTCCCCGGCAACACCCGGTTCTTCCAGGGGCTGCGGCAGCGGGCCGACGAACACGGCATCCTGCTCGTCTTCGACGAGATCCAGACCGGATTCGGGCGGACCGGAAAGTTCTTCGGCCATCAGCACTTCGACGTGCGTCCCGACATCGTCACCATCGCCAAGGGTCTCGCGAGCGGTTTCCCGTTGTCGGGTATCGCCGCCTCCGAGGAACTCATGGAACGCGCCCGTCCGGGATCGCAGGGCGGCACGTACGGGGCGAATGCGGTCTCGTGCGCGGCGGCCGTGGCCACTCTCGACGTGATCGAGAAGGAGGGGCTCGTCGACAACGCCGCTGTGCGTGGACGTGAACTGCTCTCCGGCGCACGGGAGAACACGACCGACGCCATCGGTGACGTGCGCGGCCTCGGTCTCATGGTGGGCCTCGAGTTCACCACGGACGGAGCACCCGACCGGGAACGGGCGACCGCAGCGCAACAACTCGCCGCGCAGAAGGGGTTGCTGCTGTTGACCTGCGGTGCACACATGAACGTGGTGCGCATGATCCCGCCGTTGATCGTCACCGCCCAGCAGATCGAGGATGCGCTCGGGATCTGGTCCGAGGTCCTCGCCGAGGTCCGATAATCCGTCGAAGGAGGGAGTCCGCGTGGCCCGATACATCACGATCACTCTCGACAAGCGCGACATAACCTGCAGAGCAAGGCTTCTCGAAGGCGAGGCGCCGCTCACCTGCGCGGCGGTGTGGGACGCCCTGCCGCAGAGCGGCTCGGCGTTCCATGCCAAGTACGCCCGCAACGAGCTCTACACCCTCGTCCCGAGGATCACCGCGGCACCGCACCGGGAGAACCCGACGGTGACGCCGATCCCGGGGGATGTGTGCCTGTTCGACTTCGAACCGTGGGAGATCGGTAATTCCGCATACGGTTACGAACCCGGATCGCAGGCCCACGCGCAGCAGGGAGCAACCGACCTCGCGTTGTTCTACGGCCGGAACAATCTGCTGCTCAACGGCGACGTGGGGTGGGTGCCGGGCAACGTCTTCGCGACCATCGAGGAGGGACTGCCCGAACTCGCCGTCGCGTGCAACGACCTGTGGATCCAGGGGGTCGTGGGGGAGACGTTGAGCTTCGCACGGGCATAGACGGCCACTGCACGGGAAACGGCACCGCGTACTTCGCGCGGTGCCGTTTCTCTTGGTGCTCCTCCTGTCTCAGCTCAATGCGTACTCGGCGAATCGCGCGACGGCGAGCAGCAGGTCGTCCGAGTGCCGCGGCCCGACTATCTGCAGACCCACGGGCAGACCCGCCGAAGTGGTGCCCACAGGAATGCTGATGGCCGGCTGCTGCGTGAGATTGAAGGGATAGGTGAACGGGGTCCACTGCGGCCACGAGGTCAGCGACGAACCCGACGGCACGTCGTGACCGGCCTCGAAGGCGGGGATCGGCATCGTCGGCGTGATCAGCACGTTGTACTTCTGGTGGA
Organism: Rhodococcus shunpengi; assembly: GCF_048381395.1. Taxonomy (NCBI): domain Bacteria; kingdom Bacillati; phylum Actinomycetota; class Actinomycetes; order Mycobacteriales; family Nocardiaceae; genus Rhodococcus; species Rhodococcus shunpengi. Next base: position 108,435 of record NZ_JBLWIU010000032.1, read on the forward strand.
AGATCCCCATCGTGATGCCGACGGCCGCCGCGACCGCGCGGGCCTCGAGATAGTCCACGGCACCGAGTTGTTCGCCGTGGGACCACACGCGTCCGAGGCCGGGATCCACCTTGTCCCGCGTGCCCTCGGGGAAGGTCTTCAACATCGTGGCCGCGCCTGCCGCCCAGAGGTTCTCGAAGGCCTCGAGCGGGTCGGTGAAACCGGGATCGGCGGCGGTCACCCGCAGTCCGGCCTCGTCGAGGACGCGGACCGCCCGGTCGACGATCTCACCGACCTCGGGGTCCACGTCGACGTAGCCGAGGGTCTTGGAGTAGGCGACGTCCATCCCCACCACCTCGCGGTTGAGGCCGCCGCGGAAGGTCGTCAGGGGCGGCGCCAGGGCCGTCGGGTCCCGGGGATCGGGCAGCGCGAGGATGTCGGTGAGCAGCGCCGCGTCCTCGACCGTCCGGGTGATCGGCCCGGCGTGCGCGAGCGGCCCGAACGGGCTGGCGGGAAAGATCGGGATCCGGCCGTGGGTGGGCTTGAATCCGACGACGCCGCAGAACGATGCGGGGATGCGGATGCTGCCCCCACCGTCGGTGCCGACGGAGCACGGACCGAAGCCGGCCGCGACCGCCGCCGCGCTGCCACCGGACGAGCCACCGGCGGTCTTCGTCGTATCGGCGGGATTCGTGGTCACCCCGTACAGGGCCGAATCGGTCACCGCCTTCCACGCGATCTCCGGAGTGGTGGTCTTGCCCAGCAACACCATTCCGTCCTCGCGCAACCGGGCCGCGACCGGGCTGTCGACGTTCCAGTCCTGGTTCTCGTCGATGGCCTGCGAACCCCGCAGGGTCGGCCATCCGTCGGTGAGGAAGACGTCCTTGATCGAGATGGGGACCCCGTCGAGCAGGCCCTTCGAATAGCCGGTCCGCCACCGCTCCTCGGACCTGCGCGCCTGGTCGAGTGCCTTCTCCTCGTCGACGAGGCAGAACGAGTTGATCTCGCGATCGTGCGCCGAGATCCGATCGAGCACGGCCCGCGTCACCTCGACGGGAGACAACTCGCCCGAGGAGAACGCCGACACGAGTTCGACGGCGGTCATGTCTGTGGGCTCCATCGTGCCTCCTTCTCGTCGGACGATGCCGACTCTCACGCGCCGGGCACGTAACCCAGCTTCTTGTCCACCACGTTCCGAAGCGGTTCGCCACTGCGGTGACGGCGGAAGTTGTCGACGAAGACGTCCACCAGCGCGTCGCGCCAGCCGACGAAATCTCCCGAATTGTGCGGGGTGATCGAGACGTTCGGCATGTCCCAGAGCGGATTGCCCTCGGGGAGCGGTTCGACGTCGAGCACGTCGAGCGCGGCACCGGCGATCGTGCCCGACCGCAGAGCCTCGACCAGGTCGTCGGTGCGCACGAGTTCGCCACGCCCGACGTTGACGAAGCGTGCCTGCGGCTTCATCGCGGCGAACATCCGGGCGTCGAACAGGTGCCGGGTCTGATCCGTGAGAGGTGCGGCCACGATGACGAAATCGACGTCGGCGAGAGCGGCCGGAAGGTCGGCGGTCGCGGTGACGGTGCCGAAATCGGGGTCGTCGTCGCGAGAACGCCGGCCCGAGCCCTGGACCGTCATCCCCACGGCGGAGAGCAGGCGCGCGATCGCGCGACCGATCGGACCGGTGCCGACGACGAGCACGGAGCGACCTGCGATGCGTTCGGACTCCCGGTGCTTCCAGATGTGCTCGTGCTGGAGCCGCAGCGATTCGGGGATGTCCTTGGCGAAGGAGAGTATCTGGGCGAGCACGTATTCGGCGATCGCCCCGTCGAAGACTCCGCGGGAGTTGGTGACGACCACATCGCTGTCGCGCAGCTCGGGGAACATGAGGGCGTCGACCCCGGCCGCGGCGACATGGATCCACTTCAGGGACGCTGCGGCGTGCCAGGCTGCGGGCAGCGCGTCGGTGAGGAAGTCGTATGCGAAGAGGATGTCGGCGCCGTCGAGCGCGTCGGCCAGGCCGGAGGCGTCGGTGTAGCGCACCGTGGCGTGTTCGGCCACCGGGGCCATCCACGCACGATCCGGCACGGCTTCGGCATGAAGCACTGCAACGACCGGCTGGGCATCCACGTTGACACCGTATGAGCGCCTCGTATTATTGTCAACAATCCTCAAGGCTGAGGGAACTCTTGACGAAGCCGAGGGACCGTATGGAACTGAACATTCCCGAATTCGAAGGTCCTCTGGCTCAGCGGGGCATCGGTGTGATCGCACCTTTCGATCTCGCCCTGGAACGAGAACTGTGGCGATGGGCGCCGCTCGAGGTCACCCTGCACCTCGCTCGAACCCCCTACGAGCCGGTGCCGGTCAGCCGTGCCATGGCCGAGCTGGTGTCCGACCGACGGCACCTGATGGTCGCGACCCGCGACGTGCTGTCGGTGGAGCCGGAAGTTGTTGCCTATCTGTGTACCTCGGGCAGTTTCGTCAACGGGGTGGCCTACGAGAAGACCCTGTGCGACGCGATCTGCGAAGCGGGCGCATCGTGCGCGGTCACGACCTCCGGAGCGCTGCTCGAAGCCCTCCACACACTCGACCTCACCCGCATCTCGGTGATCACCCCCTACGACCGGGAACTCACGGACCTGCTGCACGACTTCCTGCAGGAGGCCGGAACCGAGGTCGTCCGGTCGTCACATCTCGGGCTCGGCGGCGGCATCTGGAAGGTCAACTACCGCACCATCGCCGAACACATCATCGGGGCCGATACCCCGGACGCACAGGCGATCTTCGTCAGTTGCACCAACCTGCCGACCTACGACCTGATCGCGCCACTCGAACGGGAACTCGGCAAGCCGGTCCTCACGGCCAACCAGCTCACCATCTGGGCGTGCCTGGGACGGATGAAGCTGCCCATGACCGGGCCGGGGAAGTGGTTGAGAGGAGTGTTCTGAATGCATCGTGACCGTCCGACCGTCGGGATCGTCTATCCGGATCATGCCGCCGAGGACGACTACCCGTTCGCCGCCGAACTCCTGGGGGTGAACCTGCCCGTCGCCCACATCTACGGAACCGATCTGCACGCCGTTCCCGAACTCCTCGACCTCGGGAGCCCGGCCAAGCTCGCCGGGGGAGCGGCGCAGTTCGCGGACGAGCCCCTCGACGCCCTCGTGTGGGCGTGCACGTCGGGCAGCTTCGTGTACGGACCCGAGGGGGCACGCACCCAGGTCGAGCAGCTCTCCCGGGACGCGGGAGGCGTGCCCACGACGAGCACGAGCATCGCGTTCGTCGCCGCGCTACGGGCGCTCGGAGTCGGGCGGGTGGCCGTGGCGGCGAGTTATCCGCGGGACGTCGCCGAACTGTTCGTCGCCTTCCTCGCGGACGCCGGTGTCGACGTCGTCTCGCTCGCCGACGCCGGCATCGACACCGCCGCCGAGGTCGGCACCCTGACCGACGAGGCCGTCCTCGAATTCGTGAGGACCAACGATCATCCCGACGCACAGGCGGTCATCGTCCCCGACACCGCGATGCACACGCTGCGGATCATGCGGGAGCTCGGGAAGGAGACCGGCAAGCCGGTGCTGACCGCCAACCAGGTCACCGTGTGGCACGGCCTGGAACTCGCCGGATATACAGTGGAATGCCCGGACCTGGGCTCACTGTTCGAGGAGGATACCGATCATGGTGCTCGGTGATCTGGAAGATCTACGTCCTGTCACCCGGCCGTCCACGGCCGAGCTCATCGCCGAACAGATCCGGTCGGCCATCGTCCGGGGTGCGCTCGGTCCCGGGGAACAGCTGGGCGAGGCCGAACTCGCGGCGCACTTCCAGGTATCGCGGGGCCCGCTACGAGAAGCCATGCAGCGGTTGCTGTCCGAGGGTCTGCTCTACAGCATCCGCAACCGGGGGATCTTCGTCACCGAGCTCACCTTCGACGACGTCGTCGACATCTACCGCAGCCGCTGGGTCATCGAGGGCGGTGCCCTCGACCTGGTGCTGGACGGCCGTCGCGAACAGACGTGGAAGGCCCTCGAACCGGCGATCGAGGAGATGCGCACCGCCGCCGAACGCGAGGACGCCACCGGTGTCTCGGACGGCGACCGGCGTTTCCACGAGATCCTCGTGGCCAGTGCCGACAGTCCGCGGCTCGTGCGGGCGGCCCGCACGCTGCTCGTCGAGACGCGGATGTGCCTCGGCGCGTTGCAGACCACCTATCCCGACCTGCATGTGCAGGTGGACGAGCACGTCGTGCTGCGGGAGGCGATCCGCACCGCCGACCGGGAGGAGGTGCGGCGTCTGCTCGACGAGCACCTGCACGACACGGTCACCCGGCTCCGCGAGCGTCAGAATGTCGACGGCGTGATCGCGTCCGGCTGATACCGCTCAGGCGGGCGGGGTGAACGACGACAGGGCCGTTGCGGCGATGTAGTCGGCGGCGTCCTCCGCCGACAACCGTCCTGCCGCGACTTCGGTTGCGGCACAATGGACCAGACTGTGCAGGACCGACGCCAGCCAGGATGACGACAGGTCGGTGCGGAACGCCCCTTCGGCGCGACCGCGCTCGATGAGGGCGGTCGCGCGGGCGAGTAGGCCGTCGTGTGCGGCGCGGACGTCCTCGGCGGGGAGTGCTTGTTCGGCGGCCGCGAGCAGTGCCCCCGCGTCGGCGGTCAGCGACCACGAACCCGCGATGAGGCGGTGTAGGGCGTCGCGTGGGTCGCCCGTGAGGTCGATCCGTTCCACGGTCTCCTCCGCCTCGGCGAGCGCGCGCTGCACCACGGCGGTGACGAGTTCTGTGCGAGTGGGGAAGTGGCCGTAGAGCGTGACACGCCCGACGCCGGCGACCTCGGCGATCTCCCCTATGCTCGCGCCGGGAGCGCGACTCAGTGCGATGCGCCCGGCGTGGAGGATCGCCTCGATGTTCCGCTCGGCGTCCGCACGTTTCCTGGCACGGGGGGATTCGGGGCGGGGGGATTCGGGACGGCGGGATGCCTCGTGGGTGGTCACGGATCCTCCTCTTGTCGAACACTGATGTTCAGGTTACGCTGACCATCAATTCGAACATCACTGTTCAACTTAGGGCGGATCCTCATGACGAGCTCCGACATCACCGTTCCTGTCGATCGATCTGCGACCGGCATCGACCCGAAGGCGCTGCTACGAGGGGTGCTGCGCCGGTGGCCGAGCCTCGTCGCAGTCGCCCTCGCCGCGTTCGTCCTCGCGGACGGGGGCACCGACTTCCCGGCGATCCTCACCGGCGCGGCACTGGTCTATCTCGGTGCCGCCGTGCTGGGTCGTCGCAGCGCGGCCTGGCCGCTGTTCCTCGGCGCCGTCGCGGTGATCGGCGTCGGCAAGGTCGCCGTCGTCGCGCTCGGGGTGCCGGTCGAGATCACCGTGGTGATGGTCGCGCTCGGTGCCGCCGGCGCCGTCTACGGACTCGCGCGCACCCCGGCCGGCCGGGCGATGTTCGTCGGGCAGTCGGCCGTGGCCATGCTGGGTTTCGGTGCCGTCGCGGTGGCCGCGGTGACCGTCACCCCCGTCCCGGCGGGCGTGATCGTCGGGCTCGGACTGCTCGGTCACGCCGCGTGGGACTACGTTCATTTCCGCCGGAACACCGTGGTCGCCCGCTCGCTCGCGGAGTTCTGCGGTGTGCTCGACACCCTGCTGGGTGTCGCAGTGATCGTCCTCGCCGTCTCGGGTGCGCTCTCCTGAGTCCTCAGGATCGTCAGACGACGGTCGCGTCGCCGAAGGTCATCCGCAGATCGGGGATCGACGACGAGGCGAGTGCGCGTCGCGGCAGACCGAGCGACCGCAGTTCGTCGGCGATCGGATGCGTCCCCAACCGCAGGGTCGCGCCGCCGAGCCGGGTGCGCACGCCGCTCGGATTCATCTCCCAGGTCGTGCAGCGGGTGACGTCGTCGATGTGCGAGTAGGCGGCGAGCGAGGCCGCGAGACCCTTGCCCGGAACCGGAAGTCCGGGCGCCACGGTCAGTTCGGCGATCAGCGCTCCGTCGGCGGAGACCGAACCACGTTTGGTGCTGCTGTCGTGGTCGGCGTCGAAGTCGGCGAGGGTCTTCGGGAAACCCCAGATGCCGCGTCCCGCCGCGAGAGTGAAGTCGCCGTCGACGGGCAGGTGGTGGATGAGCGCACCGGCCTGCCCGCCGACCAGGCTCCGCCAGTCGTCGACGATGCCGTCGCCGCGGTTGCGGTGGTTGCGGACGAGGAAGCACACCCCGAACTCGTTGTACGGGCCGAGATCCCCGTCGACGTAGTCCACGAAGACGATCGTGCAGATCCCGTGGCCCGGCCGGTACTGCAGGATCTCGAGCCCGGTGTGGGCGACGAGTTCCTGCGCGGGGCGCACGGGAACCGAGAACATCCCCATGAACGCCGTGGCCGTTCGGACCTGCACGGGCATCGTGACCGGTTGGCCCAGCACCAGATGCGTCGTCGTCTCGCTCATCGCTGCCTTCCGGAAGTCGGACGTGCGTACCCCGACAATGAGAACACGTTCCAGTTCCGGAGGGAAGGGATCAGGAGGGGGCGCCGATGTTCATCTCGTCGGGATGCGCGCCCACCCGCGTGCCGTCGTCGAGCGTGTGGAGTTCGCTGAGGTCGAGCTCGTCGAGCTCGAAGTCGAAGACGTCGATGTTCTGGGAGATACGCTGCTCGTGCACCGACTTCGGGATGACGATCAGTCCGTTCTGCAGATGCCAGCGGATCAGCACCTGCGCGGCCGACTTGCTGTGACGGTCGGCGATGCGGGTGACGATCGGGTCGACGAGCAGGGTGTTCGGCTTCGAGTTCGGACCCCAGCCCGAGTTGCTCGTGCCCCCGAGCGGGCTCCACGACTCCACGGCGATGCCGTGTTCGGACGCGAACCGGCGGATCTCGGTCTGGGGGAGATGCGGGTGCAGTTCCACCTGATCCACCGCCGGCAGCAGCCCGCCACGATCGACCAGCAACTGCAGATGGTGCGGCTCGAAGTTGCACACCCCGACGGCCTTCGCACGCCCGGACTCGGCGATCTTCTCGAGGGCGTCCCAGGTCCGCAGCAGACGCTCGCGGTCCTGCAGCGGCCAGTGGATCAGGTACAGGTCGACGTACTCGGTGCCCAGCTTCTTCAGACTCGTGTCGAAGGCCTTCAGCGCCGGCTCGTAGCCCTGATCGGAGTTCCACAGCTTGGTGGTTACGAAGATGTCCTCGCGCGGCACCGACGACGCGGCGAGCGCGCGCCCGACGCCTTCCTCGTTGCCGTACGCCGCGGCCGTGTCGATGTGCCGGTAACCGGCCTCGTCGATCGCGTATCGGACCGCGTGTTCGGTCTCGTCGTTGGTGGCCTGCCAGACTCCCAGGCCCAGCTGCGGGATCGTCGTTCCGGAATTCAGCGTGATCGTGGGAGGTGTCATCTCTCCGACGTTAGCGAGCCGCCGCGGTGGGCGCGAGGAATCCCGGACGATCAGATGTTCTCCTCCCGGCCGGTTCGGACCGTGATGGAGCCCATCGATCTCGACGTGCGGAAGGTCGAGGATCTCCCCGATCCCCGCGGCGATGGTCGTCCTGCCGGAACCGTTCGTCCCCGCCACGAGGACGCGGCGGGGACGAACGGGGAGCGGAACCGAGGAATCGAGGAGGCGCATCACCGATCTTTCGCAGGGAGCGCCGCCGACGATATCGTTCAGGCGGAGACCGCGCTCAGGTATTCGCGCGGTTGCCCGAACAACTGGGCGCTGCCGTGCGCCCGCTTGAAGAACAACTGCGCGTCGTGCTCCCAGGTGATCGCGATCCCGCCGTGCAGTTGCACGGCCTCCGACGCGACCTGCTGGAAGGCCTCCGAACAGTAGATCTTCGCTGCGTACGCGTCCTGCGGATCCTGCGACAACGCAGCCGCATACGACATCGACCGCGCCGTCTCCACGAGCGCGTACATGTCGGCCATGCGGTGCTTGAGCGCCTGGAACGATCCGATCGCGCGACCGAACTGCTTGCGGTTCTTCGCGTAGTCGACGGTCAGGTCGAGCACGGCCTGCGCGGCGCCCACCTGCTCGGCCGACAGGGCGATCGCCGCGGACGCCTGCAACCGGTCGACGAGATCGTCGGACGACGACAGACGACGGCCGGTCACCGCCGAGAACGACACCTCCGCGAGGGAACGTGTGGGATCCATCGTGGGCACGCGGCGCCGCGTCACCCCGTCGGTCTCCGGATCGACCTCGAACAGGCCGACCGTGTCGCCGTCGACGGCGAGCACGAGCAGAGTGGACGCGATGTCGCCGCCGAGGACGTAGTGCGCGGTTCCGGTCAGCACGTCGCCCTCGGCGCACACACCGGGACGCTGCCAGCCGGCGGCCGACGCCCAGCACACCGCGACGACGTCGCCGGCCGCGATGCCGGGGAGCAGACGCGTCGCCGCATCGGTATCACCGGACAGCAGCACGGTCTGCGCCGCGAGCACCGCCGACCCGAGGAAGGGCGACGGCGTGAGCGTGCGGCCGAGTTCCTCGAGCACCACGTGAGTCTCGACCCACGAGGCGCCCACACCGTCGTATTCCTCGGGGACTGCGAGGGCCGCGACCCCGACCTGCTCGACGAGCATCGTCCACAGTTCGTCGTCGTATCCGCTGCCGGTGGTGATCGCCCGCCGGACGGCAGCCGAATCGGAATGCTTGGCGAGCAGGGTGCGCACCGAGTCCCGCAGTGCGGCGCGCTCTTCCGTCTCGAACGTCACGACGCCTCGCTCTCGAGTGCCGCGACCACGCGTGCCCGGTGCTCGTCGGGGGTGCCCCACGCGGTGACGAGCGCGCGGACCTTCGTGATCCACAGCGACAGATCGTATTCCTGGGTGTAGCCGATCGCGCCGTGCACCTGCAGTGCCGTGCGCGCGGCGAGATAGGCGGCGTCGCCGCACGCGACCTTGGCCGCCGAGACGTCCCGGGACGCGGTGGGCAGCTCGTCGCGGACGGCGATGGCCGCGCCGTGCAGTAGCGGACGTGCCATCTCCAGCGCGACTGCCACCTCGGCGAGATGGTGCTTGACCGCCTGGAAGGAGCCGATCGCACGACCGAACTGCTTACGCTGCTGCGCGTACTCGACGGTGGTGTCGAGCAGAGTCCGGCCCAGGCCCTGGAGCTGAGCGGCGGACGCGAGGACGCCGATATCGAAAGCCGCAGCGGTATCTGCGGATCCGAGCGACTCGCCGGCAGTGAGCGAGGCGAGCGTGCGCGACCGATCGATCGACTCGCGCGTCTCACCCGGAGTGCCCACCGAGACGGTGCCGTCGGCCACGTGCAGCGCGAGGTCGGCGATATGCGCGTCGACCGCGTACGGCGCGTGGGGGAGCATCGCGAGGGTGGCGAGCGAGCCGGCGGCAAGAGGACCGAGACGCTCGGGTGCCACGGCTGCGAGCAGAACCGGTGCCACCGCGACGGTTTCGACCACCGGACCGGGCACGGCATGGCGACCGAGCTGTTCGACGGCGACGACGAGATCGACCGCGTCGGCCCCGAGACCGTCGTGCTCCTCCGAGACGAGCAGACCGTTGACGCCGGTCTCGGCCAGTCGTTCCCACACCTGCAGACCCGGTGTCGTGTCGCCGCTGTTCCACGCACGGATCACCTGCGGCATGTCCGACTTGGTGAGCAGGGCGTCGATACTGGACGCGAAGTCCTCATGGGACTCGTCGAGTGCGAATCTCATCGCTCACCCCTCGGAAGGCCGAGCAGCCGCTCGGCGATGACGTTCTTCTGGATTTCGTTGGTACCGGCGTAGATCGGGCCCGACAGTGAGAACAGATAACCGTCGGTCCAGCCGTCGACGAGTTCGGCGTCCGCGCCCTGCAGGTCGAGCGCCGTCTCGTGCGCGGCGATGTCCCACTCGGACCAGAACACCTTGTTGATCGACGATTCGGCGCCCAGCTGCCCACCGGAGGTCAGGCGCGTGACGGTCGCCCAGGTCGACAGCTCGTAGGCGCGCGCCCCGATCCACGCGTCGGCGACGCGGTTGCGCAGCGCCGTGTCGCCGTGGAGGTCGGACTCGCCGTAGGCGCGCAGCAGCCGGTCTGTGGTGGCGAGGAATCGGCCCGGTGCGCGCAGCGACAGACCGCGCTCGTTGGACGCGGTGCTCATCGCGACCCGCCAGCCCTCGTTCACCGCACCGATCACTCCGGATTCGCCGGGGCGCTCGGGATCGTCGGGGACGAAGACGTCCTCGAGGAAGATCTCCGCGAAGCCCGGTTCGCCGTCGAGTTGCGGGATGGGGCGAACGGTGACCCCTTCGGCGCGCAGATCGAACATGAAGTACGTGATGCCCTTGTGACGTTGCGCCTCCGGATCGGACCGGAACAGGCCGAAGCCCATGTCGGCGTAGGAGGCGCGCGAGCTCCACGTCTTCTGGCCGTTGAGCAGCCAGCCACCGTCGACCTTCGTGGCGGTCGAGCGCAGCGACGCGAGATCCGAACCGGATTCGGGCTCCGACCAGGCCTGCGCCCAGATGTCGTCGGCGCGGGCCATACGCGGCATGATGCGTGCGAGTTGCTCGGGATGAGCGTGCTCGAAGAGGGTGGGGGCGAGCAGGAAGATTCCGTTCTGGCTCACGCGTCCCGGGGCGCCCGCACGGTAGTACTCCTCTTCGAAGACCACCCACTGTTCGAGCGTCGCGTCGCGTCCGCCCAGTTCTTCGGGCCAGGAGACGACCGACAGTCGTGCGTCGGCCAGGCGCCGTTCCCACTCCCGGTGCTGTTCGAAGCCCTCCGCGGTGTCCATCGACTTCAGCGGTGTGCTCGGAACGTTCGCCTCGAGGAAGGCGCGCACTTCGTCGCGGAACGCGACGGTGGCGTCGTCGAGTTCGAGATTCACTACTTGGACCCTTCCTGGACCGGGCGCGCGCTCGCGGCCATCGACTTGGCGTTCATGCCGCCGAGGGAGTCGGTGCCGACCTCGGCGTTGTAGGAGTGGGCGAAGTGGTGCAGGCCGAACACCGAGTCCATGCCGTTGCGCATGCCCATCTGGTCCTCGCACTGGTTGACCGCACGCTTGGTGAGCGCGAGCCCGAAGCGCGGCATCTCCGCGATGCGGGCGGCGAGGGCGAGGGTCTCGGACTCGAGCTCCTCACGCGGGACGACCCGGTTGACCATGCCCACCTCGTACGCGCGCTGCGCCGAGAACCGGTCGCCGGTGTAGAGGATTTCCTTGGCGAAACGAGTGCCGAGAACCCAGGGATGGGCGAAGTACTCGACACCGGGGATACCCATGCGCACCACGGGATCGGAGAAGAACGCGTCGTCGGAGGCGACGATGAGGTCGCACACCCACGCGAGCATCAGACCGCCGGCGATGCAGGCGCCCTGGACGGACGCGATGGTGGGCTTGGGGATCTCGCGCCAGCGACGGCACATCCCCAGGTACACCTCCATCTCACGGGCGTAACGCTGGTCGCCGCCTTCCTTGTCGACGTGGTCCCACCACATGACGGCCTTGTTGTCGTAGTGCACGTGGTGATCGCGTCCGGGGGTGCCCAGATCGTGACCGGCCGAGAAGTGCTTGCCGTTGCCGGCCAGCACGATCACCTTGACCTCGTCGTCCTCGACGGCCTTCTCGAACGCCGCGTCGAGCGCGTAGGTCATGACCGAGTTCTGGGCATTGCGATAGTCGGGGCGATTCAGGGTGACGATCGCGACGCCGTCACGCACCTCGTAGGTGACGACATCGGGCTCGAACGGGACGGTCATGACTTCTCCTCACGCAGAACGTTCTTCAGTACCTTGCCGGACGGATTTCGGGGCAGCGCGTCGACGAACCGAACCGAGCGCGGCGCCTTGAAGTTGGCGAGTTTGTCTCTGGCATACGCGATCACGTCGTCCTCGGTGAGCGGATGTCCGTCCAGCGGGACGACGAACGCCCTGCCGACCTCACCCATGCGCTCGTCGGGAACGCCGATCACGGCGACCTCGTGGACCCCCGGCAGGCGCAACAGCGCCGCCTCGACCTCGGCGGGATAGACGTTGAAACCGCCGCTGATGTACATGTCCTTGAGGCGGTCGGTGATGTCGAGATAGCCGCGGTCGTCGAGGACGCCCACGTCGCCGGTGTGGAGCCAGCCGTCCTCGTCGACCGTCTGCGCGGTGGCCTCGGGATCGTCGAGATAGCCCAGCATCACGTTGGGGCCGCGCAGCAGGATCTCGCCCTTGTCGCCGATACGCACCTCGAAGTCGGCCGTGGCGCGGCCCGAAGAGTTCGACACGGTCACGGGGTCGTCGTCGATGCGGCACATCGTGGCGACCACGGCCTCGGTCTGTCCGTAGGCGGTGAGCACGGCGTCGAAGCTCATTTCGTTCTGCATGCGTTCGACGAGCGAGACGGGAACCGGTGCGGCACCCGTGACGGCCACGCGCAGATTCGACATGTCGTAGTCGCCGCGGCGCGGGTGGTCGAGGATGCTCTGATAGATCGTCGGTGCGCCGGGCAGCACGCTGATGTTCTCCTGCGCGACGATCGCCATGACCTTCTCGGTGTCGAAGACGGCCATCGGGACGACGGTGGAGCCGGCGAGCAGTGCGGCGACGAAGCCCGCCTTGTAGCCGAAGCTGTGGAAGAACGGGTTGATGATCAGATAATTGTCGTCGGGGGTCAGCGCGGCGCAGTCGGCCCAGGCCTGTGCGACTCCGATGAGCTGGCGGTGTGCGCTCAGCACGCCTTTGCTGCGACCGGTCGTGCCGGAGGTGAAGAGGATGTCGGAGACGTCGTCGGGCTGCACCGATCGCGCACGCTCGTCCGCCTGCGCGAGCAACGGCTCGGTAGCGAGACCGAGGAAGTCGTCCCACCCGATCACGTCGTCGCTCGGGTTGTCGTTGCCGCCCAGAGGGATCCGCACCACTGTCGGAACGACGAGATCGGGCGCGGCTTCGCGCAGCGCGGCGTATCTGTCGGTGCCGAGGAAATCGCCGGCGACGACGAGCGCGGTGGCGTGGACCCGTTCGACGATGTCGGCGGCCTCGGTGCCGGTGTAGCGGGTGTTGACGGGGACGAGGACCCCGCCCGCCCAGTGCACGCCCAGGGCGGCGATCTCCCAGTGGAACGTATTGGGTGACCAGACCGCGACGCGGTCGCCGTTCTTCAGGCCTCGTGCCACGAGCGCCGCAGCGAAGACCCGGACGCGTTCGTGCAGTTCGGTGAAAGTCAGCCGGGTGTCGCCGTCGACGAGGGCGAGCCGGTCCGCGTGGTCGCGAGCGGCACGGATGAGGGCGGCCGGCGTGGTTCCGGGTGTTGTGTTCACGTAGCTCCCTACCTAGCAATTGCTTGGTAGGTTATCGTACAGACGTGCACCAGAGCGAGAGCCAGGACAATGCGGAGTTCGCGGCCACCGTACGACAGTGGCTCGAAGACAATCTGACCGGCGAATTCGTCGAGCTCAGAGGCAAGGGCGGACCCGGCAGCGAACACGAATTCTTCGAACAGCGACTCGCGTGGGATCGTCACCTGGCAGAGTCCGGATGGACCTGCATCGGATGGCCCACCGAGTACGGCGGACGCGGCGCGACGATGGATCAGCGCGTGATCTTCCACGAGGAGTACGCGAAGGCGAATGCCCCTGCGCGCGTCAACCACCTCGGTGAAGAACTGCTCGGCCCCACCCTCATCGCCTTCGGGACCGAGGAGCAGAAGAAGCGCTTCCTGCCCGGAATCCGCAACGTCACCGAACTGTGGGCGCAGGGCTACTCCGAGCCCGGAGCGGGCTCCGACCTCGCCAACGTCTCCACCACTGCCCGTCTCGAAGGCGACAAGTGGGTGATCAACGGCCAGAAGGTCTGGACGTCGCTCGCACACGTCGCGCAGTGGGCCTTCGTCGTGGCCCGCACCGAACCGGGCTCGACGCGGCATCACGGACTGAGCTTCCTGCTCGTCCCGCTCGACCAGCCCGGCGTGACGGTCCGGCCCATCCAGCAGCTCACCGGCACCTCCGAGTTCAACGAGGTCTTCTTCGACGACGCCGTCACCGACGCCGACCTTGTCGTCGGCGCCCCGGGTGACGGGTGGAAGGTCGCGATGGGACTGCTGACCTTCGAACGTGGCGTCTCGACGCTCGGCCAGCAGATCGGCTTCGCCCGCGAACTCGACGGCATCGTCGAGATCGCCCGCGAAAACGGCGCATTCGACGACCCGCACATCCGTGAGCGGATCGCCCGGGCCCGGATCGGGTTGCGCGTCATGCGCGCTCACGCCCTGCGCACCCTGGGCGACGCCGATCCAGGCCAGGCCTCGGTGGCCAAGCTGCTGTGGGCCAACTGGCATCGCGACCTCGGTGAGCTGGCGATGGACGTGCAGGGCGCGTCCTCGCTCGTCGGACCCGACCACGACCATGCCGGGAATCCCTCCGACATCACCGATCCCGAACATCTCGAACTCGCGCAGTGGCAGCGACTGTTCCTGTTCACCCGCGCCGACACCATCTACGGCGGATCCAACGAGGTCCAGCGCAATATCATCGCCGAGCGCGTGCTCGGCCTTCCCCGGGAGGCACGTCCGTGACCGCTACACCCCAGACCACCTCGCCCCTCGCGACCCCGCCCGTCGAGACCCCCGGCCACGGCCTCCTCGCAGGCAAGAAGGTCGTCGTCACCGCCGCCGCGGGCACCGGGATCGGGTTCTCGTCCGCACGACGAGCACTGCTCGAGGGCGCCGACGTGCTGATCTCGGACTTCCACGAGCGTCGTCTCGGAGAAGCCGCGGACAAGCTCGCCGCCGAGTTCCCGGAGCAGCAGGTCGCGTCGATCGTCTGCGACGTCTCGTCCACCGAGCAGGTCGACGCGCTCATCACCGGGGCGGCCGAACAGCTCGGCCGCATCGACGTCCTCATCAACAATGCGGGCCTCGGCGGTGAGACGCCCGTCGTGGACATGACCGACGACCAGTGGGATCGCGTCCTCGACATCACCCTCACCAGCACATTTCGCGCAACCCGCGCTGCGCTGCGGTACTTCCGATCGGTCGACCACGGCGGTGTCCTCGTCAACAACGCCTCGGTCCTCGGCTGGCGCGCGCAGCACTCGCAGGCGCACTACGCCGCCGCGAAGGCCGGCGTCATGGCCCTGACCCGCTGCTCGGCGATCGAGGCCGCCGAGTACGGCGTGCGGATCAACGCGGTAGCCCCGTCCATCGCGCGTCACGCCTTCCTCGCGAAGGTCACCAGTGAGGAACTGCTCGATCGGCTCGCCTCCGACGAAGCGTTCGGGCGCGCAGCCGAGGTGTGGGAGGTCGCGGCGACGATCGCGATGCTCGCCAGCGACTACACCACCTATCTGACCGGCGAGGTCGTATCGGTCTCCTCCCAGCGCGCATGATCTCGCCCTCCTGTCGGCTTGAAAGGATGTCCGTATGACTCCTGCTCGTGACGACAACAGCGGCAAGTCCGGGCGCCGCGCGGAACTGCTTGACATCGCTGCCGAGCTGTTCGCCTCGCGAGGCGTCCGGGCGACGACCGTACGCGATATCGCCGATGCCGCCGGCATCCTTTCCGGCAGCCTCTACCACCATTTCGATTCGAAGGAGTCGATGGTCGACGAGATCCTGCGCGCATTCCTCGGCGACCTGTTCGACAGCTACCGCAAGATCGTCGCGTCCGACCTGCCGTCGCGTGACACGCTCGCAGCGCTGGTGACGACCTCCTACGAGGCGATCGACCGGTCGCACGCCGCCGTCGCCATCTACCAGGGTGAGGCCAAGCATCTCGAAGGCGACCGCTTCGCCTACATCGGTGAACTCAACATCGAGTTCCGCGACCTGTGGGTGGGCGTGATCGAACGCGGCGTCGCCGACGGTTCCTTCCGTCCGGATCTCGACGTCGAACTCGTCTTCCGGTTCCTGCGCGACACGGTCTGGGTCGCGGTCCGCTGGTACCGCCCGGGGGGCGCGCTCAGCATCGACCAGGTTGCCCAGCAATACCTTTCCATCGTTCTCGACGGACTGTCGAACCAGAATTCTTCCTAAGGAGACATCATGACCGAGGCCTACATCGTCGACGCGGTGCGCACCCCCATCGGCAAGAAGAAGGGTGGGCTCGCGGACGTGCACCCGGCCGACCTGGGCGCGCACGTGATCAAGGCGCTCGTCGAGCGCACGGGCATCGACCCCGCCGACGTCGACGACGTGGTGTTCGGTTGCGTCGACGCCATCGGCGGCCAGGCCGGCAACATCGCCCGCACCGCGTGGCTGGCCGCCGGTTACCCGCAGCACGTACCCGGCGTGACCGTCGACCGTCAGTGCGGGTCGAGCCAGCAGGCCCTGCACTTCGGCGCCCAGGCGATCCTCAGCAACACCGCCGACCTCATCGTCGCCGGCGGCGTGCAGAACATGACGCAGATCCCGATCTCCGCAGCCATGATCGTCGGACAGCAGTACGGCTTCGACACCCCCTTCGGCGGGTCGACCGGCTGGACCGAGCGCTACGGCAGCGACGAGGTCTCGCAGTTCAAGGGCGCCGAGATGATCGCCGAGAAGTGGGACCTCAGCCGCGAGGAACTCGAGAAGTGGGCGCTGCAGAGCCACGAGCGCGCCAAGGCTGCCATCGCCGAGGGACGCTTCGAGAACGAGATCGTGCCGCTCGGTGATGCGGCCGTCGACGAGGGCCCGCGCGAGACCAGCCTCGAGAAGATGGCGTCGCTGCAGCCGCTCGTCGAGGGTGGTCGTCTCACCGCCGCCGTCGCCAGCCAGATCTCCGACGGTGCGTCCGCGGTGCTGCTCGCCTCCGACGAGGCCGTGAAGAAGTACGGATTGAAGCCCCGCGCGCGCATCCACCACCTCAGCGCCCGCGGCGACGACCCGATCTTCATGCTCACCGCTCCCATCCCGGCGACGCAGTACGCCCTCGAGAAGACCGGTCTGACGATCGACGACATCGACCTCATCGAGATCAACGAGGCCTTCGCGCCGGTCGTCCTGGCGTGGATCAAGGAGATCGGCGCCGACCCGTCGAAGGTCAACGTCAACGGGGGCGCGATCGCCCTCGGTCACCCGCTCGGCGCGACCGGCACCAAGCTCATGTCGACGCTGCTCAACGAACTCGAGCGCACCGGTGGCCGCTACGGCCTGCTCACCATCTGCGAGGGTGGCGGCACCGCCAACGTGACCATCATCGAACGCATCTGACCTGCTCCTTCACATTCGCGCGCCCGTTCGTCATCCGCTGCAGCAATTGCCGTAGCGGATCGACAGCGGGCGCGCGAATGTTCGGTTCGGCACTCGAGTGGCGTCTACCCTCGAAGCATGTGCCGGAACATCACGGAGCTGCGCGGGCTCGAGCCGGCTGCGACCGCCGAGGAGATCGAAGCGGCCGCGCGGCAGTACGTCCGTAAGGTCAGCGGGATCCACAAACTCTCCGATGCCACGCGCGAGCCTTTCGAGCAGGCCGTCGCCGAGGTCACCGCAACGACCACGCGCCTACTCGAAGCCCTTCCCGATCGTCGGCAACCACCGCCGACGGTTCCGCCGCTGCGCCGGCCCGAAGTGCGCGCGAGGATCGCAGCGCAGAGCTGACGCGGCCGATCAGATAGCTGCGAGCCCGAGCGGCCGCCCGCTCGCATCCGCGCGCTGCCCACCCGCAGCGAGATACGCCTCTTCGACGATCGCCGAGCAGACGGCGATCTCGTCCTCGTCGCGCGGACCGTAGAGCATGACGACGATCGGTGGGAGGACACCACGGCCGACCAGGCTGTGGTACTCGACCCAGCCCGCGTCGATCAGTTTCTCGGCGAGACCCGTCGGGAGGTTGACATGAAGGCTGCCGTCGGAGTGCGGATGGATGTGTCCCCACTCGCCGCCCAGAATGTCGGGAATCGACGGCGGTTCCGGTGGCGTGTGAAGGAAGAACGCAACAGTGCCGGGCACGGACACCCCACTGGCGCCGCGCGTGACGCCCGGCAGTGCCAGCGCATGGTCGCGCAACCTGTTCTGCCATTCGACCGGAGCGTTCTGGTCGAGTTGCATGTGAGGATTGGTGGGAGTCGTCGTCGGCCGGTCACCGCGACGAATCGGTATGTCGAGTTCTGCGTGAGTCATTCGTGCTCCTGTCGGTGGCGCTTTTCACTCCAGTGTGGTCGATCCGATCGGGCGACAGGCGTCCGGGACCGTTCCGCACCAGGCGCCCGAACTGCCGTCGGAGAGAGGGTCCGGTCCGGTAGCGTCACGCACGTCAGCAGCGTGCACGTTGTCGAGGTCCGTCGCCGACACTCCGCGGATTCGCGACGGTCCTGGTGAGGAGCAGCCATGCCCCCGGAACCGGTGTCGGACACCGCGTCGCAGTCCCTCCCGGAGGAACGTCCGGACGTCGAATAT
The DNA here is from genome assembly GCF_048381395.1 of Rhodococcus shunpengi. Classification (NCBI taxonomy): domain Bacteria; kingdom Bacillati; phylum Actinomycetota; class Actinomycetes; order Mycobacteriales; family Nocardiaceae; genus Rhodococcus; species Rhodococcus shunpengi. The sequence continues at coordinate 126,728 of NZ_JBLWIU010000032.1, forward strand.
CTTCGGACCGATCCCGATCTGCCACCCGTCGGTGTCGTCGACCGCACTCCCATCTCGCCGACCGCACGCATCGTCTTCCTCGTCCTCGCAGTTCTGGGCGCGTTCGCGTGGTCGATGATCGCGTTGGTGCGCGGCGAGGAGATCAACGCCGTCTGGTTCGTCATCGCCGCCGTCTGCACCTATCTCGTCGCCTATCGCTTCTACGCGAAGTTCATCGAACGCAAGATCGTGCAGCCGCGCGACGACCGTGCGACACCTGCGGAGGAACTCGAGAACGGCAAGGACTACATGCCGACGGACCGTCGGGTGTTGTTCGGCCACCACTTCGCCGCCATCGCCGGCGCGGGCCCACTCGTCGGCCCGGTGCTCGCTGCGCAGATGGGTTATCTGCCCGGCACGATCTGGATCATCGTCGGTGTCGTCTTCGCCGGTGCGGTCCAGGACTTCCTCGTCCTGTGGATCTCGTCGCGCCGCCGCGGTCGCAGCCTCGGCCAGATGGCCCGCGAGGAACTCGGACCGATCGGTGGCGTCGCGGCACTCATCGCGGTCTTCGTCATCATGATCATCCTGATCGCGGTGCTGGCATTGGTGGTCGTGAACGCGCTCGCCGACAGTCCGTGGGGCCTGTTCTCCATCGCCATGACGATCCCCATCGCGCTGTTCATGGGCGTCTATCTGCGCTACCTGCGACCCGGCAAGGTCGCGGAGGTGTCACTGATCGGCGTCGTCCTGCTGCTCGTCGCGATCATCGCGGGTGGCTGGGTCGCCGAGACCGACTGGGGCGCCGATTGGTTCACCCTCTCCCCGGTGACGATCTCGTGGCTGATGATCGCCTACGGATTCGCCGCGTCGGTACTGCCGGTGTGGTTGCTGCTCGCCCCGCGCGACTATCTGTCGACCTTCATGAAGGTCGGCACCATCGTGCTGCTGGCCATCGGCATCCTCGTCGCGCGTCCGGCCCTGGAGATGCCCGACGTCACGTCGTTCGCCATCGACGGTGACGGCCCGGCCTTCGCCGGGTCGCTGTTCCCGTTCCTGTTCATCACCATCGCATGTGGCGCACTGTCGGGATTCCACGCGCTCATCTCCTCGGGCACCACCCCGAAACTGCTCGAGAAGGAGAAGCAGACCCGGCTGATCGGCTACGGCGGCATGCTCACCGAGTCGTTCGTCGCGATCATGGCCCTGGTCACCGCGTGCATCATCGACCAGCACCTGTACTTCACGCTCAACGCACCGGCCGCCCTCACCGGTGGCACCCCGGAGACCGCCGCCGCCTACGTCAACGGACTCGGCCTGGGATCGCCGGACATCACTCCCGAGCAGATCTCCGCCGCCGCGGAGGGTGTGGGGGAGGAGTCGATCATCTCCCGTACCGGTGGTGCCCCGACGCTCGCGTTCGGCATGTCGCAGGTGCTCAGCGATCTGTTCGGCGGCGACAGCCTCAAATCGTTCTGGTACCACTTCGCGATCATGTTCGAGGCGCTGTTCATCCTCACGACCGTCGACGCAGGAACGCGTGTCGCGCGGTTCATGCTCTCGGATTCGCTCGGCAACTTCGGTGGCCCGGCCCGTCGCTTCAAGGATCCGTCCTGGCGTCCCGGTGCGTGGCTGTGCTCCGCAGTGGTCGTCGGCCTGTGGGGTGCGATCCTGCTGATGGGCGTCACCGACCCGCTCGGTGGCATCAACACTCTGTTCCCGCTGTTCGGCATCGCCAACCAGTTGCTCGCCGCGATCGCCCTGACGGTCGTGCTCACCATCGTCGTGAAGAAGGGACTGGTGAAGTGGGCCTGGATCCCCGGTGTGCCGTTGGTGTGGGACCTGATCGTGACGATGACGGCGTCGTGGCAGAAGATCTTCTCCGGCGACCGCGCGGTGGGGTACTGGGCCCAGCACCGCGCTTTCGTCGACGCGAAGAACTCCGGCGCAACCACATTCGGTTCGGCGAGGACGGCCGACGAGATCGACGCCGTCATCCGCAACACGTTCATCCAGGGCACCCTGTCGATCGTGTTCGCGAGCCTCGTGCTGATCGTCGTCGCGGCCGGGGTGGTGGTGTGCATCAGATCGATCCGCGCCGGAGGTATGCCCACCACCGAGACACCCGACGTCCCGTCGAAGATCTTCGCGCCCGCCGGTTTCGTGCCCACACCGGCCGAACGGGAACTGCAGAAGGAGTGGGACGAGTTGATCGCCTCGGGCAAGGTCCGGGCCCCGGGAGCTGCGCACACCCATGCCTCGCATCACAAGGACGGAGACGGGTCGTGATCGCCGTACTGCGTCGTGCCTGGTGGTGGATCGGTGCCGTCATGGGCGACCACGACTACGCGCGGTACGTCGATCTGCACCGCCGCCAGCATCCGGATCGACCACCGCTGAGCGAACGCGACTACTGGCGTGAGCGGCACGCCGCAGCGGATGCGAACCCGGGAAGCCGATGCTGTTGAGCGGGGGAGGACGGACATGACGAAGTACGAATCGATCCGCGTCGAGACGCGCGATCGGGTAACGACCGTCATCATGGCCCGCCCCGAGCATCGGAACGTCGCGAGTGTGACATCACCGAATTTCCACAGACCTGTATCCGCAACGATCGTCGATCTGCCTACGAGCAGTTCGGTCGTTCCGAACCCGAGGCGATCGCATTCGAATTCATGGTCGGCACGGATTCCCTCGGCAGCGACGCGGCCGGTGGTGCCGCACGGTTCGCGTCCAGGGGAAGGTGGACACGGTTCGTTCTCCTGACCCGATTCCTCGACACTGTGGGAGGCGTTGTGCACGAATCAGTACCTGTTTCCGGTGATGCGTGGCCGAGTCTGCGGACGGTGGAATGGGCCGACACACGCGACACCCTCCACATGTGGTTGCAGATCGTCGGCAAGATCCGCATGGCGCATGCGCCGACGGTCAACCACTGGTGGCAGACGACGCTGTACGTCACACCACGAGGTCTGGGCACCTCGTCGATTCCGTATGGGCGCACCGTCTTCGACATGGAATTCGACCTCTTCGAACACCGTCTGCACATCCGTGCGGGCGACGGTCGCAGTCGTTCGGTGCCTCTCGTCGCACAGCCGGTGGCGGAGTTCTACACCCGCACCCTCGAAGCGCTGGACGAACTGGGCATCGCGACCCGCATCCATGGCACACCCAACGAGGTGGATCCGGCGATCCCGTTCGCTCGGGACCGTGAGCACGACAGCTACGACGGCGAGGCCGCTCACCTCTTCTGGCGGCAGCTCGTGCAGGCTCATCGCGTCCTGCAGGTGTTCCGGGCGGAGTTCCTCGGCAAGGTCAGTCCGGTGCACTTCTTCTGGGGAGCGATGGACCTCGCGTGCACCCGGTTCTCCGGACGTACCGCCCCGCCGCACCCCGGCGGGATCCCGAACTGCCCCGACCGGGTGATGACGGAGGCCTACTCGCACGAGCTCAGCAGCTGCGGGTTCTGGCCGGGTGGTGGGGACGAAGGAGCGTTCTATTCCTACGTCTATCCGGGGCTCGACGGTTTCGACGATTCCCCGGTGCGGCCGGACGCCGCCCACTATTCCGCCGAGCTGGGGGAGTTCGTGTTGCCCTACGAGGCGGTGCGGACCGCGGCCGATCCCGATGCGGAACTGATGGACTTCCTGCACAGCACCTACGAGGCCGCTGCCCGCCTCGGTGCGTGGGATCGGGACGCTCTCGAGCGTCGGCCCGGCGACCGGTGACAGGTACCGTCACGAAACTTGTTGCAGCAGAGTTCGATTCGAGACCTTTTGAACTCCGGGATTGCTGAACGGGAGAGGGCAGGGATGACGCAGTACGAGTCGATCCGCGTCGAGACACGCGACCGGGTGACGACCGTGATCATGGCCCGTCCCGAGCGCCGGAACGCGGTCGACGGTCCGATGGCCGCCGAACTCGCCGACGCGTTCCGGACCTTCGACACCGACCCCGACGCCGATGTCGCAGTCCTCTTCGGAGAGGGCGGGAACTTCTGTGCGGGTGCGAATCTCGAGGCCATCGGCACCGAGGAGCAGAATGTCCTCGATGAGGGCGGCGACGGACCGATGGGACCGACACGCATGGCGCTGTCGAAACCGGTGATCGCGGCGGTGGAGGGCTACGCGGTGGCCGGCGGACTCGAACTGGCGATCTGGTGCGATCTGCGGGTGGCGTCCGCCGATGCGGTGTTCGGTGTCTTCTGCCGACGATGGGGCGTGCCGTTGATCGACGGCGGGACCGTTCGGCTGCCCCGCCTCATCGGCGAGAGCCGGGCCATGGACATGATCCTGACCGGCCGCCCGGTCGATGCCGCGGAAGCACTCGACTTCGGTCTGGCCAACCGCGTGGTCGAACCGGGAACCGCGCGCGAGGCCGCCGAAGACATGGCGCGGGAGATCGCCGGCTTCCCTCAGACGTGTATGCGCAACGATCGCCGGTCGGTCCGCGCCCAGTCCGGCCGTTCCGAATCGGAGGCGATCGCATTCGAGTTCACGGTCGGCATGGAGTCCCTCGAGAGCGATGCGGCCGGTGGGGCCGCCCGCTTCGCGTCCGGAGAGGGTCGGCACGGGTCGTTCTCCTGATCCCGATTTCCCGAGCGGAACGTCCCGCCGGCTACTTCGCTACCGGAAGCGTTACGAAACTCGGTGCGGCAGGGTTCAGTTCGAGGTGCTGTGGCCGCAGTCCGCTCTCGACCAGCATCGGGCCGAGCGGCAACGAGCGCGGGACGCTCGCGGCGTAGACGTCCACCCGGATGCGGTGGCCCGGTTGCAGCACCGCCTCGGTCGGCAGCGTGCTGATGTCGAGGGCCGTCGGTTGCCCCGGGACGATCGGCTGCCGGGACTCGAGGGTCAGCACCGGATGTGCCTGTGCGTAGTCGCCGTCGGCGGTGAACGTGCTCTTCGAATCCTCGATCGCCCGCAGCGACGAGACGAGGGAACCGGTGGTGAGCACGGTGGACCGTCCGTCCGGAGCCACGTCGTTCACGGAAACCGACCAGAATCCGTCGGTGGCGTCGAGGACGGTCTCGAGGTGCACGTTGACCGGTCCCGAGAGCACGGTCGGTTCGGTGACCGGCCCGCTGGTGAAGGTGAGGCCCTCGGCCTCGTTGAACCGGGCGTCCTTCGTGCATCCCGCGCCCAACAGCACCGCGATGCCGGCGGTGCCCTGTGCGGCCTCACGGGAACAGAAGCCGCGCAGTCCCGGGGCGACGGTGAGTCGTTGCGCGGTTTCGGGCGCCGACGTCGCGAGTGTGCCGTCGTGGAGAGCGTGCCCGGCCGTGCCGCTCGGAGCCGCCGACAGGAAGAGCTTCTCGTGGTCGACGGGGCTGCGTGGGAACTCGTCGTTCGTGACCCAACCGCCGCCCTGCTGCAGCAGGGTGACCGGGCCGTACTCGTCGATGCCGTTGTCGATGTCCTTGAGCCAGCGGTCGAACCAGGCGTGCTGGAGCGCCGTGATGTTCGGCGGATGTCCCGGGGTGCCGAATCCGGTACCGAGGATCGCGTGGTAGCCGTCGCCCATCACCAGTTGCTTGCGGCCGGGTTCGACGGGAATCCGGTTGTAGATGTCGGGCTCGCTGTTGGCGAAGATGTCGTGCCAGTTCCCGAACACGAAGGTGGGCACCTCGATCGACTCGAGTCGGGCCTGCCGTTCCTGGTAGAACGGGCCGTCCTGAGCGACCGCGAGGGCATCGGGGGAGACACCGTCGATGCTCGGCGCGGTGAGGACCTCGAAGAGTTCGGGGATCTTCGTGGCGGGGTCGGCGAGCCTGTCGCGCAACCACTGCGCGTCGAACCGGCCCTGGAGGAGGGCTTGCATATCGGGAACCCACTTGAGCCCGTTGACGAGCCCGAGCCAGGCGGGCATGAAGCCCACGCCCACGGCGCCGCCGGTGCCCACGATGTCGCGCAGCAGGTCGTTGCCGGGTTCGACGGCGAAGACCGCGTCGAGTGCCTCAGGTCGTAGGCCGGCGGCCTGGATCTGGTTGATCGCCGAATAGGACACGCCGGTCGTTCCGACGCGTCCGTTCGACCACGGTTGCTTCGCCGCCCAGTCGATGACCTCGACGGTGTCCTGCTGCTCGCGCGGACCGAGGACGTCCCACTGTCCGTGGGAGAAACCGGTGCCCCGCACGTCGACGATCACCTGCGTGTACCCGTTCTGCACGAGATCGCGGTTGAGTCCGAAGGCGCGGCCGAGTTGGGATGCCGGGGCGGCGAGTTCGGTGATGCCGTCGAAGGGGGCACCGAAGTTCAGGACGGATCCGAGTTCGTCCACGAGTGGGGCGAACTGCGGGTCCTCCATCGCCACCGACGCCAGCGTCGACAACAGTTTCGTGTACGGCGTGAGACCGAGGACGACCGGTGTGGGTTCGTCGATCGGCGTGCCGTCGGCGTGTGCGGGACGGAAGACGTTGGCGCGGAGCACCGTCCCGTCGCTCAATGTGATGGGTACGTCCCACTCGACGGCGGTGTCGGGATAGGCGTCGGGGGCATCGACGAGGCTCTGCCAGGATGCGCCGGAGGCGCCACCGGTGGGATCGGCGGTCGCCGGTGCTGTGGATGTGATGGTGCAAGCGGTCATTGCCGCCACGACGAATGCGACCGTGCGTGATCTCACCGGGCCCCCATGCCTGCGGTAAACAGTTCCGCGCACGGTAACGCGAGCTCGGCGGATCCGTCAACGACCGTAGTCAGTCGGATCGGAACCGATGTTGTTGTCGTTGATCCCGGGAAGGATCGACAACAACGTCGGTTCCGATCGTGGGAACTATCCGGACTCGGCCATCCACAGTTTCCGCCGGGAATCCATACTCTCTTTGTTTGAGAGTACTGTTCTCACCATCGAATGGGGACGCGATCACGGAGGTGTCGATGCGAATCGGGCTCACGGGCGGAGCGTCGTCCACGGACAGGATCGTGAAGCAGGCACAGCAGGCGGAGGCCGAGGGATTCACGTCCCTGTGGTTCGCGAGCACCGTCGCGGGCGACCCGCTGGCAGCTCTCGCGGTGGCCGGTCGGGAGACAGGATCGATCGAGCTCGGCACCGCCGTGCTCCAGACCTACCCGTGCCACCCGCTGCTGCAGGCGAACCGCGCCGCGGGCGTCGCCGAGGCCATGGGCCGGCCGGGATTCACGCTCGGATTGGGACCGTCGCACGAGAGCCTGGTCCGGGACGTCTACGGATTGTCGTACGACACCCCGGGGCAGAACACCGAGGAGTACATCCGGATCGTCACCGCCCTGCTGCGTGGTGAGAAGGTGGACTTCCGGGGAGAGGCCTGGTCGACCCGCAGTGCGGGGCGGATGGTCGACGTCGCGCACGAGGTGCCCGTCCTGCTGTCCGCCATGTCGCCGCGGATGCTGCGGGTCGCGGGGGAGTGGGCCGACGGCACGGTCCTGTGGATGGCGGCGCCGAAGGTGATCGAATCGCGGATCGCCCCCTCGATCCACACGGCCGCCGCGCGGGCGGGCCGGCCGGAGCCGCGCATCGTGGCGGGACTGCCCGTCGCGGTCCACGACGACGCGGACGCGGCGCGGGATGCGGTCGCCGCGACCGCCACGTCCTACGCGGGAATGCCCAGCTACCGGCGGGTCCTGGAGGAGGCGGGCGCGAGTACCCCGGCGGACATCGCCATAGTCGGCGACGAGGAGTCGGTGCGCCGGCAGCTGCAGGGACTGCTCGATGCGGGTGTCACCGACGTCTGGGCGGCAATCCTCCCTGTCGGCGACGATCCGCGTGCGTCGCTCCGTCGCACCAGAGCTCTTCTGAGCGCGCTCACCACCGAATAGCGGTCGTCGGAACGGACCGAGACCGGTGTTGTTGTCGATTTCTCGCGGAAACTCGACAACAACACCGGTCTCGATCTGCTCGGAATCGGAATCAGGCGGCGGGACGCCCCTGATCGCGCAGAGCCGAGAGGGCGTCGATGCGCTCGACGGCCTCGGCGACGATGCGGTCGATCAGCTCCTGGCAGCTCGGCAGATCGTCGAGCATGCCGACGACCTGGCCCGAGGCGAGCACACCGGCTTCGGTGTTGCCCTCCACGAGACCGGCTTTGAGGAGCATGGGGGTGTTGGCGGCCATGATGATCTGCTGCCAGGTGCGGTCGCTCGCCTTCTTCATGGCGAGGCCGTCCTTGACGAGCGTCGACCACTTCATGCCCGTCATCGCCTTGAACTTCGTCGCGTTCCGGGCGGCCGCGAGCAGTCCCTTCGCGTAGGTGGACTTCTCGAGGCTGTTCACCAGGTCGGTGTTGAGCACCCGGTGCGGCATGCCGTCGACCTTGAGCGAGACGGTGGTGTCCTGCAGACCACGTGCGAGGTACTGCTGCTTCACCGAATCGGGAACGGCACTGTCGCTCGTGAGCAGGAACCGCGTACCCATCGCGACACCGGCAGCACCGTAGGACAGCGCGGCCGCGAGCCCGCGACCGTCGAAGAAGCCACCGGCCGCGATGACCGGGATGTCGACGGCGTCGAGCACGCTCGGGAGCAGCAGCGTCGTCGCGACCGGCCCGGTATGGCCGCCGCCTTCACCGCCCTGGACGATCACCGCGTCGGCACCCCACGAGGCGACCTTCACGGCATGCTTGGCGGCACCGATCGACGGGATCACGACGATGCCGTGATCCTTGAGCTTGGCGATCAGCTCCTTCTTCGGTGCGAGCGCGAACGAGGCGACTTTCACCTTCTCGCGGATCAGCAGGTCGATGCGCTCTCCGGCGTCCGAAGCGTCGGCGCGCATGTTCACACCGAACGGCTTGTCGGTCAGCGACTTGGTCTTCGCCACCGCCGCTTCGAGCTCGGGATAGGTCATCGTCGCCGATGCGAGGATGCCGAGGCCACCGGCGTTCGACGTCGCGGCGGTCAGCCGCGGACCGGACACCCAGCCCATGCCCGTCTGGACGATGGGGTGCTCGATGCCCACGAGCTCCGTCAGTGCCGTGCGCAGGGTGCTCACAGCGCGACCTCGCGGTCGCGGAGTCCCTTGGGGTCGATCACCTCTCGGATCAGACGCAGTTCCTCGGCGGTGGGTTCGCGGGTCACTCCGGCCTCGTCGAGACCGGCGACCTCGAAGGAGGTGTTCTCGGCGACGGTCGCGGCCTCGACACCCGGGTGCAGCGAGAGCGCCCGGAAGCTGTGGCCGGGGCCGCCGAAGTCGAAGACACCGAGATTGGTGACGACCCGCGCGATGTGCAGGAAGCGGTACGCCGGGTTCTCGGGATCGACCTTGTCGTATCCGACACCCGAGACGATGTCGACCGTGTCGACGAAGACGCGCGAGGAATGCTTGCCGACCCAGTAGCTGGTCGCGTGGTTGATCGTGTTGCCGGGAGCGCCACGCACACCGAACATCTGACGCGTCGGCTGCTGGAGCGGACCGAAGGCCGACAGGTTCTGGTTGCCGTACCGGTCGATCTGGTTGGCGCCCATCACGACGTGACGGCGACCCGACGCGACGACGTCGAACACCTTGCGGAACGGCATCCAGCCTTCGATCGGTGCCTTCGCGCCGAGGGCCGGGACGTCGGCGAGGATGAGTGCTTCACCGTCGGTGATCAGCAGGTCGGGCTCGGTGGTGAGCTTGGCCAGGCGTGCGCCGATCTGCGGCAGTGTCGCCATCGGGCTCGCCATGATCTCGCCGGCACCCGCGAAGATGTCGGCGCATGCGATCGCGCAGTACTCGGCGCGGGTCACGGTCTCGGTGGTGGTCATGCCTGCTCCTGTGCGAACTTCTGGACTGCGGCCTGGTACTCGTCCTCGCTGCCCGAGAGGAAACGGTCGACGAATGCCTGCCATGTCTCGGGGTCCTTGGCGGACTCGGCGTAGTGGCGCTGGAACTTCTCGTCGCGGCCGTAGCTGTCGCCCGCGAGGGTGAAGTGCGCCCCGTTCGGTGCTTCGACGATCCCGTCGACCATCATGCGGTTGAGCAGGAGCTGCTGGAGCGGAACTTCTTTCACGAGCTGCTCGGTCTCGACGATTTTCTCGACCGAGACGTAGCGCCGTTCGGCGGCCATGCAGTAGAGGTCGTCGAAGTACGGGTCGACACCCTGGTAGCCGGCGTTGCCGTGCTTGTCGCCGATGTTGAGGTGAACGAACGCCGCGTCGAGGTTCAGCGCCGGCATGGCGATGAGGGTCTCGGTGCCGTCCGGGCCGGGATACGGCGAGGTGACGGTCTTCAGTTCGCCTTCCCAGAAGTCGACGACGGCCGAGCCCAGGCCTGCGCGGATGGGCAGGAACGGCAGGCGTGCCGCGGCGGCCTCCAGGCCGCACTTGATCATGCCCTCGTCCATCTCGCGGGCGACGATCTCGCCGCCCGTACGCACCTTGGCGAACCACGGATCGTAGAACGGTGCCGAGTCGAGCGAGACGAATCCGTAGTAGGCCTTCTTCACCTTGCCCGCCGAGCACAGCAGACCCAGATCGGGGCCGCCGTAGGTGACGACGGTCAGATCCTTCACGTCCGAGCGGAGGATCGCCCGCACGAGGGCCATGGGCTTGCGGCGCGACCCCCAGCCACCGAGGCCGATGGTCATTCCGCTGCGCAGCTCGCCGACCACGTCGTCGAGCGACATTCTCTTGTCACGCATGGTGTTCCGAACTCCTGGTGGTGTGAGGCGTCAGCTGTTGCTGCGCGGCTTTCCTGTTGCGACGAACTCGTCGCGGTGCTCGTCGGCGATGCCGGCGAGATTCAGCTCGAAGGTGAAACCCTGCTCGAGGCGGTAGCTCGTCTTCACGTCGACGGGGTCGATGCGGTTGATGGCTTCCTTCGCGCGGCGGATGACGCGGGTGTCCTTCGCGGCGATCGTCTCGGCGACCTCGCGTGCGGTGGCGTCCAGTTCGCTGCGCGGCACGACCTTGTACACCGAACCGAAGTGCTCGAGCTGCTGCGCGGTGACGTTCTGCGCCGTGTAGTAGAGGGTGCGCATCATGTGCTGAGGGACGAGGCGCGCGAGATGCGTTGCGGCGCCGAGCGCACCGCGGTCGACCTCGGGCAGACCGAAGACGGCGTCGTCGGAGGCGACGATGACGTCCGCGTTGCCGACGAGGCCGATGCCGCCTCCGACGCAGAAGCCGTTGACGGCGACGATCACCGGTACCTCGCAGTCGTAGACGGCGGCGAATGCGGCGGCGCACCCGTGGTTGGCGGCGATCAGGGCGTCGAACCCTTCGGTGGCCTGCATTTCCTTGATGTCCACACCCGCGTTGAAGCCTCTGCCCTCGGCGCGCAGGATCACCGCGTGGGTGTCGAGACTGCGCCCGGCCGTGGTCACGGCCTCGGCCAGGTCGAACCAGGCCTGTGAGGGAAGAGCGTTCACGGGCGGGAAGTCGACGGTGACCGTGGTGATACCGGCGCTGTCGGAGGTCGAGGTGATGCCCATGGCATGTTCCTAACGTCTGTACCGAACCAAGCGATTGCTTGGTAAGTTAGCACAGGATAGCCGCCGGACCCAGAGGGTCGAAGGGTCGTAGGGTCGAAGTACGACCGAACATCGAGGAGAGAAGATGCCCGAAGCAGTAATCGTGTCCGCAGTACGGTCGCCGATCGGCCGAGCGCGTAAGGGCTCGCTCGCGTCGATCCGTCCGGACGACCTCGCGACGCAGATGGTCGCCGCAGCGCTCGCGAAGGTTCCCGAGCTCGATCCCGCCGAGATCGACGACCTCATGCTCGGTTGCGGCCAGCCCGCAGGCCAGTCCGGCTTCAACATCGCGCGTGTCGTGGCGGTCCAGCTCGGCTACGACTTCCTGCCGGGTGTCACCGTCAACCGCTACTGCTCGTCGTCGCTGCAGACCACCCGCATGGCGCTGCACGCCATCAAGGCCGGCGAGGGCGACGTGTTCGTCTCGGCCGGCGTCGAGTCGGTGTCGAGCTTCGTCACCGGCAACGCCGACGGACTGCCGAATACGAAGAACCCGCTGTTCGACGACGCGCAGGCGCGCAGTGCGAAGCTCGCCGAGGGTGGCGTGGCGTGGACCGACCCGCGCAACGAAGGCCTGCTTCCGGACGTCTACCTCGGCATGGGGCAGACCGCCGAGAACGTCGCCTCGCACACCGGCATCTCCCGCGAGGACCAGGACCGCTGGGGCGTGCGTTCGCACAACCGGGCCGAGGAAGCCATCAAGAGCGGCTTCTTCGAGCGCGAGATCACCCCGGTGACCCTCGCCGACGGCACCGTCGTGTCCACCGACGACGGTCCGCGTCCGGGCACCACCTACGAGGCGGTCAGCCAGCTGAAGCCGGTCTTCCGCCCCGACGGCACCGTGACCGCCGGCAACGCCTGCCCGCTCAACGACGGTGCGGCCGCCCTGGTGATCATGTCCGACACCAAGGCCAAAGAACTCGGGCTGACCCCGCTCGCACGTGTCGTCTCCACCGGTGTCTCGGGCCTGTCCCCGGAGATCATGGGCCTCGGACCGATCGACGCGACCCGCAAGGCTCTGGCCAACGCGAACATGGGAATCGACGACATCGACCTGTTCGAGATCAACGAGGCCTTCGCCGTCCAGGTCCTCGGTTCCGCTCGTGAACTCGGCATCGACGAGGACAAGCTCAACGTCAACGGCGGCGCGATCGCGCTCGGTCACCCCTTCGGAATGACCGGTGCCCGCATCACCACGACACTCATCAACAACCTGCGCACCCACGACAAGCAGTTCGGTGTCGAGACGATGTGCGTCGGTGGAGGCCAGGGCATGGCGATGGTGCTCGAGCGGTTGAGCTGAGCCGACCCCGTTCGGGTGGGCCGGGCTCCGGCCCGGTCCACCCGATGGCGCTCGTGAGGCGCAGGCGTGCGATTACCAGGGTCCGGACGTGTCGCGCCATCCCTTGCGGATGATCTTCCCAGTAGCGTTGCGCGGCAACAGGGAGGACGTCAGCGTCCACTGCGTCGGCACCTTGAAGTACGCGAGATGCTCGGAAGCGAAAGTCGTCAATTCCTCGACGGTGACCGTGGAGCCCTCGACGAGCACGACCACCGCCGCCACCTCCTGACCCCATTCCGGGTGGGGAGCGCCGGTCACCATGCATTCGCGGACCGCCGGGTGCAGGGAGAGGACGCGTTCGACCTCCGACGGGTAGACATTTTCGCCGTTCTGGTGGATGAGGTCGGCGCGCCGGCCCACCAGACGCAGCCGGCCGTTCTCCACAACTCCGAAATCGCCTGTGCGCAACCATCGGTCGGGCGTGATCGCCTCGGCTGTCGCGGCTTCGTCGTCCCAGTAGCCGAGCATGACGAAGGGGCTGCGCACACACACCTCACCCACGCGGCCGTCGGGCAGCCATGCGCCGGTCTGATCCCGGATCTCGAGGCTCACCGTGATGATCGGCGCGCCCACCGTGCCGGGGAACTCCTCGAGTTCGGCGGCAGAGGCCACCGCGATCGACGTGCTGCACTCGGTGATGGTGTAGCTGTCGACCATGGCGTGCTTGCCGAACGGGAGCCGCTCGCGCAGACGCTGCTTGAACTCGGGTGTCGACGGTTCCGAGGACAGGGTGAAGCGTGTCAACGAGGTCAGGTCGTATCTGTCGAGGTCTTCGTCCTCGAGCATCCGCGCCGCCATCGACGGCACGGCCATCCAATGGGTGACCTGCTCCGCTTCGATGAGTTCGAGTACGGGATGTACCCCGTACCATCCCTGATTCATCACCACGGTGCTGCCGGTGGCCAGGCGCGGCACGATCGTGTTGTGCAGGCTCGTGATGTGGAACAGCGAGGATGTCAGCAGATATCTGGAGTCCGACGGCACCGACCGGTCGTATGCAGCCCCGGTCCAGATCGTCGCGATCGCGTCGAGGTACCGGTGGTAGTCGACCACCGCCAGCAGATTCCGTTGCGAGTGCAGCGCACCTTTGGGGTCGCCGCTCGTGCCCGAGGTGTACAGGAGAACGGCGGGATCGTCCTCGGCGACCCGCGGCGGCGGCGGTTGCGCGCGGTCGAACTCCGCGACCAGCCGCGGTAGATCCTCCTCGATCGACAACACCACGGTCTGCGCACGATCGATGCCGGCGACGGCCGCGGTACGCGGACCGTCGACGAACACCACCCGCGGTCGCGAATGGCGGATACCGAACTCCAGTTCCGGCTGGACCCACCAGGCGTTCAATCCCACCGAGATCGCGCCGAGGGCCTGTGTCGCCCAGAACGCGGTGACCCATTCGGGTCTGTTCGCCGACAGGATTGCCACGCGGTCGCCCGAGCGCACCCCGTACCGCTCGTGCAGGGCTGCGGCGAGGGCGTAGGACATGCGTGCGTTCTGGGCGAAGGTGATCCGGCGATCGGCGGTGACCAGGTACTCGCGGTCGCCCCAGACGAGGGACTGCGAGAGCAGATCCGCCACGGCGACGTCACGTTTACGCATGACGGGCATCGCGGTGCCCAGGACTTCCTGCACGACGATCTCGAACTCGCCGCCGGGGCCGGTGAGGCGCGATACCAGCTGATCGAGGAAATGGGAGGGATCGGACGGGATGGTCATCGCCTGTATCCCACCGGTGTCCCTGCACGCTTCACGAACGTCCCCTCCTCCATCGAGTGCGTACCGCCAGAATCTCACGACGGGTCACCCCGACCTCGAATGTACCGGTGAGTGGGACGGGCGGTGACGGTCACCACCGCTCTCCCTAGCCTGTGACCTGGGCGTCTGTGGAAAGCGAGGTCCTGTCTCCGTCGGGCCGCCGCCCGGCGCCCCCATGAGAAAGGACTGAGATCGAATGACCGCAACGACGTCGACGCCCGCGCAGTGGCGAGGCCACGACCTGGGTGCCCGCACGGTCCGATACGACGAACGGGACGCGATCCTGTACGCGCTCGCGGTGGGCGCCGGTGCGACGGACCTCGACCTCGTGTTCGAAGAGCGGCTGCGGGTACTGCCGACGTTCGCTCTGACGCTGGCCCAGTGGGCACCGGATGCGCTCGGTGCGCTCGGTGCCTTCGACACGTCCACCGCGCTCCACGGCTCCCAGAGCCTCGAGGTGCTCGCACCGTTGCCGCGTTCCGGGGAGATCGCGATGTCGGCGCGCGTCGGTGAGGTCTGGGACAAGGGCCGGGCGGCGGTGTTCGAGGTCGTCGTCGAGAGCGAGTTCTTCGTCGCGACCTGGTCGTTGTTCGCACCGGGAGCGGGAGGTTTCGGCGGCGAGCGCGGACCGTCGGCGCCGGCTGCGCCGGAGGGGGAGGCCGACCTGGTCGGCACGCTCACCACCCACGCCGACCAGGCCGCGCTCTACCGGCTGACCGGCGACCGGCACCACATCCACATCGATCCCGAGGCCGCAGCGCGAATCGGACAGCCCCGCCCGATCCTGCACGGACTGTGCACGCTCGCCGCCGCGACGCTGCCCCTGGCCGACATGCTCGGAGCGCACCCGGCTGATCTGACGATGCTGTTCGGGCGGTTCGCGGCCCCCGTCTTCCCGGGCGATGCGGCACAGGTCCGCGCCTGGGGTGACGCAGCGGATGCCCGCTTCGACGTCGTCACGGAGACCGGCGCCGTTCTGTCCGGCGGTCGCGCCGCTTTCGCTTGATCGCCACAACCGTCTGGAGGAAAGACTTGGACACGTTCGCAGAAGTAGTGCGCGCTCGTCACGGTGACCCGAAGGTGGGGTTGCGTTTCGAGGACCAGCAGTGGACCTGGGGCGAGGTGGTCCAGGAAAGTGCCGATCGTGCCGCCGCGATCGTGGCGACCGTGCCCGCCCCGGCAGATCGGCAGCGTCATATCGGGATACTTCTCGAGAACGTCCCGGATTTCGTGTTCTGGATCGGTGCGGGCGCTCTGGCCGGGGCGGCCGTGGTGGGTATCAACGCCAGCCGTAGCGGTCCGGAGATCGCCCGGGACATCCGGCACGCGGATATCGACCTCGTGGTCACCGAGTCCCGCCTCGCCCATCTCCTCGAGGGCACCGACCACGGGTTGCCCGCCGACAGGATCTACGACATCGACGACGCGCGGTACGGGCAGTTCCTCGAGCCGTTCCGCGGCGCGGACCTGCCGGGGACCATCCCGTCCGCCGACGACATCGCGCTGCTGCTGTTCAGTTCCGGGTCCACCGGTGCCCCGAAGGCCGTCATCGTCGGTCAGGGACGATTCGCCCGACTCCTCGGGCCGCTGACCGAGCGTGTGCGCATGCGCGAGGATTCGGTGGCCTATCTGTGCATGCCGCTCTTCCACGGGAACGCGCTCATGCTCAACCTCGGCACGGCCATGCATGCCGGCGCGACCGTCTGTCTGATCCGGAAGTTCTCGGCGAGCAGATTCGCCTCCGACGTCCACCGTTACGGCGCCACCTTCGTCAATTATGTCGGACGCGCCCTGTCGTACATCCTGAGTCGGCCGGAGGACCCCCGTGACCGCGCGAGCACCCTCGAACTCGCGTTCGGCACCGAGGCGTCCGAAGCCGACGTGGCCCGCTTCTCCGAACGCTTCGGCTGCACGGTCGTCGAGGGTTACGGCATGAGCGAAGGTGTCTTCCGCATCAACCGCACCCCCGACACTCCGACCGGATCGCTCGGCGTCGCCGTCGGAGGTGTCGACGTCCGGATCCTCGACGAGGACACGGGGCAGGAGTGCCCTCGCGCCCGTTTCGACGAGACCGGTCGTCTCCTCAACAGTGACGCCGTCGGTCAGATCGTCGCGTGTGGTGCCGCCCACACCTTCGAGGGCTACTACAAGAATCCCGAGGCGATGGCCGACCGGGTCAAGGGCGACGATTTCTGGTCGGGGGACCTCGGGTACCGCGACGAGAACGGCTTCTTCTACTTCGCCGGAAGATCCTCCGACTGGCTTCGCGTGGACAGCGAGAACTTCTCCGCCACCCCGGTCGAGCGCATCATCCTGCGGGTGCCGGGCGTTCTGTCCGCCCCGGTCTTCGCCGTGCCCGATCCCACGACCGGAGATCAGGTCATGTGCGCCGTCGAACTCGAGCCCGGTGCGGAGTTCGATCCGGTGGTCTTCGGGGCGACCCTCGCCGAGCAGCCCGACATGGGTGACAAGTGGTGGCCGCGATTCGTGCGCGTCACCGACCGGATCCCGCTGACGGGGAGCAACAAGGTGAACAAGGCTCCGTTGCGGGCGGTCGCGTGGAACACCTCCGACACGGTCTACGTGCGTGTCGGACGGACCTCCGAGTACGTGCTGCTCGACGACGCGGAACGCGCACGCATCGAGAAGGAGTTCGTCGCCAACGGCCGAGCGGCCCTGATGCCGACCGCCGAGCCTGCCCCGGTTGCGTGATCGCGACCCGGCGCGGTCTCAGGACGGCGGAAGGTCTCGACCAGTGAGATGTCCTCATCAGGGGTGATACCGATCACCTAGCGTTTCGGTCGTATCGCGACGGAATGCTCCAGCGGACTCCGCCGCCTGACCTCCTCAACGCTTCCCTCCCGAAAGGACGGACGACCGTGAGCATCGGCACTTCCGAACAATCCGAGATCCGCGAGATCGTCGCCGGGTCGGCTCCCGCCCGCTTCGCCCGAGGCTGGCACTGCCTCGGTCTGTCGAAGGATTTCAAGGACGGCAAGCCGCACTCGATCGAGGCCTTCGGGACCAAGCTCGTGGTGTGGGCCGACAGCAACGACGAGATCAAGATCCTCGACGCGTACTGCCGGCACATGGGTGGGGATCTCAGCCAGGGCACGGTCAAGGGCGACGAGATCGCGTGTCCGTTCCACGATTGGCGCTGGGGCGGAAACGGGCGCTGCAAGAACATCCCGTACGCGCGGCGCGTTCCTCCCATCGCCAAGACCCGTGCGTGGCACACCCTCGATCAGGACGGCATGCTCTTCGTGTGGCACGACCCTCAGGGGAACCCGCCGCCCGCCGACGTGACCATCCCGCGCATCGAAGGCGCGACGAGCGACGAGTGGACCGACTGGGTCTGGTACACCACCGAGGTCGACACCAACTGCCGGGAGATCATCGACAACATCGTCGACATGGCGCACTTCTTCTACGTGCACTACTCCTTCCCGGTCTACTTCAAGAACGTCTTCGAAGGCCAGGTGGCCAGCCAGTTCATGCGGGGCCAGGCCCGTGAGGACACCCGTCCGCACGCGGCAGGACAACCGAAGATGCTCGGAAGCCGCTCCGACGCAAGCTACTTCGGACCGTCCTTCATGATCGACGATCTCGTCTACCAGTACGAGGGTTACGACGTCGAGTCGGTCCTCATCAACTGCCACTACCCGGTCTCCCAGGACAAGTTCGTCCTGATGTACGGCATGATCGTCAAGAAGTCCGACCGCCTCGAAGGCGAGCAGGCCCTGGAGACCGCCCAGCAGTTCGGGAACTTCATCGCGAAGGGCTTCGAGCAGGACATCGAGATCTGGCGGAACAAGACCCGTATCGACAACCCGCTCCTGTGCGAGGAGGACGGCCCGGTCTACCAGCTGCGACGCTGGTACGAGCAGTTCTACGTCGACGTCGAGGACGTCGAGCCGGCGATGACCGACCGCTTCGAGTTCGAGATGGACACCACCCGCCCGGTGGCCGCCTGGATGAAGGAAGTCGAGGAGAACATCGCCCGCAAGGCCCTCGAAGAGCAGTCCACCCCTGCGGGCTAGGAGCGGAGAACATGCAGAACCGGATGGCGCCGTTGCGGTGCGGTGAATGCGCCGCGCAGGTGCTCGTGCAGAAGAACAGCTGGGAGCACACGTCCATCCAGTGGAACACCGACGCGCGCCGTCGTTGCCCCGTCGTCCGGGACGACGACGGGCGCGAGGGCCGCCCCGGCGCGCCCCGGATGTCGTGCTCGAACCTCGACGCCGCGATCGCGAAGGCGGCCGCCTCGGGTGTCATCGAGGTCTTCGACGACACCCCGATCCGAGCCCCCATCGTGCAGTGACCGTTCCCTTCCGACCTTCCGCTCCCGACTACTTCTCGAAGGACCGACGATGCCAGAATCCCTCGACCTCGATCGCTCGTACTACGGCCCGTGGGCTGTCATCGCCGGCGGCTCCGAAGGCGTCGGCGCCGCGTTCGCCGACGAATTGAGCCGCGCCGGCTTCGATCTCGTGCTCATCGCGCGTAAGCCGGAACCGCTGGAGGAGACGGCGGACAAGGCGCGGAGCAACGGCGTGCAGGTGCGCACCCTCGCGCTGGATCTGCTCGACGACGACGCCGTCGAGCAGATCCGCACGGCCACCCAGGACATCGAGGTCGGCCTGTTCATCTTCAACGCCGGCGCGAACAGTTACGGCCACGAGTTCGTCACCGGCGACCTCGACGGGTTCCGCGGCGTGATCGACCTCAACGTCCACCGGCAGATCGAGTTGTCGCACCTGTTCGGTGGGCCGATGAAGGAGCGTGGCCGCGGCGGCATCATGCTGCTCGGGTCGCTCTCCGGATACATGGGTGCCGAACACCAGAGCATCTACGCGGCATCGAAGGCGTTCAGCCGCGTCTTCGCCGAGAGCCTCTGGCTCGAACTCGCACCGCACGGTGTGCATGTGGTCGAACTCGTCCTCGGTGTCACCCGCACCCCGGCGATGGTGCGTGCGGGTCTGAACTTCGACATTCCGGGGATGCTCGTCGCCGAGCCGGAGGATGTCGCACGTGAAGGTCTCGAGCACCTGACCGACGGCCCCGTATGGGTCGCCGGCGGCAACTACGAGGCCGCGGTCAAGCGCAGCGGGTTCCCGAGGAACAAGCTCGTCGAGGGTGCAGCAGCAGCGATGCGGGCCCTGCTGAACCGCTGATCCGCGCGATCCCCACCTACTCGTCCCCGGGTGCCGTACGGCACCCGGGGACGCTCCATTTCACGACGCTGCGTCGTACGCGGAGTGCATCCGTTCCCGCACGATCTCGCCCGGACGGACGAAGGCCCCGCACCGCAAGAGGCGGTACGGGGCCTTCGGTTCCCTACGGCCGGTTCAGAAGTCGATGCGCACGTTCTTGCTCTTGGGCCTGGCCTGGCACGCGAGGACGTATCCGTTGGCGATGTCCTCCTCGTCGAGGATCGCCGACGGCGGGGTGTCCACCTCTCCTTCGACGACGGTGCACGCGCACGAGCCGCACTCGCCCTCTCGGCAGGAGTAGGGCACGTCCAGGCCCTTCGACAGCATGATGTCGACCAGGGTGGCGCTGCGCGGCCACACGAGGTCGTGTTCCTCGCCGTCGAGCTGCACCGTCACGGAGGCGGCGTCGGTGTCCGACTCGTCGATCTCCACGGCGGGCACGTCGGCGAACGGATCGCCGGACAACGAGATGAAGACCTCGGCGTGGATCCGGTCCTTCGGGACGCCGGCCAGCAGCAGGCCTTCGCGGACGGTGTCCATGAACGGCCCGGGTCCGCACATGTATGCGCGGTGATCGGCGAAGGAGGAGATCAAGGTCGCGAGCTGCTGCGGGGACGGCAGGCCCTGCACGCTCTCGAGCCAGTGGACGACGGTGAGGGCGTCGGAGTGGCGTGCGGCGAGCTCACGGAGTTCTTCGGCGAAGATGACGGATTTCTCGTCGCGATTGCCGTAGACCACCACCACATTGCGGTTTCCGCTGTGCAGTGCCGACTTGAGGATCGACATCACGGGGGTGATCCCGCTTCCGCCGGCGAACAGGACGAGCTTCTCGGTGAGGTCGACCGGGGTGAAGACTCCTGCGGGAGGCAGCACCTCGATGCTCTGACCGGCGGCGATGTTGTCGCACAGCCAGTTCGAACCGTATCCGGCCGCGGTGCGCTTGACCGTGACCTTGAGGGGTTCGTCGGCGTGCGGTGAGCTCGCCAGGGAGTAGCACCGCGCAACGGAACCCGTCATGTCGCTCGGAATGCGCAGGGTGAGGAACTGTCCCGGTTTGTAGGTGAAGTCCGCTCGGCGGTCCTCGGGTACGTCGAACACCAGTGAAACGGCGTCGGCGGTTTCCTGGACGACTGCACTGACGGTCAGCACGATGGAGCGTGAACCGACCGGTGTCTCAACGGCTGTCATCACAGTGGGTTCCCTTCGATACGAAAACTTCTCGATCGGACCACGGTAGAACGACGCCGACGCCGACGCCCGTCTCCTCCCGGTAATCGGGACAGCGGGAGGAGACGGGCGTTCGGATCAGGCGGTGCGCGCGGTGCGCGGGATCAGCACGGTGATCCCGATGGTCACCACGGAAAGCGCGATGAGCATGCCGCCGACCATGTTGATCCCTGCGAGGGGGGTCGCAGCGAAGGCGAGCAGCATGGTCGCGATCGACGTTCCGACACCCTGGCCCGCGGTGCGCAGCACGGCGTTCGTGCCGGTCGTCTCGCTGGTGTTGTGCTCGGGCACGGACTCGACGATCAGGTTCGGAATCGCCGTGTAGGCGAAGGCGGTCGCGACCGACACCACGACGACCATGGCGGTCATGGCCACCACGGAGTGGTGCGCGGTGAGCATGACGACGACGCCGACGATGAACAGGGCGGTGCCGAGCAGCATCGAGGCGCGTGAACCCACTGCGGCGGAGATCCGGCCGCTCAGCGGGGTGCAGACGAATCCGAACAAAGAACCGATGAACGAGAGCCAACCCGCGTGTGTCGCGCTCAGGCCCAGGCCGAAGTCGCCGGTGGAGGGCGTCTGCATGATGATCGGGATGATCATGGTGACCACGCCCAGCGGTCCCGCCGCGATCGCGACGGTCGCCAGCATCGTGAGCGAGAACTTGCGGTCGGCGAACAGTCGCACGTTGATGATGGGGGAGGGGGTGCGCAGTTCCCACCGCACGAGCAGGACCAGGGCGGCGGCGCCACCCAGGATGAGACCGAGGGTGCGCGGGTCCGACCAGCCCCATGCCTGGGACTTGTTGACACCGAGCAGGATCGCGGCGACCGCACCGGCGAAGGTGACCGCGCCGATGTAATCGATCTTCTCGGAGGTCCCGGTGGGCCGACGCCACGGCAGGACGAACCAGACGAGCAGCAGAGCGAAGATCGCATATGCGGCTGCGACGACGAAGATCATGTGCCAGCTGGCGTTGTCGATCAGCAGACCGGCGACGAGCAGCGACGCGGAACCTGCTGCGACTGCGGAGCCGGAGATCAATGCGACGGCAACGGGGACGCGGGAGGCGGGAAGGTGCTCACGGGCCAGTCCGATGCACAGCGGCAGGATCGCGCCGGCCACACCTTGGATCGCGCGGCCGATGATGATGCTGGTGAGACTGTCGCCGACGGCGCTGACGATCGAGCCGAGCGCCGCGACGGCGAGCAGGACCATCAGGATCCGTTCCCGGCCGTACATGTCGCCGAGTCGTCCGCACACGGCGGCCGAGGCAGCCGAGACGAGGAGGAAGGCCGTCACCGCCCATCCGACCGTCGATGCGTCGCTGTCGAATTCGGTGATCAACGTCGGGATCGCGGCGAACATCATCGATGTTTCGAACGCGCTGATGATCTCGACGGCGATCAGGACCGACACGATCACCCATACCGGTTGCTGCCGGTCGAACCGGCTCCGCCCCTTCGGGGTTGCGGCTTCCGGCTGGGAGAGTTCATTGGCGTAGGAAGTCAAAGCACATTCCAGACTCTCGGCGACCCGAACGCGGGCCGTGTTTCCCTGCCCCACGAATGGGAGTGGCTCGGATCACTTGGTATCGCAGGTGAGAGCTGTCACGCTGTGCTATCTCGCTGAGCGAGACCGCCTTCGGGATGTCAGATCAGCGCGGCCTCGTGTACCGAGCGGTCGAACTCGGGGAGTTCCGCGCCGTTGCGGAGGGTTGTCGCGAGAGAGGGGTCGGCGAGATGCAGACGTCCGATGGCGATCAGATCGAACTCGTCGTCGCCCAGCCGTCGTTCGAGTTCGGGAACGTTGTTGCGCGCGGGCGCGCTGCCCTGGAGGCGGCTCTCCCGCAAGGTCGTCGCGATTCCGACACTGCCCACGGCCATCGAATGTGCGCCGGTGACCTTCTTGGCCCAGCCCGCGAGGGTCAGGTCGCTGCCTTCGAATGCCGGAAGGTCGAAGCGGCGGATGCTCGCGTCGAACACGTCGACGCCGGCTTCCTTCAAGGGGGTGAGGACGGCCTTCAGTTCGTCGGGGGTGTGGGCGATCCGGGCCTCGTAGTTCTGCTGCTTGTGCTGCGAGAAACGGTAGAAGATCGGCAGGTCGTTGCCGATGCGCGAGCGGATGGCGGCGACCACCGTCGCGGGGAAGCGGGTGCGGCGCTCGAGGTCGCCGCCCCATTCGTCGTCGCGGAGGTTGGTGCCTTCCCAGAGGAACGCGTCGAGCAGGTAGCCGTGCCCTCCGTGGAGTGCGATGCCGTCGAACCCGGCTTCGGCGGCAGCGGCGGCTGCGTCGGCGTAGGCAGCGACGACCTGTTCGATGTCCTCGGCGGTCATGGCTCGCGTGGGTGCGGAGGCTCGGGCGATGTAGTCCTCGCCGTAGGACGTCACGCCGAGCTCGCCCCAGATCCCGGACGGTCGCATGGGGACGAGGTCGGGGTCGACATCCGCGCTCATTGCGCCCCAGAGGGGGCCGACGTGCCAGAGCTGGGGAACGATGCGTCCGCCCTCGGCGTGGACCGCATCGACGACGCGACGCCAGCCTTCGAGAGCTGCTTCGCCGTACATGTGGGGCACGCGGGGGTTGTCGACTGCCGTCGGGTGCTCGATGGCGACGCCCTCGGTGACGATCAGGGCGGTGCCGCCCGCGGCGCGTCGCCGGTAGTACTCGACCACGTCCGGTCCGGGTACGCCACCCGGGGAGTGGGAGCGGGTCATCGGGGACATCACGATGCGGTTGCGGAGCTCGAGGGAGCGCACCGTCAGGGGGCGGAAGAGGGGGGACTCGGTTTCTGACATCTCGGTCTCGACTCTTTCGGCTCGGCGGGCGACGGGTGCAGGCAGATTCCGCCCACATCCGAGGTTGTACCCATCGCTCGGCCCGGGGGACAGGGACCTCCTGCTCAGTGAGACGTGTCGGCGGACGGTCGATGAGGAAGACGCGGATCGCGCAATCGGCCCGGTCCGCTGATCGGGAATTGTGCAACAGGTCACTCGCCGAGTACTCTGGCATCCGCTCACAAGAATCAATTTCAGTTTTTCTCTCGTGGGTGATCGGATTCCGGAGAAAGGGTGGCGATGTCCGAGGCGCAACGTACGCAGGTCTCCCAGGCACCGAAGCGCGAATTGCCTGCATCGATGGTCGAGAGAATGACCCTCATCCTCGATGCCTTCGACGATCTCTCATCGCGGCTCACCCTCGAGGAAGTCGCGTGCCGCACCCAACTTCCGCGTTCGACGGTCCACCGCATCCTCGACCAGATGGTGCGACTCGACTGGATCGACCATGCGTCGTTCGGCTACTGCCTCGGTCGCCGCGCAAAGGCCATGGGAGAGGGCGACAACGGACACATCCGTGTCCGCGAGGCCGCGGCACCGCTCCTCCACGAACTGCACATGACGACCGGGATGGTCGCGCACCTGTCCGTGCTCGACGGGCCCGACTGTGTCTACCTCGACAAGATCGGCGGCCAGCTCGCCGCGACGCTGCCGTCGCGGGTCGGTGGACGTGTACCCGCCTACTCCACGGCCGGCGGGAAGGCGCTGCTCGCCGGACTCGAGCCGGAACAGGTCGATGCTCTCTACCCCGGCCCGCACCTGCCGCGTCGCACCGAGCGGACCATCGCCGACCTGTCGACCCTGCACCTCGAACTCAATCGCATCCGCCGTCGTCACGGCCTGGCGTTCGAGACCGGCGAGGCCACCACCGGTATGTCCTGTGTGGGCGCCGCGATCCGCAGCCCCGCATCGCCGGTCGCCGCGATCTCCCTGTGCGGTCCCACCCGTCCCGGCCACCTCGAGCGCATCGCACCCCTGGTCGCCGGCGCGGTTCGCGACATCTCGCACACGCTGTACCCGGAGCTGAGCGCACCTCGTCGCAATCGTGCCGCGCGGAACACTGCAGACTCGTGGTCTCCGCAGGTCATGGAGCAGATGCTCGCCACGCAGTCGGACGGCTGGATGTAACCTGCATACGCTCACCGGCCGCCGGCACGTCCGGAACATCCCGGTGATCGGGAGCGTCCGCGCGACGTGAGGGGAATCACTGGAAGCCTCGTCGGTATGACGACGGAATTCACTTTCGAGAACACGGCGCGGGAACTCGCGACCGACCGCGGCACCCTTCGCTACCACGAAGCCGGCACGGGCGAGCCGCTCCTGCTGCTCCACGGCTCCGGACCGGGCGTCACCGGCTGGCGGAACTACCGCGGTGTGCTCGCCGACCTCGCCGAGCACTTCCGGTGCCTCGTTCTGGAGTTTCCCGGCTTCGGAGTGAGCGACCCGTGCGAAGGACACCCGATGGCCATGGCGTCGGTGGCGGTCACCGATTTCCTCGACGGTCTCGGACTCGACCGCGTCTCGATCATCGGTAACTCGATGGGCGGCATCGTCGGAACGCAGTTCGCGATCGCGCACCCCGATCGGGTCGAAAAGCTCGTCACCATCGGGGGCGCGGGACGATCGGTCTTCGCGCCGGCACCCGGCGAGGGCATCCGGTTGCTCATGGAGTTCACCGACGATCCGACCCGCGAAAAGCTCGTTCGCTGGCTGCGTTCCATGGTGTACGACCCCGCGGTCATCACCGACGAGCTCATCGAGGAGAGGTGGACGCTCGCCACCGAACCGAAGACCCTCGAGATCGCGCGGCGTATGTACAGCACTGCGGCCTTCGCTGCGGGGGCGAAGGCCGCCGCCGCGTCCGACGCCACTCCGTACTGGGCGCAGCTCCACAAGATCACGGCCCCGACCCTGCTCACCTGGGGTCGCGACGACCGGGTCAGCCCCGTCGACATGGCCATGCTGCCCATGCGCGAGCTGCGCCACGGCGAGCTGCACGTATTCCCCAATTGCGGCCACTGGACGATGATCGAGGCCCGTGAGGCATGGCTCTCGGCCGTCCTCGCGTTCCTCACCCGAGAAGACTCCTAGGCAGCGGTCGCCGGGGGTCGGTTCCTCGACCCCCGGCGAGCGCCAGGGTGTTCCCGCTCAGTGGAACTCCGGCAATGGAAGTGTTGTTCTCCTGCGACTGTAGGCACCAACGGAACCGACGCTCGCCACGCCGTATCGGGGGCGTCACCCTCACAGGTGGGAGAGATCATGGGACAGGTGCTCGACTCCGTTTCGGAGTTCGCAGACGAGATCCGCGCGGACGGTGCCGAAGGCGACACGCTCATGCGTCTGACCGACCGCAGCGCCAAGCGGCTTCGTGATGCCGGCGTCATCCGGCTCCTGCAACCGAAGGAATTCGGGGGGCTCGAGGCGCACCCGCGCGAGTTCGCCGAGACCGCCATGGCCATCGGCGCGATGGACGGCGCGACGGGCTGGGTCAGCGGCATCGTCGGTGTCCACCCCTGGGAGATGGCCTTCTTCGACCCGAAGGCGCAGGAGGAGGTGTGGGGCGAGAACCCGGACACCTGGATCGCCTCCCCGTACGCGCCGATGGGTGTCGCAACTCCCGTCGACGGCGGATACATCCTCAACGGCCGCTGGTCGTTCTCCTCGGGCACGGACCACTGCGACTGGGTCATGATCGGCGCTGCCGTCGGCGACAAGGACGGCAATCGGCTGAGTCCCCCGCAGAGCCTGCACGTGCTGCTGCCGCGCTCCGACTACCGCATCGACCACGAGAGCTGGAACGTGGTCGGCCTGCGCGGCACCGGCTCGAAGGATCTGATCGTGGAGAACGCCTTCCTGCCCGAATACCGCACCCTGCGCGCCGAGCGTGTCATGGGCGGGGTGGCGTGGCAGGACGCCGGACGTGACGAGACGCTCTACAAATTCCCCTTCTCGTGCATCTTCCCGCTGGGTATCACCTCGTCGCTCATCGGCATCGCCGAAGGCGCCCTGAACTGCTACATCGAGTCGCAGCGTGAGCGGGTCACGGTCTCCGGCACCGCGATCAAGCAGGATCCGTACGTGCTCTCGGCCCTCGGCGGGGCCGCTGCGGAGATCGCCGCCTCGCGCGCCGCGATCCTCGAAACCGTCGATCGGTTCTGGGACATGACGGAGAAGGGCATCGAGGTCACCTTCGAGCAGCGCGCGATCGGTCGGCGCACGCAGACCGCCGCCGCCTGGCGGGCCGTGGCCGCGGTCGACGAGATCTTCGCCCGTGCCGGCGGCGGCGCACTGCAGTTGACCAACCCGCTGCAGCGCTTCTGGCGCGACGCCCATGCGGGTCTGAGCCACGCCATCCACGTGCCCGGATCGATCTTCCATGCTTCCACGCTCTGCCAACTCGGCGAGGAGCCGCAGGGCATGATGCGGTCGATGATCTGACACCACAAACCTTACGGCGAAGGAACTTTCGGATATGACGGACATCCGGGGCCTGGGTTATCTCAGGATCCAGACCACAGACATCGCGCGGTGGCGCGAACTCGTCGTCGACGGACTCGGTATGGCGATCGGTACCGGCCCCGAACCCGACGGCCTGTACCTGCGTGTCGACGAACGCCGGGCACGCCTGAGCGTGCTTCCGGGCGAGATCGACAAGGCGCTCGCCGTCGGATGGGAGGTGCGGGACGAGTTCGCCCTGCGCCGTGTGCGCGAAGCGGTCGAGAAGGCCGGTATCGCGGTGGAGGTGCTCTCCGAGGAGGAATCGACCTACCGCGACGCCGAGCAGGTCATCGCATTCGACGATCCGGGCGGCACCCGCACCGAGGTGTTCTTCGGTCCGGTGCTCGACCACAGTCCGGTCGTGACGCCGTTCGCCGGTGTCTTCCACACCGGCGAGGAAGGTCTCGGCCATGTCGTCCTGCCCACCGCGGCGTTCGCCGAGTCGTACGAGTTCTACACCGAGGTACTCGGTTTCCTCCCGCGCGGCGCGACACGACTCGGTGGTCTGTCGGCACCGCCGCCGGTGCGGCGGGTGCGCTTCCTGGGTGTCAACCGTCGCCACCACAGCCTCGCGCTGTGCCCGGCCCCGCCCGGAACCGAGCCCGGTCTCGTCCATCTGATGCTCGAAGTCGACACGCTCGACGCGGTCGGCCAGGCCCTGGACAGGGTGAACAAGCTCGGGTTCTCGATCTCGTCGACTCTGGGCCGCCACACCAACGACAAGATGGTCTCCTTCTACGTGCGTGCCCCGGGCGGATGGGACATCGAGTTCGGGACCGAAGGGATGCTCGTCGACGAAACCTTCTACACCGCAGAAGAGATCACGGCGGACAGCTACTGGGGACACGACTGGTCCGGTTCCGAACCTCTCGCGGCGTTCTCGCCTCCCGCGGGCTGACCGCGACACTTCATGGTCGCCGACGACGTTCCGGGCGCGGTGCGGGACCTGATTCCCGCCATCGCCGACCGCGCGGCGGACACCGACCGGCTCGGCCGCATCTCCGACGAGACGGTGCGTGATCTGGTCTCCGCCGGCGTGTTCCGCATGCTGCAGCCGCGCCGATACGGCGGGTCGGAGACCGAGCCGACGCGTTTCTACGAGGTCGTACGCACCGTTTCGAAAGCCTGTGGTTCGACGGGCTGGGTCACATCCATCGTCGGCGTCCACCCCTGGCATCTCGCGCTGTTCGACGATCGAGCGCAGCAGGACGTCTGGGGTGAGGACGATTCGACACTCGTCTCGTCGGCGTATGCCCCGGTCGGCCGTCTCGTCCCGGTCGACGGGGGCTACCGGCTGTCCGGGACATGGATGTTCTCGTCCGGCTGCCGATTCGCGTCGTGGGCACTCCTCGGCGCGGTGGTCGTCGGCTCGGAGGGCAGGCCGGTGGATTTCGTCACGGCGCTCGTACCGCGGAGCGACTACACGATCCGCGACGTGTGGAACGTCGTCGGAATGCGGGGGACGAGCAGCGACGAGATCGTCGTCGACGAGGTGTTCGTTCCCGCCCACCGTGTCAAGCGCAACTACGAGACCTCGCAGCTGCGCGGTCCCGGGCAGAAGGTCAATACCGGACCGCTGTACCGGATTCCGTTCGCTGCGTTGTTCACCACCGCCGTCGCCGTACCCATCGTGGGGGTGGTCGCCGGCTGCTACGACGAGTACCTGTCGTCGATGCGCGAACGAGTGCGGCTGAGCCTGGGCGGAGGCCGGTTCGTGGACGACCCGTTCGCTCAGGTCGCCGTGGGACGCGCAGCATCGGACATCGACGCCGCGACACTGCAACTCGACCGCAACATCCGCGAACTGTGGGACCTGGCGCGGGCGGGCAGGGAGATTCCGTTGGACCTGCGTCTGCGCACCCGGCGCGACCAGGTACGCGCCACCGAGCGGGCGGTGGAGGCGATCGACCTGTTGTTCAAGACGGCCGGAGGCACGTCGCTGTTCCTCGGAGGAATCATCGAACGGGCCTGGCGCGACGCGCATGCCGGGAGCGTCCACGTCGCCAACGAACCCGAGCGTGCCTATGCGTTGTACGGCCGGAACGCCTTCGGCCTGCCGGTCGAGGACAACCTGATCTGAGCATCGGCGATGCCTTTTCGTAGGTGCTCGCTCCGAATTTCTCGAACAGCGGGAACTTCCCGACGTCGATCCGGAATGCCGTTTACGGTCCGGAGGGATCACCCGACCCCCGTGCGGAACAGTCTGCCGCGCATCGCTATCGGAAGGAACTTCCTCCCATGAGCACTTCCCCGGTCCGTCCCGTCCCCGTCCGCGACATCGGAAGCTGGGACCTCGAAGCCGATGTCGTGGTCGCCGGTTTCGGTATCGCCGGTGTCTCCGCCGCGATCGGTGCGGCCGAGAGCGGAGCGGACGTGCTGGTGCTCGAACGCACCGGCGGTGGCGGGGGAGCAGCCGCCCTGTCGGGCGGGATCGTCTATCTCGGCGGTGGCACCCGGTTGCAGAAGGCCTGCGGGTTCGACGACACCCCGGAGAACATGAAGACCTTCCTCGCCGCGGCTCTCGGACCGGGTGTCGACGAGGACAAGCTCGACGTCTACTGCGAGGGCAGCGTCGACCACTTCGACTGGCTCGAAGCGTGCGGGGTGCCCTACAAGGAGAGCTTCTGGTCGCAGCCCGGCTGGGAGTGCCCCGTCGACGATTCGTTGATGTACAGCGGTGGAGAGAACGCTGCGCCGTTCCACACGCTCGTCGAACCCGCTCCGCGCGGACATCTCGCCCAGGTGACCATGCCGCGCAACGGAGAGCAGGCCGCCGGCTACGTGCTCATGACCACCCTCATCGCCAAGGCGGCCGAGGTCGGCGTCCGCGTCGAATCCGACGTCCGGGTGCAGCGACTCGTCGTCGACGAAACCGGGCGGGTCGTGGGCATCGTCGCCACGCGGTTCGGTGAGACCATCGCGGTCCGGGCGCGCGGCGGCGTCGTGCTCGCCACCGGATCGTTCGCCTACAACGACGAGATGATGCAGGCGTACGCGCCGCGGCTCTACCAGCGCCCTGCGGCGACCGTCGAGGAACACGACGGTCGCGGCATCCTGATGGCCCAGGCTCTCGGCGCACGACTGGCACACATGGACGCGTGCGAGGTCGCCTTCTTCTGCGATCCCCAGCTGATCGCACGCGGCATCCTCGTCAACGGTCGCGGTCAGCGTTACGTCGCCGAGGACACCTATCCCGGCCGTGTCGGTCAGCTCACCATGTACCAGAACGACAACCAGGCGTTCCTCGTCCTCGACGAACAGGCCTACGAGGAGGGCATGGCGGCGCCGAGTTCGAGTCCGCAGCTGCGTCACCGGCCCACCTGGGTGTGTGAGACGGTCGCCGAACTCGAATCCGAGATGGGACTGCCCGCGGGTGCACTGACCGCGACGGTGGAGTTGTACAACAAGCACGCCGAGCAGAGGACGGATCCGGTCCTCGGGAAGAAGCCCGAGTGGGTGCGGCCGATCGGTTCCCCGATCGCGGCGATCGACCTGCGGAACATGACCGGCGGTTTCACCCTGGGCGGCCTGCAGACCTCGGTCGACTCGGAGGTCCTGCACGTGGACGGCGATCCGATCCCCGGCCTGTATGCGGCGGGTCGCTGCACGTCCGGTCTGTCGGCCTGGGGTTACTGCAGCGGTATCTCGCTCGGCGACGGCAGCTTCTTCGGGCGGCGGGCCGGCATCCGCGCAGCCGCCTCGTAGACGACGGGATGTGCGTGCGGTGCTCGTCCATCGCACGCACACCTTCCCCGTCAGCGGCCGAGGTCGAACCCGCCGCGGTAGAACACCATCGGGCTCTCGTCGCCGAGGCATTCGAGTTCGGCGACGCGGCCGATGACGACATCGTGATCACCTGCTACGTGCACGTCCTCGATCGAGGCGTGCACCCGCATGAGCACACCCGGTAGGGACGGGGTGCCCCAGCGGGAGAGCTCCCAGTCGAGGCCGTCGAACTTGAGACCGCGGCTCGAACCGAACCGGGAGCACAGATCGGTCTGGTTCGCACCGAGCACGTTGACGGTGAACCGGCCGGTGCGGCGAAGTCGCGGCCAAGCTCGTCCGCGGTGATCGGCGCAGAACAGCACGAGGGGCGGCTCGAGCGAGACCGACGCGAACGACTGGCACGCGAAGCCGGTGGGGCCGTCCTCGTCGAGGCCGGTCACGACGGTGACGCCGCTCGCGAAGCGCCCCATGGCGCGGCGCATCTCGTCCGGGCCGGGCACGTCGACGTCGAACTCGGCTTCGTAGGTCGGTATCCGGGTCTGCATGTGACTCACTCCGATTCGCTCTGGTCGCTGCCTCCGGCGACGTCCTTCGAATCGAGCGTATGGGTGACGCGTGACACCTCGGAACGGCTTCTCGCTGAGTGGACTTCCTGCCGGAACGACCCGGGTCGGCGAGGCCCCGAGCTCCCACCGTTCGGGACCGCAGAAAAACCGCGATGCGACAATCTGCCCGACGGCGCGGGACAGAAACGACGGGCCGTCATCGTGGAAAGGGGAACCGGTGCCCAGAATCGGTAAGGCGCGGGACGGAGCCGAGCCGACCTCGGCCGAGCAGCGGCGACGGCAGGTGCGGATCCTCGAGGCCGCAGCACGGCTGGGATCCGAACACGAACTGGCCCGCGTGCAGATGACCGAGGTCGCGAAGAGTGCCGGGGTGGCGATCGGGACCCTCTACCGGTACTTCCCGTCGAAGACGCACCTGTTCGTGGCGGTGCTGCTCCACCGGCTCGAACTCGGCGCGGATCGGTTGCCGGCGCGGAAACCGGGTATGAGTGCCCGGGATGCGATCACCGAGGTGCTGATCGAGATGACCAGGCGGTTCGTCGACCGGCCTCTCCTGGCCTCCGCGATGTTGCTGTCCAACAGCACCGCCCCCGCGGCGGTGGTGCCGGATTCCGAAGAGGTGAGGCGGACGTTCCACCGCATCCTGTTCGACAAGGCGGGCCTCGACGACCCGACCGAACAGGATCGGAACGCCGTGCGGCTGCTGTCGATGATGTGGTCCGGTCTGCTGGTCGCGTATCTCAACGGTGCAGCGACGCTCGAGGAGACCGAGGCGGACGTGCGGAGCAGCTGCGAGCTGTTGCTCGTCCATCTGACGGAATAGCGACAGGTCCGGATACGACGCGAGTCCCTCTCCCGTGTGGAAAAGGGACTCGCGTCGTGAGTGCGGGCCGGCTATCCGGCGGCGCCGATCGAGGGTGCGGTGTCGAGGACGTCCCCGAGCGCAGCGGCGGTCGCGTCCGCCCCGCCGAAGGTGAACGCCAACTGCCGTCCCCACAGGAAGTAGCGGTGGATCGGGTAGTCGATGTCGGCGCCGATACCACCGTGCAGGTGCTGGCCGGTCAGACCGACCCGCACACCGCCGCGGGATGCCCACCACTTGGCGACCAGGGCCGCGGACTCGGCTTCGTCCTCGCGTCCGACGTCGATCAACCATGCCGCCTTGCGCACCGTGAGCCGGATCGCTTCGGTGTCGAGGTAGGCGTCGGCCGCGCGCACCGCGACAGCCTGATTCGTGGACAACGGGCGGCCGAACTGCACGCGTTCGGAGGTGTACTTGGCCGTCGCCCGCAGCGTCTCCTCGCACACCCCGAGCTGAACGGCAGCAAGAGCGATGCGGATACGACGACGGGTCCAGGCCGCGATCTCCTCACCGTCACCGGGCAGGACGTCCTCGGCTCCGATGTGCACGTCCGTGAAGCGCACCGCCGCTTCGGCGCCACGTCCGGTCACGGCGACCGGGACAGCCTCGACGCCGGTCGCGTCCACCGGCGCCACCACCACGGCGACCGAGTCGTCGTCACAGCGGACCGGGACGACGACGCCGGCGATGATGGGAGCCCACGGAACGGACGGAATCTCACCGCTGATGACGAGGTCGTCGCCCTTGCGGATCGCGGTCACGGTGGGGCTCGCGCCCGGAGTGTCGTCGAACGCGCCGGTCAGGACGACCGACCCGTCGATGAGCTTCGGAACGTAACGCTCGACCTGGGTTTCCGTGCCGAACTGTGCGAGCGGAAGAGCCGCACCGGCCACAGTGGACCACACGGGAACGGGGGCGACGCGACGGCCCTGCTGCTGCAGGATCGTCGTGAGCCCGAGCATGCCCATGCCGGCGCCGCCGACGGACTCGGGTAGAGCGAGTCCGAGGAGCCCGGCGTCGGCGAGTGCCTGCCACAGGGTGGCGTCGAAGCCGCCTTCCTTGCGCTCCACCTCGACCACACGCTCGACCTTGGCCAGCGAACCGAAGACCTGCGACGCGAGGTCCTCGACCGCGATCAGGTCGTCATCGAGTTCGAATTCCATGTCAGCTCCTCGTCTCGGCCGGCGTCTTCACCGCAGCCTGTGCCGTCGCGTCGGGGCGCCTACGGGCGCCCAGGGTCATTCCGAGGGTCTTCGCCGCCACGATCTCGCGCATCACCTCGTTGCTGCCACCACCGAAGGTGTTGTTCTGCGCGCGTCGGCCGAGCGCTTCGACGCGGCCTTCGATCACGGCGCCGTGGCTACCGGGACGCAGCAGACCGCGGGCGCCGAGCACCTCCTGCAACATGCCGTAGGCCGCGACCACGCCCTCGGTTCCGAACACCTTCGCCGCGGCGGAGTCGCCACCGTCGAGGGTGTTGGCCGCGATGTCCGACACCAGACGCAGGTTCACCAGGTCGGCGGCCGACAACAGCGCGTAGACCTCGGCCAGAGTCGAACGGACCCACGGGACGTCGAACAGCACGCCGGGGCCGAAGGGCTCCTGCTTCGCCCAGGCGAGCACCTCGTCGTACATCTCGTTGGCGATGCCACCGCGGGCGGCCAGCGCGACACGCTCGTGGTTGAGCTGGCTCGTGATCAGGGTCCAGCCGCCGTTGAGCTCGCCGACGACGTTGCTCAGCGGAACGCGGATGTTCTCGTAGTACGTGACCGCCGTGCTGATTCCGCCGACGGTCTGGATCTCGGTGGCGGAGAAGCCCGGCGACGAGGTCGGCACGAGCACGACCGAGATCCCCTTGTGGCGGGGCGCGTCCGGATCGGTGCGCACGGCGAGCCAGATCCAGTCGGCGAAGATGGCCGAACTCGTGAACAGCTTGTTGCCGTCGATGACGAGTTCGTCACCGTCGATGCGGGCCCGCGTCTGGAGCGCGGCGAGGTCGGTGCCGGCGCCGGGCTCGGTGTACCCGATCGCGAACTTCAGTTCACCCGTGAGGATCTTGGGAAGGAAGAAGTCCTTCTGCTCCTGCGTGCCGTACTTCATCAGTGCCGGGGCGACGGTGTTGAGCGTGACCAACGAGACCGGCGCGCCGGCGCGGATCGTCTCGTCGTAGAAGACGTAGAGCGCCTCAGGGTCCTCACCACGTCCGCCGTACTCCTCGGGCCATCCCAGGCCGAGCCAGCCGTCGGCGCCCATCTGCCGGTAGATCTTGTCGAAGACCGGTCCACCCTCGGTCTGATCGACCAGGGCGCGTCGATCGTCGTCGTCGATGATGCGGGCGAAGTACTCCCGCAGTTCGGTGCGCAGCCGCCGTGACTTGTCGGACAGCTCGGGATGCATGTGGTCTCCTGAGAGGTGGTCGGGGCCCGGGTTGCGGGCCTAACGGTCGGCCGAGAGGACGATCGCGCTGTGCGGCACCGGCGATCCGCCTGTGACGAGCACGTTGTCGAGTGTCTTCGCCGGCTGGTTCACGGAGGTGCCGCGGATGAGCCGGACGCCTTCGGCGATGCCGTTGACGCCGTGGATGTAGCCTTCACCGAGCTGACCGCCGTGGGTGTTGATCGGCAGTCGCCCGTCCACCTCGAGGTTGCCGTCGGCGATGAAGTCCTTCGCCTCACCGCGACCGCAGAAGCCGTACTCCTCGAGCTGGAGCAGGACCATGGGGGTGAACGCGTCGTACAGGATCGCGGCGTCGATACCTTCGGGGCCGAAACCGGCCTGTGCCCACATCTGCCGGGCGACGAGCTCCACCTCGGGCATCGCGTCGATGTCCTTGCGGTAGTAGCTGCTCATCGAGATCTGCTGAGGGCCGACACCCTGCGCTGCAGCGGTGATGATCGCCGGCGGGTGCGGAAGATCCCGTGCGCGTTCGGCACTCACGATGACCAGTGCCTGGCCGCCGTCGCTCTCCTGGCAGCAGTCCAGCAGACGCAGCGGGTCGGCGAGCATCCGCGAGTTCTGGTGGTCGTCGAGGGTGATGGGCCGCTCGTAGAACCAGGCCTTGGGATTGTTCGCCGCGTGCTTGCGCGAGAGCACCGAGATCTGCCCGAAGTCCGCGCTGGTCGCCCCGTACTTGTGCATGTAGGTGCGGGCCAGGAAGGCTTCCTGCTGAGCGGGAGTGAGCAGACCGTACGGGTTGATCCAGTTCCGGTATTCCTGGTCGGTGCTGGAGTTGTACGCGAAGGGCGGCGGCCCGGCGCCGAAACGATGGCCCGAGCGCTCGTTGAAGGCGCGATAGACGACCACGACGTCGGCGACACCGCTCGAGACGGCGAGGGCGGCCTGCTGCACGGGCGCGCAGGCGCCGCCACCGCCGTGCGGGATCCGGCTGAAGAACTTCAGTTCCGGGATGCCGAGCGCGCGGGCGACGGCGATCTCGGGGTTGGTCTCCATGGTGAACAGCGCGAAGCCGTCGACCTCTTCGACGCCGATCTGCGCGTCCTCGAGAGCGGCGAGGACCGACTCGCACGCGAGTTGCCATTCGCTGCGGCCGGAGTTCTTGGAGAATTCGGTGGCTCCGATACCGGCGATAGCGGCGGCTCCGGAGAAGCCCTTGACGGTCATCGGCTCTTCCTCTCGTAGGGCTCCACCACGACCTCGGCGGTGACGTGGACGCCTCTGCTGTTGCGGCCCTGCACCTTCAGGGTGACGGCCGCGCCGTCGACTGCGGTCACCTCACCGTTCATGTGCATGGGGTCGCCGGGGAAGCAGGGCACGCCCAGGCGCAGCGACGCGCGGCGTACACGCGCCGACGGCCCGGTCCAGTCGGTGACGTACCGGTCGACGAAACCGTTGGTGGCGTTGATGCTCATGAACACGTCCGGGGTGCCGCGTCCGAGTGCGGCAGCCGGGTCGTGATGCACGTCCTCGAAATCCTGTGACGCGATCGCGGTGGCCACGATGGTCGTGCGATCCATCGGCAGGACGAGCTCGGGAAGCGACTGTCCGACAGTGCATTCGGTGAGATTCATGCTTCTCCTCCGGGCTTGCGCAGCTGGGGCAGGATCTCGCCGTGCGCGTGCTCGGAGAATCCCACCTCGAGTTCCATGCCGATCTCGAGGGTGTCGTGGTCGACGCCCGCGATGTCGGCGACGATGCGGATTCCTTCGTCGAGGTCGATCAGCCCGACGGCGAGCGGGTACTCGAAGGCCGGATCCTGCGGGTGGTGGATGATCGTCCAGCTGTGAAGCGTTCCGCGCCGCGAGGATTCGACGGTCTTCCACTCGAACGAGCGGCACGCGGGGCAGGCCGGGCCCGGGGGATGGCGCAGAGTGCCGCAGTCGCTGCACTGCTGGATCTCGAGTCGGCCCTCACGGACGGCGTCGAACCAGAACTGGTTGTCCTGGGTGATGGTGAGCCGGGGGACGGCGGTCATCGCGTCTCCTTGTCGGTGTTCGGGTTGAACCGGAGCATCCGGAAGCGTTCCTCAGCGACGACTTCGCCGTTCTGGTCCTCGTAGCGCTTGTACAGCGTGAAGAATCGGCCGTCGCCGAGACCCGTTCGCTTGATCTCCGATACGGACTCGATCGTGTAGTGGGCGGTGATGTGATCGCCCGGGACGAGTTCGCGGTGGTAGTCCTGCTCGACGTTCGTCGCCACGACGGAGGTGAAACCCTCGCGATCGAGGTCGGCGAGCATCCGGGAGTACGCGAAATCCTCCACGACGCCCTCGGCCCGCTTGCGCTGCACATCACGCCAGCGGCGGTAGCCGGCCATGATCCAGGTGGAGATCATGGCGGGCGGGCAGACGATGGAGTCGCGCCCGGTTTCGCGGGCGGCCTCGGCGTCGACGTAGATCGGGTTGAAGTCGTCGTGGGCCTCGACCCAGTTGCGGATCATGGCGTCGTTGACGGCGTACCGGGCCACGCGGGGTGGTTCGGCCACCTGCCCGACGTATTTCTCGTAATCCTGCTCGACGGTCTGCATGGCCCAGTCACTCCTCTTCGACACGCGCGTTCGTCGTCACGCTAAGTGGGGCCGACAAGCAAGTTCCCGTGATTCCCACTGAGCAGGAGCAGTGGCGGAGGACGAGGGGGAGCAGTACCGAACCAAGCGATTGCTTGGTAAGTTGTCGGCGTGAGACCCGCGCATTCTGCGGGGTGAACGACGTGGAGGCAGCGAATGGATCTGGGACTCGGCGGTGCGGTCGTGCTCGTCACCGGGGGGATACGAGGAGTCGGTGCGGGCATCACCAGGGTGTTCCTGCGCGCCGGAGCGACCGTCGTGACATGCGCACGCAACGAACCCGAACAGCCTGTCGAAGTGGACGGGCGGACCGCGGAGTTCCTGAAGTGCGACGTTCGCGACGCCGATCAGGTCGGCACGTTGATCGAGACCATCGTGGAGCGTCACGGTCGGCTCGACGCCGTGGTGAACAACGCCGGCGGGTCGCCGTACGCACTGGCGGCCGATGCCAGCCCGAAGTTCCACGCCAAGATCGTGGAACTGAACCTGCTGTCCCCGCTGCTGGTCGCGCAGGCTGCCAACGCGGTGATGCAGAAGCAGGACACCGGCGGCTCGATCGTCAACATCTCGAGCGTGAGCGGATCGCGCCCCTCGCCGGGAACCGCGGCTTACGGTGCGGCCAAGGCGGGCGTCGACAGTCTCGCACAGTCGCTCGCCGTCGAGTGGGCACCGAAGGTACGGGTGAACTCGGTGGTGGTCGGGCTCGTCGAAACCGAACAGTCGCATCTGTTCTACGGCGACAAGGCAGGCGTCGCCGCAGTCGGCGAGACCGTTCCGCTGGGGCGGCTGGCCCAACCCGAGGACATCGGCCACTGCGCCGCATTCCTGGCCTCTCCGCTGTCGGCCTACGTCAGCGGATCGACATTGACCGTCCACGGCGGCGGTGAACGCCCTGCCTACATGGCAGCGGCCGAAACGAAGGAGACGAAGTGAGTGGACTGCTGGACGGGCGCGTCGTCATCGTGACCGGCGCCGGGCGAGGACTGGGCCGTGCCCACGCCCTCGCCTTCGCCGCGGAGGGTGCGAAGGTCGTCGTCAACGACATCGGTGTCGGCAGTGACGGAACGGCGACGGGGGAGAGCCCCGGCGAACTGGTGGTCGAGGAGATCCGGGCTGCCGGCGGCGAAGCCGTCGTCAACGGTGACGACGTCGCCGACTGGGCCGGTGCCGAGAACCTCGTGAAGACGGCGCTGGACAACTTCGGCCGCCTCGACGTGCTCGTCAACAACGCGGGTTTCCTGCGCGACCGCATGCTCGCCAACATGAGCGAAGAGGAATGGGACGCGGTCATCCGTGTGCACCTCAAGGGACACTTCGCGCCGATGCGTCACGCCATGACCTACTGGCGCGCCGAGTCCAAGGCCGGCAACCCCGTCGACGCCCGCATCATCAACACCAGCTCGGGCGCCGGACTGATGGGCAGCATCGGTCAGGGCAACTACGCCGCCGCCAAGGCCGGCATCGCGACGCTCACGATCCAGGCCGCAGCCGAATTCGGCCGCTACGGCGTGACCGTCAACGCGATCGCACCCTCGGCGCGCACCCGCATGACCGTCGGTGCCGGTGGCGCGATGGCCGAGATGATGGCCGCGCCCGAAGAGGGTTTCGACGCCATGGCGCCGGAGAACGTCTCGCCGCTCGTCGTATGGCTCGGCAGTGCCGAAGCGAAGGACGTGACCGGGCGCGTGTTCGAGGCCGAAGGTGGCAAGGTGTCGCTGGCCGACGGATGGCGCCACGGTGAGGCGATCGACAAGGGCGACCGCTGGGATCCGAAGGAACTCGGTCCCGTCGTCGAGAAGCTGATCGCAGCGTCGCAGCCGCCGACGCCGGTCTACGGAGCGTGATGTCCCCGTGCGCGTTTCCGGTGATCGTCACCGGAAACGCGCACGGACGGCGTCGTCGATCTAGGCGGGCGTACGGACGATGAGGGTGGAGCCGGGGAAGTAGGCGGCGAGTTCGGAACGCGCCTGCTTGAGCGTGGCGGTGCCGTAACCCTGCTTGCGGAACTCGGGATGCACCCAGATCCGCACGTCGACCTCGTTGCCGGTCAGCTCGCCGAACGCGAACCCGATGGCCTTCGGCTCGTCGCCTGAAAGGTCTTCGGCCACAAGCCACATCCCGGATTCGTCGTCCATCAGCTCGGTGCCGCGTTGCCGCTCGGACTCGACCCGCTCGTCGCTGTCGTCACCCAACTGGTCGGCGCAGCGCTGCTTGAACAGCGCGGTGTCGGCGGCGCTGTGGGAGATGGGCCGCAACCGGAAATGCGCGCCGGTCGCGTACGGACGCGCCGCCGTCGTCCACTGCAGCACCGCATCGAGATCGTCGAGTTCTTCACGGATCTTCTTCCGCTCCGCCTGCGTCAGGCGGCGGAACGGAAGGTTCAGCACGGCCTCCGCGCAGAACTCGTCGGTGTCGAGCAGCGAGGCGAGCTTCGCGACCGCGTCGCCCCGATCCTTGCTCTCGACGATCACGTCGAGCACCTCGTGGCGTCGTTCGAGCGCCCGGAGCAGCGCGGCCGCGATCTCCCGCCGGTCGAGCACCTTGTCGTGATTGGTGGTTGCCATCGTGCGACATCCCTTCGTCGAGAACCTGGACGTACGAGACTCAGTATTCCCGCACGGGACCGTCCCGGCGAACCGTGCCGGCCGGGACGCTCACTCGCACACCACGACGGGAATCACACGGTCGGTCCACGACTGGTAGTTGTCGAAGTCCGGGTACATCGCCGTCAGACGCGGCCAGTAGGCCGCTCGTTCCTCGTCGCTCGCGACCCGGGCCCGCATGGTCCGGATGCGCGACTTGATCTGCACCGTGACCTCCGGGTTCGCCTGGATGTTGCGGAACCACAAGGGGTGCTTGGGCAGTCCTCCCTGGGAGGCGACGAGGACCACCTTGTCGCCGTCCTCGAGGAACAGCAGCGGTGCCGTCCGCGGCTGCCCGGTCTTCCGCCCGATCGTGGTCACCAGGCACACCGGGATGCCCCACGGGAAGGCGCTTCCCACGCGCCACTTCCCGCCGATGCGACCGCCGGTCGCCCGGTACGCCGCGACGTTGAACCGCGACATCCACTTGATGATCGAGACCGTGGCCTTCGAATCGAGGCCCTTCGGTGCCGCTTCGGTGCTCATGTCAGATGCGCTCGATGATGGTGCCCGTCGCCAGCGCGCCGCCGGCGCACATCGAGATCAGAGCGGTCGATGCGTCGCGGCGCTCGAGTTCGTGCAGCGCGGTGGTGATGAGACGGGAACCGGTCGATCCGACGGGGTGGCCGAGCGCGATCGCGCCGCCGTTGACGTTGACCTTGTCCATGTCGGGTCCGTGCACCTGGGCCCAGGACAGCAGCACCGATGCGAACGCCTCGTTGACCTCGAACAGGTCGAGATCGCCGATGTTCATGCCCGCCTTCTCGAGAACCTTCGTCGTGGCCTGGACGGGGCCGTCGAGGTGGAACTCGGGTTCGGCGCCGACGAGTGCCTGCGCGACGATCCGCGCCCGCGGCTTCAGTCCGAGCGCCTTCGCGCGGTCGGAGTCCATGAGCAGCACGGCTGCGGCTCCGTCGGAGATCTGCGAGGAGGTGCCGGCCGTGTGGATGCCCCCCTCGAGTACGGGCTTCAGCTTCGCCAGCGACTCGGCCGACGTCTCGCGCAGACCCTGGTCGCGGGTGACGGTCGCCTTCTCGCCGGTGCGGTTGCCCTCCTTGTCGACGACGGGAGCGACGACCGGCAGCACCTCGCGGTCGAACCGGCCCTCGTCCCAGGCATGCTTCGCGAGTTGCTGCGACCGCACGCCGAGCGCGTCGACGTCCTCACGGGTGATACCGCGGCGCCGCGCGATGCGCTCGGCGGCCTCGAACTGGTTGGGCATGTCGATGTTCCACGACTCGGGGCGACGCGGGCCGGCCTGATCGCCGACGTTGGCGCCGAGGGGCACCTGGGTCATCGCCTCGATGCCGCACGCGATGCCCACGTCGATGGCGCCGGTGGCGATGAGACCCGCGATGAGGTGGTTGGCCTGCTGCGCCGATCCGCACTGGGCGTCGATGGTGGTCGCGCCGACCTGCCAGGGCAGGCCGGCGTTGAGCCACGCGGTGCGGGTGATGTTGTTGGACTGGGCGCCCGCCTGGGTGACGCAGCCACCGATGACCTGTTCGACGAGCTCGGCGTCGATGCCGGCACGTTCGACGAGTCCGGCCTGGACGGCGCCCAGGATCTCGGCAGCGTGCAGGCCCGCGAGCCATCCACCCCGCTTGCCGATCGGGGTCCGTGCGGCCTCGACGATGACTGGTGTGCCCACTTCGGGCTCCTTTCTCCTACGTTCTTCGCAAAATAGAACAGGTTTCTCCGAGAGG
Source organism: Rhodococcus shunpengi (assembly GCF_048381395.1). NCBI lineage: Bacteria > Bacillati > Actinomycetota > Actinomycetes > Mycobacteriales > Nocardiaceae > Rhodococcus > Rhodococcus shunpengi. The sequence continues at coordinate 168,525 of NZ_JBLWIU010000032.1, forward strand.
CAACAGAACTTGATTATCCCACGGACGTGCGGATCTCTTGGTCGCACGGCGCACCTGTGTTTGAATGGTTCTAGAACGTGTTCCAAATCACGCGAGCGGTACTCGCCAGGGCAGGAGAGATATCAGTGGCGCAGCCGAACATCCCCGAAGACATCGACTTCACCGATCCCGATCTGTACGCAGACCGTATGCCGTTCGAAGAGTTCGCGGAACTGCGCAAGACGGCACCGGTGTGGTGGAACAAGAAGTCTCCCGACGTCGGTGGTTTCCACGACGAGGGTTTCTGGGTTGTCTCCCGGCACGAGGAGGTCCGTGAGGTCTCCCGCCGGAGCGACGTGTTCTCCAATTGGGAGAACACTGCGATTCCGCGGTTCAACGACGACATTCCGCGCGAGGCCATCGAACTGCAGCGTCACGTCCTGCTCAACAAGGACGCCCCCGAGCACACCAAGCTGCGCAAACTCGTCGCCCGCGGTTTCACGCCCCGTGCGATCAACGGCCTGCGCGACGAGCTCGACCGTCGCTCCAAGATGATCGTCCAGGAGGCCTGCCAGGCCGGTCAGGGTGACTTCGTCACGCAGATCGCCGCGGAACTGCCGCTGCAGGCGATCGCCGATCTCATCGGCGTCCCGCAGGAGGACCGCGCGAAGATCTTCGAGTGGTCCAACCAGATGACGGGCTACGACGATCCGGACAACACCGCCGATCCGGCGGCCGCCTCCATGGAGGTGCTGGGCTACGCCTACCAGATGGCCGCCGCCCGCAAGGAGAACCCGGCCGACGACATCGTCACCACCCTCATCGAGGCCGACATCGACGGCGACGAGCTCGCTCCCGAGGAGTTCGGCTTCTTCTTCATCGTCCTCGCGGTGGCCGGCAACGAGACCACCCGCAACGCCATCACCCATGGCATGGCGGCCTTCCTCGACAACCCCGAGCAGTGGGAGATCTTCAAGCGCGACCGGCCGAAGACCGCCGCCGACGAGATCATCCGCTGGGCCACTCCGGTCACCTCGTTCCAGCGCACGGCGCTCGAGGACACCGAACTCGGCGGACAGACGATCCGCAAGGGCGAGCGTGTCGTCATGCTGTACGCCTCGGCCAACAACGACGAAGAGGTGTTCGAGAACCCCCGCGAGTTCGATATTCTCCGGGATCCCAACCCGCACCTCGCCTTCGGTGGCACCGGTGCGCACTACTGCCTCGGCGCGAACCTCGCCCGCATGGAGATCGACCTGATCTTCAACGCCATCGCCGACCACATCCCCGACATCACCAAGATCGGCGACCCGCACCGTCTGCGGTCGGGCTGGCTCAACGGCATCAAGGAGTTCCAGGTCGACTACAAGACCTCGGGAGGATGCCCGGTCAAGCACTGATCGGACCACAGCGCAGGTTCCCGGACGCCGTCAGGTGTCCGGGAACCTCGTCGTTTTCGTACCCCACTGCCGGGAGGGAGATCTACGCCAGGAGGCGGTACTCCTGGTGATGCCCCCGGTCGCGTACGACGACGCCGAGTTCCTGCAGTTGCTCGTGCAGTGCGGTGGCAAGATGTGTGTTCTTGCCGGACAGCGCTTCCCGTCGCTCCCGCAACAGGGTGTGGGTCTGCTCGTCCAGGCCGGGGTGCCCCTCGATCCACCGGGTGAACGATTCCTCGTGGGTGTTCTTCTCGCTCCACGGATAACCGTGCGCCGTGAATGCGTCGGCGACGGCTCGGTCGTTCAGGTCGTCGGCCTTGCGTCGCGCGAGTTCTCGCTCCGCAGAATCGAGCAGGACGAGATCGCGGCCTTCGCGGAACACCGACCCGACCTTCGCGCGCGGCACGTACAAATCGCGCTCGTCCTGGGTCAGCAGCACTCCTTCGGAATCCACGGTCAGTGCCAGGGACTCGTGGATCGCCGTCGAGGCGAGGAAGAGTCCTGCGCCGATGCCGACGACGGTGAGGAGCGGGATCGTCCACGCCGTGGTGAGACCGGCCAAGAGTTCGAGCGGGCCGGGAACCGCCGGAAGGGTGTCGACCGCCCACGTCGACACGGCCGGCGCGACGAAGCCGAGTCCGAGACCGGCGAGAGCGCACAGGATCCCCAGCGCCCCCGGAACGACGGGGGAGACGGTTACGCGAGTGGCATCGTCGTGCATCCTCATGATCGTGGTCCTTTCGAGTGTCCGGTGAGATAGCGCTGCACGATCGTCCGGATCGTCCCGACCGGATCGACGGCCGCGGGATTGTCCGCGTACAGGAACGCCGAATCCTTGATCGCGCTGATCCAGGTCGCGGCGGCCACCGGATCGAGCGACGGGTCGATCCGGTCGCCCGCTCTGCGCAGGAGGTGGGTGAGCCCCTCGATCACGATGCCGTCGTCCTCGTCGAGGATCTCGGCGAGGACGGGGTCGTGGCCGACCTGGCGGATCACCTCGACCACGAGTCCTCCGGCTGCAGGATCCGTGGCCTGCCCGACGAGTTCGGCGACCATGTCGAGGAGGGCCTCCAGGGGATCGTCGGCGTCGCGATGACGCTCCACGAGGGCCCGGGTCTCGGGTAGGCCCTGCTCGAAGATCGCGCGGAACACTCCGCGCTTGTCGCCGAAGTAGTGGAAGACCGTGCCGGAACTGACACCTGCCGCCTCGGCGATCGCCGTCACCGGGGTGGCGTCGAAGCCGCGCTCGGCGAACAGGGTGGCGGCGGAGTCGATGATCGCGGTGCGGCGGCGGGCTCGGAGTTCTGGGTCGACGGTGCGTGCCATGACTCCAATGTATTAATTGATCAACTCGTCAGTCAATTAATTGGCCAAAGCCGAGCGGGCTCGGTGTCGCGAGGCGGCCTCAGCGCAGGCGCCGAAGATCCTCGGGCGTATCCACGTCGCCGGCCTCGGCGAGGTCGCTGCAGTCCACCCGGCGTACCCGATCCCGGTTGCGGGCGAGGAACGACCGCGCACCTTCGTCGCCGGTGGCCTCGTCGGCCGCAGTCAGCGCGTCGGCGTGGTCGAACACCACCGGGTGACCGGGACGATCCTCGAAGACGGGGAGCGTGACCGTGCCCGGCCGGTGCTCTGCCAGGACGTGACGCACCAGATCGGCCGTGATGCCGGGAAAGTCGACGACGGTGAGCGCGACCCGGTCGTGGGTGCGCGCAGCGTCGACCCCACGGCGCAGGGAGGTCGACATGCCGTCGGGCCAGTCGGGATTGTGCACTGCGGTGACGCCGGCCGGGCAGGCTGCGGCCACCTCGTCGCCGAACGCACCGACCACCACCACGACCTCGTCGCAACCACCGCCGAGCAGCGCATCGACGACGGTATGCAGCAGGGGACGGCCACGGTGGGGGAGCAACGCCTTCGCGCGTCCACCCATCCGCGAGCCGTCCCCTGCTGCGAGAACGATTCCGGCGGTCGGCATACCGCCGATGCTACGAGACCGGTCGCACAGTCTTCATCGCGCGATCCACTTCCCAGAACGCACGCAGCGACACGATCTTCCCGTCGTCGTCGACCCGGTAGACGAACACGCCCTCCGCGTCGATGAGATTGCCCGCCATCGTGGTGCGGATCGTGCCGATGTTGACGCACTCGCTGCCGCATACCAGCACGTCGTCGACGAGGAACTCGAGCTTGTCGGTGTTCGCGATGGTCATGTCGTAGAACTTCGCGATCGCCTCGTGGCCGTGGTGTCCCTTGCCCTCGGGGTCGAAACCGGACGGGCCGACGGGATCTTCGACGCACGCATCCTCGGCGAACAGCGCGAGCCACTCGTCCTTGCATTTCCCGCTCGCCGCCGTCTGCGACGCCCGGGCCGCCACGCGCGCCGGATGTTCCTCGCTCATGCCGCGTCCTTTCCGTGGATGTACTTGTCGGCGAACTTCCGCAGCGATTCCTGCTTCGCCTCGAGCGGCGAGTCGAATCCGTGCCCGTCGAAGATCCACGGCACCACGATGATGTCGGTGACCCCGGCGTCGGCGAGTTCGGCATAACCGGAGCTGCCGAACCTGTCGACGCACACGGCCTGGATCTCGAACGGCTCGTCGCTGCGGCCGTACTCGGCACGCAACTCGCGCAGGCGCGTGATGACCTCGACGAGATCGTCGTACTTGATCATCGCCGACGTCCAACCATCCCCGACCCGGGCCGCGCGCCGCAGCGCCACATCGGTGTGCCCACCGACGTAGAACGGCACCGGCTCGGTGGGGGCGGGGCTCATCTGGAGCCGGTCGAAATCGTAGAACTCGCCGTGGTGCTCGACCATGCCACCGCCGAGGATCAGCTTCAGCACGTCGATCATCTCGTCCACGCGCTTGCCGCGCTTGGCGTACGGGACGCCGCACCACTCGAATTCCTCCGGCGCCCATCCGATCCCGACACCGAGACCGAACCGGTTGCCGGTGAGATTGGCGACCGAACCGACCTGCCGGGCCAGCAACACCGGATTGCGCGAGCCGAGTTTGAGCACCTGCGTGTAGAACCGGATCGTCGACGTGGCGGCCGCCATGGACGCCGCGGCGATGAGCGGATCGACCCACGGGGTGTCGGGTGTCCACATCCGCGAACCGTCGGGGGTGTACGGATAGTCGACCGTCTGCTTCTCCATGTAGAACAGGGAGTCGGGCAGGGCGATCGACGTGTATCCGCACTCCTCGGCGGTCTGCGCGATGCCGGTGAGCTGGTCGAGCGGGGTCATCGCGACCCCGACGGTGAACGAGACCATGCCCGCCTCCTAGTTCGTGGGCCGGTCGGAGCCCACGACCCACATCGAGAAGTACTGCGAGCCACCACCGTAGGCGTGGCCGAGCGCCTTGCGGGCACCGTCCACCTGGTGGTCTCCCGCCTTGCCCATCACCTGGATCGCGGCCTCGGCGAAGCGGATCATGCCCGACGCACCGATCGGGTTGGAGCAGAGCACGCCGCCGGACATGTTGATCGGCAACTGGCCGCCGATGGCCGTCTCGCCGGCCTCGGTGAGCTTCCAGCCCGAACCCTCGGGGGTGAAGCCGAGATTCTCGAGCCACATCGGCTCGAACCACGAGAACGGCACGTAGATCTCGGCGCAGTCGATCTCGGTGAGCGGATCGGTGATACCGGCCTGCTTCCACAGCGCCGCGGCGGCGACCCGGCCGGCCTCCGGATTGACCTGGTCGCGACCGGCATAGGTGGTCGGTTCGGTGCGCATCGCGGTGGCGTGGATCCAGGCCACCTTGCGGCCCGACTGCTCGGCGGCCTTCGCGGTGTCCTCGTCGCCGAGCACGACTGCGCACGCACCGTCGGACGACGGGCACGTCTCGTCGTACCGGATCGGGTCCCACAGCATCTGCGAGGCCTGCACCTTCTCCAGGGTGATCTCGGGCTGCTTCAGATGGGCGTACGGATTCTTGGCGCCGTTGAGACGGTCCTTGACCGCGACCATCGCTCCGATGTGCTCGGGCGCGCCGGACCGGCGGATGTACGAACGGACGTGCGGCGCGAAGTAGCCGCCCGCACCGGCACCGACCGGCATGGTGAACGGGACCGGTGTGGACAGCGCCCACATCGCGTTCGACTCGGACTGCTTCTCCCAGGCCACCGCGAGCACCCGGCGGTGCACACCGGCCTGTACGAGGCTTGCCGCGACGTTCGCCGTCGAGCCCCCGACGGACCCGGCGGTGTGCACGCGCAGCATCGGCTTGCCCGTGGCGCCGATGGCGTCGACCATCGACAGTTCGGGCATCATGACGCCCTCGAACAGGTCGGGGGCCTTGCCGATCACGACGGCGTCGATGTCGTCCCAGCCCACCTGGGCGTCTGCCATGGCTCGGTCGATCGCCTCGCGGACGAGGCCGGACATCGACACGTCGTGCCGCTTGGCGACGTAGTGGGTCTGCCCGGTTCCGAGGACAGCTGCGGGTTGCTTCGCCATCAGTTGCGTCCCTCCAGAACGGCTACCAGATTCTGTTGCAGCACAGCACCGCTCGTCGCATGCGCGAGTGCACGTCCGGCCGTGCCGTCCATGATCGCCTGCGCTGCGTAACCGATGCGCTCGAGACCGCCGGAGAACATCGGGTTGCCCGTCAGCGGTCCGCCGGACGGGTTGATCGTCGTCGAATCGTCCAAGCCGATCGCCTCGCGGAGGATGAGCTCCTGATGCGTGAACGGCGCGTGCAGTTCGGCGACGTCGAAGGCGGTGTCGCCACCGGTGACCGCCTGCGCGGCAGCCCGTGCGGAGGCCGACACCGTGAGGTCGAGCGAGCCGAAGTTCGGTGAGTCGGTGCGATGTTCGATCCCGGTGATCCACGCGGGGTTCTCGCACAGCTCGCGGGCCCGGTCGCCGCTCGCGAGGACGATCGCGGCGGCACCGTCGGTGACCGGAGCGCAGTCGTGCTTGCGCAGCGGATCGGCGATGTACGGCTGCGAGAGCAGGTCCTCGATGTCGAGATCACCCGAGAGCTGGGCCTTCGGGTTGTTCTTCGCGGCCGCGCGGCTGCGCACCGCGACCTCGGCCATCTCGCGGTCGGTCCACTTGCCGGAGTCGAGACCCATGCGGGCCTGCAGGCCGGCGAGTGAGACGGAGTCGACGCCGAGCGGTGCCACGAGGTACGGATCGAGCTGCAGGGAGAGGGTGCGCCGCAGGGTGCCGGCCGAGGACTTGCCGAAGCCGTAGACGAGGGCGGTGTCGACCTCACCGGTGATGAGCTTGACCCACGCCTCGTAGAGCGCCCAGGCCGCGTCCATCTCGACATGCGACTCGTTGATGGGCGGGACCGCACCGATCGCGTCGATCGCCGAGATGAACGAGAACGCGCGTCCGGCAAGGTAATCGGAGGAACCCGAGCACCAGAATCCGATGTCGGACTTGGTGATGCCGAGCTTGTCGTACAGCTCCTGGAAGCACGGGACGAGCATCTCGACGCCGTTGGTGGTGCCGAACGTCTCGCGCACGTGCGGAGCATGCGCGAAGCCGACGACTGCAATGTCTGTCATGGTGTCCGCTGCTCCTAGAGGTGGTGTTTGAAGGTGTCGTAGTCGGCGTCGGGTTCACCGGTGGGCCGGAAGTACTCGATGTTGCGCAGCGTGTGGTCCCACTCCTCGCGCGGACGCCACTTGGCCTCGACGCGCATGCCCATCCGCACCTCGGAGGCGTCGCACTCGAGGATCAGGTGCAGGAACGGGATGTCGGCGCCGTCGAGCAGCACGTAGGCGGCGACGTAGGGCGGCTTGATCTGCTGGCCCATGAACGGGACGTTGACGATGCAGAAGGTGGTGACGATGCCCTTGTCGGAGACCTCCACCGGTTCCTTGGTGGGCACGCCGTCGGTCGGGCTCGCGCCGCGCGGCGGCACGTAGACCTTCCCGCCGGGGCCGGTGCGACCGCCGATGATCTTCCCCTCCGCGAGCCCGCGCAGGTACCAGGACTCCTCGGGGGAGGCCGAATGGCGGTAGTGCAGGTCGACGGGAGTGGTGATCATGGTGACCGGTTCACCGTCGGCCGCTTCCACGGTGAGGGTCGACTCGCCGGGTTCGAAGGCCTCGATGTCGTGGATCACGCCCGTGCGCTCGGCCGCCCAGCGCACGCGCACACGCAGACCCGTCCCGATCTCGTCCGGGGACGCGACGTCGACGGCGTGCAGCAGCGTCGTGTCGGCTCCGTCGAGACGGATCAGCGCCCACGCGAACGGCCGGTCGAACGGCTGTCCGGGCAACGGCTCGGCGTTCCACGTCCAGCTCACCACGGTGCCGGTCTGCCCGACCTCGACGAACTCGGTGAGCGGTTCATGGGTGACCGCGTCGAATTCGGGGGGCGGGACGAGGACCCGTCCGTCGGATCCGCGCGCGCCGAGAATGCGGCCGTCGCGCAGTCCGGTGACGAAGGCTCCGACGGTCGGCCCGGTGGATCGTGTGTAGTCGAACTTCAGATTCAGCGGTGCGCTCAGCGGTGGCTCGGCAACCGCGCTCTTTCCCAGGCTCACAATTTCGAGTAGAACAGGTTCTAGTGTTGCTGGCAAGAGCGGCGCGCGAACTGCACCTCGCCGCGATTCGTCCGACAGGAAAGGCGTCCAATGAAACTGGGACTGCAACTCGGTTACTGGGGTGCCCAGCCGCCCCCGAACGCACCGGAACTCGTTGCTGCGGCCGAGGCCGAAGGATTCGACGCCGTCTTCGCCGCTGAATCGTGGGGATCCGACGCGTTCACTCCGCTCGCCTGGTGGGGTTCGTCCACCGAACGGGTGCGACTCGGCACGTCCGTCGTGCAGATCTCCGCGCGCACACCGACGAGTTGCGCGATGCACGCGCTCACGCTCGATCACCTCTCGGGTGGCCGGCACATCCTCGGCCTCGGCGTCTCGGGGCCGCAGGTGGTGGAGGGGTGGTACGGGCAGCCGTTCGCGAAGCCGCTCGCGCGCACCCGCGAGTACGTCGACGTGATCCGCAAGGTGCTCGCGCGCGAAGAGCCGGTGACCAGCGACGGACCGCACTTCCCGCTGCCCTATGCGGGCGCCGGCTCCACCGGGCTCGGCAAACCGCTCAAGCCCATCACGCATCCGTTGCGGTCGGACATCCCGATCTGGATCGGCGCCGAAGGCCCGAAGAACGTCGCACTCACCGCCGAGATCGCCGACGGCTGGCTCGCGATCTACTACACCCCGCGGCTGGCGTCGATGTACGACGAGTGGCTCGACGAAGGGTTCGCCCGGCCGGGTGCCCGGCGCACCCGCGAGGACTTCGAGATCGCCGCGACCTGCCAGGTGGTCGTCACCGACGACCGCGCGGCGACCATCGCGGCGATGAAACCGGTGACGGCGCTGTACGTCGGGGGAATGGGCGCACCGGAGTTGAACTTCCACGCGCAGGTCTACCGGCGGATGGGGTACGACGTCGTGGTCGAGGAGGTGACCGCGCTGTTCCGTGCCGGTCGCAAGGACGAGGCGGCCGCCGCGATCCCGGACGAGATGATCACCGAGACGATGATCGTCGGTAACGCCGACGAGGTACGCGAGGGCGTGAAGCGGTGGGAGGAGGCCGGCGTGACGATGCTGCTGGTCGGTTGCCGCGACGTCGACCAGGTCCGCACGATCGCCGACGTGGTGCTGCGCTAGACCGTGATCTTGCGCTGAACCGTGGTGCTGCGCTGGACACACGGCAGCGGGCGGAAACCGTTCCGTGAGGACGGTTTCCACCCGCCGCGTGCGGGCATCAGGAAGCGTAGGCCGCCTTCAGCTTGCCCTTCACCAGCTTGCCCGTGGGGGTACGGGGCAGTTCGTCGACGAAGTCCACCGACCGCGGCACCTTGAAGTGGGCGACCCGCTCGCGGACGTACGCGATGAGCTCGTCGGCGAGATCGGGTGATGCGGTGGCACCGGACGACACCTGCACGACGGCCTTGACCTCCTCGCCCATCTCCGGATGCGGCACGCCGATCACGGCGACGTCCTCGACGGCCGGATGCAGGGCGAGGACGTTCTCGATCTCCTGCGGATAGATGTTCACCCCGCCGGAGATGATCGTGAACGACTTGCGGTCGGTCAGATACAGGTAACCGTCCTCGTCGAGATAACCGAGGTCGCCGACCGTGGTCCAGGTGGGGTGCTCGGGATGTTGCGACGCCGCGGTCTTCTCGGGATCGTTGTGGTACGAGAACGGAACCTTCTCGTACTCGAGATAGATCGTCCCCACCTCGCCGGCCGGAAGTTCGCGCCCTGCCTCGTCGCAGATGTGCGCGGGCCCGAGCACACTCTTACCGACCGAACCCGGGTGTTCGAGCCATTCCTGACTGTTGATGAACGTGATCCCGTTGGCCTCGGTGGAGCTGTAGTACTCGTAGATCACCGGTCCGAGCCAGTCGATCATCGCCCGCTTGACCTCCGGCGGGCACGGCGCGGCGGCGTGGACGAGCACGCGCAGACTCGACAGGTCGTGGCGGGCGCGGATCTCGTCGTCGAGCTTGAGCATGCGCACGAACATCGTCGGCACCATCTGCCCCGCGGTGATCTTGTGCTCCTCGATGTGCCGGAGCGCGGTCTCGGCGTCGAACTTGTCGGCGAGGACCACCGTGCCACCGAGCGCGTGGATCGCCCCACCCCAGCGCAGCGGTGCTGCGTGATAGATCGGGGCGGGGGAGTAGTAGACGTCGGAGTCGGTGAGGCCGAAGAGGAACTGCGCCACCGTCACCAGCGGCTCACCGGGTTCGTCGACGCGACGTTCCGGGAGATCCGGCTGAATTCCCTTGGGGAAGCCCGTGGTTCCGGACGAGTACAGCATGATGGCACCGCACGGCTCCTCCTCGAGCCGTGGACCGGCCGCGGCGAGGGCGTCCTCGTACGACTCGAAACCGCGCACGGCGCCGCCGAACGCGAGTCGCGCGGAACCGATCGTGACCTTCTCGCCGACCTGCTCGGAGAGATCGCCCAGTGTGGCCGACACGATCAGGGCCTTGGCGCCGCTGTCCTCGACGATGTATGCCACCTCGCCGGCGGTGAGATGGCTGTTGACCGCCGTGATGTACAAGCCGGACCGCATTGCGGCCCAGAACACCTCGAAGGCCTCCGGCTGATTCTCCGTGAGGAGGGCGACGACGTCGCCGGGGCGGAGCCCGGAATCGTGCAGCACGCGGGCGAGCGCCGCCGACCGGTCGTCGAGTTCGCGGTAGGTCAGGCTCCGGCCGCTGTCGGCCAGGACGACGGCGAGCTTGTCCGGGGCGGTTCGGGCGTGGACTCCTGGATACATGGGGCTCCTCATTACCTCGACGAACGCTGTGACTCTGTGTTGTGGGTCACAGCGGGCAATGTAGCAGGGCCGAGGGCATGGCTGTGACCGCGCTCTCACCGGTGGGAGCGCGGTCAGCGACGCCGCAGGTCAGGAGCCGGTGAACTTCGGGGCGCGCTTCTCGGCAAACGCCCGTGGGCCCTCCTTGGCGTCGGCGCTCTTGAAGACGGCTGCGCCGAGCTCGGCGTCGATCCGGAACGCCTCCTCCTCGTGCAGACCTTCCGAGTCGCGGATGGTCCGGAGGATGGCCTGCACGGCAACCGGGCCGTTGTTCGCGATCGTCTCGGCGATCTCGAGGGCCTTGTCGAGTGCGGTGCCGTCGGGGACGACGTGACCGATGAGCCCGATCTCCTTGGCCTCGGCGGCCTTGATGTGGCGGCCGGTGAGCAGGATGTCGGCGGCGATCGTGTACGGGATCTGACGGACGAGGCGCACGGCGGATCCGCCGAGCGGGAACAGTCCCCACTTCGCCTCGGAGACGCCGAATTTCGCGCTCTCGCCGGCGACACGGATGTCGGTGCCCTGCAGGATCTCGGTGCCACCGGCGATGGCGGCGCCCTCGACGGCCGCGATCAGCGGCTTCGTCAGACGGCGGCCCTTCAGCAGTGCGGGAAGCCGGCTGAGGTCCCACCCACCGCCGTTGCCATTCCCGTCGCTCCGTTCGCCCTGCTCGAACTTGTCTCCGGGAGGCGCTGCATTCATGGCCTTGAGATCTGCACCCGCGCAGAACGCGCCACCGGCGCCGGTGAGGATCGCGACGCGGATCTCGGGATCGTTGTCGACGCGGTCCCACGCCTCGTTCATGATCGCCATCATCTCGCCGGACAGCGCATTTCGTGCTTCGGGGCGATTGAGCGTGACGATCAGGACGTGGCCGCGTTGCTCGACGAGGCAGTGCGGTTCGCGGGACGAGATGTCCGAATCGGCTGCGCCGGGGGCTTCGGTAGCGGACACTGGCAGGACTCCTCGCGGTGTTGTGAACTGGATCATATTCGGGTCTTGTCAGAAACGGTAACACGTTCTACTTTTGTCAGCGTGGCCCTAAACATCGCAGACCTCGTCGAACACGCAATCGACCTCGTTCCCGAGCGCGTCGCGCTGGCCTCGGACGGACGTGAGGTCACCTACGCACAGCTGGAGGAACGAGCCAACCGACTTGCTCATTACCTGCGCGAACAAGGAGTGGAGCCGGGCGACAAGGTCGGCATCTACTCCCGGAACACCATCGAGGCCGTAGAGGCGATGATCGCGGTCTTCAAGATCCGCGCCATCATGATCAACGTCAACTACCGCTATGTCGAGAACGAGTTGCAGTACATCTTCGACAACTCCGACATGGTGGCCCTCATCCACGAGCGCCGGTACTCCGACAAGGTGGCGAACGTCCTCCCGAGCACACCGCTGGTGAAGACCGTCGTGGTGGTCGAGGACGGCACCGACGTCGACTTCTCGGCCTACGGCGGCATCGAATACGAAGCGGCACTGGCGCAGAGCTCGCCGGAACGCGACTTCGAAGACCGCAGCGCCGACGACATCTACATCCTCTACACCGGCGGCACCACCGGCCACCCCAAGGGCGTGATGTGGCGTCACGAAGATGTCTGGCGCGTCCTCGGTGGCGGCATCAACTTCATGACCGGCGAGTGGGTCAAGGACGAATGGCAGCTGGCGAAGGAGGGCGCCGAGAATCCCGGTCTCGTGCGCTATCCCATCCCGCCGATGATCCACGGTGGCGCCCAGTGGGCGCTGTTCCAGTCGCTGTTCAGCGGCGGCAAGGTCATCATGCACCCCGAGTTCTCGGGCCACGAGGTGTGGCGCATCATCGACGACCACAAGGTCAACGTCATCTTCATCACCGGCGACGCGATGGCTCGCCCCATGCTCGACGCACTCGAGGAGGGCAACCCGAAGACCGGTCAGCCCTACGACCTCTCGACGCTGTTCGCCATGGCGTCGAGCGCCGCTCTGTTCTCCCCGTCCATCAAGGATCGTTTCCTCGACCTGCTGCCCGGCAAGGTCATCACCGACTCCATCGGTTCGTCCGAGACCGGCTTCGGCGGCATCGGTATCGCCGAGAAGGGCAAGACCCTCGGTGGCGGCCCCACGGTGAAGATCGACGAGTCGACCACCGTCCTCGACGACGACGGCAACCCGATCGAACCGGGTTCCGGCAAGGTCGGCATGGTCGCGCGCACCGGCAACATCCCGCTCGGCTACTACAAGGACGAGGCCAAGACCAAGGCGACCTTCCGCGAGTACAACGGGATCCGCTACTCGATCCCCGGCGACTACGCACGCGTCGAGGCCGACGGCACCGTCACGATGCTCGGCCGCGGTTCGGTCTCGATCAACAGCGGCGGCGAGAAGGTCTACCCCGAGGAGGTCGAGGGCGCACTCAAGCAGCACCCGGCGGTCTTCGACGCCCTGGTGGTCGGTGTGCCGGACGAGCGCTTCGGCGAGCGGGTCTCCGCCGTCGTCGCCCTGCGCGAGGGCGAGCAGACGACGCTCGACGAACTCATGTCGACGGCACGGTCGAGGATCGCAGGGTACAAGGTGCCGCGCGCGGTGTGGTTCGTCGACGAGATCAAGCGGTCGCCGGCGGGTAAGCCCGACTACCGGTGGGCCAAGGACCAGACCGGACTGCGTCCGGCCGACGAGGTCTACAACAACGGCGACGGCAACGGCGCCGCGGCGACGGGATAGAAGGACACATGCAGACCGGCCTCAGCAAGAAGTTCGGTATCGAGTATCCGATCTTCGGATTCACGCCCTCCGAACACGTCGCGGCGGCGATCAGCCGCACAGGCGGACTCGGTGTCCTCGGGTGCGTGCGGTTCAACGACCCGGAGGAACTCGACGCCGTTCTGACCTGGATGGACGAGAACACCGACGGCAAGCCGTACGGCGTCGACATCGTGATGCCCGCCAAGGTGCCCACCGAGGGCACCGCGGTGGACCTCGACAAACTGATCCCCGCCGAGCACCGTGCCTTCGTCAACCGCACGCTCGACGAACTCGGTGTGCCGCCGCTGTCCGACGACGTCGGCGAGGCGAGCGGTGTTCTGGGCTGGCTGCATTCGGTCGCGCGTTCGCACGTCGACGTCGCCCTCGCGCACCGGCCCGCTCTGATCGCCAACGCCCTGGGGTCGCCGCCGAAGGACGTCATCGACCTCGCGCACGAGAAGGGAGTGCCGGTCGCGGCACTCGCGGGCGCGGTCGAGCACGCGAAGCGGCACGTCGAGAACGGTGTCGACATCGTGATCGCGCAGGGTTACGAGGCGGGCGGGCACACCGGTGAGATCGCGTCGATGGTGCTGTGGCCCGAAATCGTCGATGCACTCGGTGATTCCGCGGCAGTGCTCGCCGCCGGCGGCGTGGGATCGGGACGGCAGGTCGCGGCGGCGCTGGCCCTCGGTGCGTCCGGTGTGTGGATGGGTTCGTACTGGCTCACCACCTCGGAGTACAAGCTCGGGGCGGCCGCGCACGGCCCGTCGTCGATCCAGCGCGCGTTGCTCGGAGCGAGCTCGTCCGACACCGTGCGGTCGCGGATCTACTCGGGCAAGCCCGCGCGTCTGCTCAAGACCAAGTGGACGGAGGCGTGGTCGAAACCCGATGCGCCCGAACCGCTGCCGATGCCGTTGCAGAACATACTCGTGAGCGAGGCGCACCAGCGCATGTCGGCGGCCGACGACCCCGAGGCCGTCGCGATGCCGGTCGGGCAGGTGGTGGGGCGGATGAACGAGATCCGTCCCGTCGCGGAGATCATGGCCGAACTCGTCCGGGGCTACGACGAGGCGGTCGAGCGGCTGAACGAGGCGCGCTAGACAGGACCACAGTGGTGGGGTGGCAGGTGCCCGGGGCGGAGTGATCCACCCCGGGCATCGTCCGTTCGAGAGCGGCGCCGGAGAAGGGCCAGGACCGAGAGGGATCAGCGGCGGACCAGGATCTTCAACAGCTCCTGGATCTGCGTGGCCGTGGGGGAGGGCAGGCTGTCGCGGCCGTACAGGAAGCCGATCCCCGCGTAGACGAGGGTGCCGGCGCGCAGCTCCGCTTCTTCCTCGCCGAAACCCAGTTCGAGGAAACAGTTTCGGACGACGGCCATGATGCGCTGGTCGAGTGCACGGACCGATTCGGCGACCTGCGGATCGCTGCGCGCCCACTCGCGCACCGCGACCTCGGCCTCCCAGGCGCGTTCGTCGACGAGCATCGCACCCATGTGGGCGAGCCGTTCGTCGACGGGCAGTTCTTCGAGGCTCGTCAGGCCGCGCGCGGCGTCGTTGTCCTGCGAGGTGTAGCGGGTGGCGATGGCCTTCATCAGGTCGTCGATGTCGGAGAAGTGCCAGTAGAAGCTACCTTTGGTGACTCCGAGTTCGTCGCACAGTCGCGAGATCTTCACGGCGCTGCGTCCTTCGGAGACGAGCAGGCGCAGACCCGCCTCGGTCCAGTCGTCGAGGGACAGCCGTGGTCGTCTGCCCGACCGGCGACCACTCCTCGCCGGTTGCTCTGCCACGGATGGTCACCTCGTCTCGATCGGGTCCGAAATCGAGACTACATGCCCGAACCGGGCAGTGCCGTGAGGACGGCGTCGCGTGCCGAGCCGTCGCGGGGGAGTTCCCAATGGTGAACGCATGGTGACGAATCCGGCCCGGGAAGCGTGACCACGGTCGAGGTGGGCAGCGCTCCGTTCTCGGGTGGGACGACGAGTCCGTCGCAGCGGGAGACGATGTCGGTGTAGTCGATCCCGGCCGTGGGCACGCCGCGTGAGTGCAGGTCGCGTAGGAGATCCGATCCGGCGATGATCTCGCGGCATCCGGCACACAGGGGGTCGACGAGCGGCTTCTCGAGGGCGAGGACCGCGTCGTAGGTGCCGAGATCGCGGCTGGTCTGCTCGGCGGCGGCCAGTCCGGCGATCTCCGTGCCGTGCCACATCGGGCCGAGTGTGGTCAGCGATCGGACCCGATCGTTGCCGTGATCCTGCAGGTATCGCTGGGTGACGAGGGAACCGGCGCCGTGCGCCACGACGTCGACCGTGCACTGCGATCGCTGCCCGCACAGCTCGTCCAGGGCGTCGGCCAGGTCGCGTGCGCCCGCGTCGACGCTCCGCAGGCCGGCGAGGGGGATCGGGACATCGGTGCCCGCCGGTTGGCCCCAGGTGACGGGGACGGTGCAGAAACCGGCTCCGGTGAGGTCGGCGCGCAGATCGGACCACACGTCCGGAGTGCTCGCGAGGTCGTGGACGAGTGCCACAGCAGCGTCTGCGCCGGAGCACGGCGCAGGGCTCGGATCGGCCGCTGCGGGCGCCGGAGCCACCGCGGCGAGGGTGAGAACAGCGACCGCCGAAACCATCGCCGAGCAGGGGGATCGAGTCATCTGCACTCCTCTGTGCGCACTATTGACCAAACCATACCGTATGGTACTGTGGCGGCGGTCACGATGACTGTCCGCATCGACTCCCGATCCGGAACACAGAAAGCCGCGTCATGCAGAGACTCACCCGTAGAACCCTTCTCGCCGGGCTCGCCGCAGGAACCGGTGCGGTGCTTCTCGGTGGCCGAGCGTTCGCGGACGGGCCGGACATCTCCCGCCCCCTGTTGTTCCACTCCCCACGACTCGAACCCTTCGTCGACGGCCTGCCCGTCCTGCCGCGTCTGGACTCGTCGTCCTACCGGATCGACGCCGTCAGCACGATGCACAGCTTCCACCGCGACCTTCCGCCCGGTCCCGCTCTCGCCTACGGCGACAACACCTACGGCGGACCGACTCTCGTGGCGCACCGCGGGCAGGAGACGTCGATCGAGTACCGCAACCGCATCGACGCGCATCCCTTCGCCGTCGACTTCGACACCTCGCTGCACGGTCTGAGCGAACGCGACCGCACCGACGTCCCCACCTCGATGCACCTGCACGGTGGGGTCACGCCTCCGGAATTTGACGGCAACCCCGAGCAGATCTCCCGGCCCGGACAGGGATTCACGTACCGCTTCCCGAACCGTCAGGACGCGACGACGCTGTGGTACCACGACCACGCCATGGCCGTCACCCGCCTGAACGCCTACGCGGGACTGGCCGGCATGTACCTGCTCCGCGACGACTACGACACCGGACTGCCCGGCAACCCGCTGGGCCTGCCCACCGGCGAGTTCGAACTCGATCTGGTGCTGCAGGAGAAGATCGTCAACGGCGACGGTTCGCAAAGCATCCGTTCCACCCCGATCGTCCCGCAGGGTCGCTGGGAGGGCGGCGCCGTCGGCGACGTCGGCGTCGTCAACGGCAGGATCTGGCCCGAGGCCCGGGTCGCGCGCGGGCTCTACCGGGTCCGGCTGCTCAACGCGGCGTCGTTCAGCATCTGGGACCTGCACTTCTCCAACGGCATGCCGTTCTGGGTGATCGGCATGGAAGGTGGCCTGCTCGATGCGCCGGTTCCCACGACCCGCGTGCGACTGTCGCCCGGCGAACGCGTGGACCTGCTCGTCGACTTCGCGCAGCTCGACGCGGACGCCACCGTCGAATTGCGCAACTCCGAACCCGCCGCACCGCAGGCCGCGCAGATCGGTGCCGTGCTCATGCCGCTGTTCATGCGCTTCCGAGCCGAATCCGGCCGCGGGTTCACCGGTCCGGTCCCGGACCGCCTGCGCGGCGGCCCCGGTCTTCCACCCGCGGTCGGGCCGATCCCGGTGCCGCAGAACGTACGGAACGTATCGCTGAGCCAGCCCTCGGAGGTGCGGATCCCGCCGTCGATCATGTCGCTGAACAACCTGATGTACCACAGCACCGACATCGAGATGCCGCGTCAGGGCACCGTCGAGCAGTGGAACATCGTCAACGCGACGCCCGACCCGCACCCGATCCACCTGCATCTGGTGCACTTCCGCGTTCTGGGACGGCAGGCGATCAACACCCTCGCGATGTGTGCGCGGCAGCCGCAACCGCCCATCGGGCTCAAGTGGACGCCCGATCCCGACCCGTACGTCGTCGAACCGATGCGGGGACCGGAGCCGTGGGAGACCGGCTACAAGGACACGGTCGTCTGCGATCCGAACTCGGTGACCCGCATCATCGCGTACTTCCCGACCGCCGACGAACTCGGCTTCGACCCCGACGCGACGTTCTCGCGCGCGGTGCACACCTTCGATCCGCACCGCGCCGGCCACGGCAAACACGGTGACCACGCCGACCACGGCGACACTGCCGGCGGCGACCTGCAGGGATATGTGTGGCACTGCCACATCCTCGACCACGAAGACCACGACATGATGCTCAAATACCGGACGGTGACATGACTTCCACCAGTTCCACCACGACCCGAGACCACTTCCAGCGCATCCCGTACGAACCGGCGAACGACGGTCGCGTCGAGATGCACTCCGGGCTCAGCCGCCACTACCCGACGCTGCACGGCAACCTCGTCGCGCAACCCGGGTACTCGAAGGACGTCGGTGTGGTCATGTGCCACCCGGCCTCGAACTTCCTGAGCCACTTCCTGCTCCGCGCCTTCGCCGAAGCAGGCGTCCCCGCAATGGGACTCAACACCCGCTACTCGTCCAACGAACCGGCACTCATCATGGAGCGGGCCGCCTTCGACCTCGGCACCGGAGTGCGGTGGATGACCGACGAACTCGGCTTCGAGAAGGTCGTACTCCTCGGGTTCAGCGGCGGCGGGTCGCTCGCGTCGTTCTACCAGTCGCAGGCGCAGAACTCGACCGTGACGACCACACCCGCGGGCGACCCGGCACCGTTCGCCGAGGCGAACCTGCGACCGGCCGACGCCCTGATGCTCGTCGGCGCGCACCCCGGCCGAGCACGCGTTCTCCGGCACTGGATCGACGGCGCGGTCACCGACGAATCCGACCCCTACGCCACCGATCCCGATCTCGACCTCTACGCCCCCGGGCGCACGGCACCACTCGATTCCGAATGGGTGCAGAGGTACCGCGACGCGCAGCTCGCCCGCATGCGCCGCATCGACGCGTGGGCGCTCGAGCAACTCGCCGACCTCGAACGCACCGGCGCCTCCGATCGCGGCTTCGTCGTGCACCGCACCGTCGCGGATCCGCGCTTCGTCGACCTGAGCCTCGACCCGAGCGACCGCGCACTCGGCTCCATGTACGGAGATCCGAAGGCGGCCAACACCGCCGCCGGTGGACTGGCCCGCTTCGTCACGGTGCGCAGCTGGCTCAGCACGTGGAGCGTCGACCACACCCACGCCGACGCACTCACCGACCTCCGCAACGTCACCACCCCGACGATGGT
Source organism: Rhodococcus shunpengi (assembly GCF_048381395.1). Classification (NCBI taxonomy): domain Bacteria; kingdom Bacillati; phylum Actinomycetota; class Actinomycetes; order Mycobacteriales; family Nocardiaceae; genus Rhodococcus; species Rhodococcus shunpengi. The sequence goes on from NZ_JBLWIU010000032.1 coordinate 187,499, forward strand.
GATGAGCCTGCTCGGAGACCAGGCGGCCTTCGCCGAGGATTCCCGGCTGATGTACGACGCGCTGGCGGGCACCCACAACGAACTGATCGAGATGCGGAACCTCAACCACTATCTCGTGGATCAACCGGACGGTCTCTCCGACGTCGTCGGACGACTGGTCGAGTGGATCCGCCGAACGGTACTCGAGGAGGTATCGGCATGACCCGAACACTCGCCGGTCCCGGACGCACCGCACAGGACCGATGCCCGAGCGCCTTCCCCTACTGGCAGGCGCTGGAGAAGCCCGGGGTGAAGCGCACCCGCAACCTCGTCCGACGGCTCACCGGCTTCGACTTCCTGCCCACCGACGAACAGGCCCGGGCCCTGTGCAACGACCTGTTCAGCGGCGATCCCACGGCGGAGCGCTTCGTCGACGAGGTCTACCACGGTGAACTCGGGCCGAAGAAGACCCGCGAGATGCTCGACAAGGCACTCGTCGACGGCATCGACTCGCTCGACGACGTGCCCGACGCGATGAAGGCCCTGTTCGAGGAGTTCGAGACCGTGCCCGACTGGGTGCAGCCCGAACTCGTCGAGCAGGGTGCCGCGATCTGGCGTCGCTGGGGCACGATGCTGTTCAGCTTCGCGGGCGCCGAGACCCTCGAGATCTACACCGAGGCAGCCGTCGCGACACCGCTGTCGCTCGCCGGAGGTTATGCCGGCGACAACGCTCTGCGACGTTTCCTCGAGACCTGCCGGTTCTGGATCGACGTATCCGAACCCGGCGCGCTGCTCGCCCCGGGTTCGAAAGGGCGGGCCACCGCGCTGAAGGTCCGCGTGATGCACGTGTCCGTGCGCTCACGCGTCGCGAAACACCCCGAATGGGACATCGCCAAGTGGGGACTGCCGATCAGCCAGACCTACATGCTGCTCACCCTCATCGCCGGCAGCCTCACCCCGGGTCTGGCCCTGTGGACCCTCGGCTACCACACCACCCCGCGAGAGATCCGCGCGCTCATCCACTTCCAGAAGTACATGGGCTACCTGCTCGGGGTGCGTATGCAGTGGTACCCCGAGACCATCGCCGACAGCATCCGCGCGCTCATGAGCACCGTGATCTCCCGCTCGTACGACTCGGGTGAGCACGGCAAGGAACTCATCGAGTCCTACCCGCAGGCGTTCGCCCCGCGCGACGGGCACCGCGGCCTGAAGAGACTGCGGGAGCACTACAACTTCCGCATCAACTCGGTGTACTCGGCGATGTTCATGGGGCCGGGCACCCGACGCAAGTACTCGATGCCGAAAGTGCTTCCCTGGATGATCATCCCGATCGTCCGCTTCCCGCTCATCACCGCGATGGAACTCACCCGGCGGTTCGTCCCCGGCGCGGCCGGCGTGCACGAGAAGATCATGTGCGCCCATCGCGAGAACTGGTACCGCGCCCAGATGGAAGGGCGCGAAGCACAATTCGACGCCAGCGGAGCACTCCGTCGCTGATCGGCCCGGACAGTCCCGCCCCACTAGACCTCGTACGGAGAGAACTCGATGACCCTACACATCGTCGAAGCATGGAACGGCCCCGGACGCCGCGACGGTGAGATCACCGCCGTGGAGGCCGCCGACAACGGTGCCCACCCGTCCACCGACAAGCACGCCTTCGAACACTGGTACTTCGACGCCCATCTCGACGACGGACGGATCGTCGTGGCGATGATCCAGACCCGGGAACTGGTGCACCGCAAGCCCGGTGTGGAGATCCACGTCTACAGCGCGGACGGCAAGCGACGCGAAGCGAGCCGGTCGTACACCGACGCCGACCTCTCGGTGTCCACCGAACGGTGCGACGTGCGCGTCGGTGAGAGCTTCGCGAAGCTGATCGGCGAGGAGGACGGGCTGCCCGTCTACCGCGTGTCGGTGTCCGAAGGCGACCTCGCCTTCGACCTGACCTTCACCGCGGAGGTCCCGCCGTGGATGCCCGGTCGCGGCCGGACCAGCTACAACGAACGCGAATTCTTTGCGTGGGTCGTCGGCGCGCCGCGAGCGCGAGTCGCGGGGACGGTGACGGTGGACGGGAAGTCCACCGAGGTCACCGGTCGCGGCTACCACGACCACAACTGGGGCGTCGGCGACATGAAGCGCCTCATCGACAAGTGGTACTGGGGCCGGCTGTACACCGAGGACTTCACCCTCGTCTACGCCATGGTGCACACCCAGAAGAAGTACGGATCGCACTGGTCGCAGCCGGTGATGGTCGCGCAGGGGCGCGAGGTGGTCCTCAGCAACGGCGAGGTGGAACTGACGGAGGGGCCGATCGTGCACAACGCGGTCGCCGACCGCACCTACCCGGCGTGGATCCGCCTCCGCATCCCGGGCTCGCTCGACGTCAAGTTCACCGTCCGCGAGATCGTGCACGCCCACAACCTGCTCGAGGACGTTCCACTCGCGTCGAGCAGGTTGCTCAAGCCTCTCGTCAACCGGCTCGTCGGTCATCCCGGTTACTTCCGCTTCCGGTCGGATTTCACGATGACGGTGACCGTCGACGGAACCGATCACGAGCGTTCGGGTTCGACGCTGCACGAGATGGTCGCGTTGACATGAGCGAGCGCGCGGACGTCGGTGTGGAGCCCGGCTTCGCGGGCATCGAGTATCTGCACGGCTTCGGCAACGAGCACCACAGCGAGGCCGTTCCGGGTGTGCTTCCGTGGGGACAGAATTCGCCCCAGCGGGTCGCGTACGGGCTCTACGCCGAACAACACTCGGCCACCGCGTTCACCGAGCCCCGCGAGATCAACCGCCGCACATGGACGTACCGGATCATGCCGTCCGCCGCGCACGGTCCCTTCGAGCGGATCGACGACGCCGGCTGGGTGTCGGCACCCGACGCCGGGGGAGTGCTCACCCCGAACCGGTTGCGATGGGATCCGCAGCCGGAACCGGCACCGGGCACGGACTTCCTCGACGGCGTGACGACCTACGCAGTCAACGGGGACGTCCGCGCCCGCACCGGCGTCGCCGTCCATCTGTACGCGGCGTCGCAGTCGATGACCGACCGTTACTTCGTCGACGCCGACGGAGAACTGCTGTTCGTCCCGCAGGACGGCGCGCTGCTGCTGTGCACCGAACTGGGACGGCTGCTCGTCGAACCCGGTGAGATCGCGGTGATCGGACGAGGTCTGCGGTTCCGCGTGGATCTGGTGAGTGAGAAGGCGACCGGTTACCTGCTCGAGAACTACGGGGCCGCCCTGGCCCTGCCGGAACTCGGCCCCATCGGCGCGAACGGTCTCGCCCACGCCCGCGACTTCCTGTACCCGACGGCCTGGTACGAGGACCGTTCGGGCACGGTGCAACTCGTGCAGAAGTTCGGTGGGCACCTGTGGGCCACCGAACTCGACCACTCGCCCCTCGACGTCGTCGCCTGGCACGGCACGCACGGTGCCTACAAGTACGATCTGGGCCGCTTCAACGCGATGACCACGGCCGGCTGGGACCATCCCGATCCGTCGATCTTCACCGTGCTCACCTCGCCCACCCCGATTCCGGGGCAGGCCAATGTCGACTTCTGTGTCTTCCCCGACCGCTGGGTGGTCGGGGAGCACACCTTCCGGCCGCCGCACTTCCACCGCAACGTCATGACCGAGTTCATGGGACTCGTTCGTGGACAGCACGACTCGAAGGCGGAAGGATTCGTCCCGGGCGGCGCGTCGCTCCACAACCAGTGGGGCGCTCACGGACCCGACGTCGAGACCTTCGATCTCGCGACGTCGGCCGAACTGAAGCCGGTCAAGCTCGTGAACACCCTGTCGTTCATGTTCGAGACGAGACTCGCCCTCTCCGTCACCGACGCGGCCCATCGCGCAGCGCATCGCCAGCCGAACTACGACTCCTCGTGGTCCGGCCTCACCCGACGCTTCACCCCACCTTCTCCCCAGGAGTCGTGATGACCGAACTGTCCACCCCCGCACCCGTCGTCGTACCCGACCCGCAGCTGCGGATCGGCGGCCGGGCCGTGCCCGCCCGTTCGGGTGCCCACTTCTCGTCGATCAACCCGGCGACGGAAGAGGCCGTCGCCGAGGTCGCGGCGGGTGGGGCCGCCGACATCGACGCGGCCGTCCTCGCCGCGCGCGACACCTTCGAATCCGGTGTCTGGTCGCGGATGGCCGGTGCCGAACGCGGCCGGATCCTCTCCCGCGCCGCCGACCTCATCGAGCAGCACGCCCCCGAACTGTCGGCGCTCGAGACCGCGGAGATGGGCAAGCTCTACGCCGACACCGTCGCCGGGGACATCCCCGCCGCCGCGGCGTCGTTCCGGCACTACGCAGGCTGGGCCGACAAGATCGCCGGTGAGGCGATGATCCTGCCCGATGTGGGTCCGCAGCACCGCTTCGGATTCACCCTGCGCCAGCCCCTCGGTGTGGTCGGTGCGATCACTCCGTGGAACAACCCGACGGTCGTCGCGGCCTGGAAGATCGCCCCGGCCCTGGCCGCCGGATGCTCGGTGGTCGTCAAGCCCGCCGAGGACGCTTCGCTGTCGACCCTGAAGCTCGCCGACCTGCTCGCCGAGGCCGGAGTACCGGACGGCGCGTTCAACGTCGTGCCCGGTCTCGGTCCCGAAGCCGGTGCTGCGCTGGCCGCCCACGAGGGCATCGACAAGATCACCTTCACCGGCAGCCCGGCCGTCGGGAAGACCATCACCTCGCTCGCCGGCGAGAAGTTCCGGAAGGTGACCCTCGAACTCGGCGGCAAGGCGCCGCAGCTGATCTTCCCCGACGCCGACCTCGAGGCGTCGCTGCCGTGGATCGCGATGGGCAACTTCTACCACCAGGGTCAGGTGTGTGCCGCCGGCACGCGCGTGATCGTGCACGAGTCGATCGCCGATCAGGTCGTCGAGGGACTCGTCGAGTTCGCCCGCGGAGCGGTGATCGGTGATCCCTTCGACGCGTCGACGACGCAGGGCACCATCGTCAACCGCAAGCAGCTCGACCGCATCCTCGGCTACATCGAGAAGGGCAAGAACGAAGGCGCTCAACTGCTGACCGGCGGGTCGCGGGTGGGGGAGCGCGGTTTCTTCGTGGAGCCGACCGTCTTCCGCGGCACCAACGACCTCACCATCGCCCGCGAGGAGATCTTCGGCCCCGTCGCCACGGTCATCACCTTCAAGACCACCGAGGAGGCCGTGCAGCTGGCGAACGCCACGAAGTACGGTCTCAACGCGTTCGTCTTCAGCCAGAACCTGTCGACCGTGCACAGCGTGATCCCGCAGTTGCGTGTGGGCACGGTGTGGGTCAACGGCTGGGGTGTCCCCGATCCGGCACTACCCTGGGGTGGACGTGACGCGAGCGGCATCGGGCGTGAACTGGGCCGCAGCGGGCTCGAAGCGTTCACCGAGGAGAAGACGGTTCACCTCGGTTACTGACCAGAGGACGGAAGAGGCAGTGACACAAGTCGAGTCGACACAAGGCGAGTCGACACAAGGCGAGTCGCAGGCAGCGGGAGCGCTGGCGGGCATCAGGGTGCTCGAACTGGGAACCCTGATCGCCGGTCCGTATGCAGGACGTCTGCTCGGCGACATGGGTGCCGACGTCATCAAGATCGAGGATCCGAAGCGTCCCGACCCGCTCCGCACCTGGGGACAGGGTGAGCGGGACGGGCATCGCTACTTCTGGACGGTGCACGCGCGCAACAAGCGTTGCGTCACCCTCGATCTTCGGGCGCCCGACGGGCAGGAACTGTTCCGGCGTCTCGTCGCCGAGTCCGACGTGGTGGTCGAGAACTTCCGTCCCGGCACGCTCGAGAAGTGGGGGCTCGGCTACGACGTGCTCTCCGAGATCAATCCGGGCATCGTGTTGGCCCGCGTCTCCGGTTACGGGCAGACCGGCCCCAAGGCCGGGCAGGCCGGTTACGCGTCGGTGGCCGAGGCGGAGAGCGGGTTGCGGCACCTCAACGGATATCCCGGCCAGGCACCCCCGCGACTCGCGCTGTCCCTCGGCGACTCCCTCGCCGGGATGTTCGCCGTGCAGGGCATCCTCGCCGCGTTGCTCGGCCGCGAACGGACCGGACGCGGGCAGGTCGTCGACGTGGCGCTCACCGAGGCGTGCCTCGCGATCCAGGAATCGGTGATCCCCGACTACGACGTCGCAGGGGTCGTCCGCGGCCCCTCCGGTACCCGCCTCGAGGGCATTGCCCCGTCGAACCTGTACCGGACGTCCGACGACATGTGGATCGTCATCGCCGCCAACCAGGACACGGTCTTCCGTCGCCTGTGCGCGGCGATGGAGCGCCTCGAGCTCGCCGACGACCCGCGCTTCGCCGACCATCTCGCGCGTGGCGTGAACCAGGACGAGCTCGACGCCCTCATCGGTGAGTGGGCGGCGACGTGGACGCTCGACGACCTGCTGGCGCATCTGTCGTCGTCGGGTGTGGTGTCCGGGCCGGTGAACACGGTCGCGGAGGTCGTCGCCGATCCGCAGTTCCAGGCACGGGACATGATCGTCCCGCATCACGACGAGCGCACCGGCGCAGACGTACTCGGCCCGGGTGTGGTGCCGACGCTCACCGGGACGCCGGGTTCGGTGCGTCGCGCCGGCCCGCCCGTCGCGGGATACGACAATGCGGCGGTCTACGGCGAGATCCTCGGACTGAGCGACATCGAGCAGAAGGAACTCCGCGAGCGGGGAATCATCTAGCACGGCATCATCCGAGGTACGCAACGCGAGGTGAAGGCTCGCAACATCGGCAGTCACTGCCGATGTTGCGAGCCTTCATCCGTTGTTGCGTGCCTTCCGCACAGGGCCATCTCGCACTAAGGTAGAACACGTTACAGTCTTCTACGTTTCTCTCGAGGAGTGCCGAATGCACACGCCCATCTGCGACGAACTCGGCATCGAGTTCCCGATCTTCGCATTCACCCACTGCCGCGACGTTGTCGTCGCCGTCGCCAAGGCCGGCGGCTTCGGCGTCCTCGGCGCCGTCGGGTTCACGCCGGAAGAGCTCGAAATCGAGCTGAACTGGATCGACGAGCACATCGGCGACCGCCCGTACGGTGTCGACATCGTCATCCCCAACAAGTACGAAGGTATGGACGCGAACCTCTCCGCCGAGGAACTCACGAAGATGCTGCAGTCGATGGTGCCGCAGGAGACCCTCGAATTCGGCCGTAAGATCCTCACCGACCACGGCGTCCCGCTGCCCGAAGGCGACGATAACGCGTTGCAGCTTCTCGGTTGGACCGAGGCCACCGCGACCCCGCAGGTGGAGGTGGCACTGCAGCATCCGAAGGTCACGCTCATCGCCAACGCGCTCGGCACCCCGCCGGCCGACATGATCGAGCACATCCACAAGGCCGGTCGCAAGGTCGCGGCGCTGTGCGGTTCGCCGAAACAGGCCCGCAAGCACGCCGACGCCGGTGTCGACATCATCATCGCCCAGGGCGGCGAAGGTGGTGGGCACTGCGGTGAGGTCGGCTCGATCGTGCTGTGGCCGCAGGTCGTCAAGGAGGTCGCACCGGTCCCGGTGCTGGCCGCCGGCGGTATCGGCAGCGGCCAGCAGATCGCTGCGGCACTCGCGCTCGGCGCCCAGGGCGCGTGGACCGGTTCGCAGTGGCTCATGGTCGAGGAGGCCGAGAACACTCCGGTGCAGCAGGAGGCCTACATCAAGGCGAGCAGCCGCGACACCGTCCGCAGCCGCTCGTTCACCGGTAAGCCCTGCCGCATGCTCCGCAACGACTGGACCGAGGCGTGGGAGCAGGAGGGCAACCCGAAGCCCCTCGGAATGCCGTTGCAGTACATGGTGTCCGGCATGGCCGTCGCCGCCACCCACAAGTACCCCGACGAGTCCGTCGACGTCGCGTTCAACCCGGTCGGTCAGGTCGTCGGGCAGTTCACGAAGGTCGACAAGACCTCCACCGTCATCGAACGCTGGGTGCAGGAGTACCTCGAGGCGACCGGCACGCTGGAGAAGCTGAACGAGGCCGCGAGCGTCTGATCCGCTCGGATTCGTCTCACGGGGAGGGACGAGGGTGCTCGAGGTTCGGTCCGGGTGCGATCCGGATCGGACCTCGAGCCGTCTCCACGTCCACCGGCTCGCCCTTCTGCGTGATCACCACGTGCTCGCTGCGTTCGAGTTCGGCGGCTACCGAGCGGGCGATGTCCATCAGGTCGCGCCACGCCCCTCCGCCGGCGACCCGCGCGGCGTCACTGGGGCAGATGGTGGACGGATTCCGTTCCCGGAGCAGCGCGCAGATCGTGGCCGCGAGTCGCTCGCGGGCCGCGTCGTCGTCGCGCGGCTCCCACCACGGATGTCCGCGTTCGCCGAGTGCGACCTTGGCGTCCTGGACACGATGCCGCGCGGCGTCTCCCTCGCTCTTCACGAGACGGCGGGCCCGCATCAGCTCCGCCACCAGCTGTTTCCGCAGAGGTTCGGGAATCGCGGGATCGGTGGCACGCCAACGTCGCCCCTTGACCACCACATATCTGCCGTCGGGCGTGCGCTCGGTCTCGCCGGATGACCCGTCGGTGTCCATCGGCCCCGCCCGTCGCTCAGTTCGGCGGCGACAGAAGCCCTTCCAGGCTCGTCGCCGAATAACCACCGTCGCGGCACAACTGTACCGTGGGGGCACGGCGCCCCGGGTACTCGATGCACGGCATGTTCCGTGCCCCGCGCACCGCGATGGGGGAGTCCGCCGGCAGCTTGCAGTACAGATCGGGCGGGGTGTCGGGCACGTCGAACTCGGTGGGTGAGCGCCGCTGTTCCGGCGGCAGGAAGCCGGTGATGCACGGCGGCGGGTCGTTGAAGGTCGCGGTGAAGTAGGTGTTCTGCGAGGGGTTGTCGACATTGGGCAGACCCGCCGACTGGGTCGACGCCATGATCGACGGGAACAGCACCAGCATCTGTTCGAGCGACGGCCGGTACACCGCGGCGACCTGCTCGACGGTGACCAGATTGGCGAGCAGCAGGGGGAGGGTCGGTTCGGCCTCCTCGAACAGCGCCTGCACCTGCGCGGCGGCAGGGGCCGTCACGCCGAGGAGGGTGCGCACGTCGCTGTCGGAGTCGCGCAACTGTGCGGTGGTGCCCGCCAGGGAGGACGCCCATCGGGCGATCGCATCCGACGACGCGACCTGCGTGTCGAGCAACGGACCGACCTGATCGATCAGTGCCGCGGTGCTGTCCGCGCTCGCAGCGGCCTCGGCGCTCACCGCCGCGCCGGCCTCGACGAGGATCCGCAGGGCGTCGCCGGAATCGGCCACCGCCGTGTGGGTCTCGTCGAGCAGCAGGGCGAGGCGGTCGGGTCCCACGGACTGCAGCGTGGCGTCGAGCTGGTCGAGCGCACCGCCGATCGGTTCGGGCACGGAGATGCGATCGCGGGGAACGATCGACCCCGCGGTCAGATACGGGCCGTCCTCGCCGTCGGGCAGGAACTCGACGTACTGCTCGCCGATCGCCGACATGCTGCGGATCTGCGCCGCCGAATCGGCCGGCACCGGAACATCCGAGTCGAGCGAGAGAACCGCCTCGGCGCCGCTCGTGGTCATGGTCAGTGACGTCACCCGGCCGATCTCGATGCCGCGGTAGGTGACGTTCGCCGAGGGATACAGACCCCCGGCGTCGGCGAGGTCGAGACGCACCTCGTAGCGTCCCACCCCGAACAGGGCGGGCACCTCGACGATGAACAGCGCGACGATCAGCACCGCCGCGATCCCGACCGAGAAGAACACCGCCAGTTTGCGGCGCAGCACCGCAGCCGGGCTCATCGGGTCGGCTCCGACACTGGCGGGACGAGCAGCGACACCAGATCCGGCACGGGTCGCCCGCCGCCGGTGAGTGCGTTCTCGAAGGGCGTGCCGAGCAGCAGTGCGTTCTCGAGGGTCGGCAGGGTGAGGTCGAGGATGACCGTGCCGTTCGCGTAGTCGCCGCGCACCGCGTTGCGGTAGGTGTCGATGGGGAACGGGAAGGTCAGCAGGTAGCGCAGCGACTCGGTGAGCGAGTCGCCCGCCGACGCGAGCGAGGCCAGCACCGGTTCGAGATCACGCAGGTTCGCGACGACGTCGTCGCCGCTCGCCTCGACGACCTCGTTCGCGACGCGCCCGAACTGCCCGAGCGCATCGGCGGCGCGGGTCAGGTCGTCGCGCTGGGTGGACAACACCTCCATGGCGGGCGCGAGATCGTCCGTCGCCGCCGCGATCTCGGTGTTGTGCTCGGCGACCTCGACGGCGAGTGCGTCGAGCGATTCCATCGCGCTCACGATCTGCTCCTTCTGGCCGTCCAGCCCGGCGAGCACCGCGTCGAGGCGGGTGAGCAGGGCCCGCACCGACTCCTGCCGTCCGTCCATCGCCCGGTTGAGTTCGCGGGTGATCTCCTGGGCTTGGGCGAGGCCACCGCCGCTGAGCACCAGCGACAGCGACGACAGGGTCTGCTCGGTGGTGGGGAACGCACCCGCCCGCTCGAGGGGGATGACGTCGCCGTCCCCGAGCCGGCCACGGGCGGGTTCGGCGAGCGGGGGAGAGAGTTCGACGTGGGCGGACCCGAGCAGGCTCGTCTGCCCGATCTTCGCGACCGTGTTCTCCGGAAGCACCGTGCTGCCGTCGACCATCACCGTCACGAGCGCATGTCCGTCGCCGAGCCGCAGGTCGGCGACCCGCCCGACGGTGACGTCGCCGACGCGGACCCGTGAATTGCGTTCGAGGGTCGTGACGTCGGGCATCTCGATGGTCACGGCGAACGCGTCGTCGCCGCGACCGTGCGTGCCGGGAAGGGGCAGGCTGTTCAGGCCGCGCCACTCGCACCCGGCGGTCAGGGCCAGGCAGGCGAGGACACCGACCGCGCGCAGGACTCGTGTTCTCACGGCGCCCCCGGGGAGAGCAGATCGGCCAGTGAGGCCGGCGACGGCGCACCGGGCGCCGGCATCAACTCGGGCTCGGTGTAGACGAGCTGGTCGGGCAATGCCCCCACGCCGCGCGTCGGGTTGAGGCGCACGGGTGGGTAGTCCATCGCGAGCAGCGGCAGGATCGGGCCGAGATACTGCACGCACAACTCCGACGCGGTGTGCGCGTCGACCTGCTCGGCCGCGGCGAGCGCAGAGCAGACGAACTGGGCAGGATTGGCGAAGTTGGTCAGCGACAACGCCGAGACCACCGTGTTGTGCGCGGGCTGATAGATGCCCTGCAGGTTCGACAACGCCGTCGGTGCGACGTGCAGTACCTGCGCGATCCCGTCGCGCTGCGCCGCCAGGGTCTCGGTCAGTGCGGCCGTGCGATCGACGGTCGTGTCGACGCGTTCGCGGTTGTCGCGGACGAACCGCTCGACGTCGACGAGGACGGCATCGAGTCCCGCCAGTGCGGCGCCCATGTCGTCGCGGTTCGCGTCGAGGATCTCGGTGACGGACGCGAGCCGGTCGTGGAAGGAGACGATCTGGTCGCCGCTCATCGACAGCGCCTCGACGAAGACCTGCAGGTTGCCGAGGGTGCCGAACAGGTCGTGCCGGCCGTCGGAGATCGTGCGCATCGCCGTTGCGAGCTGCTGCAGGCTGTCGCGCAGGGCGGGGCCGTGTCCCTCGGCGTTGGCGGCCGCAACGTCGAGGACCTCACCGAGTGCCCCCTGCGGGTCGGTGTCGTCGGGCCCCAGTTCGGTCGTCAGTCGCGTCAGTTGTTCGGTGATCTCGTCCCATTCGACCGGGACCGCGGTGCGTTCGACGGGAATCGTTGCTCCCACCGGCAGTTCCGGTCCTCCCGTGTGCGGTGGGGTGAGCTGGACGAAGCGGGCGGAAACCAGAGTGGGGGCGACGATCGCGGCCTGTGCGTCGGCGGGGATGCGGCGCTCGGAGTCGATGTCGAAGCGCACGAGGACGCGATCGCCGCGCGGTTCGATCTTCGTCACACGCCCGACCTCGACCCCCATGATGCGCACGTCGTCACCCACGTACAGGCCACGGCTCGAGGTGAATTCGGCCGCGTATTCGTCGGCCGACCGCCACGGCGCGACGGTGAACGACACCACCGCGACGACGGCGAGAAGCAGGATCGGGACACCCCACGAGATCAGGGGACGCAGTCGCGTCACGGTGTACCTCCCGGCGGCGTGATGCCGGCCTTCTCGAGCGCGGCGGTCAGGGCCGGCTCGATGATCTGCATGGGCAACAGGTTCTGGATGTACGAGTTGAAGAACGGACCGGACGCGACGGCCTCGCCGAGTTCGGTCGCGTACGGGCCCAGCCGCTCGATGGCCAGGGCGATGTTGTCGCGGTTGCGTTCGAGGATCCCGAGGACGGCGTTCAGCTTGCCCAGGGTGGGTTCGAGCTGGGCCTCGTTGTCGGCGACGAGATTCGAGATCTGGACCGACAACGCATCGACGTTCGCGAACAGGGTGTCGAGAGCGGCTCGGCGGCGGTGCAGTTCGCCGAGGATGCGGTCGGCGTCGACGATCAGCGCGTCGATCGCGTCGCTGCGCTCGGCGAGGACCGCGGTGACCTGTTCGGCGTGCGCGAGGAGCGCCCGCAGGGATTCGTCCCGCGACGCGACGGTCTCGGACAGTCGCCGCACACCGTCGAGCGCCGCGCCGACGTCGTCGGGCGTCTCGCGCAGGGTGTCGGACAGTACTTCCATCGACTCGCGCAGTTGCTCGGTGTCGATCGCAGCGGCGGTATCGGTGAGATCGCCGAGGGCGTCGGTCAACTGGTAGGGCGCGACGGTGCGGTCGAGGTCGATGGTGGCGCCGTCCTCGAGTCGTCCCGGACCGGCGGGGCGCACGCGCAGGTTGCGTGCCCCGAGCGCGGTGGCGGTGGCGATCTCGACGGTGGTGTCGGTTCCGAGGACGACCGCCCGGTCGACGGTGAACGTGACGGCCACGGCGTCGTGGTCGATGTCGATGTCGGTCACCCGCCCGGCGTCCTTGCCCGCGACCTGCACGGTGTCGCCGGTGTTCAGGCCACCGGCGTCGACGAATCTCGCCCGGTAGGTCGTGCCGCCGTCGAGGAACGGCAGGGAGCGGATGTTCAGGGCGCCGAGCACGAGCACGACGAGCACGATCGTGCCGACGACGCCGACACGCACGGGATTCATCTCGCGGAACTGGGTCATGCCGGAGCGCACCTGCCCGTCGTCTGCCCGAACAGCGGTGAGGTGACCTTGTTGCCGGACAGGTCGTTGATCTCGATGAGCATGCCGCACAGGTAGTAGTTGAAGAATCCGCCGTAGGCGCCGAGTCGCGTGAGGGCCTTGTAGGCGTCGGGCAGTTCGGTCGTCAGTTGTTCGACGGTGTCGCTGCGCGAGTCGACCTGCGCGGCGACGTTGCCTGTTTCGCGGATCGTGCCGGCGAGTGAGGTGCGGGACTGCGCGAGCAGATCGGTGAGCGACCCGCCGATCGCATCGATGTGGGTGACGGCGTCGCCGACCAGCGTGGCGTCCTGTGCGAGTCGCGCGGCCACCTCGTGGGCGCGCACCAGTGCGGTGTCGAAGGTGTCGCGGTGCGCGGCGAGATTCGCGAGGACCGAGTCGAGGTTCGTGATCACCTGCCCGACGAGGACGTCGCGGTCGGCGATGTGCGAGGTGAGCGAAGCCGCTTGGGCGAGGACGGATTCGACGGTGCCGCCCTGGCCCTGCAGCACGGTGATGAGATCGGCCGACAACCGGTTGACCTGTTCGGGTTCGAGCGCGCGGAACAACGGTGTGAAGCTGCCGATGAGCACGTCCAGATCGAGTGCCGGCCGGGTCCGGTCGGTGCCGATCGTCTCGTCGGCCGCCATGGGTGTGGGATCGCCGGCACCGTCGGACAATTCGAGGTACCGGTCGCCGACGAGGTTGAGATAACGCACGGTGGCGATGCTCGCGCGGGTCGGGGTGTACGACGAGTCGACCTCGAAGGCCACGTCGATGCGGTTGTTCTCGGCGAACTCCACGGCGGTGACCCTGCCGACCTCGACCCCGGAGACGCGGACGAACTGGCCCTCCTCGAGACCGGAGACGTCGTCGAAGAGCGCGTGGTAGCGCGTGTGTTCACCGAACCGGACCTGGCCGAAGACGACGAACAGTCCGGCCAGGATCAGAACCATGACGAGGGCGTAGATGCCCGCGGCGATCGCGGTGCGTGTCATCCGGCGCCTCCGGTGAGCAGTTCGAACAGCGAGTCGGGGACGAAGACCGGTGAGGTGTTGCCGGCCTCGAACGGATTGGCGCCGGTGTTCGCTACGACGTACGGGGCGGGGGTCTCGTCGACCGTCACGATGGGCAGGGGACCGCAGCGTGGCCCGCCGGTGGCCTCGACGACCGGAAGATTGCGCGGATATTCGTACGGGTCGGTGCCGAGCAGGAAGGTCGACTTCAGCATCATCGACGAGCCGTTGCCACCCGAGGCCGGTTCGGCGAGCTGCCGGGCACGGTCGGCGCCCTGCAGGAAGCAGGGGAGGACCGGCGAGTACTCCTCGAGGAGAGAAGCCGTGGGGCGCAGGAGATCGAGCACGTCGACGATCTGCTCGCTGTTCGGCTCGACCACACGGCGACCGGCGTCACCCATGCCGATCGCGGCGAGCAGGACGCGGTCGAGGTCGTCGGCGCGGTCGACGAGGGTCGTGCCGGTGACGGCGAGATTGTCGAACGACGCCACGATCCCGTCGGTGGCTCCGGCGTAGATGTCGGCGGTCGCCTCGGCGGCGGCGAGATCGCGTCGCAGTGTCTCGGTGCGCGGTTCGATCCGGGTGAGGACGGCGTCGGTGTCGACGAGCGCGCGGCCGAGCGACTCGCCCTGTCCGCGCAACGCCGACGACAGCGCACCGAGCGTGCGGTTCAGCTTCGCCGGATCGACCGCGTGCAGGACGTCGGACAACGATTCGAAGACGGTGTTCGTCTCCACGGTCACGCTCGATGCGCGCAGCACCGTGCCCTCGGCCAGTCCGACCGGGCCGGGCGACGGTGGGTCGGTGAGGGTGACGTACTTGGCGCCGAAGACCGTCGTCGCGCGGATGTCGGCGCCGGGGTCGGCGGGCAGCCGGGCGGCGGCGTCCGGATCCAGGCGCAGTTCGATCACCGCGCCGGACGGCGTCTGCTGCACCGCCGTGACGCTGCCGACGTGCACCCCGTGCGCCTTGACCATGGCGCCGTCCTCGAGCATCAGACCGGAGCGGCCGCTCTCGACGGTCACCTTCACGCCGGGCGTGAACGAGCCGCGGAAGCCGTGGTAGACGAACACGAGAACGAGCGCGGAGACGACGACGAAGCACGTCGCAGCGACCTTCGGCAACCAGGTGGGCACGCTCCTCACCCCGCCAGATGCAGCTGGCGGCTGCTGCCGTAGAGGACCAGGGAGATCAGCAGGGTCACCGTCACCACCGCAATGAGCGACATCCGCACCGCGCGACCCGTCGCGACACCGACGCCGGATGGTCCGCCCGAGGCGGTGTAGCCGTAGTAGCTGTGCACGGTCATGACGACCACGGCCATGGTGATCGCCTGCCCGAACGACCACAGCACGTCGGTCGGGCGCAGGAAGGTCGCGAAATAGTGGTCGTAGACGCCGGGCGACTGGCCGAGCACCACGACGGTCGCGATGCGGCTCGACAGGAACGACGCCAGCACCGACAGCGAGTACAGGGGCACGACGGCGATCAGGCCCGCCAGGATGCGTGTGCCGACGAGATACGGCACCGACTTGATGGCCATGACCTCGAGCGCGTCGATCTCCTCGCTGATCCGCATCGCGCCGAGTTGAGCGGTGGTCCCGGCACCGATGGTCGCGGCGAGACCGACACCGGCCGTCACAGGTGCGACGACCCGGACGTTGACGTAGGCGGACAGGAAGCCGGTGAGCGCTTCGACACCGATGTTGCCGAGTGAGGTGAAACCCTGCACGGCGACGGTCGCGCCGGCGAACAGGGTGAGGAAACCCATGATGGCGACGCTGCCGCCCACCATCGCGAGCACGCCGGTGCCGAGGCCGATCTCCGAGACCACACGCAGGGTCTCGCGCGGATAGTGCCGGGCCGCCCGCACCGTCGAGAACAACGCGCCGACGAGGAAGACGACCTGGCGTCCCAGGATGTCGATGCTGCGTGAGATCCCGTGGCCGAGGCGGCGCACCACCTGCGCAGTCCGACCGGTGGCCGCCCCCGTGATACTCATCGCCCCATCACCGCGATACCGATCGAGGTGAGCAGCATGTTGGCAAGGAACAACGCGACGAACGCGAAGACCACCGTCTCGTTGACGGCCTCGCCGACGCTCTTCGGGCCGCCGCTGACCGAGAGCCCGCGATGGCACGCGATCAGACCGGCGAGCAGACCGAAGACCGCCGCCTTGATCTCCGAGAGCAGCAGCTCACCGGGACCGACGAGCAGCGTGACCCCCGCGGCGTAGGCGCCGGGATCGACGTTCTGGAGTGTCACCGAGAAGAAGAACCCGCCGATCAGACCGATCGCGCACACCGCCCCGTTGAGCGTGACCGCGACGGCGGTCGACGCCAGTGCGCGCGGCAACACGAGCCGGGCGGCGGGGTCGATGCCGAGCACCTCGAGCGCGGCGATCTCGTCGCGGATGGTGCGGGAGCCGAGGTCGGCGGCGATCGCGGTGGCGCCGGCCCCGGCGACCACCAGCACCGTCACGAGCGGGCCGATCTGCGTGATGGCGCCGAGCCCGGCACCCGCTCCGCTCAGGTCGCCGGCACCGATCTCGAGCAGCAGCGAATTGAGCGTGAACACGACGAGGACGGTGAACGGGACGGACATCAGGATCGTGGGCACGAGCGACACCCGGGCGATGAACCAGAACTGGGTGAGGAATTCGCGCCATTGGAAGCGGGAGCGGAACAGGGCGGTGAACGCGTCGAGGGACAGCGCATAGAAACCGCCCAGTGCGTGTGCGGTCGCGCGTGGCACCGATCCCATGAATCCTCGCTTCTTCCACGGTCGCATCGACGAAACCGCGTCCCGACCTCTCGGGTGCGCCGAACATACCCCAGGGTATGTAGAGCGGCAAGGGAGCGATCCCGGGTCTCGGGACGACGCTATCGCGCAGAAGTGCCGACGGAGGCGGGTTCGAGAAGGTGCACCAGTTCGTCTGACAACAGCCGGAATTCGGAATCGCCACGTTCCCGAAGCCACACCGGATCGCTACAGGACCAGCGTTCGGCGGCCAGGGAACGGGTCAGGACCTTGAAGGTCGCGGTACGGGGGAACTCGCTGCAGACACGGATCAGACCGGGCATCTGCTTGGGGCCGAGATCGGTCTGCGCATCGAGGAAACGCGCGAACGCGACCGGATCGAAGTCGGAGCCCGCCGCAGGGATCACCGCGGCCATCACCCGGTCGCCGACGTTGCGGTCGGGCACCCCGTACACCGCAACCTGAGCGAAACCCTCGTACCGCATCAGGATGCGCTCGATGGGTGCCGCACCGAGATTCTCCCCGTCCACCCGGAGCCAGCCCGAGCTGCGTCCGGCGAAGTAGACGAAGCCGTTCGCGTCCCGGTAGGCGAGGTCGCCGCTGTGATAGCGCCCGTCGCGGAGGCGTTCGGCGTCGGCCTCGGGGTTGTTGTAGTAGCCGTCGAACAGACCGGCACCGCGCACGTTGACGAGCTCGCCCGTCGCGGCGTCGGCGTTGGTGATCCTGCCGTTCGCGTCGAACACCGCCGGAGGGCAGCGTCGCCCCGTCTCGGGATCGAGGATCTCGATGCCCTCGGGAAGCCGGCCGAGGGCGCCGGCCGGGGCGTCGGGTGCCGACGCGATCGCGATGCCGCCCTCGGTCGAGCCGAATCCGTCGACCACCCGTGCGCCGAAGCGCCGCGTGAACTCGGCGACGTCGGCGGCCGACGCCTCGTTGCCGTACACGATGCGCAGCGGGTTGTCGTGGTCGTCGGGCTGCTCGGGAGTCGCCACGACATACGACAGCGGCTTGCCGACGTAGTTCGCGAAGGTCACCCCGTAGCGGCGGACGTCGGGAAGGAAACCCGACGCCGAGAACCGTCGACGCAGAGCGATGCTGCCGCGCGCCGCGAGCCCGATCGCCCAGCCGGCGATCATCGCGTTGGAATGGAACAGGGGCATCGACACGTACACGGTGTCGTCGGGGCCGAGACCGAACCGCGTGGCGAGCATCGTCGCGGGATCGGTGAACTTGCGGTGCGTGCACCGCACGGCCTTCGGGTCGCCGCTCGTGCCCGACGTGAAGATCAGCATGAACAGGTCGTCGGGGGAGGGCGAGGCAGTCTCCCCGACCGTGTCGGCGAACGGGGCGAGCATCGACGTCCACTCGGGCGAGTCGACGTCGATCACCCGCACGTCGCCGAGATCCACACCGTCGAGCAGGGACGCATGTGCGGCCTCGGTGAACACGACCCGGCAATCGGCGAGCGCGATGTCGCGGGCGAGCGCCGCACCGCGCCGGGTCGTGTTCAGGCCCACCACCACCGAACCGGAGAAGGCCGCGGCGCCCAGCAGCAACGAGAACTCCGGGACGTTGTCCATGAGGATCCCGATGTGCTTCGGCGCCGGGCCGTCGAGCAGGTCGCGTAACAGTGCGGCGCGTCGCCGGGACTGCGCGACGTGTTCGCGCCACGACAGTTCGGTCTCCTCGAAACGCAGGCCTCGATCGTCGACGTCGGCGAGTCGTTCGAGCAGTTCGGTGACGGTGAGAGCGGTCATGCGATCAGGCCGGGACGTCGGCGAGTTCGTGTCCGAGCGCGCGCAACTGGTCGGTGGCGGAGCCGAGCAGGAACTCGTGGTGCTTGGCCGCGAGGAAGTAGCGGTGCACCGGATGGTCCTCGTCGAGCCCGACACCGCCGTGCACGTGCACGGTCGTGTGCGCGACACGGTGTCCCGCATCGGCCGCCCAGAAGGCCGCGGTGCGCAGGGCGTCGTCGTGACGCTCACCCGAGGCCATCCGGAAGGCGGCCTGCCACAACGTCAGTCGCACCGCCTTGACGTCGATGTAGGCGTCGGCGAGTCGCTGGGAGACGGCCTGGAAACTACCGATCGGGCGATCGAACTGGACGCGTTCGCGCGCGTACTGCGCGGTGAGCTCGAGGGCCTGTTCGAGGACGCCGCACTGGTAGGCGGCGGAGCCGAGCAGGCTGCGGTCGCGCAACCACGTCGCCACGGCGACGCCGTCGGTGCCGAGAACACGGTCGGCCGGGAGCGGGACCTGCTCGAGGGTGACGATGCCGCGACTGTCGAAGTCGGTGGTCTGCTGCCGGGTGATCGAGACACCCGGATCGTCGGGTCGCACGAGGAAGACCGCCACCGAGTCGCTTACGGTGGCCGGGACGAGGAAACCGTCGGCGACCGGCGCCGCGTCGACGACGATCTTCACGCCGTCGAGCACGTGCCCGTCGCCCGTGGCCTGCGCCCGGGTCGCCGGGGTCGTGGGATCGGGATTCAGTTCCTCGGCAAGGGCTGCGGAGAGGATCTGCTCACCGGTCGCCGCGGGACGCCCCCACTCGGCCTGCTGCTCGGCGGTGCCGAACTCCGCGATCGCCGACGCGCACGCGGCGATCGAGCCGATGTAGGGGACGGCGGCGACGCCGCGGCCGAGTTCGCGCAGGATGCTCGCCTGCTCGAGTGGGCCGTACCCGTCTCCGCCCAGCGACTCGGGAAGAGCGGCGCCGAGCACGCCCGACGATGCGAGCGTGTCCCACAGGGTGCGGTCGATGCGGTCCTCGGAGGCGTCGAGTGTGCGCAGGTGTTCGTTGGTGACGATGTCCGCGACGATGCTGCGGGTCAGTTCTGCGAGATCCTGCTGGGCCTCGGTAAGGGTGAAGTCCACGGTGCGCGTCCTTTTCTAACGCTTGGCGGGCGGCTGGCCGAGAGCGGTCATCGCGATGATGTCGCGCTGTACCTCGTTGGTGCCGCCCCCGAAGGTGAGGATGAGGGAGCTGCGGTGCATGCGTTCGATCCGGCCGCGGAGCAACGCGCCGGCCGAGCTCTGCCGTACCGTCGCAGCGGGGCCGAGGACCTCCATGAGCAACCGGTAGGCCTCGGTCGCGAATTCGGTTCCGAACACCTTGTTGGCCGAGGCGGCCTCCGGGCCGAGCGGGGTCGTGCCGGCGCTCGAGGCGATGTCCCAGTTCATCAGCTGCAGGTATTCGGCCTTGGCATGGACGCGTGCCAGGTTGATCTGCACCCATTCCTGGTCGATCACCCGCTGCCCGTCGGGCAGATGCGTCTCCTGCGCCCAGCGCCGGACCTCGGTCAGCGCGGTGCGCACGGGGCCGGCGGAGGTGAGCGCGACCCGCTCGTGGTTGAGCTGGTTGGTGATGAGCGCCCAGCCGCCGTCGACCTCGCCGACGAGCGCGGACGCCGGGACGCGCACGTCCTGGTAATAGGTGGCGCTCGTGTCGGGGCCGGCCATGGTGTGCACAGGGGTGTACGAGAAGCCGGGAGTGTCGGTCGGCACGATGAAGACGCTGATCCCCTTGTGCTTCTTGACATCCGGGTTGGTGCGCGCGGCGAGCCAGACGTAGTCGGCGTAGGCGATCAGGCTCGTCCACATCTTCTGCCCGTTGATGACCCACTCGTCGCCGTCGCGCACCGCGGTGGTGCGCAGGGAGGCGAGGTCGGTGCCGGCGCCGGGTTCGGAATAGCCGATCGAGAAGTGCAGTTCTCCCGCGGAGATGCGGGGGAGGAAGAACTCCTTCTGCTCGTCCGTGCCGTAGTGCATGATCGTCGGCGCGACCGAATCGATGGTGAGGAACGGGACGGGCGCGCCGGCGATGGCCGCCTCGTCGGTGAAGATCAATTGGTCCATCGCGGAACGGTTCTGACCGCCGTACTCCTCAGGCCACCCGAGCGTGAGCCAACCGTCCTTGCCCATCTGCTGCACGACCTCGCGGTACACGTTGCCGGAGCCGTACTCCCCGGTCGTGGCCGCGAGCGCCTCGCGGCGCTCGGGTGTCATGATCTGTGCGAAATAGGCCCGCAATTCCTCGCGGAGGGCTTGTTGCCCGGGGGTGTAGGAGATGTCCACGAACGCTCCGTTTCGTCGCTGCGTGTCCCCGCGAATCGTCTCTGTGGGATCATCGCGAATCATTGCACAGAATTGGAACGCGTTCTAGTCTGGACCCGATCGGTCGGCGCGAATGTGAAGCGAGGTCCCGGAATGGATGTCAAGGTCGACTTCGACCGCTGTGAAGCGAACGGCGTGTGTGTCGGGCTGGCGCCCGACGTCTTCGATCTCAACGACGACGACGAGCTGATCGTCACGCATCCCGTACCCGAGGGTAGTGAGGACGCCGTCCGCGAGGCCGTCGCCCAGTGCCCGCGTGCGGCCCTCGCCGAGGCGTGAGCGTCGGACGGTGACCGGCACCGACCCTTGCCAGGAAAAATAACAAGTTCTACATTTTCGGTGCCCCCGGGTCCTGGTGGGGAGAGTACCGGCGTGCGGCCGGCAATCGGCCCGAATCTCGAGGAGTACGTGGATGAGTGCGGACGCCAACGGTGGCGTGGGGAACGACGATCGGGTGTCTCTCGAAGGGCGGGTCGCCGTCGTCACGGGAGCCGGAGCGGGTCTCGGACGTGCCGAGGCGCTCGCGCTCGCGCGGGCCGGAGCATCGGTGGTGGTCAACGATCTCGTGGAGAACGACGCGGTGGAGGACACTCTCGCGCGGATCCGCGATCTCGGTGCCGCAGCGGAGTTCGTGCCCGGCAGCGTCGCCGAGCGTGAGACGGCCGATGCGATGCTCGCCGCGGCGCAGGGCAAGTTCGGTGGTCTCGACATCGTCGTCAACAATGCGGGCATCACGCGGGATCGGATGCTGCCCAACATGTCCGACGACGAATGGGATTCGGTGGTCGCCGTGCACCTGCGCGGTCACTTCCTGCTCTCCCGCAATGCGGCGGCCTACTGGCGCGACAGGTCGAAGCAGGAGGGCGGCCCGGTCTACGGGCGGCTGGTCAACACGTCCTCGGAGGCCGGTCTGCTCGGGCCGCCCGGGCAGCCCAACTACGGCGCCGCCAAGGCCGGCATCACCGCACTCACCCTTTCGGCCGCCCGAGGTCTCGAGCGGTACGGGGTCCGGGCGAACGTGATCTGCCCCCGCGCGCGCACGTCGATGACCGAGGCGGTCTTCGGCGACGCACCGGACGACGGTATCGATCCGCTCTCGCCCGACCATGTGGCGAATCTGGTCGCCTATCTCGCCTCCCCGGCCGCCGATCGCGTCAACGGGCAGGTCTTCATCGTCTACGGACCCATGGTGGCCCTGATGGCCGCGCCGGTCGTCGAGCAGCGTTTCGACGCCGACGGGCAGTGGACCCCCGCAGCGCTCGCCGACGAGCTCGGCGGTTACTTCGCCGATCGTGATCCGGGCCGGACGTTCTCGGCCTCGACGGCTCTCGATCTGTAGTTCCGGCCACCCCTGCTGTTCCCGTTCGGGGACAGCAGGGGATGCCGTGTCTTCGTCCTGGGGCCGGGATCCTGCAACTACGGGTGACGGACACCGGGGATTCCGGTAGCGTCACGCCCACTCGGGCCGTTCCTCCGGCTCTCGCCGGGTCCCGGATTTTCGCCTGGTACGTGTTCTAGTTTTTTCTTCCGCTGCGACGACCCGATCGGCCGTGACGGCCTCTCGCGCCGAGGCGATCGAGCTCGGGCCCGGCGTCGAAAATCTCACGGAAACCCCAGCGTAAAACCACTTATGAGCGTGTCGATGCGCGTCGGTCGACGCCCGTGTGTCCGTTCGGACGGAAATGGATCGAGATGCCCCTCGACGGATCTTTGACAGGTGAACACGTTCTAGTTACTATGACCCGGGTCACAGCACACGCCATCGATCGGCCGCGCGCCGACGACGTGAGGATCGAAGGGGGCACACGATGGTAGACCTCCTCGAGGTTCCCTTACGGGCCGTCGGCGGACTGTTCGCCATGACCGGCGAGACCGCCCGGGCGGCCTTCCGTCGCCCCTTCCAACGGCGCGAGTTCATCGACCAGGCCTGGTTCGTCGCACGCGTTTCGCTCGTGCCCACCGTGCTCGTCGCGGTGCCGTTCACGGTTCTGGTGAGCTTCACCCTCAACATCCTGCTCCGGGAGATCGGCGCCGCCGACCTCAGCGGAGCGGGCGCGGCCCTCGGCGCGGTGACGCAGGTGGGTCCCATGGTCACGGTGCTCATCGTCGCCGGTGCCGGCGCCACCGCGATCTGCGCCGATCTCGCGGCGCGCACCATCCGCGAGGAGATCGACGCGATGCGTGTGCTCGGCATCGATCCGATCCAGCGTCTCGTCGTGCCCCGGGTGCTCGCGTCCACCGTCGTCGCGCTGCTGCTCAACGGTCTCGTGTGCACGATCGGCATCCTCGGCGGGTTCGCCTTCTCGGTCTTCCTCCAGGACGTCAACCCCGGCGCGTTCATCAACGGCATCACCCTGCTCACCGGCTTCGGAGAACTGATGATCTCCCAGGTCAAGGCGGGGCTGTTCGGCATGATCGCGGGACTGGTCGCGTCCTATCTCGGTCTCAATGTCAAAGGTGGAGCGAAGAGTGTCGGCGACGCCGTCAACCAGACGGTCGTGTTCGCGTTCATGGCGCTGTTCGTGGTCAACCTCCTCGTCACGGCCGTCGGCATCAAGCTGACCGCGGGATGAGGGGAGCGGAGATTACATGGCAGTGATGTCCTGGCGCTTCCCCCGTGCGGTTCGGCGCGTGACACGTGCGTCGTCCACGGTGGACCGGGTGGGGGAGCAGGCGCTGTTCTTCGGGCGCGCCCTCGCGACGGTCCCCCGGGCGCTGATGCACTATCCCAAGGAGACGGTGCGTCTGGTCGCCGAGATCAGCATGGGCACCGGTGCACTCGCCGTCATCGGCGGCACCGTCGTGATCGTCGGCTTCCTGACGCTCTTCACCGGCGGCATCATCGCCGTGCAGGGCTTCAGCTCCCTCGGCAACATCGGCGTCGAAGCGCTCACCGGGTTCTTCGCGGCCTTCATCAATGTGCGTATCGCGGCCCCGACGATCGCCGGTATCGGGCTGGCGGCCACCATCGGCGCCGGCTCCACCGCCCAGCTCGGAGCCATGCGTGTCTCCGAGGAGATCGACGCGCTCGAGACCATGGCGATCCCGTCCATCCCGTATCTGGTGTCCACGCGCGTGCTCGCAGGGATGATCGCGATCGTCCCGCTGTACTCGCTCGCCGTGATCGCCTCGTTCGTCGCGAGCCGTTTCGCGACGGTGGTGCTCTACGGTCAGTCGGCCGGCGTGTACGACCACTACTTCACGACCTTCCTGATACCCACCGACATCCTGTGGTCGTTCGTCCAGGCCATCGTGATGGCGATCGCCGTGATGCTCATCCACACCTACTACGGCTTCAACGCAGGTGGCGGCCCCGTCGGTGTGGGTGTCGCGGTCGGCAACGCGGTGCGGGCCTCGCTCGTCGCGGTCGTCACCGTCACCCTGCTCATCTCGCTCGCCGTCTACGGCGCGACCGGCAACTTCAACCTGTCGGGATAGGGCGCGCGACATGGACACTCCTTCGTGGAAGAAGAAGCTCGCCGCCTTCGGTCTCGTGGGCGGCCTCGCCGCGATCGTCGCGGTGGCATTGACGATGTTCGCCGGTGGGTTCACCTCGACGGTCCCGCTCACCGTCACCTCACCCCGGTCGGGTCTGGTGATGGAGCCCGACGCCAAGGTGAAGATGCGCGGCGTCGAGGTGGGGCGCGTGGCGTCGATCGAGCACACACCGGCCGGTGCGGTCCTGCATCTGGACATGCAGCCCGGGCAGATGCAGCTCATCCCCTCGAACGCGCGGGTGGCGATCGAATCCACCACCGTCTTCGGTGCCAAGTTCGTCGACATCGTCGTCCCCGACGATCCGTCCTCGGTGCCGATGCAGGAAGGCGCCGTGATCGCGGCCGACAACGTCACCGTCGAGTTCAACACGGTCTTCGAGCACCTGTCCGACGTGCTCGCGCAGATCCAGCCCGAGAAGCTCAACGCCACCCTCGGCGCGCTGTCGGAAGCGCTCAACGGACGCGGCAACGCTCTCGGTGCCGCCCTGGCCGAGGCCGATGCGTATCTCGCCGAGATGAATCCGTCGCTGCCGCAACTGCAGGCCGACCTCGTCTCGGCCGCGCAGGTCACCGACGTCTACGCCGACACGGCCCCCGACCTCATGACCACGATCGGCAACGCCACCGACGTCGGCAACACCGTCGTCGACGAACAACAGCAACTCGACCTGCTGCTGATGAACCTCACCGGTCTCGCGAACACCGGACGGGACGTCCTGGGGGAGAACGAAGCACAGTTGACCACCGCACTCGACAGCCTGAGCCACACCACCGGCCTGCTCGGTGAGTACTCGCCCGAACTGACCTGCTTCATCGTCGGTCTCAACGACGCCCGGGTGGCGTTCGAACCGATGGCCGGCACCGGCGAGTACGCGGCCCTGACCCTGAGCACGAGCTTCATGGGCGGTGCCACGCCGTACAACGACGCCCAGGATCTGCCCGTGGTCGGCGCGACCGGCGGACCGAACTGCTGGGGCCTGCCGAACTTCGACCCGCGCCGCGACGGTCACGCGCCGTTCGTCGTGTCGAACACCGGCGAAACACCGTACAAGCCCGCAACGGAGGCCTGGATCCGCTACCCGACGATCTTCCAGTACCTGTTCGGCGACCATCTCGCGGGCGGGCGGTGACCATGAGAGCGACCACCGTCAAGTTCCTGATCTTCGCCGTCACGATGGCGTTGATCTTCGCCGGGCTGGCCGTCGTGTTCAGTCAAGCGCGGTTCACCGGCACCGAGAACTACCGGGCCACCTTCACCGATGTCTCCGGTCTCGGTGCCGGCGACAAGGTCCGCATCGCGGGGGTGCAGGTCGGCTCGGTGAAGAAGGTCGACATCGGCCGCGACAACACCGCCGAGATCGAGTTCGATGTGGACGCGAAACACACGCTGTTCACCGGCACCCGCGCCACCGTGCGGTACGAGAACCTCGTCGGCGACCGGTATCTCGAACTGCTCGAAGGTGCCGGCAGCGTCGACGTCCTGCCCGCCGGTGGCAGCATCCCGATCGAACAGACCGAACCGGCCCTCGACCTCGACCTGCTCCTCGGCGGATTCAAGCCGCTGCTGCAGGGCCTCGACGCGCAGCAGGTCAACGACCTCTCCGGAGCGCTGTTGCAGGTCTTCCAGGGGCAGGGCGACACGCTCGTGTCGCTGCTGGGGAACACCAACTCGTTCACCAACTCCCTCGCCGACCGCGACCAGCTGATCGGCGACGTCATCGACAACCTCAACGCCGTCCTCGGCACGATCGACGATCACGACCGCGAGTTCGAGAACACGATCGAACAGCTGCACACCCTGGTGGGCGGGCTGTCCGCGGATCGTGATCCCATCGGCGCGTCGATCCCGCAGATCGCCTCCGGCACCGCGGATCTCGCCGCACTGTTGCAGAACAACCGGCCCGACCTGCAGACGGTCATCGCCGAGACGAACCGCACCATGACCCAGCTCGATCTCGGCAAGGACGACATCAACCGCACGCTCGAACGTCTGCCCTCCGATTACAAGAAACTCATCCGCGTGGGTGCATACGGAAACTTCTTCCAATTCTTCCTCTGTGCCAACACTTTCAAGTTCTCCGGACCGGACGGCACCACCATCCGGTACACCACGGCGAACCACGACACGGGAAGGTGTGCGAAGGTCGAATGAGTGCACCTCGTGACCCCAACTACATCCGGACGGGCATCGTCGGCCTGGCCGTGTCCGCCGCGATCGTGCTCGCCGGTCTGCAGTACGACCAGCTGCACTTCCTCTCCGGTGGCCTGAGCTACTCCGCCCGTTTCCAGGACGCCGGTGGCCTCGTCCCCGGCGACGACGTCATGCTCGCGGGCGTGAACGTCGGCGACGTCACCGACGTGCGGCTCGACGATCAGGCCGTGCTGGTCACCTTCCGCATCCGCGACGGCATCGGGCTCGGCGACACCACCGGTGCCGACATCAAGACCAACACCGTCCTCGGCCGGAAGTCCTTGGCGTTGCGCCCCGGTGGCGAGGGCGTGATGCGCCCGGGTTCGGTGATCGCGCTCGAACGCACCAACTCGCCGTACTCGTTGACCGACGCTCTCGGCGACCTCACGACGTCGGTCTCCGAACTCGACACCGACCGGATCAACGAGTCGCTCGACGCGTTGTCGCAGTCGCTCGAGAACACCCCGCCCGAGATCCAGGGCGCCCTGGAGGGCATGACCCGCCTGTCGCAGTCGATCAACGCCCGCGACGAATCGCTCGACCAGCTGCTCGAACGCGCCGAGGGGGTGACGAGCATCCTCGCCGAGCGCAGCGACCAGGTCAACGCGCTCATCGTCGACGCGAATGCACTGTTCGGCGAACTGAGTCTGCGCCGCGACGCCATCACCGAACTGATCGCGAACATCTCGTCCGTCTCACGTCAGCTCACCGGCCTCGTGCAGGACAACCAGGCGCAGATGGCGCCGACGCTCGAGAAGCTCAACCTCGTGACGGCCAACCTGCAGGCGAACAAGGAGAACATCGCCGGCGCACTCGACGGTCTGGGCCCGTACATCGGCGCGCTCGGCGAATCCGTCGCCAGCGGACCGTTCTTCAACGCCTACGTGTCCAACATCCTGCCGGCACCGTGGTGGAAGGCCGTGGTGGACAGCCAGGTCGCGCCCGATCTCCTCCCCGAGGATCTGCAGGACGTGATCCCGGACGAACCCCCGACGATCAAGAGGGACGGCGAATGAGTACCGATACCGTCGCAACGACCCGGCGGCGCCCGGCCTGGCTGATGGCGGCGATCATCGGTGCCGTCGTCGTGCTCGTGCTCGGCGCCCTCGCCGTGTTCGTCCTCCCGGACCTCGGCAAGCGCACCATCCACGCCGAATTCGCTTCCACCAGCGGCCTGTACGAGGGCGACGACGTGCGGGTGCTCGGGGTGTCGGTGGGACGCATCAGCGACATCGAACCCCGCGACGACCTCGTGCGGGTGACGATGCAGGTCGACAGCGGCGTCGAGATCCCGTCCGAGGCGAACGCCGTCGTCATCGCACAGAGCCTCGTCTCGGCACGCTTCGTCCAGCTCACCCCGGTCTACTCGGGTGGTCCGACGATCGAGGACGGCGCGACGATCCCGATGCAGCGCACGGCCTCTCCGGTCGAATGGGACCAGATCAAGACCGAACTGATGCGGCTGTCCGAAGCGCTCGGCCCCGAGGAACTCGACCCGCAAGGATCCCTCGGCCGGTTCATCGACACCGCAGCCGAGAATCTCGAGGGCAACGGGCAGACCGTGCGTGGGGCCCTGCGCGAGTTGTCGGACACGATGCGCACGCTCTCCGAGGGACGCACCGACCTGTTCTCGACGATCCGCAACCTGCAGACCTTCGTGTCGGTCCTCTCGTCGAGCAACGAGCAGATCGTCCAGTTCGGCGGTCGTCTCGCGTCGGTCTCCGACGTGCTCGCGCAGAGCTCCGACCAGCTCGGGGTCTCGTTGTCCGAGTTGAACATCGCCGTCGGCGACGTGCAGCGGTTCGTGCAGGACAACCGGGCCGGTCTCACCGAATCGGTGCAGCGACTCGCCGACGCGACCGAGGTGCTCGCCCGCAAGCGACCCGAGATCGAGCGGGTGCTGCACTCGGGCCCGACCTCCCTCGCGAACTTCTACAACATCTACAAACCGGCGCAGGGTTCGCTCACGGGCGCACTCGCGATCAACAACCTCGCCAACCCCGTCGAGTGGATGTGCGGGTCGGTCGCGGCCGCCGCCAACGCGACCTCCGAACGCAGCGAGGAACTGTGCCGCCAGCAGCTCGGACCGGTGCTGTCGTCCATCAACGCCAACTACCTTCCGCTGCTGGTCAATCCGCTCGCCGGTGTGCAGGCCTTCGACGGCGACATCGTCTACACCGAACCCTGGCTCGAAGGGGCGTCGGAAGGACGCGGCACCGCACCCGGACCGTCGCTGTCGGAAGCGGCGTCGCCGCTCGACGGGATCCTCGGCGGCCTGCCGTCGCTGCAGGTCCCGCAGGATCTCGGTTCCCTGCTGCAGCCGGGAGGAGGACGATGACCGGCCGATCGATGTTCCGCCGCCTGGGCGTCGCGGTCACTGCCGTCGCGGTGGGCACGACGCTCACCGCGTGCGAGTGGGGCGGGCTCAACTCGATTCCCATGCCCGGCACCGCCGGCCGCGGGGAGGGCGCCTACCGGGTGCAGATCGAGATGCCCAACGTGACGACCCTGACCCAGAACTCGCCCGTGCGGGTCGACGACGTCACCGTGGGGTCGATCTCGGGGATCGAACTCGACGGCTGGCACGCGCTCGTGACGGTCTCGCTCGACGAAGGCGTGATCGTTCCGGCCAACTCGCTCGCCCGGATCGGGCAGACGAGTCTGCTCGGATCGCAGCACCTCGAACTGATCCCACCCGTCGGCGAACCCCCGCAGGGCCGGCTCGAGGACGGCGACGTCATCCCGCTCGAACGCGCCGGTGCGTATCCGACCACCGAACAGACGCTCTCGTCGCTCTCGGTGGTGCTCAACGGTGGTGGGCTCGCGCAGATCAACGACATCACCACCGAGCTGAACGCGGCACTCGTCGGCCGGGAGGACTCGATCCGGAACCTGCTCCCGCGCCTGGACGAACTGGTGTCGACCCTCGACACGCAGCGCGGCGACATCATCGCCGCGCTGGAGGGCATGGACCGCCTGGCCGCGACCGTCGACGACCAGAACGCGACCCTCGTCCGGGCTCTCGAGGAACTGCCGCCCGCGCTCGAGGTGCTGGCCGATCAGCGCTCGAACCTCACGGCCGCGATGAGTTCGCTCGGCGAGATGAGCACCGTGGCGAGCCGGGTCGTGGAGACCTCGAACGACGACCTGAAGGCGAATCTCGAAGGGCTCGCGCCGACATTGAAGGCCCTGGCCGATTCGGGCAGTGCCCTCACCGAGGTGCTCGGTGTGCTGCTCACCTATCCCTTCCCGCAGGCGGGCATCAACAACATCATCCGCGGCGACTACGCGAACCTCGCGATGACGATCGACCTCAGTCTCGAACGCCTCGACCTGAACTTCCTGTCCGGGACGCCACTCGCGGGACGCCTCGCGGGTCCGGAAGGGATCCTCGGCCGCGACGCGGGACTCGCTGCGCAGGCGACCGATCCGTTCCGTGCGCCGCTCGAGCCGCCACCGCCGCCACCGCCCGGTCCCGAAGGAAAACTGACGATCCCCGGCATCGGTGAGATCACCATTCCCGGCCTGCCCCTGGGGGTGCCCGCGCCATGATGCTCACGCGGTTCGTCCGCATCCAGCTCACGATCTTCGCGATCCTCACGGTCGTCGGACTCGTCGTGATGTCGCTGATGTACGTGCGGCTGCCCGCTCTGTTCGGGGTCGGGCGGTACGAGGTGGTCGTCGAACTCCAGTCGACCGGTGGCCTGTACCCGCATTCGAACGTCACCTACCGCGGCAACACCGTCGGCACCGTCCGGAGCGTCTCGTTGTCGCCGACGGGCGTCGAGGCGACGTTGTCCATCGACAGCGACGCGAAGATCCCCGCCGACGTCGACGCGGCCGTGCGCAGCGTCTCGGCGGTCGGTGAGCAGTACGTCGATCTCGTGCCCCGCGCCGACGGTTCGGGCGGCGAACGCCTGGCCGACGGCGACGTGATCCCGATCGACCGCACGACGGTGCCGCAGGAGGTCGGTGCCCTGCTCGACCAGGCCGACGTGCTGCTCGCCTCGATCGGCGACACGCGACTGCAGACCGTGGTCGACGAGGCGTTCGACGCCTTCAACGGTTCCGGACCCGAACTGCAGGAACTGATCGACTCGACGCGCCTGTTCGTGCAGGAGGCCTCGGCGAACAGTGCCGAGACACGGCAGTTGATCGACCAGATCGGTCCGCTGCTCGACACGCAGGTGGTCACGAGCGACGCCATCCGGTCGTGGACACGCGACATGGTGACGTTCACCGATCGTCTGCGCGAGAGCGACCCCGACCTGCGGGCCCTGCTCGACATCGGACCGGGCGCTGCCGCCGAAGCCGAATCGCTACTGCAGGACCTGAAACCGACGCTGCCGCTGCTGCTCGCGAATCTGGTGAGCGTCGGCGAGGTGGGCGTCATCTACAACGCCGGCATCGAGCAGATCCTGGTGCTGTACCCGCCGATGACGACGGCCCTGATCACCGCGGCCGGCGACGGCCCGCCCGAGGACGGTGCCGTGGTGGACTTCCACCTGCAGTTGCACGATCCGCCGCCGTGTCTGGCCGGTTTCGTGCCGCCGGAACAGTGGCGCAGCCCGGCCGACACGTCCATGGTCGACACCCCGGGCGACGTCTTCTGCCAACTGCCGCAGGACTATCCGAACGCGATCCGCGGTGCCCGGAACCTGCCGTGCATGGAGTACCCGGGCCGTCGCGCACCGACGCCCGACACGTGCCGCACCGGGTACAGCCCCACCTACTCGGACAATCCGTGGACCGGGCCGCCCACGCCGGTGGCCTCGGAGAACGTCGCACCCACGCCCGCCTCCTACGGCGGGGGAGACGACACGGCTCCCGCGGGGGTCGCGGCGCGACGGATCGATCCGCAGACCGGGACGTACATTGGTCCCGACGGCACCGTGTACACGCACGCCGATCTCGGTGGAGATCGGAGCTTGGAGAGTTACATGAAGGCGCAGCAGGGCTGATGGCAGACGAGATCGACAAGAAGACGACGCCGAGATGGGCCAAGCCGGTCGCGATCATCGCGTCCGTGCTGGTGATCGCGCTCGTGGCGGTCGGGGCCTGGCTCATCGTCGACCGGCAGTCCGCGAACGAACGCGACGAGCGGCGGGAGGCGTACCTGCAGGCCGCACGGCAGACGGTGCTCAACCTGACCACCATCAACGCCGACACCGCCGACGCCGACGTCGCCCGTCTGCTCGACGGCGCGACGGGTGATTTCAAGGCCGAGTTCGAGGGCCGCGAAGGACCTTTCGTGGAGGTCGTGCAACAGGCGGGTGTCGACACCACCGGTGAGGTCCTCGAAGCGGGGATTCAGAACGAGGACGGCACGTGCGCGTCGTCGCTCGTTGCCTCCCGCGCGATGGTGAGCAACGCCGACCAGACCGAACCCGAAGCACGCGACTTCCGACTGCGGGTGACGATCTGCGACGAGAACGGCAGATTGTTGGCGTCGAAGGTGGAGTTCGTGCCGTGACCGACGAGAAGGACGATCGCGTGACGCTCGACAAGACGACCGATGACACTGTGTCCGACGAAGCCGTGTCCGGCAAGGTGTCCGACGAAGCCGTGTCGGGCAAGGTGTCCGACGACGCCGTGTCCGGCAAGGTGTCCGACGACGCCGTGTCCGGCGAGACCGAGGAGACGGGCGGATCCACCGCCGTCGAGGCTTCACCAGCGGACCCCTCCGACGCGGAGGCGACAAAGGCATCGTACCTGCCGCACATCGCGATCGGATTGTCGGTCGTGGCACTGGTTTTCGCGGTCCTGGTGGGATGGCTCGCCTACGGCACCGCCCAGCAGTCCGCCGCCGAGACGGCACGGACGGAGGCGCGGGTCGCTGCGGAGGAACAGGCGGTCGCGATGCTCGCCTACACCCACGATCAGGTGGACGCGCAGACCGACGCCGCCGCAGAGGGTCTCACCGGCGACTTCCGCGACGAGTACACGAATCTGATGAAGAACATCATCGCGCCGGGCGCCAAGGAGAAGGCGATCAGCGTGCAGGTGAGCGTGCAGGCGTCGTCGGTGGTCTCCGCCGACGCCGACAGCGCCGTGACCCTGCTGTTCCTCAACCAGATCACGACGAGTTCGGAGAACCCCGAAGCGGTGAGCAGCGGCAGCCGGGTGCGTGTCGAACTCGAAAAGCAGGACGGGCGTTGGCTCGTCGGCCGGTTGACCCCGATCTAGGAGAGAGCCGTCAGGTGGGGTCGGGTTCGCCGTCCTCACCCGGCGCGATCAGCGCGCGCCCGGCGGCGCCGGTGTTGGCGAGGGTGTCGAGGAACGAACGGGCCCAGCGATCCACGTCGTGCGTGAGCACCTGACGGCGCAGCGCACGCATCCTCTTGCGGCCGTCCTCGCGCGGCACCTCGATCGCGGCCTGGATCTTGTCCTTGACGTCCTCGAGGTCGTGCGGGTTGCACTGGAACGACTGCCGCAGTTCGGCTGCGGCACCGGTGAACTCGCTGAGCACCAACGCGCCGCCGAGATCGCTGCGGCACGCGATGTACTCCTTGGCGACGAGGTTCATGCCGTCGCGCAAGGGGGTCACCAGCATGACGTCGGCCGCGACGAAGAACGCGATGAGCTCGTCGCGGGGGACCGGGCGGTGGATGTAGTGCACCACCGGACGCCCCACCTCGGCGTACTCGCCGTTGATGCGGCTGACCGTCCGCTCGATCTCGCCGCGCATGTGGACGTAGGAATCGACGCGCTCCCGGCTCGGGGTCGCGAGCTGCACCATCACGGTGTCCTTCGGGTCCATGCGACCCTCGGCGAGAAGTTCGTGCACCGCCTCGAGCCGCACGTCGATGCCCTTGGTGTAGTCGAGGCGGTCGACGCCGAGCAGGATCTTCTTCGGGTTGCCGAGTTCCTTGCGCAACGCCTTGGCGCGATCGCGGATGGCCTTGCTCCGCGACTGCTGGTCGAGCCGGCCCGATTCGATGGAGATGGGGAAAGCGCCGACGCGCACCGAGCGGAAGCCGACCTGGACCACGCCGAGCTTCGACCGGATCCCGATGTTGCCGCGTGAGGTCTGGGCACCTGCCAGACGTCGGGCGAGATACAGGAAGTTCTGGGCACCACCGGGAAGGTGGAAACCGATGAGATCGGCGCCGAGCAGACCCTCGACGATCTCGGTGCGCCACGGCAGTTGCATGAACAGCTCGATGGGCGGGAACGGGATGTGCAGGAAGAAGCCGATCGTCAGATCGGGACGGAGCATCCGCAGCATCTTCGGCACCAGCTGCAGCTGGTAGTCCTGGATCCAGACGGTCGCGCCCTCCGCGGCGGCCTTCGCGGTCTCCTCGGCGAAGCGGCGGTTGATCTCGACGTAGGAGTTCCACCATTCGCGCCGGTACTCCGGGCGCACGATCACGTCGTGGTAGAGCGGCCACAGCGTGGCGTTGGAGAACCCCTCGTAGTATTCGGCGATGTCCTCGGTGCTCAACCGCACCGAGTGCAGGGTCAGCCCGTCCTCGACGATGACACCGGACTCGGCGTCGGCCACGCCGGCCCAGCCGACCCACGCGCCGTTGTTCGAACGCAGGATCGGCTCGAGCGCGGTGACGAGTCCGCCCGGACTGCGCTTCCAGCGGGTGGTGCCGTCGGGAAGCCGTTCGAGGTCGACCGGCAGGCGATTGGCGACGACCACGAAGTCCGACCCGGCGTGCGAGTCGTGGTTCCCCGCTGCGTTCGCTTCGCCTGCTGTCACGTTGTGGTCCTCTTTCGGGGCCGGTGCCGTCGCCGGCCCGGCAGGGGTGGGTGCCGCCACCGGCACCGGGGTGGGTGTCGTGCTCGTCAGTGCTTGTCGCTGGGACCGATGCCGAGCATCGACAGCAGCATGCGGCACTCGTCCGCATTCTCTGCGTAGGCGGCGACGACTCGCTGCGCCTGCCGTGCGGTTTCGTCGGCGACGGGTTCGAGATCCTCGTCGGCGATGTCGTTCGCGGTGGTCGGATCCGCGGCCATGATGTCCTCCCGGGGTCGCTGCTCTGTGCGAGCACGCATCGTCCTTCGACTCTAGGAGAATCGGACAGCTCACCGCCACCCGCCTTCCGAGGGCGGTCCTGGCACGGTCCTGCACGTCTACGTCGCGGTACCGTAGGACGGTCGTGCTGTAGGTACACGGTGTGTGTTTCCGGCGCACGACGTCACGGCGCCGACCCGCGGCGCACAACCGCGCTCTCGTCGAGGAAGGTATTCATGCCCATTGCCACCGTGAACGGCATCCCGCTGAACTACCAGGTCAAGGGAACGGGCGATCTCGTCGTCCTCATCATGGGAACGGGTAGTCCGGGGCGCGTGTGGGATCTGCACCAGGTGCCCGCGCTCGTCAAGGCCGGCTACCGGGTCGCCACCTTCGACAACCGCGGCATCGCACCGTCGGGCGAGAGCCTCGGCGGCATGACCATCGACGACCTGGTGAAGGACACCGCCGGTCTGATCGAACTGCTCGGCGGCCCCGCCTACGTGATCGGTACGTCGATGGGGGCGCGTGTCGCGCAGGAGCTGGCGCTCGCCCGTCCCGAACTCGTCCGCAAGGCCGTCTTCCTGGCCGGCCACGCCCGCATGGACCAGTTCCAGCTGACGCTCACCGAGGGCGAGCGGCAGCTCTACGACAGCGGCGTCGAACTGCCGCCGAAGTACCAGGCCGCCGTCACGGCCGTGATGAATCTGTCGCCGGCCTCGCTGGCCGACGAGCACACCGCCCGCGACTGGCTGGATGTCTTCGAGTTCAGCGGAGGAAAGGTGTCGGCAGGGGTGCGCGCGCAGCTCGGCATGGACCGGGAGTTCGATCGGCGCGCGGCCTACCGCGGCATCACCGTGCCGTGCCTGGCCGTCGGATTCGCCGACGACCGGATGATCCCGGCCTATCTGTCGCGCGAGGTGGCGGACGCCATTCCGGGTGCGCGCTACGAGGAGATCCCGGACGCCGGGCACTACGGCTATCTCGAGCGGCCCGAGGCGGTCAACAAGATCCTGGTGGACTTCCTGGCTTCTTAGAGGAATCCCTTCACAAGGGAAATCGGCAGGCGGGCGCGGTGGGATCGGCGACGAACCACCGCGCCCGTCGTCGTCGACATGCGACGAAGGTCCCCTGTGATCCGGGAGATCGGGACGTCCCGCGGACCGTCGGGCACTGGTACGCTCACCGAACAAAGGTTAGCCTGAGCTACCTTCGAGTCTCGTACGAACCGATCATGGGCCCCTCCGGCCCCCCTAGTACGGAAGTTGAGTGATGACCGACCGTTCCAGCCTTGTCGCCGATGACGCGGGGAGGTCGGAGGGCAACTCGCAAGGAGACGTCTTCGACCTCGTCGGTATCGGTTTCGGCCCCTCGAACCTGGCGCTCGCGATCGCCGTCGAGGAGCACAACACCGACAATCCCTCCTCGGCGATCCGGGCACGTTTCTTCGAACGCCAGTCGGCCTTCGCCTGGCACCCGGGCATGCTGCTCGAGGGCGCCACGATGCAGATCGCGTTCCCCAAGGATCTGGTCACCTTCCGTAACCCCACGAGCTCGTACAGTTTCTTCTCCTACCTGCACGACCGTGGCCGTCTCGTGGACTTCGTCAACCACCAGACGTTCTTCCCCACACGTCACGAGTTCCAGGACTACCTGCAGTGGGCGGCCACGCGCGTCGATGCCGACGTCCGCTACGGAACCGAGGTCGTCTCGGTCGAGACCGTCCGCAACCACAACGGGGTTGCCGACCTGTTCGCCGTGCGGACCGCCGACGGCGCCGTCGTGTACGCGCACAGCGTCGTGGTCGGAGTCGGACTGCGTGCCCGGCTCCCGAAGTGGGCGACCGAGTCCGCCCGCTGCTTCCACAACCACCACTTCCTCTTCCACATCGAGGACATGCCGGAGCCGCAGCACCAGCGCTTCGTGGTGGTCGGTGCGGGGCAGAGCGCTGCCGAGGTCGTGCAGTACCTCCACACGCACTACCCGCAGGCCGAGGTCCACAACGTCTTCAACCGCTTCGGGTACAGCCCCGCCGACGACAGCCCGTACGCGAACCGCATCTTCGACCCGCAGGTCGTCGACGAGCTGCACGCGGCCCCGCTGTCCGAGCGTGAGCGTCTGCTCGCCCTGCACCGCAGCACCAACTACTCGGTCGTCTCGCCCGAACTCATCGAGGCGCTCTACGCGACCGAATACCGCGAACGGGTGAGCGGTCGTCGCCGCCTGTTCATGCGTCGTGCCTCGGAGGTCGTGTCGGCGATCGAGATCGACGCGGGAGTCACCGTCGAGATCCGCGACAATCTCGAAGGCGACACCGAGACCCTCGAGTGCGATGCCGTGGTCCTCGCGACCGGCTTCGAGCCCACGCCTCTCACGCCGCTGCTGGGGGATCTCGCGCCCGAGACACCCGTTCTGTCCGTCGCCCGCGACTACCGTCTGCCGCTGCCCGAGAACGTCACGGCCGACGTCTACCTGCAGGGCGGAACCGAGAAGACACACGGTCTGACCGCGTCGTTGCTGTCCAACGCAGCGATCCGCGCGGGTGAGATCCTGACCTCGATCGTCGAACGCCGCGAGCTCCGTCTGCCCGGAGCCGGGGGAGGAATCGACGAGCTTGGTAGGATATCGGACCATCACACCTACGCAACAAGTGAGGCGAGATGAGCACGAATCCATTTGACGACGAAGACGGCCGCTTCTACGTCCTCATCAATGATGAGGAGCAGTACTCGCTGTGGCCGACCTTCGCCGAGGTTCCGCAGGGGTGGCGGGTGGTATTCGGCGAAGAGTCGCGCGCCGCTTGCGTCGAGTACGTCGAGCAGAATTGGACCGATATGCGTCCGAAGAGCCTTCGCGACGCAATGGAAGCCGACGAGAAGGCCCGCCAGGGCAGCTGAACGCTTCCGTCAGATCCGCCGAGAGTCACGCCCGCGCCGAAAGCGCAGCGTGGCTCTCGTCGTCTGTACGGACGATCCTGCCTCCCGGCCCGACGACGACCCGTGCGAAGCGACGGGGATCGGGCCCGTGGCCAGCGGACCCGACGCGATCGGGCCCGTGGGTATCGGGCCGGTCGCGATCGGTCCCGTCGCGAGGGGGCCCGTCCCGGGAGCTGTGGGTATCGGGCCGGTGTGCAGCGATCCCACCGGGATGGGACCCGTGGCGGGGCCGGGCGCCGGACGCCACACCGGGCGGTTCTTGTCGAGCCGGATCCGGGGGATACGCCGCAGCTGCGGG
This sequence comes from Rhodococcus shunpengi, assembly GCF_048381395.1. Taxonomy (NCBI): domain Bacteria; kingdom Bacillati; phylum Actinomycetota; class Actinomycetes; order Mycobacteriales; family Nocardiaceae; genus Rhodococcus; species Rhodococcus shunpengi. The sequence goes on from NZ_JBLWIU010000032.1 coordinate 225,337, forward strand.
CGACGCAGCGCACCGACGCGGAGGACACCGCGCGGGTTGCGGGTGCGGCGGGCGAGCCATTCCCCGAGCGTGACACCCGCGGCGAGCGCGCACCCGATACCGAACGCCGAGAACAGCGCCGTCATGCCGGTGGCCATCTGATTGCGGAGCATCGCGTACAGGCCGCGATAGAGGGCGAGACCGGGTAGCAGCGGCGTGATGCCGGCGACCGCGACGACCAGCGGTGGTGTGAGCGCGCGGCGGGCCATCAGACCACCGGCGAAACCGATGACGGTCGCGGCCAGCGCCGACGAGATGATCGGGCCGAGCGACAGCCCGAGCGCGAGCTGGTAGCCGAGGCTGCCGGTGGCGCCGGCGAGCGCGGCGACCGTGAGAGCGCGACGTTCGGCGTAGCAGGCGAGGGCGTAGAACAACGCCGCTGCGGCACCGGCGAGGATCTTCGTCGGCAGCTGTGTGAGGTCGGGGAGTGCCTCGTAACTGATGAGAGGGAGTTCGGCGCCGAACACCGACGCGACCCGCAGGGTCGTTGCGACGCCCGCGATGATGCCGCCCGTCATCATCAGCACTTCGAAGAAACGCGCCGACGCCGTGATGGGGGCACCGGTGATGGCGTCCTGCACCGAACCCACGAGCGACAGACCGGACAGCAGCACCGTCACGCCGGCCGCGATGATCAGTCCCGGTGACACTTCGATCCCGATCGTCTCCCGTATCCCGTACAGCGTGATCGCCGGGGCCGTCGCGACGATGCCGCCCACCAGATGCTGGAAGAAGAACGGCAACCCGGCCGCGTTCAGTTTGCGGTTGACGCGGTCGATCACGAACGTCGAACCGAAGGCGACGAGGGCGACCAGCGCGTCGCCGCCGAGGAGCACGGAGATCGAGGCCGCCATTGCCGACCACGCGATCGTCGCCACCCAGCGGTTGTACGGATGCGCCTTGGTGGTGATGGCGAGCAGTTCTTCGTGCGCCTGCGCCGGGGAGATCGCGTCGCGGCGGATGCGGCGGGTCAGACGGTCGACGGCCGCGAGTCGCGTGAAGTCCATCGAGCGGTAGTGCACCACCCGCATCGTGCTCGACGGCGGCATGGTCGGTCCGCGATAGGCGGACAGCACGATCGAGTTGTAGGTGACGTCGACGTCGCACTGCGCCAGACCGTAGGTGGCGGCGACGAACCGCACCTGTTCGGCGGTGTCGATCGCGCCGGTGCCCGAGGCGAGCAGAACCTCGCCGACACGCACGGCGACGTCGAGCGCCTCGGCGACCACTGCATCGTCGGTCAGATCGATCGGCTGCAGTGGCGCGGGCGCCTCGGTGACCGCGTCGATGGTCGCGCGGCGGGTACCGAGAACCCGATCGAGGAAGTCGTCGAAGCGGCTCACCGTCCGCGGCCTCCGGTACGGCTGGGGGAAACGGGGAGGGTGGGCATGCAATCCACCGTAACGAAGGCGGGTGGGTGCGCGCCGGGAGTGTGACGCGCTATATGATGGCGTCGCTCACGCGTCGTCCGCGACCGTCGAGTTCTGTGCCTCCTTAGCTCAGTGGTAGAGCACTCGCCTTGTAAGCGAGCGGTCGTCAGTTCAATCCTGACAGGGGGCTCCAGTAGGGCCCGTCGCGTACCGCGCGGGCCTGTTTCATCCGGTGCTGCTGTGAACCGCTGCGAAGACCACGAATACGGCGAACAGTGCCGCAGCGCCCAGACAGGCACCGATCAGAGCTTCGCGACGGTGCGTCGCCGTACCCTTGTCGACCCGTTCGAGACCGATCCATCCGCACACCACTGCGACCAGACCTGCCGGGATCGCGACGAAGTCGCCGATGACGGGTACGAAGGCGAAGACGAGCGCGACGATCCCCGAGATCAGTGCCGTGTTCCCGGCGCCGTTGCGGGGCGGGACCGGGGTGAGGCGGTCTGCGGTCATCGTCCCTCGATCCGGGAGGCACACATGCACGGGCGGGTGTTCGCCCGGACCGGATCCCTGTCCCGTCGAAGGCGAGAAGGACAACTTACATCGGAAGATAGGGCTCCGGGAGGGTTGCCGGGCCGTTGCCGTCCTGCTCCGGCCGGTGGTGTTCACCGAGGCGGAGTGCTCGGCGGTCGGACAGGTCGATCACCGGCGCGATCGTGCGCGGCGCCTCGTGAAGGTCGCGGGCCGCGGCGACGCGGCCGAATACGAGGGCGACCACCGAGGATGCCGTGAACCATCCGAGCAGCGGCCAACCGATCCATGTCATATCCGGAGAACGGTTCGGGCACACCGAGCGTTAACGGATCCGGTGCAGTTCACCCGGCATTTCACCCCTCACATGTCACTGCAGGGGCGTGTGAATACGGAAGTGACGAATTGGATCGGATATCAGGACTTCGAGGATTCGAATGCGTCCATATCGACGAATATCAGCCGTCCGTCGTCGAGTGCCACAGCCCAGCGGCGCACGGGCGCCCAGTCGCGACCCAGCTTGTCGCCCACGGCTTCCTGTGCAGGACCGAAGTCTTCGACGATCGTGCCGGGACAGGCCTTGTCGCCCGCGACACCCGCGCGTACGACGACCTTCGAGCCCACAGCAGGCTTCGGGGGAGTATTCGACGATCCGGCCATAACTCGAATCATGCCATCAGTGGAAAGAAATGACCGGGCAAACACGGATTATCCGCATCGGACGAATGTGGAGATTCGGGCGAAACATCCCTTTTGCGTTGTTCTTTCCTGTGGAAACGACTTCGCCCACGCCTTGCGGCGTGGGCGAAGAGGTTCTCGAATCGGAGAAACAATGGTCGGTCAGCGCAGTGCGAGCTTCTCGCGCGCCTGATCGACGAACTCGGAATCGACCATGAGGTCGTAGCGCGAGGCCTCGATGCTCTTTCTCGAGACGAAGTCGCGGCGTCCCCCGGTGCTCCAGTGGGTGAAGAAGCCGAGTGATCCGCCCCATACCGCGCCGAAGACGACAGCGGCGAGGATCACGGTGGCCATGCCGGTGGCGGGCAGGAGCAGTGCCAGGAGCAGACCGAAGAGCAAGCCCGTCCAGACGCCTGCGGCGGCGCCGCGAAGGGCGGCCTTGCCGTTGGTCATGCGGCCTTCGATGTGTTCGACGGTGGTGACTCCCTGGCCCACGACCCGCAGGTATTCGACGGGAAAGCCTTCGTCGGACAGGTGGTCGATGGCCCGCTCGACGGCGTCGTAGGTGCGATAGCTCTCGAGGACGGTTTCGGAGTCGGTGTAGTGCCCGGGTGTCGGTGTGTAGATATCTGTCATGCGTTCCCCTTCGTCGACGATTGGAACGATACGCTCATCGTAGCGTATCGTTTCGTAGTGTTTGATTCGGGGTCGCCTTTTCGGGGAGACTCGGGAATCCTGCGGGTGTATGCCCGCGCGAGGAGGATGTAGACATGGTGGGCGAGGTCGAGACGGAGTCCGTGGCCCTGACGTCGCGGCGCCCCGTCAAGGAGCGTGCCGGGACCGACGCACGCATCGTGAAGGCCGCGCTCGAGATCCTGCGCCTTCACGGACCCAACCGCGTCACCGTCGAGGCGGTCGCGGCGCTGTCGGGCGTCGCGAAGACGACGATCTACCGGCGCTACGCGAACCGCGAGGAGATCCTCGACGCGGCATTGCACTCGCAGGTCGCCTCACCGTGCGTTCCAGACGGGTTGTGCGTCTACGACCGCGTCAAGTGGACCCTCGAGCTGATCCGTCGCGGACTGTCGAACGAGGTGGGCATGGGCAGTGTCGGCGCACTGCTCACCGACCAGGAACCCGAGTTCACCGAGCCGATCCGCGAGATCATCAATGCCCGGAGCGAGGTCGTCGCCGACGTGCTCCGCACCGCCATCGAGTCCGGCGCGGTCCGCAAGGACATCGACGTCGACACCGCCGTCTCGATGCTCGTCGGCGCGTATCTCGGCGCCTATCTGCGTCACGGCGAGGTGGGGGAGTCCTGGGCTGATGAGGTGGTCCACATCGTCTGCCCCGAACTGGAACCGGACACGAAGGGACAGTGATCGTAGGTCCGCACCCGCGGGTCGATCGGTCGTAGGCTCGACCCGTGACCGAGTCGAGTCGATGCGTGGTGGCGGTCGTGGGATCGCTGAACCTCGACCTGACGGTCGTCGTGGCACGTGCTCCCGAAGAGGGCGAGACGGTACTCGGCCGGCATCTGCGCACCTATCCGGGAGGCAAGGGCGCGAACCAGGCCATCGGTGCTGCCCGGCTGGCTCCCACCGCCATCGTCGGCGCGGTGGGCAGCGATCATGCCGCCGACGTGCTGCGCGGCGTGCAACAGAGGGCCGGGGTCGACACCTCCCATCTGCGCACCACACCGGGGCCGACCGGTCGGGCCGTCATCATCGTCTCCGACGACGGGCAGAACCGGATCGTCGTCGTTCCCGAGGCCAATTCGCTGCTGAAGGCCGAGGACGTGACCACCGCACTCGATGCCCTCGATCCCGCGGTGGTGCTCACCCAACTCGAACTGCTCCCCGCGGTGACCTGGGCCGCCGCCCAGTGGGCGCGCGATCACGACCGCCGGTTCGTGCTCAACCCGAGCCCGGTGATCGACCTGGACGAACACGTCCTCGCCGGTGCCGATCCGCTCGTGCTCAACGAGCAGGAAGCCCTGCACTACGCGGGTCTTCCCGCAGGGACCCCCTTCGACGAGATCGTGACCCGCCTGCTCGAACAGGTGCACACCGTGGTGATCACCCGGGGTGGGGAGGACGTCGTGGTCGGAACCGAGGACGCGATCGAACATCTGCGGGTCCCGCAGGTCGACGTCGTCGACACGACGGGGGCCGGCGATCATTTCGCCGGCACGCTCGCCGCGTTGCTCGGCACGGGGGATGATCTGTTCGCGGCAGCGCGCCGGGCCTCGGCCGACGCTGCCCGACTGGTCGCATCCCGTCGCTCCGATCGCTGAAACGGCGGAACCGCGTCAGGGCGGCGGAAGCAGTTCGCCCTTGCCGCTGCGCAGCCAACGCCCGGGAAGGCGGCCGGCGAGGTCGCCGAGCGGACCGACGGCCCCGCGCAGCAGCTCGACCGTTTCCTGCAGCATGTCGATGCTCGCGTTCATCTGCGAGATGCCGGGCGTGAGATGCGCGAGTGTCTCCGAGAGCGAGACGATCTGATCGAGCGGACCGCCCTCGGCGAGCAGTCGTTCGAGGGCGCCCTGTTCGGAGAGCAGGACGTCGAGGACGCCGCCCTGGGCGAGAGCCCGCTCGACGACCCCGCCGGGCCGGATCGCCACGTCGACGATGCCGCCCGGTGCGGTGAGCCGCTCCACCGCCCCGTCCTGGGCGAGCAGCCGCTCGAGCGGGCCGTCGTGCGCGGTGAGGCGATCGAGCAGACCCCCTTCCGACACGAGGCGGTCGAGGGCACCGTCGTCGGCGAGGATCCGGTCGAGGGGACCACCCGGTGCGGTGAGCCGGTCGACGGGTCCGCCCGGTTCGAGCAACCGATCGAGCAGGCCACCCGGCTCGGTGAGCCGATCCACGGGACCACCCGGCGCGAGCAACCGGTCGAGGGGACCACCGGGACGCAGCGCGTGACCGAGTCCGCGGTCCTCCGACGTGAGCTTCGAGATCTGCTGCAGCAGACCCACCGAACTGCGGGTGTCGGGCAGGCCGACCGCGCCGAGTGCGGAGTAGGTGGTGGGCGACACCGCGACCCGCACTGTGCCGACGACCGTCTCGGCGACGCTCAGGGCGGCCTCGGCGGCGGTCAGACCCACACGCACCGGCATCACGAGTACGGACCCGAGGTTCATGGAACCGACTGTAACGGTCAGTGCTCCAGAACGTCGGTGTCCGAGAAGGTCGGTGTCCGAGAAGGTCGGTGTCCGAGAAGGTCAGTGCACGAGTTTGAGGCCGACGACGCACAGCACGATGCCCGCGATCAGTGCGAGCTTCAGCAGCGAGGCGGCCTCGGTGCCGGTGACCATCGCATATCCGACCGTGAGAGCGGCGCCGATACCCACCCAGATCGCGTAGGACGTCCCGACCGGTAGGGTGCGCAGGGCATACGCGAGCCCGGCCATGCTCAGGACGAGAGCGACGACGAACACCAGTGTCGGGGTGAGCCGGCTGAAACCGGCAGATCTGCCGAGGGCCGTGGCCCACACGGCTTCGAGCACACCGGAGAGGACGAGAACGATCCAGGCCATGACGTACAACGCTCCTGCACCGTCTTGTCGCTGGCCGGGTACGGTGCGCTCGTCCGGGAGGCCGACCGGCGGCCACCTCTGTCGAGGTTAGGAATCCCGGGCGAGTATTGGCAAATTGCTCAGGACACGCGCAGCAGCTGTGATTCCTGCGCAATCACCGTGCACGAGCATCCGCCGTGCAGTTCGGTGCAGTCGAGAACGAGGGTGTGCCGCACGATCTCGAAGTCGACGCAGTCGGGTTCGGTGCAGTCGACCCGAGTATCGGCGTGGATCACGAGGGTGCCGTGGCAGTGGTCGAGATCGTGGTTGCACTGTGAGCACGTCATGCACCACTTGATAGCACTGCCGTCGGACAGGTTCTCCGAGGCGGGTCGTCGTGCCGTCCGGTTCGTCCGGTGCGCGGGCCCCGACGTCCCACGACTATCGTGAGCACGCGCAACAAGCAGGTATGCCGACTCGGGGAGGAGTCACACATGGGGATCACGGACGTGGTCGGGAAGGCCGCGCGGAACGCGTGGTCTTTGTTCGTCGCCGACGGAATCGCGCCGCCCCATCGCACTCCCTCGGTGGTCGTCGGGGACGGTCGCCACCGGACGCTGCGTCGCTTCGGCCCGGAGAACGCCGGTCCGCCGGTGCTGCTCGTGACCCCGCTCGCCGCGTCGCCCACCTGCTTCGACCTGATGCCCGGCCGCAGTCTCGTCGAGCACCTGCTCGAGCTCGGCCGCAGCGTCTTCCTCGTCGAATACGGCGAGATGACCTCCGACGACCGCGACCTCGGCCTCGAGTTCTGGATCGACGACGTCATCCCCGAAGCGATCGCCCGCACGTCCGAACTGTGCGGGAACCGCGAGGTGGACGTCGTAGCGTGGAGCATCGGCGGCACGCTGGCGATGCTCACCGCCGCGGCGCATCCCGACCTGCCGATGCGGTCGCTGACGGCATTCGGCAGTCCACTCGACTATTCCGCGATCCCGCTGATGGCGCTGCCCCGGCTCGTCGGCCGGTTCGTCGCCGAGCCCGCACTCGGCCTGCTCGACGCCGTCTTCGGTGGCGTACCCGCACCCATCGTCCGCACGGCCTACCGTCTCACCGCGATCGAACGCGAGATCCAGCGTCCGTGGTTCGTTGCGACGCACCTCGCCGACGCGGAGACGCTCGCGCGGATGGAACGCGTCGACCGGTTCCAGGACGAGATCCACGGCTACGCGGGACGCGTGTTCCACCAGCTCGCGACGAGCGTGACCATCGACAACGAACTCGCCACCGGACGTCTGCACCTCGGCGACCGGGTCGTCGACCTCGCCGACGTCACGGTGCCGGTGCTCGCGTTCGGCGGCGAGGACGACGTGCTCGCCCCTGTCCCGGCGGTCGAGCCCGTCACGAGGCTGCTCGTCGGCACGCAGGTGCGCTTCGTCCGCGTCCCGGGAACGCACCTCGGCATGCTCACCGGCAGCGCCGCGCGCGATACCTCGTGGGCCGAACTGGACGACTTCCTCCGCGAACCGTGTGCGGACAGCGACGCGCCGGCCGCCACGCTTCCCGTCGAACAGGAAGTCGTGACGACCGGCGCGTGATTGCCGGGCCGGTGTGTACTGCCGGCTAATGCGTTCCGGCGGTCTCGGGGACCGACACCTCCACCGCATCCGCCTCGGGCTCAGGGGCCCGTCGGACGAACAGCGAGCCGACGACCGCGATCACCGCGATCACCGCGCCCCACGTGAAAGCGCCGTGGACACCGTCCGCGAGCGCAGCGGCGGGATCGCCCGCGCTCTCGGCGCCCGCGACGCTCGTGCGGGTCAGCACCGTGATGAACAACGCCGTACCAGCAGCGCCGGCGACCTGCTGCATCGTGCTGACGATGGCACTGCCGTGGGAGTACAGCCGCCGCGGCAGTGCTCCGAGCGCCGAGGTCAGCAGCGGCGAGAACATCAACGCGAGCCCGATGTTGAGCAGCACGTGCCACGCGATGACCGTGCCGATCGTGGTGGTGGCATCGAAGGTCGTCATGCCCCACATCGCGACGCAGGCGATGATCGCGCCCGGTGCGACGAGCGGCCGCGGACCGAACCGGTCGAACAGGCGTCCGACGATGTAGCCGAGCAGACCCATGACCAGACCACCGGGCAGCAGCATCAGGCCGGTGGTCAGCGTCGACTGACCCAGCACGCTCTGCAGGTAGATCGGCAGCAGGATGAGGGTGCCGAACAGCGACATCATGCTCACGGACACGAGTGCGACCGCGAGCGAGAACGCCGGGGTGCGGAACGCGCGCATGTCCAGCAGAGCGCTGTCGCCGAGGCGGATCTGACGCAGGACGAAGGCCGTCAGCGACGCGATGCCGACGACCAGCGGCAGCCACGGCGGCATGAGCGGATCGCCCTCGGCGGCCTCACCGAGACTGCTCAGGCCGAAGACGAGACCGCTGAACCCGAGGGCCGACAACACCACCGACGGCGCGTCGAGCGGAACCGCGACCGGTTCGGTGACGTTGCGGATCCAGCTCAGGCCGAGTGCCGTCGCGACGACGGCGATCGGCAGCACCAGCCAGAACATCCACCGCCAGCTCAGCTGGTCGAGCACGACGCCACCGATGGTCGGGCCGACCGCGGGCGCGACCGCGATGACGATCGAGATCACGCCCATCGTGCGTCCGCGACGATCGGCGGGAACCAGGTTGAGCACCGTCGTGAACAGCAACGGCAACATCACCGCGGTGCCCACGGCCTGGACGACACGACCCAGCACGAGGACCGAGAAGATCGGTGCGCTCGCGGCGATCAGGGTGCCGAGCAGGAAGCTGCCCATCGCGATCGCGAAGACCGTGCGCAGCGACAGCCGGGTGAGCAGGTAACCCGTGATCGGGATGACGACGGCCATGGTCAGCATGAACGCCGTGGTGAGCCATTGGGCGGTGGCTGCGCCGACGTCGAACTCGACCATCAGCTTCGGCAGCGCGACGCTCATGATCGTCTCGTTGAGGATGACGACGAATGCGGCCCCGACGAGAACGGCGATCAGCAGACCGGCGCGCGGTGCGGCAGCGGCCTGCGGCTCGGTCGTACCCGCCGGGGCTGGGGAACTCGGTGGAGTAGCTGGGGAACTCGGTGGAGTAGAAGACACGAGGAACTCAACGGGATACCGGTCGGAATTGTTCCGCCGATATCCCGCCCGCCGGAGATCAGTCCGGGACGTGCTCGCCGTGACCCTGCTCGCGCAGCGCGTCCTTGATCTTCTGCTGCGCGCGGTCGAGCGATTCGGGGGAGGGATCCTTCTCGGCCGTCGCGAAATCGAAGTCGCCGAGGGAGTAGGCCGGGAAGACGTGCAGGTGCAGGTGGGGGACCTCCAGGCCGGCGATCATCAGGCCGGCGCGCGGGGCGTCGAAGGCGGCAGTGACGGCGCGGCCGAGGATGCGGGCGACGTCGTTCACCTTCGCCCACAGGTCGTCGTCCACGCTCTGCCAGTGGTCGACCTCCTGCCGCGGCACGACCAGCACGTGCCCCTCGGTGAAGGGGTTGATGGTCAGGAACGAGACGACGTCGTCGTCCTGCCAGACGAAACGGCCCGGCAGTTCACCGGCGATGATCTTGCTGAACACGGAAGTCATACCGGGAGGATAAGGGACACCGTGTTCACCGGAGCTGTTCCCCGACATCGGCCGCCGCGACGGTGAGGACCAACAGCGGCACGACCTTCTCCGGCGCGATCCGGTAGCGGTTGCGGCTCTCCTGTTCGACCACGCGCGCAGCCGACAGGGCACGGAGATGGTGGTAGAGCCGACCGGTCGACGTGAGGTCGGTGGCCTCCTGCAGTTCGGTGGCGGTGGCGGGACCGCGCAGCAGGGTCCGCACGATCGCCAGTCGCGCCGGGTTGCCCAGGGCGTCGAGGACGGCGGCGACGGGAACGGGATCGAGTGCGAGGGATGCGCCCGCGTCGTACTCGATGTTCCAGCGGACGTTCCCGTGCAGGGAGACCGCGCCCCCGTAGGTCACGGACCCGGTGCCCGCCGCCACGTCCGCCGCGGGACCGTCCCCGGTGCCCGGGCGGGTCGCGTCGCCCTCGAGGATCCGCACACGGCGTTCGAGATCCGCGAGACGGGCCTCGTACTCGTCGTTCACGTCGCCGTCGCTCACATCGCGCAGCGTATCCGCTCGAGAAAATCGGGATCGTTCGCTGCCGCGGCGAGCATCTCCTGGTGGGCGAACGATTCGAGGGCTCCCGCATAGTCACTGTCCGACATGCCGGACGCGAGCATCACCGTGGTCGCGATCGTGCCGTCGTCGCGGCGGAAGGTGACCGCGTCGGTGAGGATGCCGGGCAGGCTGCCGCCCTTGAATCCGACTCCCTCGAATCCCGGAACCGTGGACGGTTGCCATTCGAGGTGGGTGCGCGCGAGGTCGCTGCCGGCACCGAACGAACCGTCGGCGATCGCGCGATGCAGGGCGCTGAGTTCGGCGGCCGAGCCGGTGTTGTCGAAGCGCTGGACGCGGTCGACCCGGGCGAACAGATCCTCCGGCAAGGGGCGCTGCACCGCTTCGACGCGGTAGGCGGGGTCGGAGGCGTAGCGGCGCGCGGCGTCCCAGACCGCCGACGAGTCGTCGAGCGTCGGGTCGAGCAGCGCGAGCGTGTTGCCGAGCATCGTCGGCGGTGTGAAGTCGTCCCAGCCGCCCTGGGCGGCGGCCTCGCGCAGGGCGTCGTCGCCGAGCCGGTCGCGCAGGTAGTCGGGGACCGCGTTGTCGCTCTCCTGGATCATCGCCGACACCATCTCGTCGAGGGTGACGGTGTCCTCCGGGTCGTTCACACCGAGCCGTTCGAGAGCCCGGGGGTGTGCGCCGCCGTCGGTGTCGGGGAGATGCCAGCGTTCCCAGTCGGCGAGCGGTACGCGCTCGTCGGGGGAGAGTTCACCGGCTGCGACGGCGCGGGCGTAGGCGGCGAGATGCACGACCTTCACGGCCGACGCGAGCGGTTGCCGTTCGTCGGGTCGTTGTTCGAAGGTCCCGCCGTTGCCGTCGTCGACCGCGATGGCGACCGTGTCGAAGTTCTCGGCGAGGTAGCCGATCCAGCCTTCGGCGGTGGTCACGTCGGCGGCGGGGGTGGGCGCGCATTCACCGGTCGGTGCGGAGGTCCCGGCGCCGGAAGGTGCGGCGACGTCGGGTTCCGACGGTCCGGTCTGTCCGCATCCGGCGAGCGCGATCACGACGCTCGTCGCGGCGAGGGTGGTTCCGATCCTGTTCGGCATGGCGATATCCGTCCGTGTCGAGGTTGTTAGTTCGTAATTTCGAACTTACGAAATAACGATAGACCGGTCGGGTGGGCGTGTCGAGAGCTCACCGCGACTCCGACGGTCGCGGGCGGTCGTATCGTCGGGCTCATGGGAGGTGACGGGAGTGCGCGGGAAGCGCCGCTGCGCGTGCTCGTGGACGAACTCGTCACACACGTCCTTGTGGGACTCCCTGCGGATCGGCGCACGGTGGTCGGTCTGTGCGGGCCGCCGGGCGCCGGGAAGAGTCGCGCCGCGGCGCTGCTCGTCTACGCCCTCCGGTGCGCGGGGGTCTCCACCGGGCAGGTGCCGATGGACGGCTACCACCTGTCCAACCGGCAACTCGACACCTTCGGCGCGCGGGACCGGAAGGGAGCGCCCGACACCTTCGACGTCGCCGGCTTCCGCGACATGCTGAGCCGGGTGCGGCAGTGCCGCGGCGAAACGATCTACGCCCCGGATTTCTCCCGGCCGCTCGACGAACCGATCGCGGCGGTGCACGCCGTGCCGGCCGACGCGCGGGTGATCGTCACCGAGGGCAACTACCTGATGTTCGAGACCGGAGGATGGGAACACATCCGCCCACTGCTCGACCTCGTCATCTACATCGACGCACCCCGCCGCACGCTCACCCGACGTCTCGTGCGCCGGCACCGCCACCACGGACGGGACGACGACGGAGCACGCGAATGGGTGCGGACCGTCGATCTGCCCAATGCGGAAGCCGTCCAGCGCACGCGCTCCCGCGCCGATCTCGTGTGGAGACCGGTCCCGTAGTCTGTCCTGCGTGCGCGTACTCGTTATCGGCTCCGGTGCCCGTGAACATGCTCTTGCTCTCGCCCTGTCCCGCGACCCCGGCGTGACCGCCGTGCTGGCCGCGCCGGGCAACCCCGGTATCGCGAACGTCGCCGAGCTGTTCCCCGTCGACGCGGCTTCCGCCGACAGCGTCGTCGCCCTCGCCACCGAGCAGAAGGCCGACCTCGTCGTCATCGGACCCGAGGTTCCGCTCGTCCTCGGTGTCGCCGACGCCGTCCGCGCCGCGGGTATCCCCTGCTTCGGGCCGTCGGCCGCTGCCGCACGCATCGAGGGATCGAAGGCATTCGCGAAGGACGTCATGGCCGCCGCCGGTGTGCGCACCGCCCACAGCGAGGTCGTCGACACTCCCGCGACCCTCGACGAAGCGCTCGACCGGTTCGGACCGACCTGGGTGGTCAAGGACGACGGTCTCGCTGCCGGTAAGGGCGTCGTCGTCACCACCGAGCGCGCCGCCGCCCGCGACCACGCCGCCGAGATCCTCGAGAACGGGCACCCCGTCCTGCTGGAGTCCTTCCTCGACGGCCCCGAGGTCTCGCTGTTCTGCCTCGTCGACGGCGAGACGGTCGTGCCGCTGCTCCCGGCGCAGGACCACAAGCGCGTCGGCGAGGGCGACACCGGCCCCAACACCGGCGGCATGGGCGCCTACACTCCGCTGCCGTGGCTGCCCGAGGGCAGCGTCGAGCGGATCGTCTCCGAGGTCGTCGAGCCCGTCGCGGCCGAGATGGTGCGCCGCGGATGCGGTTTCTCCGGACTGCTCTACGCGGGTCTGGCGATGGGTGCCGGGGGCCCGGCCGTGGTCGAGTTCAACTGCCGTTTCGGCGACCCGGAGACCCAGGCCGTGCTCGCCCTGCTCGAGTCCCCGCTGGGCGAGGCCCTGAACGCGGTCGCCACCGGTACGCTCGCCGAGCTCCCGCCGCTGCGCTGGAAGGACGGCGCCGCGGTGACAGTGGTGCTCGCCGCCGAGTACTACCCGTCCACTCCGCGCACCGGCGACGTGATCACCGGCGCCGAGGGCGACACGGTGCTGCACGCCGGCACCAGGCGCCGCGAGGACGGCGCGCTGGTCTCCGCAGGTGGACGCGTGCTCAACGTGATCGGTGTGGGTGCCGATCTCGCATCCGCGCGCGAGGCTGCCTATGATCGGCTCACCGATGTGAAGCTGCCGGGCGGTCACTTCCGCCGCGACATCGGTCTGGCGGCCGTCGAGGGCCGGATCTCGGTCTAGCGTCTCACCCTCGTCCTTCACCTTGCACCTACCGGGTGTATGTTGCACACTCGGTGCATCTTTGATGCCGCCAGGGGTGACTGCATGGTTTCTCGAAGACGAACGCCGACGCTGGACCCGACACCGCTACGGCACCACCACGTCGTCGTCCACGGGTTGCCGGACGACGTCCTCGTCGAGCGCGACGTGCCCATCCGGACGGGCGACGGCACCGTACTGAGAGCCGACGTCTACCGCCCTGCCGGCTCCGGTGCGCAGGAGCGCTGCCCCGTGCTGGTCACCGTCACCCCCTACGGCAAGGACGCCGGTGTCGACCGTTATCCCGTCGACTTCGACGAACTCGCCGAATCCGGCAACCACGTCGGCGATCTCGAGATCAGCGACTGCACCTCCTTCGAAGCGCCCGACCCCGCCTACTGGGTTCCTCGCGGTTACGTCCTCGTCGTCGCGGACATGCGCGGTTACCACGCCAGCGGCGGACGTCCCCGACTGCTGCTCGGCCGGGCCGCGCTCGACTGCGCCTCCGTCGTGGAATGGGCCGGCGATCAGGAGTGGAGCAACGGCCGGGTCGGCCTCGCCGGTGCCGACTATCTCGCCACGCTGCAGTGGTACACCGCCGCGCTCGATCCGCCCGGTCTCGCGGCCATCGCGCCCTGGGAGGGGGTGAGCGATCCCTGCCGCGACATCCTTACCCAGGGCGGCATCCCCGAGACCCGTTACAGCGCGTTCTGGTACAGCGCGATGAACACGGGGGCCCGCTGCGGTGCCGCCTCTCTCCGGCGGTTCACCCCGTGGCTGCTGCGCCGGTTCCCCGACTTCTTCCGCCACGTCGCTCCGCCGCCCCGGCTCGAGGACATCACCGTGCCCGCCCTGGTCGGGGTCTCGTGGTCCGATCAGGGTCCGCGGGCCCGCGGTTCGGTCGAGGGCTACCGCCGCATCGGGTCGGAGCACAAGTGGCTCTACACCCACGGCCGGAAGATGTGGCAGACCTTCTACGGCAACGAGGCCCTCGACTACCAGCGACGATTCTTCGACCGCTTCCTCAAGGAGGAGGACAACGGCTTCGAGGACACCCCGCGCATCCGCCTCGAGACCCGCCACGACCTGCGGACCTATTCCGAACGCCTCGAGTCCGAGTGGCCGGTCCCCGACACCCGTTACGTCGCACTCCACCTCGACCACGCGAACGCCGACCTGAGCACCACCCCGTGCGAGAGCCGCCAGTTCCGCCGCACCTTCCCCGTCGCGGGCGACGAACTCGTCTTCACCCACACCTTCGACGAGGACACCGAGATCACCGGCCACGCGGCGCTACGTCTGTGGGTGCAGGCGAAGGACGCCAACGACATGGACCTGTTCGTCGGGCTGGCCAAGCGCGACGAGCACGGCCGCGACGTGTGGTTCGAAGGCCACGGCGGCTACGAGAAGGGATTCGTCGCCCACGGATGGATGCGGGTCTCGCGGCGGGCGCTGGACCCGGAGGCCTCCACCGCCTACCGGCCCGTCCACGACCGGACGAAGTACTGGCCGTTGCTGCCCGAGCAGATCGTGCCGGTCGACATCGAGATCATGCCGCACAGCACCTTCTTCGAGGCCGGATCGAGCCTCGTGCTCGTCATCGCCGGCCACGACCTCGACGAGAACCCGCGCGTCGGGCACGACCGCACCATCAACAAGGGCTTCCACATCGTGCACGCCGGCGGACAGTTCGACTCCCATCTGCTGTTGCCCATCGTGCCGCAGCCGGAGCCGGAAGCCGACGAGGCGGCCACCGACGCGGAGGTCGCGCCCGTGAAGGTCGTCGATCGTCAGGACTATCCGATCGCGTGGGGCGCCCTCACCCGACTTCAGCGCGTCCGGCTCTGACGAACGACGCGGGCGTACTACCGTCGTCGACGTGCGCCCCGAATCCCAACGCTCCGGTATCGAGACGTTCCATGTCATGGATGTGTGGAAGGCGGCCGCCGAGCGGCAGCGCTCCCACGGCGACGTCCTGAGTCTCGCCGCCGGACAACCGTCGACCCCCGCACCCGCTCCCGTGCTCCGCGCCGCCAACCTCGCGATCGACGCCGAACTGCTGGGTTACACGGAGACCTTCGGCATCCTGCCGCTACGCGAGGAGATCGCGGCGTACCACCGCCACAAGTACGGCATCGACGTCGACGCGGACGACGTCGTCGTCACCACCGGCTCGTCCGGCGCCTTCACCCTGGTGTTCCTCGCGGCCTTCGACGTCGGCGACACCGTGGTCGTCGCCCGCCCGGGCTACCCGGCCTACCGCAACACCCTCGCCGCGCTCGGCTGTCGCGTCGTCGAACTCGACTGCGGCCCACAGACCCGCTACCAGCCCACCGTCGCGATGCTCGAGGAACTCGACGCTCCGCCCGCGGGAATCGTCGTCGCCAGCCCCGCCAACCCGACCGGCACGATGATCGAACCGTCCGAACTCGCGGCGCTCGCACGCTGGTGCGACGAGCACGGCAGCCTGCTCGTCTCCGACGAGATCTATCACGGCATCGAATTCGATACGCCCGGCTCACCCGCGACCTCCACGGCCTGGGCGACCTCCCGCGAATCCGTAGTGATCGGCTCGGTGTCGAAGTACTTCTCGATGACCGGCTGGCGGCTCGGCTGGATGCTCGCCCCCGAGAGGATGCGGCCGGCCCTGCAGCGACTCGCGTCGAACATGACGGTGTGCCCGCCGTCGATCTCCCAGTTCGCGGCGATCGAGGCGTTCGGCACCGAGGCCCGCACCGAACTCGACGGGCACGTCTCCCGCTACGCCGTGAACCGGGAACTGCTGCTCGAAGGACTGCCGGACCTCGGCATCACGAAACTCGCACCGGCCGACGGAGCGTTCTACGTGTACGCCGATATCGGGCATCTTCTCGACGGGGAGAACTCGACAGCGTGGTGCGCCCGGCTGCTGCACGACACCGGTCTCGCGCTCGCACCGGGCGTCGACTTCGACACCGTGCGCGGCGACGGCACCGTGCGACTGTCGTTCGCGGGATCGACCGCCGACATCACCGCGGCGCTCGACCGGCTGGCGGGATGGCTGCCCGTCTCGTGATCACCGCCCGTCGGCGATGATCCGCGCGATGTTCCGTTCGGCCAGCGCCGCGATGGTCAGCGACGGGTTGGCGGTGCCGGTGCTGCCCGGGATCAGCGCGCCGTCGACGACGTAGAGACCGGGATGGCCGTGCACGCGGCCGTAATCGTCGGTCGCCTCGCCGAGCACCGCACCGCCGAGCGGATGCGCAGTGAAGGTCGCGTTGACGTCCTCGGCCATCGGCGATGCGCCCGGGATCGTGCCACCGGCCTGTGCCATCGCGTTGTGCACGGCCCGCAGGGCGTCGACGCTCTCGCGTTCGCCACCGGCCGGCCAGTTCACAACCGCCCGATCGGCACCCGGGTCGTACGCGAAGTCGGCGCGGGTGGGGTCGAGGGTCATGCCGAGGGAGGCGAGCATCCCGACGTCCTTCGCGGTGCCCGCGACGAACCAGTTCTCGAGGCTCAGCGGCAGACCGGACTCGTCGACGATCCGCGACGCCGACGGCGCGCCCTGGTCGCCGCCGAAACCTTCGGTGAGCGCGAACGAGCGGACGAGCACCGCGTCGCCGTTGGTGCCCCAGCCCCGGCCGACACGCTCGTCGAGGTTCGGCAGCGAACCGGTGTGCCGGGCCTTGACGAGCAGTTCGGTGGTGCCGATCGATCCGGCGCCGAGGACGAGGCGGTCGCACGTGATCGTGGTGGTGCGCAGCACCGCCCCCGTCGGGTCGACGGCCTGCACGTCGAGCCGGTAGCGGCCGTCGCCGTCCTGACCGATCGCAAGCACCCGGTGACCGTGGCACACCAGGGTGCGCCCGGTGGCCTCGGCCGCCGGGATGTAGTTCTGCGTGAGATCGAACTTCGCGCCGTTCGAGTTGCCGAGATTGCTCTCGCCCGCGACGGCCGACCGGCGGACCGAGCCGGCGAGTTCGGCGCGCACGACGTCCCAGTCCCAGATGCCGTCGATGCGGTGCGGGCTGTAACCGGCGGCGCGCGCGTCGTCGTCCCACCGCCGCGAATGCGTGAACTCGGCGGCGTTGTAGATGTCGTCGGGCATCGGGTCGAGGCGCAGCATCGAGCGCACCTTCGGGTACCAGGTGGACGTCATCTCGTCGTAGGACAGACGTCCGCCGAAGACGTGCTCGAAGAAGTGCCGTTCGGGAGCGATCATCACCCCGGTGAACACGATCGATCCGCCGCCCACCGCGGCGCCGCGCCACACCGATATGTTCGGGTAGTCGACCACGTCGAGGACGCCGGCGAAGTCGTCGCACACCACCGGGATGCCCGTCGGCCCGGTGAAATGGGTGCGGTGGTGGTAGCCGCGACCATCGGCGAGCAGGTCGGTCGTGAAGATCTCGCGGTGCGGGTCGCGGGGCCAGCGCATGCCGCGCTCGAGCATCGTGACCCGGTTGCCGGCCTCGGCCAGGCGCAGCGCGGCGACGCTCGCACCGAAACCGGAGCCCACCACGACGACCTCGGAATGCGCCGGCGGGGCGGGCGGCGGAACGAACAGTTCGGGCACGAGACGGCGGTACTCGTCGACCCCGACGGGCAGCGCATCCGCACGCGGGAGGCCGAGACCGGACAGGCCCGGGGCCGCGGCGCCGGCACCCGCCAGGGCGGTCCCGAGAAGCGATGCCTGCAGAAAGCGTCGACGTCTCATCCGGTACGGCTCCGATCGTTCGATGACCTACTCGCGGGGCGGCGCCCGCCGAGGACTCGACACGCGCGGGCGGGCGCAATGGTACCGGTTGGTCTCCAATTCCGTTTTCCCCTGGTGAGACGCTCGGGACTGTCACCATGAGAAGGTGTCGATTGCTGCGACCCCGAAGGGCGAACGGCGCCGTCAGGCGCTGGTCGAGGCAGCGGCCGACCTCATCCTCGAAGGGGGGATCGACGCCGTCCGGCACCGGGCCGTCGCCACCCGCGCGGGCCTGCCGCTCGCGTCGACCACCTACTACTTCGAATCGCTCGACGACCTCGTCGCATGCGCGGTCGACTACAACAGCGAGCGGGAACTCGACGCGATGCGCGAGCGCGTCCGCGACATCGAGCCGCTCCCGCGCAGCCTCGAGGGCACGGCCGATCTCATCGTCGAACTGCTCATCGGACCGCGGGACTGCGACGGCGGCATCGACCGCGAACGCCTGATCTCCCGGTACGAGCGGTGCGTCGCCACGGCCCGCTATCCGGAACTGCGCGACGTGCAGGTCCGCATGCGTGAACAGATCGACCATCTGCTCACCGACCTGCTCGAACGCTGCTGCCGATCGGTGCGACCCCGCGAGGTGCGCCGGCTCGTGGCGGTCGTGGACGGCGCGGTCCTCGGCGGACTGGGCGAGCTCGATCCCGACCCGCGCTCGCTCGCGCGCGGCATCCTGCTCGACGTCGTCGAGACCGTCGCGCCCCCGGTCGAGGATTGAGGTCGGGGAATGTGGGAGCAGACCCGGACCGTAAACTCACTTGTGTGAGCCACATCCCCAACGTCCTCGCCACCCGCTACGCCAGCCCCGAACTCCGGGACCTGTGGTCGCCCGAGTACAAGATCGTGCTCGAGCGGCAGCTGTGGCTCGCGGTGCTGCGGGCGCAGGCCGAACTCGGGATCGACGTTCCCGCCGAGGCGATCGCCGACTACGAACGCGTGGTCGAGCAGGTCGACCTCGAGTCCATCGCGCAGCGCGAACGCGTCACCCGTCACGACGTCAAGGCCCGCATCGAGGAGTTCAACGCCCTCGCCGGTCACGAGCACGTCCACAAGGGCATGACCAGCCGCGACCTCACCGAGAACGTCGAGCAGCTGCAGATCCTGCGGTCGCTCGAGCACGTCCACTCCCACGGTGTCGCCGTGGCCGCGCGCCTCGCCGAGCGCGCCACCGAGTACGCCTCGCTCGTCATGGCCGGTCGCTCGCACAACGTCGCGGCGCAGGCCACCACCCTCGGCAAGCGTTTCGCGTCGGCCGCCGACGAGCTGCTCATCGCGCTGCAGCGCGTCCGGGAACTGATCGCCCGCTACCCCCTGCGCGGGATCAAGGGCCCCATGGGCACCGCACAGGACATGCTCGACCTGCTCGGCGGTGATTCCGCCAAGCTCGCGCAGCTCGAGCAGAAGGTCGCGCAGCATCTCGGCTTCGCGAACGTCTTCACCAGCGTCGGCCAGGTCTACCCGCGTTCGCTCGACCACGACGTGCTCTCCGCGCTCGTGCAGGTCGGCGCCGGCCCCGCGTCGTTCGCCCACACCATCCGGCTCATGGCCGGCCACGAACTCGTCACCGAGGGCTTCCAGCCCGGCCAGGTGGGGTCGTCCGCCATGCCGCACAAGATGAACACCCGCTCGTGCGAGCGCGTCGACGGCCTGCAGGTCGTCCTGCGCGGGTACGCGTCGATGGCCGCCGAACTCGCCGGCGCGCAGTGGAACGAGGGCGACGTCTTCTGCTCGGTCGTCCGGCGTGTGGCCCTGCCCGACGCCTTCTTCGCGATCGACGGCCAGATGGAGACCTTCCTGACGGTCCTCGCCGAGTTCGGTGCCTACCCGGCGGTGATCGAGAAGGAACTCGTGCGGTACCTGCCGTTCCTCGCGACGACCAAGGTCCTCATGGCCGCGGTCCGGGCCGGGGTGGGTCGCGAGACCGCACACGAGGTCATCAAGGAGCACGCGGTCTCCGTCGCACTCGCGATGCGCGAGGAGGGCCGCGAACCCGATCTGCTCGACCGTCTCGCCGCCGACGACCGACTTCCGCTCGACCGCGCCGCGCTCGACGCGGCACTGGCCGACCGGGAGGTCTTCGCCGGAGCAGCGGTCGCGCAGGTCGAAGCGGTCGTCGCGGCGGTGCAGGACCTCGTAACGCAGTATCCGGAAGCAGCGAAGTACACGCCGGCGCCGATTCTGTAGGAAGCCGATTCGACAGGAATCACGGGAACCGACTGCCGGGGGGAGTGTCCGATGGGGGTGGCGGTATCAGCAGGGGAGAACGAAGTGTCGGTGAAACCGGGAAATACGGGTCGGGTGCGTGACGCAGCGCGAACACGCACCGCGCTGCTCGATGCGGCGCGCGAGGTGTTCCTGCGCGACGGATACGCGGCGGCGGCCACGGAGGAGATCGTCTCGGTCGCGGGGGTGACGCGCGGTGCGCTCTACCACCACTTCGCCGACAAGCGCGATCTGTTCCGCGGCGTCATCGAACGCATCCAGAAGGAAGCGGAGAGCTCCCTGGTCCCGGCCGAACCGGTCGAGGACCCCTGGGAGGGCTTCACCCAGGCCGTGCTCGCCTCGCTCGACGCCGTCTACGATCCCGCGACCCGCCGGCTGCTGCTCATCGAAGCCCCCGCGGTCCTCGGTTGGGCCGAGGTCCGCGAGACCCACCGGCACTCCTCGCTGAAGGCCATCGAGCGCATGCTCGTCACCCTCGATCCCGACACCTACGAGGCATCGCGCACGCGGACGTCGGTGCTCGCGCATCTGCTCGTCGCGGCCGTCGAGGAAGCGATGCTGTGCCTCGCGCACAGCGACGATCCGGTGCGCGACCGTCCCGCGGTGCAGGGCGAATTGCTGCGCCTGCTCGAAACCGCGCGCGGACCCGCACGTGCGGAGGAGTCCACGCCACGGTGACGGACTGCATCTTCTGCGCCATCGTGGCCGGGCAGTCGCCGGCCAGCGTCGTACTCGACGAACCCGACGTGCTCGCATTCATGGACATCCGCCCGTTCACCCCGGGTCACCTGCTCGTGATCCCGAAGCGGCACGCCTCCGGACTGGCACAACTCGATCCCGACGACGGAGCGAAGGTGTTCGCGGCGGGGCAACGGATCGCCACGGCGATGCGCGCGTCCGACCTCCCGATCGAAGGCGTGAACTTGTTCCTCGCCGACGGCGTGGCCGCCGGCCAGGAGGTCTTCCACGTCCATCTGCACCTCGTTCCGCGCAGGGCCGGGGACGGCTTCGGGATCCGCGCCGACTGGCGGACACCGAACCGGACCGTGCTCGACGGCACGGCCGCCACCATCCGCACCGCCGTGGAGACACACCGGTCGTGATGCAGTGACAGGTGCATACGTTCAGCCGATCGCGCCGGTCGGCGGGTCGCTCGCGTGGTCCGCACTGGTGGCGGTACTCCCGCTGCTGACCATGCTCGTCCTGCTCGCCGTCTTCCGGCTGCGGTCGCATTCGGCCGCGGGAATCGCGGTGGTCGTGGCCCTGATCGTGGGCACCGCCGTCTACGGCATGCCGGTCGGCTCTGCGCTCAGCGCCGGTGTCGAAGGTGCGGTCTTCGGTCTCTTCCCGATCATGTGGACGGTGGTCAACGCCGTCTGGGTGTACCGGCTCACCGTCGAATCCGGGCACTTCGACGTCCTCACCCGCGCCTTCGGCCGAATATCCCCGGATCCGCGGATCCTGACCATCGTCATCGCCTTCCTGTTCGGCGCGCTGCTCGAGGCGGTCGCCGGTTTCGGCACCCCCATCGTCGTCGCAACCGTCGTGCTCATCGGTGCCGGTCTGCCGCCGGTGCGTGCTGCTGCGGCGTCGCTGCTCGCCAACTCGGTCGTCACCCCGCTCGGCGTCATGGGCACACCGATCCTGACGATGTCGCGCGTGTCGGAGATCCCGATCGACGAGATCGGACCGGTCGTCGCGCGTCAGGTCTGCCTGCTCGCGGTGTTCGTCCCGCTCGTGCTGGTCGCGGTGGTCGGCGGGTGGCGCGGTGTCCGCGAGACGTGGCCGGTCGCACTCGTCGTCGGACTCGCCTTCGGCGCCGCCCAGTTCGTGTGCGCGAGCTACCTCACCGTGGGGCTGAGCAACATCGCCGGCGCCGTGGCCGGTCTGCTCGTGCTGCTGGTCGCGGTGAAGGTGCACCCCACGCATCGGGAGGCTCGCCGGGCCGCGGCCGACCGGATCCACGACTCGCGTCGACGCGTCGTCGAGGCGTTCGCCCCCTACGCGCTGATCGTCGTCGTCTTCCTCGTCAGCCGGTTCGGTCCGGTGGCGTCGCTGCTGTCGAACGCGAGCCTGTCGTTCCCCTGGCCGGGTGTGGACGTGACCACGGCCGACGGGGACGTTCCCACCGCGGAGACCTTCACCATCGATCTGCTCACCGCTCCGGGCAGCCTCGTCTTCGTCGCCGCGCTGCTGTCGATACCGGTGCTGAAGGTCGCGGTGGCCGACGCGGTGCGGTGCTTCGTCGCGGCGGTCGTGCAGTTGCGATGGTCGTTCGCGACGGTGACGGCGGTCCTCGCGCTCGCGTACGTGATGAACCTGTCCGGGCAGACCGCCACGATCGGCGGCTTCCTCGCCGGTGCGGGCGTGGCGTTCGCGCTGTTGTCGCCGGTGCTCGGCTGGCTCGGCGTCGTGGTCACCGGTTCGAACACCGCCTCCAACGCGATGTTCGGCAGCCTGCAGGTCGCTGCGGCCCAGCAGTCGGGACTCGACCCGACCGTGCTGGTCGCCGGGAACATGGCCGGCGGCACCACCGGCACCCCGATCGCACTGCAGAACCTGGCGCTGGTGTCGTCGGTGAAGGGACTGTCCGGCAAGGACGGACTGCTCATGCGCCGGATCTGGCCGCTGAGCATCGCCGGACTCGCGGTGCTCGCCGTCCTCGTGTGGCTGCAGTCCACCTCCGTACTGGGCTGGATGGTGCCTTGACGCTGCAGTTGTGCAGTGACGAACGTCGGCGTGCCGTGAATGCCTGTTTCGCCGGGGTGCACTAGCGTTGTCCGAGTGGTTCGTGCACAACCGATACTGACCCCGCTCACCGAAGCGGCGATCTTCCTCGTCGTCACCGTCGACGAGGGCGCAGAGGACACCGTGCGGGATCTGCTCGAGGATCTCTCGGGCCTGCGCCGCTCGGTCGGTTTCCGCATCCCGGAGGGCGGCCTGTCGGTCGTCACCGGTATCGGCTCGGACATGTGGGAGCGGCTGTTCGACGGCCCCCGGCCCGCCGGACTGCATCCGTTCGTCCCGCTCGACGGGGGTCGGCACCAGGCACCCTCGACCCCCGGCGACCTGCTGTTCCACCTCCGCGCGTCGACGATGGACCTGTGCTTCGAACTCGCCGCGAAGATCAACGACCGGCTGCGCGGAGCGGCGCGGGTCGTCGACGAGACCCACGGCTTCCGTTATTTCGAACGCCGCGACCTGCTCGGCTTCGTCGACGGCACGGAGAACCCCGAGGACGACGAGGCCGTCGAGGCAGCCCTGGTCTCCGACGAGGATCCGGACTTCGCCGGCGGTAGCTACGTCGTCGTCCAGAAGTACCTGCACGACCTCGCGTCGTGGAACTCGTTGACCGTCGAGGAGCAGGAGCGGGCGATCGGCCGGACCAAGCTCGACGACATCGAGCTCGACGACGAGACCAAACCCGCGAATTCGCACGTCGCGCTGAACGTGATCGTCGACGAGAACGGGGTCGAGCAGCAGATCGTGCGCGCGAACATGCCGTTCGGCAGCTTCGGCGCCGACGAGTTCGGCACCTACTTCATCGGTTACTCGGCCACTCCGGAGGTGACCGAGCAGATGCTGCGCAACATGTTCCTGGGCAGCCCGCCCGGCAACACCGACCGCATCCTGGACTTCTCCACCGCGGTGACGGGCTCGCTGTTCTTCTGCCCCTCGCTGGAGTTCCTCGAAGATCTTCCGCCGTCACCGGCGGAAATTCCCTCCCATGAAGATTCGAGTGCCTCGACCGCCGGCCGGCCGGCCGACGGATCACTCGGAATTGGCGCTCTGCGAAGGAGTTCGACCCTGTGAACAATCTGTATCGCGACCTCGCCCCGATTTCCGAGGCAGCATGGACCGAGATCGAGGAGGAGGCCGCGCGCACCTTCAAGCGACACGTCGCGGGGCGCACCGTGGTCGACTTCTCCGGACCGCACGGCACCGACTTCGCGGCGGTGGGTCTCGGCCGCACCCGTGAGATCGAGCCCCCGGCCGCCGGGGTGCGGGCACGCCAGCACCGCGTCGCGCCGGTCGTCGAACTGCGGGTGCCGTTCACCCTGTCGCGCGAGGAGATCGACAGCGTCGAGCGCGGTTCCCGCGACATCGACCTCGATGCCGTCAAGGAAGCGGCCCGCCAGATCGCCTTCGCCGAGGACCGCGCGATCTTCGAGGGCTACGCGGCCGCGGGTATCGAGGGCATCCGGGCGTCGTCGTCGAACCCGTCCCTGCAGCTGCCCGAGGATCCTCGCGACTTCCCGGAGATCATCAGCCAGGCGTTGTCGCAGCTGCGACTGGCGGGTGTGGGTGGCCCGTACTCGATCCTGCTCGGCGCCGACGAGTACACCAAGGTCAGCGAGACGTCCGACCACGGTTATCCGATCCGCGAACAGCTGCGCCGCCTCATCGACGGTGATCTCATCTGGGCCCCGGCGATCGACGGCGCGTTCGTGCTGACCACGCGCGGTGGCGACTACGACCTGCAGGTCGGTCAGGATCTGTCGATCGGCTACCTCTCGCACGACGCCGAGACGGTGAACCTGTACTTCCAGGAGTCGTTCACCTTCCTCGTCTACACCGGCGAGGCCTCGGTTCCGCTGGTGCCGACGACGCTCGAACTCCCGCGCTGAGCCGGTCCCGGGGCGTCCGCGTGTGCGGCGCCCCGGATCACCGTCCGGCCGGATCACGACGGCGCCGGCGCGGGTTTCCCCACGATCGTCCTGCTGTGCTGGGTGGCCTTCCGCCGCCGTCGGGGTTGCGGCAGCTACCGATCTGTCAGAGTGCTCCGGCCTTCAACGCCGCCGCGTTGACGCGGACGAGCGCGGCGTGCAGGTCCTGGAGTTCGTCGAGCCCGACATCGAGGGCATCGACGACCTGTCCCGGCACCGACTCGGCCTCGGCACGCAGCGCCCGTCCGGCGTCGGTGAGTTCGAGGACGAGTTGCCGTTCGTCGGCCGCGCTGCGTGCTCGGGTGATCAGGCCCAGCGCTTCGAGTCGCTTGAGCAGCGGAGACAGGGTGGGGGAGTCGAGCTGGAGCAACTGCCCCACCTCCTTGCTCGTCAGCGGCGAGCGTTCCCACAGGGCGAGCATCACCAGGTACTGCGGGTGGGTCAGGCCCAGCCTGTCGAGGATCGGTCGATAGACCGCGAGCACGGCGCGGTTCGCCACGGCGAGCGCGAAACACACCTGCCGCTCCAGCGCGAGAGGATCATCGCCGGAAGCGGGGAGGTGGGTGGCCGGGGACTCGACGCTCATGAACCGACGATACCGAACCGGTATGCCCCGGCCCGGGCTCTCCCTGGTGCGACGATCCTCACGGGTCGTAGTCGGGATAGGTCGTGTGCAGCCTC
The DNA here is from genome assembly GCF_048381395.1 of Rhodococcus shunpengi. NCBI lineage: Bacteria > Bacillati > Actinomycetota > Actinomycetes > Mycobacteriales > Nocardiaceae > Rhodococcus > Rhodococcus shunpengi. Next base: position 251,121 of record NZ_JBLWIU010000032.1, read on the forward strand.
AGGTAGCCGGTGACGTTCTCGCGCAACCACCCTTCGCTCTCCTCCGGCGTCACGCCGTCGCAGACCGCGTCGCCCTCGATGCAGATCCGTTCGACGGCGATCGTGCCGAAGTCGTCGCGACCACCGCCGAGCGTGATGCCCGGGACGACCTCGCCCGGGAAGAGCGTTTCGACTCCCCGGGTGTCGCGCGGGTCGGAGTACAGCACACCGCTGATCCGCTCCGGCGGCACCGAACCGTCGGCCGCGATCTCGGCGAGGACGTCGCCGGCGATCGACGCGCCCTGCGAGTAACCGAGGACGACGAGCTCGCTGTCGGGGCACGAGCCGTGCCGGACGGTGACCGTCTCGCGCAGGCGCTGATGCCCGATCCTCTTGGACTCGTCGTAGGCGAGACGCCCCGACCCCTCGCTCGACCCGGACTCGGGCACCGGAACCACGACGGCGGGATAGCGGATGTGCTCGACCACCGTGCCGGGCGCCGCGTATCGCGCCGAGATCTTCGCGAGGGGCGAGTCGGGATCGATCGAATCCGGGGTGTCGAGGTTGCGGGTTCCGTCGACCGCGATGACGAACCGCTCCGGGCACGGGCGGAAGGTCTCCGCGCCGGCGGTGGACGCGGTGCCGGTAGTGGCAGCGGCGGCGACGGGTCCGGTCAGGCCGAGGGCGAGTCCTGCGATGATCGCCAGGGCACGACGGCAAGCGAAGTCGGACATGCAGTCTCCTGTGATCGATCCCGACACCGATGACTACCGCACGAGAATATCGTCCGATTTGACGTATTTCTCGTCGGAGAACCGCTACTTCGAGTGTAGTTGGTTACAAAGTCACAGACCGAACGTTCGGAATTTCGAGGGCGATCGGTCAGGAGAGTCCGGTGCTCCGCAGGGTGATGTTGAGGCGCCCCGCGGTGAGTCCGCAGCGGGCGCTGCCGGTGTCCGGATACACGACCGGCACCCCGTGATACGCGAATCGCGACGGCCCACCGAAGACGAACAGGTCGCCGGATTCGAGACGCACGTCGGTGTAGGGCCGGCCGCGCGACTCGGTGTTGCCGAACCGGAACAGGCAGGCGTCCCCGAGGCTGAGCGACACGATCGGCGCGCTCACCCGCTCGTCCTTGTCCTGGTGCATGCCCATCCGCGCGTCGCGGTCGTAGAAGTTGATCAGGGCGGTGTCGGGCTCGTACTCGTTCCCGACCCCCGGATCGTCGTAGGCATCGGCGACGGCACGTCGCCCGAGTTCGACGAGCTGGTCGGGTAGCGGTGGAACGGGAGCCTCGTCGACGTCGATCGCGGTGCGGGTGTAGCGGTACGGCGACCAGTGCCATCCGAGGCACACCGTGCTCACCGACATCCGTCCGCCACCCGGCAGCAGGGTGTGCCGCATCGGCGCCGGTGGGCGCGCCCATTCACGACACAGCTCGACGAGCTCGCGCTGTTCGTCCGGGCCGAGCCAGTCGGGCACGTGCACGGCGCCCGGCGCGATCTCGCGTCGCGGACGGGAGACGGAGAACAATTCGTCCATCCGGGTGCTCGACCTCCGTGCGTGTGGGCGGTACCTACAGCCGGTGATACGTGTAGACAGGTTCCGTACCAACTGTGCCGCACGGGACGGCACTGCGATTCGACGGGGAGGTATCAGCGATGAAGGTCGAAGGCAGAGTGGCCGTCGTGACCGGCGGGGGCGGCGGAATCGGCGGCGCCATCGCTGCCGGCCTCGTCGAGCGAGGTGCACGAGTGGTGGTCGCCGACCTCGACGAACACGCGGCGCAGCGCGTCGTCACGGCGCTCCGGGAGAAGACCCCGGGCAGCGCCGTCGCGGTGGCGGCGGACGTCTCCGACGACGAACACATCCGCGGGCTCGTCGAGCGCGCCGAAGCGGAGTTCGGTCCCGTGGACCTGTACTTCGCCAATGCGGGTGTCACCGGTGTGCCCGGACTGGAGATCGAGGACTCGGTCTGGGAACAGTCCTTCGACGTCAACCTGCGCGCACACATCCGTGCGGCGCGACTGCTGGTACCCCGATGGGTCGAACGCGGCGAGGGCTATTTCGTCAGCACGGCGTCGGCGGCCGGCCTGCTCACACAGATCGGCTCGGCCACCTACTCGGTCACCAAGCACGCGGCCGTCGGTTTCGCCGAGTGGCTGTCGGTGACCTACGGCGACAAAGGTGTGAGGGTGAGCTGCCTGTGCCCGATGGGCGTCAACACACCTCTGCTGTACTCGGGGGACGCATCCGGGCACGCGCTCGGTGAACTCGCCACCCGGGCCGTCACGACCGCCGGTGCGGTGCTCGAACCCGCGGACGTCGCGGAGACGGTGTTCGCCGCGATGGAGGAGGAGCATTTCCTGATCCTTCCGCACCCGGAGGTCCTCGAGATGTACCGGAACAAGGGCGCCGACTACGACCGGTGGTTGCGCGGCATGCGTCGCTATCGTCAGGCCCTCGAGGAGTCGACTCCCACCGATTCGTGAAATCGGTGCCCCTGCCGCCGGTGGTGTCCTAACGTCACCGGTCATGACATCCGTCGACACCGTTCGCGGCCCTCTCGACACGGGTCGTCTGGGCAGAGTCCTCATGCACGAGCACGTCTTCGTACTCGGCGAGGAGATCCGCACCAACTTTCCCGACTACCCGAGCCCGTGGGACGAGGACGAACGCGTCGACGACGCGGTCGCGAAGTTGAGCGCGTTGTCGGAGCGCGGCATCGACACGATCGTCGATCCCACGGTGGTCGGTCTCGGCCGGTACATCCCGCGCATCCAGCGCGTCGCCGAACGGGTGGACATCTCCATCGTCGTCGCGACCGGTCTGTACACCTACAACGACCTGCCGTTCCAGTTCCACAACGTCGGACCGGGGCTTCTGGTGGACGGACCGGAGCCGCTCACCGAACTGTTCGTGAAGGACATCCGCGAGGGCATCGCCGGCACGGGGGTGCGTGCCGGAATGCTCAAGTGCGCCATCGAGCTTCCGGGACTCACGTCGGGGGTCGAGCGCGTGATGCGAGCGGTAGGGCAGGCGCACGTCGAGACCGGCGTGCCGATCACGGTGCACACCAACCCGCATACCGGGTCGGGGGAGGTGGCGCAACGCGTGCTCGCGGAGGAAGGTGCCGACCTCACCAAGGTGGTGATCGGGCACAGTGGTGATTCGACCGATCTGGACTACCTGTGTCGCATCGCCGACGCCGGTTCGATTCTCGGGATGGACCGCTTCGGCCTCGACCTGCTGTTGCCGTTCGAGCAGCGCGTCGACACGGTGGTCGCGCTCGTGGAGGCCGGTTACACCGAGCGCATGGTGCTCTCGCACGATGCGTCGTGCTTCATCGACTGGTTCCCGCACGACGTGAAGCAGGCCGCCGTGCCCAACTGGAACTACAACCACATCAGCGACGAGGTACTGCCGGCCCTGCGCGAACGGGGCGTGACCGACGAGCAGATCACCACGATGCTCGTGGACAATCCGCGGCGGATCTTCGAACGCTGAAACGACGCAGGCCGCGTCGGGCAGCGCCCGGGACACTCAGGCGGCATCGTGCAGCACCAGGCCGAGGGTGCGACGCAGGCCCGAACGGACGGTGCTCACGCCGTGCCGGACCGGCGCCCGTGACCATCCACGCGCCGAGCGGATCGGTCGGTCGCGGGTGGTGAAGATCAGGGCGTGGCCTTGCTCGAGCACGGTGACGGTGCCTCGCGACTGCGCGCGGGGTCGTTGTTCGACCAGCAGGAACTCGCCGCCGGTGTAGTCGATGCCCACCCGGTCGAGCCCGATCACGACCTGCAGTGGGAACACGAGGTCGCCGTAGAGGTCGCGGTGCAGGGCGTTCCAGTCGCCGGTGGTGTAGCGCAGCATCAGTGGGGTGGGGTCGGTCTGGCCGGCCGCGTGGCACATGTCGAGCCAGTCGTCGAAGTCGTCGGGCCAGGGTGCCGGATCGCCGAGGCGTTCGGCCCACGAGCGCGCGACGGCGAGCAGCTGCCGGTACAACGCCGAGCGCAGGTGTGCGACGGCGTCGGGGACGGGTGAGCCGAAGTACTTGTAGGTGCCGTGTCCGTACCGGTAGCGGCTCATGTCGACCGTGGTGCGGAAGCGGGCGTCGTCGTCCCACAGGGCCGCGAGCTCGGCGCATTCGTCGGCGCTCAGCAGCGGCCCGGTGAGGGCGCAGCCGTGCTCGTCGAGCTCGCTCGTCGACTCGGGCAGGTTCAGTGCGTCGACGCGCGACTGCAGGCTGTCGATGGTCTTCACAGGGCTCTCCTCGATCGGGCGGGCAACATGGGCACAGGCCCTCGTAGGGAAGACGTCGCCGCCGTCGGGAATGTGAGTACCCGGAACCGGAACGGATCAGCGCGGCCGGTCGTCGACGAGTTTGTGCAGCAGATCGGACAGTCGTGCGCGTTCGTCGGTGTCGAGTCGGTCGAACATCTCGACGGCGTCGGCATCGCGGGCCGAGGCCAGCTCGGCCCGGATCCTGCGGCCCTCGTCCGTCAGTTGCACGCAGACCGCGCGCCGGTCGGCGGGATCGGGGAGCCGCTCGGTGAGGCCCCGCGACTGGAGGCGGTCGACGACCTCGGTGGCCGAGCGGGGAACGATGCGCAGTTCCTTGGCCACGACGCCGAGGCGGATGGGGTCGTCGGCGCGTCCGATGACGTCGAGTGCCCGGTACTCGTGGGGTGACAATCCCCACGGCTGGAGGAGGTCGTGCCAGCGTCGGCGCAGCGTACGCGTGGTGGAGAGGAGGAGATCGCGCAGTGCGACGGGTGAATCCGACATAGTGGTCACGTTACCTCACTTGACGGTTGCCACTCAATGAGGCAACCTCAATAAGTACGGAACACGAACCACGAATCGAGGTGGCGCACATGATGCAGCCCCCACCCGGCCTCGGCGGCAAGCCGGGCAGCCGCGGCAGGATCGACAAGAAGGATCTCGAACAGCTCCGCGAGGCCCCGGTGAGCCTGCGCCGTATCGGCGCCCTCTTCGCGCCCCACCGGTGGAAGATCACCCTCGTCGTCGCGCTCATCATCGCCTCGTCGGTGGTCTCCCTCGCGACCCCCTTCCTCGTCCGCGCCGTCATCGACGACGCCATCCCGCACCAGAACGTGAGCCTGTTGCTGTGGGCGGTCGGCGGCATGCTGGCCGTCACCGTCGCGAGCTCGCTCCTGTCCGTCGTCCAGACCTGGATCTCCACGACCGTCGGCCAGAACGTCATGCACGGTCTGCGTACCCGGGTCTTCTCCCACCTGCAGCGACAGTCGCTGAACTTCTTCACCCGCACCCGCGGCGGTGAGATCCAGTCGCGGCTGACCAACGACATCGGCGGTATGCAGTCCGTGGTCACCAACACCGCGACCTCGCTGGCGTCCAACGTCACCACCGTCGTCGGCACGGCGATCGCCATGGCGGTCCTCAGCTGGCGACTGGCCCTGCTCTCCCTGATCGTGCTCCCGCCGGCCATCTGGCTCACACGCCGGGTCGCACTCATGCGCCGCGCCGTCACCGCCCGTCAGCAGCGGCGCCTCGCCGACATGCAGTCGCAGATCGACGAAGGACTGTCGGTCAGCGGTGTGCTGCTCGTCAAGACGCTGGGCACCGGCCCGGCACTGTCCGACAAGTTCGCCCGCACGTCGGAGGAACTCGCCGATCTCGAGGTGCACGCGCAGTTGTCCGGCCGCTGGCGCATGGCCACGATGAACATCGTCTTCGCGGCGATCCCCGCGGTCCTCTATCTCGTCGCCGGTCTGCCGGCCACCTCGGGCGGCATGACGATCGGCACCCTGGTGGCCTTCACGGGCCTGCAGGGCGCGCTGTTCCGGCCGCTGATGAGCCTGCTCGACGTCGGTGTCTCCGTCACCAGTTCGCTGGCCCTGTTCAGCCGCATCTTCGAATACCTCGACCTTCCCGTCGACATCGACGACCCGCGCGATCCGGTGCCCGTCGACCCGGCGACCGTCGCCGGCCGGGTGCGGTTCGAGAACGTGAGCTTCCGCTACGAAGGAGCGCACCGCAACGCGCTCGACGGGATCGACCTCGACGTCCCGGCAGGAGCGCAGGTCGCGCTCGTCGGCGAGACCGGCTCGGGCAAGACCACGCTCGGCTCGCTCGTCGCACGACTGTACGACCCGGTCGAGGGACGCGTGAGCATCGACGGCGTCGACCTGCGCGACATGCGGCTCGCCGATCTCGCCGGACTGGTCGGCGTGGTCTCGCAGGAGACCTACCTCCTCCACGCGACCGTCCGGGAGAACCTGCGCTACGCGAAGCCGGACGCGACCGACGACGAGATCGAGGCCGCGGCCCGCGCCGCGCACATCCACGACCTGATCGTCTCGCTGCCGGACGGCTACGACACCGTCGTCGGTGCCCGCGGACACCGCTTCTCGGGTGGCGAGAAACAGCGACTGGCGATCGCACGCACGCTCCTGCGCGACCCGCGTGTCCTCGTGCTCGACGAGGCGACCAGCGCCCTCGACAACGACACCGAGCACGCCGTGCAGCAGGCCCTCGACGCCGCGCGCAGCGGACGCACGACCATCACCATCGCGCACCGGCTCTCGACCGTGCGGAACGCCGACGAGATCGTGGTCCTCGATCGGGGCCGTATCGTCGAACGCGGAACGCACGACGACCTCGTCGCCCGCGGTGGCCGCTACGCAACCCTCGCCGCTCGTGCCGAGCGAGGCGAGGCCATCCCGTCGTCGCGGAGCGAGATCAGTCCTTCAGAGTGGCCGCGAGAGCGCGCCGCAGTTCGTTCCGGCTGATCTTGCCCACTCCCGTGACCGGGAAGGCGTCGACGAACCGCACCTTGTCGGGGATCTTGTACTCGGCCAGCCCTCGCTCCCTCAGGAACGTCTTGAGCGCGAGGGTTTTCGGCGCTTCACCCTCGGTGACGACGAAGGCGCAGGTGCGTTCGCCGAGATACTTGTCGGGCATCGACACCACCGCCGCGTCGAGCACGGCCGGGTGCGCGATCAGATGGTTCTCGACCTCCTCGGCCGCGATCTTCTCGCCACCGCGGTTGATCTGGTCCTTCGCACGTCCCTCGACGACGATGTAGCCGTGCTCGGTGAGCCGGACGATGTCGCCGGTGCGGTAGAAGCCGTCCGGTGTGAACGCCGTCGAATTGTGTTCCGGCGCGTTGTAGTAGCCCCGGATGGTGTACGGGCCGCGGGTGAGCAGGTGACCGGTGGTGCCCACGGCGACGGGCTCGCCCGCGTCGTCGACGACACGGATCTCGTCGTCGGGACTGATCGGTCGGCCCTGGGTGGTGACGATGGTGTCCTCGTCGTCGTCGAGCCGGGTGTAGTTGACGAGACCCTCCGCCATACCGAAGACCTGCTGCAGCGTGCAGCCGAGTTCGGGGCGAACGCGTTTGGCGGCCTCGGCCGGGAACTTCGCACCGCCGACCTGCAGTACTTCGAGCGACGACAGGTCGCGTTCGGTGCGGGCCCGCGCCGACAGCCACGCCTGCGCGAGGGGCGGGACGAGCGACGCCATCGTCACGCCCTCGCTCTCGATGAGGGCGAACGCGGTGTCGGGGCTCGGATCCGGAGCGAGGACGACGGTGCCGCCGGCGTGCAGCACACCGAGGATGCCCGGCGAGCTCATCGGGAAGTTGTGCGCCGCCGGCAGCGCGACCAGCATGCGGGTGTTCTCGTCCACCCCGCAGATCACCGCGGACTCGCGCACGGAGTACAGGTAGTCGGCGTGGGTGCGGGGGATGAGCTTCGACGTTCCGGTCGTGCCGCCCGACAGCTGCAGGAAGGCAACGCTTTCGGCGTCGTTCTCCGTGATCGGCGCGGGTTCGCGGTCGCGCAACGAGCCGAGCGCAGTGAATTCCTCGGCCTCACCGGCGACCACGACCGTCGGCGGATTCTCCATCTCCGAGGTGACCTGCCGGGCGAGCGCGCGGTAGTCGAACCCGCCGTGTTCGTCGGCGATCACGTACGCTGCGGCGTCGCTGAACCGGCAGAAGTAGCCGATCTCCGACGCGCGGTGCGCGGGGAGGGAGAAGACGGGGAGCGCGCCGAGGCGGAAGACCGCGAAGAGCACTTCGGTGTACTCGACGATGTTCGGCAACTGCAGGACGACACGGTCGCCCTTCCGGACCCCGAGGTCGGCGAGACCGGCGGCGATGCGGGCCGAGGCATCGTCGAGTTCGCGGTAGGTGATGCGCCGCCAGGTGCCCGTCGCGTCGTGTCCGACGACGGCGGTGCGATCGGCGAACCGGGCAGCGCGGGCCGGGAGGAACTCGCCGAAGGTCTCGTTCGTCCAGTAACCGGCTGCGCGATACCGCTCGGCGAACTCCTCGGGGTAGCGGGCGGTGTCGGCGAGCGGCGTGCGCTCGAAACCGGTTGTCACGGAGCGGTTCCTTTCGGGATGCGGATCGATGTCGGGTCGGTCAGGCGCGGAGGGTGGCGCCGCCGTCGATGTAGAGCGCCTGCATGGTGATGTGACGAGCACGGTCGGACAGCAGGAACTCGATGGCCTCGGCGATGTCGGCGGGCTCGGCGATGCGGCCGAGGGGGATGCCGACCTTGAACTGCGAGAGATCACCCTCGATGGCGCTGCGGGAGCCGGCGTCGTCGTTCGGGTCCTCCCACAGCGAGCGTTGCATGGCGGTGTCGGTGGAGCCCGGCGCGACGATGTTGGCGCGGATCCCGTACTGCGCCAGTTCGAGTCCGAGGATCCGCACGATCATCGTGGACGCGGCCTTGGACGATCCGTAGGCGCCCATGCCCATGCGCGGCACGCCCGCGGAGTTCGATCCGACGACGACGATCGAACCCGACCGCCGCTCCCGCATGGCCCGTCCGACCGACCGCAGGACCGACAGCAGGCCGGTGACGTTGACGTCGTACATGTGCTGCCAGTCCTCGGGATCGGAGTCGAGCACCGAGCCCGTGGTGAAGACACCGGCGACGTGCGCGAGATGCTCGATCGGTCCGTGCTCGGATTCGATGCTCCCGACGATGTAGGCGACGGCGTCGTGGTCGCGGATGTCGACGGGGTAGGTGGGGACGGAACCGCCGAGCAGCGCCGCGGTCTTGCGCAGTCCTTCGGCGTTGCGGTCGGCGAGCACGAGACGGTGACCGGCACGCGCCAGGACCTCGGCGGTCGCGCGGCCGATACCCTGCGCCGCCCCGACGACGAGCGTGACGGGGGATGGTGCGGTCTCGGTCATCGGAGTACTCCCAGTGCATCGAGGACGGTGCCGAACTTGACGGTGGTCTCGGCCAGTTCGTCGGCGGGGTCGGAGTCGGCGACGATACCGCCCCCGGCGTAGGCCGTGAGCCCGACACCGTCGGCGTCGAGGACGGCACAGCGGATGGTGACCATCCATTCGCCGTCACCCGCGGCGTCGCACCATCCGAGGGCACCGGCGTAGAAGCCCCGGTCACCCTCGGTGGCGAGGATCAGATCGCGGGCGGCGGCGGTCGGCGTGCCGCAGATCGCGGGAGTGGGGTGCACTGCGAGTGCGAGATCGAGGGCCGTGACACCCGGATCGCGCAGGCGGCCCTCGATGGGAGTGCCGAGATGCCACAGCTGGCGCGTGCTCGTCACGGTCGGCTGCTCGGGGATGTCGAGGTCGACGCACAACGGTTCGAGCGCGGTGCGGATCGCATCGATCACGTGCGCGTGCTCGGCGAGATTCTTCGCGGAGCCGGCGAGCCTGGCGGCCGTCGCCCGATCGATCTCGGGATCGCGGTGACGCGGTGCGGATCCGGCGAGGGGGTGGGCGGTGACCCGATCACCACGACGGCGCACGAGCACCTCCGGGCTCGACCCCACCAGGTGACGTCCCGTCCACGCGCCACCGGCGGCCGTGAGGTCGACGAGGAAGCCGTTGTGCAGCGGATCGTTTCGCGTGAGGGCGACGAGGAGGTCGTGCGGGGTGACGGGCCGGTCGGCGCGCAGGGCGAGCGCCCGGGCCAGGACCACCTTGAGCAGGTCGCTGTCGTCCGAGCGGAGCAGGCGCAGTACGGTCTCGACCCGATCGATGTGTTCGCCTTCCGACGGCAGTGCGCCCGTGATCGTGATCGGGGGCAGGTCGACGGCCGGTGCGTCGTAGTGCGCGGGGGAGTGATGGAGTGTGTTCGGAGCGGTCAGTGCGGCCGGTCCGTCGGGTGCGAAGGGCAGTGCTCCGACGAGTGCGGCGACCTGTCCGGTGCGCAGGGCGTCGGCGGCGGCGGACGCGCGGTCGAAGTGTTCGTTCACACCTTCGGCGACCACCGTGCCGTGCGGCCGGGACAGGACGAACGGGTGCGCGACGGGCCGCTCGGCCCGGTCGGTAGCGGTTGCGCCGAGGACCGGCACTTGCATTCTCGTACCTTCCGGTTGAGGAGGTCTGCTGGCAGGACCGCGCCACAGGACACACGATCACTGAGCAAGATATACGGTAAGCCTAACCTTTGGTACTGTGCCCTCCGGCGCCGCAGCGCGCACATCAGCGGATTCCGTTCCCAGCCAATCGTTTCGATCGAAGGAAAGAGGATCTCCAGTGCCCCTTGCCGGCCCGGACGCCTCACGGCTCGCTCTGTCGCGCGCACAGTCGGGCGTATGGTTCGCCCAGCAACTGAACCCCGACAACCCGCTGTTCAACACCTCGGAATGTATCGAACTGCGAGGCGCGGTCGACGAGGAAGCGCTGGTCACTGCGGTTTCCGCAGCGGCATCCGAGGCCGAGGTGCTGGTCGCGGGATTCGAGACTCTCGCCGACGGTACGGTCGTTCAGATTCCCGGTGCGCGCACGCTCGATCTCGCCCCCACCGTCGACCTCACCCTCGCGTCGGACCCCTGGCAGGCGGCCCACGAGTGGATGGTGCGCGACCTCGAACGGCCCGTCGACCTGTCGGTGGATCCGTGCGTCCGGGCCGCGGTCCTGCGACTCGCCGACGATCACGTCCTGCTCTACTTGCGTGCTCACCACATCGTCCTCGACGCCTTCGGGTTCTCGCTGTTCAACCGGCGCATCGCCGAGCGTTACACCGCCGCGGTCGCCGGTGCGGAAGTTGCTGCCGCACGGTTCGATCCGGTCGAATCGGTGATACGGGAGGAATCGGACTATCGCGACTCGGCCGACTTCGACGCCGACCGTGACTTCTGGAGCGCGTACCTCGACGGCGTGGACGAAGCGGTCGCTCTCCGGCCCGGACCGGGTGGCATCGCACGACGCTCCCGTGGTGCACGCTTCACCCTCGACGCCGACCGGCAACGCGGGCTGGTGGCCCTCGGCAAGGAGGTCGGCGCGAGCTGGGGCGACGCGGTCACCGCGCTCGTCGCCGCCTACCTGCGCGGAGCGACCGGCCGCGAGGACCTCACACTCGGTTTCCCCGTCATGAACCGGCTCGGCAGCGCCGCACTGCGGGTGCCGATCACCGCGGTCAATGTCGTTCCGCTGCGCCTGAATCCGACCGCCTCGGCCACGCTCGTCGATCTCGTAGCTCAGGTTCGCGACGGAGTGGCGCTGTGCCGCAGCCACTATCGTTACCGCACCGAGGACATCCAGCGCGACCTGCGACTACCCACCGGATCCCGCGGCGTCATCGGCCCGTCGGTCAACGTCAAGCCGTTCGGCGACTCGCTCCGGTTCGGCGACATGCGTGCGGCCGTGCACTCGGTGGCCCGAGGACCCCTGCAGGACTTCATGGTCACCGTGCGGCCGCTCGACGGCAGTGCCGGACTCGAGGTGTTCGTCGACGTCGACGCCGACGTCTACAGCGAGGCGGATCTGACGATCCACACCGAGCGACTGGAGATGCTGTTCGGCTCGGTGGCAGAGCGGGGTCTGCACACCCCGCTCGCGCAGGTGTCCGTCCTGACCGCCGACGAGCGACGGACGATCCTCGACGACTGGAGCCACAGCCCGGACATCCCGTTCGACCCCGACCTGACCCTCGTCGACCTGCTGCGAGAGAGGATCGAGGCGGCCCCCGACGCACCGGCCGCGGCGGACACCCATGTGACGCTCACCTACGCACAGTTCGGCGCCCGGGTGCACCGCCTGGCCCGCCACCTCGCCTCGAGCTTCGATCTCGACCGGCCGCACGCGCGGGTCGCGCTCGCGCTGCCCCGCACCGTCGACGCGCTGATCGCCATCCACGCCGTCCTCGAGACCGGCGCCGCCTACGTCCCGCTCGACGTCGACCAGCCCCTCGAACGCCTCGCCCACATCCTCGGCTCCACCGACCCCGTCTGCGTCCTCACCACCCGCACGACCGACGGCCGGGTCGCCGAGGTGACGGGGGCGCCGCAGCGTGTCGTGCTCGAGGATCTCGACCTCGACACCGTGTCCGATGCTCCGCTCGACGACGCGGAACGCGGTCCGCTGACACCCGACTCGATCGCCTACGTGATCCACACGTCCGGCTCCACCGGCAGACCGAAGGGCGTCGTCGTACCCCACCGCGGGCTGGTCAACCTGTTCCACAGCCACCGCGCCCAGGTGTTCACCCGCGCCGCCCGCGAGGCCGGCCGCGAATCCGTCCGCCTCGGACTGGCCTGGTCGCTCGCGTTCGACGCGTCGTGGCAGCCGCTGCTGTGGATGCTCGCCGGGCACACCGTCGACATCGTCGACGAGGCGACCCAGCGCGACCCGGCGGCACTCGCACGCCGCGCCCTCGACGAGGGATGGGATTTCGTCGAGTTCTCACCGAGCCAGCTCGAGCAGTTCGTCGACGACGGCCTGTTCCCCGACGGCACCGTGCCCACCCTCGGTTTCGGCGGCGACGCCGTCTCCGAGCGGTTGTGGAGCCGCCTGCGCGAACGCCGGGGTGCGGCCTTCAACTTCTACGGCCCCACCGAGTGCAGCGTCGACGTCCTCGTCGCGGAGGTCGCCGACGCCGAGACACCGGTCGTCGGCCGCCCCGTCGCGAACCTGCGCGTCCACGTCCTCGACGCGGGACTCGCCCCCGTGCCGGCCGGAACCGAGGGCGAGCTGTACGTGGCCGGACCGGGCGTGGTCCGGGGATATCTCGACGCACCCGCCCTCACCGCCACGAGGTTCGTCGCGAATCCGTACTCGGCGGACGCCTCCGGTCCGTACGCCCGCCTGTACCGCACCGGCGATCTCGTGCAGTGGACCGAGGACGGCCGCCTCGTCTACCGCGGCCGGGTCGACAACCAGGTCAAGGTCCGAGGATTCCGTATCGAGCTCGGTGAGGTCGACACCGCTCTGCTGCGCATCCCCGGCGTCTCCCGCGCCGCGACCGTGGTGCGCACCGATCCCTCCGGAACCGCGCAGCTCGTCGGTTATCTCGTCGGACAGGACGTGCCCGAACCGGTCGAGGCCCGCCGTCTCGTCGCCGAGTTCCTGCCCGGGTACATGGTTCCCGCGGCGCTCGTCGTTCTCGACGAGATGCCGTTGACCTCCAACGGCAAGCTCGACCGCAAGGCGCTGCCCGAACCGGACTTCTCGTCGATGGTCTCGTCCCGCGTCGCGGAGACCGAGACCGAACGGGCGCTGTGCCGCATCTACGCCGACATCCTGGGCCTCGACACGGTGGGCGCCGACGACGACTTCTTCGCCCTCGGCGGGCACTCGCTCAGCGCCGCGAAGCTGCTCGCCCGCATCCGTGACGAGCTCGGTGTGGAGCTGCCGATCCGGACGGTCTTCGACCATCCGCAGGTCGTCGCGCTCGCCGCGCACTGCGGAGATCGAGCGACCACCGCTCCTGCCCGGCCGGCGCTCGCTCCCCGCGGTGCGATCGATCCAGCGAACCCGTCCCTCGCACCACTGTCCTATGCGCAGCAGCGCTTGTGGTTCATGTACCGCTTGGAAGGACCCAGCCCGACCTACAACGTCCCCATCACGGTGGACCTGCACGGACCCGTCGACCCGGATGCCCTGCGGCACGCGGTCTCCGACGTACTCGCTCGCCACGAGAGCCTGCGCACCGTCCTCGTCGAACGCGACGGCGTGGGGATGCAGCACGTGCGCGGAGCAGAAGAGGTTGCCGAGATCGGAGTTCCCTTCGCGGTCGAGTCCGTCGACCGCGACGCGCTCACCGGCCGCCTGCATTCCGAGGCCCGGCACGCGTTCGATCTCGAACGCGAGATCCCGCTGCGGATCCGGTTGTTCACGATCGCGCCCGACGAGCACGTGATGCTCGTGCTCGCCCACCACATCGCGAGCGACGAACTCTCCACGCCGCTGCTGCTGCGCGATCTCGGCAACTTCTACTCCGCGCACGTGCGCGGCGACTTCCACGAGCCGGCACCGCTACCCGTGCAGTACGCCGACTACGCGATCTGGCAACGCGCCCTCCTCGGCGACCAGGACGAGGAGAACTCGCTCGCTGCACGGCAACTCGCATTCTGGCGTGAGGAACTCGACGGTCTCCCGGCCGAACTCGATCTCCCCGTCGACCGTCCACGCCCGGCCGTGGCCTCCTATTCAGGTGGCGGTGTCGAGCACCGGATTCCGGCCGACCGTGCGGCGACGATCCGGGAGGCCGCGCGCACGACCGGCACCACGATGTTCATGATGGTGCACGCGGCGGTCGCGGTCGCACTGTCGCACAGCGGCGCGGGCGAGGACATCCCGCTCGGATCGCCCACCGCGGGACGGCCCGCACCCGAACTCGACGACCTCGTCGGCTTCTTCGTCAACATGGTGGTGCTGCGCACCGACCTCTCGGGCGACCCCACCGTGCGGGAGCTGCTCGCCCGGATCAAGGACGCCGACGTCGCGGCGTACTCGCACCAGGACGTCCCGTTCGACCGCGTCGTGGAGACCCTCAACCCCGAGCGCAGCGCGGCCCGGCACCCCCTGTTCCAGGTGATGGTGCAGTATCAGAGCCCGCCCGCCATCACGGGATTCGACGACCTGAAGCCCACACCCTCGTTCGTCGCGAACGACACCGCGATGTTCGACCTCACCTTCGACGTCATCGAGGAATCCGACGGCGGTCTGTGCGTGCGCGTCGAGTACGCCCGCGACCTGTTCGACGAGTCGTCCGCCGAGGCCTTCGCCGCCCGGGTCGAGCGGGCGTTCGCCGCGGTGTGCGCCGATCCGGACGCGAGGCTCTCGCAGCTCGACCTGCTCACCGGCTCCGAGCGTGAGGTGCTGCGTGCCGGCGATGCCACCCCGCTGCCGGATCCGTCCGGCCCGCACCGTGGCAGCGCCGACTGCTCGGCGACCCGCAGCCTGCCCGAGCTGTTCGCCCGCACCGTGGAGCGCTACGGCGACGAGACCGCGCTGGTCACGCCGTCGAGCCACCTGACCTTCCGCGACCTCGACGCCTGGTCCGACCGGATCGCCCGTCACCTCGTCGCCGACGGGATCGGTCCCGAAGACATCGTGGGACTGAGTCTTCCGCGGGAATCCGTGCTGGTCGCGGCGATCCTCGGCGTGTGGAAGTCGGGAGCGGCGTATCTGGTGCTCGACCAGGAACAGCCGGTGGAGCGGAACGAGTACATGCTCCGCGACGCCGGTGTGGGTGTCGTACTCGATGCCGACGCGGTCGGATCGATCACCGATCACCGCCCGGACGTGCACCTGCCGGTCGTGCATCCGGACACCACCGCCTATCTCGTCTACACCTCCGGATCCACCGGCACCCCGAAGGGCGTGGTGGTGCCGCACCGCGGTGTCGTGAACCTGTGGGAGACGGTGCGCACCCGTACCGTCGGCGATCCCGCGACGCGCCGCCGCACCGTGCTGCTGAGCTACACCTTCGCGTTCGACTCGTCCGTCGAGCCTCTCCTCGCGATGCTGGGCGGCCACACCGTGCACGTGCTCGCCGAGGACCTCATGGCCGATGCCGAGGGCATCGTCCGGTACGTCCGGGAACACCGCATCGACGCGCTCGACTGCGGTCCGGTGCTCGCCGGTCGACTGCTCGCCGAGGGACTCCTCGACCCCGCCGCACCGCATCGTCCCGAGTCGATGGTGCTCGGCGGCGAAGCGGTACCCGGTGACCTGTGGACGCAGTTCGCCGCGGAAACCGATGTGCGTGTGAGCAACATGTACGGTCCGACGGAATGCACCGTCGACGCGACCGGCGTCGTACTCACCCCGGGAAGCATCCCGAACATCGGAACCCCGATCCACGGCGGCCGGGTGTACGTCCTCGACGCGTACCTGCGGCAGGTGCCCCCGGGCGTGCCCGGTGAACTGTATGTCGGTGGTCCGCACGTCACTCGCGGTTATCTCGGCCGGAGCGCGCAGACCGCGGGACGGTTCGTGGCCGACCCCTTCGGCGCCGACGGCGAGCGTCTGTACCGCACCGGCGATCTGGTGCGCTGGAGGGTCTCCCGGACCGACGGCCCGGTGCTCGACTACCTCGGCCGGACCGACGACCAGGTGAAGATCCGCGGCTTCCGCATCGAACTCGGCGAGATCGAGACCGTGCTCGGCGGCCATCCCGCGGTGAGTGCCGTGGCGGTCGTGGTCCGCGAGGACGAACCGGGCCGCAAACGGCTCGTCGCCTATGCGGCCGGAACGGCGGACCCCGACACCCTCCGGATGTACGTCGCCGACCGGCTGCCCGACCACATGGTTCCCGCCGTCACGGTCGTGCTCGACGAACTGCCGGTCACCCGCAACGGAAAGATCGACCGCAGAGCACTTCCCGAGCCGGTCTTCACCCCGGTCACCGAGAGTCGCCTGCCGGCGGACGAACTCGAACAGCGCCTGTGCGAGCTGACGGCGGGTGTGCTCGGACTCGACGCCGTGGGCCCCGACGACGACTTCTTCGCTCTCGGTGGCGATTCGATCGTCTCCATCCAGTTGGTGTCCGCGGCGCGCGCCACCGGGATCCGGTTCACTGCACGACACGTCTTCGAACACCGCAGTCCGGCGGGACTCGCCCGCGTCGCAGAGATCGAGGACGGACCCGGGACGGTCGACGTGGAGGCGGCACTCGGGGAGGTCCCGGCAACCCCGATCGTCCACGACATGCTCGACCGCGGTGGACCGTACGCCCGCTACGCGCAGTCGCGGCTGCTCCTCGCGCCCGCAGGACTGACGCTCGAGCGGCTGACCGACGGCGTCCAGGCCCTGCTCGACACGCACGACGCCCTGCGGGCCGTCTTCGATCCGCAGGCACGCACGTTCGACGTCCGCCCGGTCGGTTCCGTCGATGCCGGGGATGTCGTGACCCGCGTGGATATCTCGAACTCGACCGACCTGCAGGAGATGATCGTCGCCGCGACCGGGACCGCCTACGCCGAACTCGATCCCGCCGCCGGCGCGCTCGTGCGCGTGATCTTCTTCGACGCCGGTCCCGACGCACCGGGGCGGGTGTTCGTCGCGGTGCACCACCTCGTCGTCGACGGTGTGTCGTGGCGCATCCTGGTGCCCGATCTCGCCGGTGCGGTCGACGGTGTCGCTCCGGTGCGCGCGGGTACGTCGCTGCGCCGCTGGGCGCGGGGACTGCTCGACGGGGTGCCGGCGCGCAGATCCGAACTGTCGTTGTGGCGGCGGATCCTCGCCCCGGCGGGACGCGTGCGTCTGGCGTCCGGTGATCCGGATCCCGTGCGACACACCATGGCAGAAACCGCGAAGGTGCAGGTCGAGGTTCCGTCCGATCTCACCGACGCGCTGCTCACCACCGTTCCGGAGAGGTTCCACGCCGGCGTCGAGGACGTGCTGCTCACGGCATTGGCGTTGGCGTCCGCGCGGGTCTGCGGCGCCGGGGCCGTCGCGGTCGACTTCGAAGGACACGGCCGTGAGGAACAGGCCGTTCCGGGGGCGGATCTCTCGCGCACGGTGGGATGGTTCACCACGCTCTATCCGGTGCGCCTCGACGTCGGAGGACTCGACGTCGCCGACGCGTACGCCGGGGGCGCGAGCGCGGGCGACGCGCTGAAACGCGTGAAGGAGCAATTGCGGGAGATCCCGGACAGCGGAATCGGATTCGGGATGTTGCGACATCTCGACCCGGTGGGTGCCCCGGAACTCGCGAGCGTCGGTGCCGTGGACATCGGATTCAACTACCTCGGCCGGTTCACGCTGGGTGAGACCGAGGGGCAGGCATGGGCCGGTGCCCCGGAGAGTTCGGCGCTCGGCGGTGCCACCGAAGCGGACATGCCCGTGGCACACGCCGTCGAGATCGGTGTGCTCACCGACGATTCCGGAGCCGATCCGGTGCTGCGCGGAATGTTCGGGTACAGCCCCGATCTCGTTCCTGCGGAGACGGTGTCGGCGTTGGCCGACGAGTGGATCGCGGCGCTGCGTGCGCTCGCCGGGCACGCGTCGGACGAGGATGCGGGCGGGTTCACACCGTCCGACCTCACGCTCGACGACCTCGACCAGTCGGAGATCGACGATTTCGCGCTCGAATTCGGCTGAGGGCGGAGCGCTTGGCGGGGCGGTCTCTTTCGGTTAGCCTAACCAATCGTGACCGGGGCAACGCGCCCCGGCGGGAGAATCTGGGAGAACAACGATGCGCGTTCTGGAACGCAAG
This sequence comes from Rhodococcus shunpengi, assembly GCF_048381395.1. NCBI lineage: Bacteria > Bacillati > Actinomycetota > Actinomycetes > Mycobacteriales > Nocardiaceae > Rhodococcus > Rhodococcus shunpengi. Next base: position 269,528 of record NZ_JBLWIU010000032.1, read on the forward strand.
CGCGCGCGGGGCGCCGCGGCGCTCGGCGCGGCAGCTCTGCTGGCCGTCGGACTTGTGGGATGTTCGAGCGACGGCGACAGTGGCAGTAGCGCGGAGAGCGGCAACGCCTCCGCGACGCGCACCTTCGAAGCCCAGAACGGCAGCATCGAGATCCCGGCCGACCCGCAGCGGATCGTGTCCTGCGGGTACGCGACCCTCCCCCTCATCCAGGCCGGCGCGAACCTCGCCGCCGTGTGCGAGTGGAGCCGCGAGCTCGACAACATGGACGAGGAGACCCTGGCCGCCTACGAGGCGCTGCCGAAGGTCGCTCCCGACGGGGCCGTCTCGGAACTCAACTACGAGGCCGTCACTGCCGCCGATCCCGATCTCATCATCATGGGCGTCCCGGCCCGCGTGCAGGAGCAGGTCGACGTGGCCAAGCTCGAGTCGCTTGCCCCGGTGGTCTTCGTCGGCCTCACGGTTCCGGGTGAGTGGCGCGAACTCGGCGAACAGTACGCCGATGCCGCGAACGTCAGCGACTCCTACGGGGAATTCAAGGACGAGTACGAGGCTCGCGCCGCCGAGATCGCCGACAAGTACGCCGACTCGCTCGGGGGCCTGAAGTTCGCGGGCGTCTGCGGTGTCTGTGGCACCGAGCCCGGTGAGTTCTCCCGCGAGTACGCCTCGTCGTACACCACCAACCTGTTCGACGATCTCGGCTTCGACTTCTACGGGGAGCCGACCGATCCTGCGGACGTCCACGCCGAGTACCTGTCGGTCGAGCAGTTGCCCGAGAACCTCGGCGAGGCCGAGGTGATCGTCTACGGTGTCGAGGCCGACGGTTCGCTGCCGCCCGAGCTGGAGGAACTGTTCGCCTCCCCGCTGTGGCAGGATCTGCCCGCCGTGAAGGCCGGCAACCTCGTCGCCGTCAAGCACTCCAGTGCGGCGACCTACGAAACTGCACTGCTGGCACTCGATTCCATCGATGCCGAGCTGGAGAAGCTTCCGGCCAACCAGAGCCAGGAGTAGTCGCTGCTGCGGGCCCGCCCCGCACCACCGACCGAACGGCCCCCGACGTCCCCGACGCGGGGGCCGTTCGGCGTCCGTGCCCGAAATGACCGTCTATACCGAAAGCGACAGATGACCCGTTCCACTGCGCTCGAAGACATCGTCCCGCTCTCGCCGCTGCAGCAGGGCCTGCTCTACCTGAGCACCGTTGCGGCGCCGACCGGCTCGACATCCGACGACACGGGTGCGACCGACCCCGACGCCTACACGGTGCAATCGGTGGTGCGGCTCTCGGGCGCGGTCGACGAGGACCGGATGGCGGCCTCCGCCCAGGCGCTGCTCGACCGTCATCCGGCGCTGCGCACGTGCTTCCGTCCCCGTAAGGACGGCCGTACGGCGGGTCTCGTCGTGTCGGGAGTGGAGAATCTCTGGCGCAGCGAGGATCTGTCCGATCTCGAGCGCGGCGAGGCGGGACAGCGGCTCGCGAGGATCGTCGAGGACGACCTGCACCGATGGTTCGACCTCACGCAGCCGCCTCTCGTGCGCTGGACCTTCGTGCGGTTCGGCGCCGACGAGGTGCGCCTGCTGCTCACCGCCCACCACATCGTCGTCGACGGCTGGTCGTCCCCGATCCTGGTGCGCGAGCTGCTCGAGATCTACGCCGCCGGCGGATCGGCGTCGGGTCTGCCGTCCGTGCGCCCCTACCGTGACTACCTCGCGTGGCTCGGGCGCCAGGACCACGAGGCCGCCCGGTCGCTGTGGCGCGAGGCGCTCGACGGTATGACCGAGCCGTCGCTCGTGGCGCCGCCGGGTGCGACCCGTTCGTCGGAACGCTGCGCCGAACTCGAGGTACCGGTTCCCGATGGACTCGGAGCACAGCTCGCGGAGCTCACCCGCGCGAGCGGGGTCACCCTCAACACGGTGTTGCAGACCGCGTGGGCGATGCTCCTGTCCGGTCTGCTCGGCCGCGACGACATCGTCTTCGGCGCGACGGTCTCCGGTCGCCCGCCGGAACTCGTCGGCGTGGAATCGATGGTCGGCCTGTTCATCAACACCGTCCCGGTGCGGGTGCGGCTCGATCCCGCCGCGACCGTCGCCGAGCTGCTGCGACGCGTGCAGCTCGAACAGTCGCGCACCGTCGACCACCAGTATCTGGGTCTGTCCGAGGTGCAGCGCGCCGTCGGGATCGGCGAACTGTTCGACACCCTCACCGTATTCGAGAGCTATCCCGTCGACCGCGACGCCCTCGAGCGAGCGCAGCGCGCCGGGGGAGTGACGATCACCGGTGTCGACGGACGCGACGCCACCAACTATCCGCTGGTCCTCACGGCCGGCATGTCCGACCGGCTCGTCGTCAAGATCGACCACCGTCCGTCGCTGATCGACGCGGACGAGGCCGCCGCCCTGGGTGACCGCCTCGTCGCGGTACTCGAGGCCCTGTGTGCCCGGCCCGATGCGCCTGTCGCCGACCTCGACGTCCTGCCGTCCGCGGAACGGGAACGCGTACTGGGCACCTGGTCCACCGCACCCGCGGCACCGTCGAGTGGCACCGTCGCCGACCTGCTCGCGTACCGGTTCACCACCGGCACCGACCGCCCCGCAGTGGTGTGCGGTGAACAGCAGTCGTCGTTCGGTGAGCTCGGTGCGGCCTCGGCGCGACTGGCGAGGCTACTCGTCGATCGCGGCGTGCGACCCGACGACCGGGTCGGTCTCGCGCTTCCCCGGACCGGCGCCATGGTCGACGCGATCGTCGCCGTCCTCACCGCCGGAGGCGCCTACCTGCCCCTCGACCCGTCCTATCCCGCCGACCGGCTGAAGCACATGATCACCGACGCCGCACCGCGTCTGGTGATCACCACCGAAGCCGTGCGCGCCGGCCTCGACGATGTGCTCGAGGGGGTCGACGTGCTGGTCCTCGACGACCCGGACGTCGAGTCCGCACTGTCGGCGCTGTCGTCCGCTCCGCTCGTGGACGCGGACCGGCGCGCTCCGCTCCGCCCGGATCATCTGGCCTACGTCGTCTACACCTCCGGTTCCACGGGTCTGCCGAAGGGTGTGGCCGTCACGCACGCCAATCTCGCCGACCTGCACGCCGCACAGGCCGCCGGGCCCATGCAGGCCGCCGGTCGTGCGCCGCGCGACGGGCAGTGGCACGTCCTGCTGACCTACCCGTTCGCCTTCGACTCGGCCGTCGCCGCGCTCACCTGGCTCTTCGAAGGCCATGTGCTGCACGTGCTTCCCGACGAGTACCGCGCCGACGTCGACCACATCGTCGGCTACGTGCGCACCCACGGCATCGACTACGTCGACACCGTGCCCGTGCTCATGAACCGCCTCCTCGACGCCGGGCTCCTCGAACCCGGTGGACACGTTCCCGCGACCGTCACCGTGGGCGGCGAAGCCGTGAGCACCGCGCTGTGGCAGCGACTCGCCGCGAGCGACGTGGTGGCGACGAACTGCTACGGACCCACCGAATGCACCGTCGACGCGACCTCCGCGCGCATCACCGGGGACACCGTGACGATCGGTGGTCCCACCCCCGGGACGAGCGTGCGGGTCCTGGATCACTGGCTGCGTCCCGTGCCCATCGGAGTGGCCGGTGAACTGTATGTCTCCGGAAACGGTGTCACCCGTGGCTATCTCGGCCGTCACGACCTGACCGCGGCGCGGTTCGTCGCCGACCCCCACGGGCCGGCGGGTACCCGCATGTACCGCACCGGCGACGTCGTGCGCTGGACGCACGACGGCGCACTCGAATACGTCGGCCGCGACGACGACCAGGTCAAGATCCGAGGATTCCGCGTGGAACCCGGCGAGATCGAGACCGCGCTCACCGCGCATCCGGCCGTGCGGAACGCCGTGGTGGTCGCGCACACCGACGACCGGGGGACCACGCGGCTCGTCGGGTACATCGTCGGTGACGGACCCGACACCGCCGCGGTGCGGACCGCGCTCGCCGACCGGCTGCCGGACTACATGGTGCCCGCCGTGCTCATCGCTCTTCCCGGCCTTCCGCTCACGGCCAACGGCAAGGTCGACCGGAAGGCGTTGCCCGAGCCGGACTTCTCGTCCCTGGCGGGTGCGGGCGAGCCGCGCACGGAGACCGAGCGGACGTTGTGCGCCACCATCGCCGACGTCCTCGGCCTCGACCGTGTCGGGGTCCACGACGATTTCTTCACCCTCGGCGGCGATTCGATCGTCTCCATCCAGCTGGTGTCGCGTCTGCGCTCGGCCGGGCTGCGCGTGACGGCCCGTCAGGTCTTCGAACTGCGCACCGCCGCCGCACTCGCCGCAGCGTGCGAGGCACCCGCCGAGGAACCCCGGCGAGCCCGGACGGCGGCGACCGGCCCGGTGCCCGTCACGCCGATCGTGCACGAATCCCTCGCGTCCGGATCGTTCGACTCGCTGCGCCGATTCACCCAGTCCCGGACGCTCGTCGCCCCCGTCGGTCTGCGGGAGGCGGATCTCGTCACGGGCGTGCGGGCGCTGCTCGCGGCCCACCCCATGCTGCGCTCGCGGTTCACCGTCGGCGACTCCGGACCGTCGTGGATCGTGCCCGACGACATCCCGGAGGTCGCGACGCTCGTCCGGCGAGTCGACCTCTCGACGACGGAACAGGTCTCGTGGAACGACCTCATCGCCGAAGCGTCGTCGGAGGCCGTCGACGCACTCGACCCCGAGGCCGGGGTCATGCTCCGCGTGGTCTTCCTCGACCCGGGACCGCAGCTGGCCGGGCGGATCGTCGTCGTCGCGCACCACCTCGTCGTCGACGGCGTGTCGTGGCGGATCCTGGTGCCCGACCTCGCCGGTGCCGTCTCCGCGGCCACCCGCGGGGAGACGCCCGCGCCGGAGGACACGGGGACGTCCTTCCGGGAGTGGACGGAATCGCTCGTCGAAGCGGCTTCGTCCGAGCGGATCACCGGATCGTGGCCGATCTGGGAATCCGCCCTCGCCGCCGAGGGTGCGCCCGCGGTGGGAAGCCGCGCCCTGGACCCGCAGCGCGACATCGTGTCGACCTCGGCGTCCGTGGAGATCGACGTGCCGGTCGACCTCACCGAACGCATCCTCACCACCGTGCCGTCCGCCCTCGGTATCGGCACCGGCGATGTGCTGCTCGCAGCCCTCGCCCTCGCCGTCACCGACGTCTGTGGCGGATCCGCCCTGCGAGTGCATCTCGAGGGTCATGGCCGCGAGGAACAGATCGTGCCCGGCGCCGACCTGTCGCGCACCGTCGGATGGTTCACCTCCCTGTACCCCGTGACCGTCGAACTCGGCGGAGGCCGCGCGCTCGACGGCGGTGATCCGCTCCGGGCCGTCGCCCACGCGTCCGAATCGCTGAAGCGCATTCCCGACAACGGAATCGCCTTCGGTATCCTGCGTTTCCTCGGCGACGACCGCGACCGCTTCGCCGGCTACCGCGCTCCGGAGGTGATGTTCAACTACCTCGGCCGGATGACCCTCGGCGACACCGCCGACTCTGCATGGTCGGCCGCACCCGAGGTTGCCGCGCTCGGCGGTTCCGTCGATCCGGCCATGCCCCTCGACCACGTCCTCGACGTCAATGCGATCACGGAGGACGGCCCGGACGGGCCCGCGCTGTCGGCGGTGTTCACCTACGCCACCGGTGCGCTCGACACCGACCGCGCCCGTCGGATCGGACAGCGCTGGCTCGCGGCGCTGCACCTTCTCGCCGACACGGTCACCGGCGGCGTCGTGGGAGCTCCCGTGCCGTCGATGCTCACGGCGTCCGGATTGTCCGTCGACGAGGTGCTCGCCCTGCACGCTGAGAACCTGGACGGCATCGAGGACGTCGTGCCGCTGACACCCCTGCAGCGCGGCATGTACTTCCTGGCCGGACTGGACGAGCCGTCCGGATCGGGCAGTGTCGCCGAAGGTGTCGACGTCTACACGATGCAGACCGAGCTCGCCCTCGACGGCCGCGTCGACGCCGATACGATGCAGCGCTCGGTGCGTGCACTCGTCGGCCGGCACGCCGTGCTCCGCACCGGATATCGACTCGGTGCGTCCGGAGAACCGATCGGTGTCGTTCGTCGCACCGCCGAACCGCACTGGGAGGTCGTCGATCTCGGGACCGTCGAGCCGGACGTGCTCGACGCACGGGTCGCGGAACTGCTCGCCGCCGACCGCACCCGCAGATTCGATCTCGCGGCCGCACCCCTGGTGCGCTTCACGCTGGTGGTCGCGGGGCCGTCTCGGGCGCGACTGCTGTTCACGATGCACCACCTCGTCTCCGACGGCTGGTCCACGCCGTTGCTCGTGCAGGAACTCCTGCAGATCTACGCCGCCGGGGGTTCCGCCGCCGGACTCGCGCCGGTTGCGCCGTTCTCCGACTACCTCGACTGGCTCGGCGAACAGGACGTCGCGGCCGGTGTCGAAGTGTGGCGTGAACTCCTCGACGGCGTGGACGAACCCACCCTCGTCGCACCGTCCGGTACGGCGCTGCGCCCGGAGTTCCCCGCCGAACTGACGGTCGCCGTGCCCGAGGGGTTGTCGCGGCGACTCGTCGAGGCGAGCCGCGCACAGGGCGTCACGGTCAACGGACTCGTCCAGACCGCCTGGGGGCTTCTCGTCGGATCGCTCACCGGCAGAAGCGACGTCGTCTTCGGCGCGATCGTCTCCGGGCGCGTCCCCGACGTGCCGGGCGTGGAATCGATGATCGGCCTGTTCATCAACACCGTCCCGGTGCGCGTCCGCGCGCAGGCAGGGGAGTCGATCACCGATCTCGTCGCGCGCACGCACGGCGCCCAGAACCGCGTGATGGACCACCAGTACGTGGGTCTCGCCGATATCCAACGTGCCGTCGGCATCGGCGAACTGTTCGACACCCTCCTCGTCTTCGAGAACTATCCCGTCGACCGCGACGCCCTCGACGCGGCACAGCGGGACGGCGGCGTGCGGGTCGGCTCGGTCGGGGGCTCGGACGCCACGAACTTCCCATTGGTGCTGGTCGCCGGGCTGGAGGGCGAACTGCACCTCGGCCTCGAGTACCGGACCGATCTCTTCACCGACGCCGACGCCACCGCGCTGGGGGAGCGGCTCGTGCGCATCCTCGACCAGCTCGTCGCCGAGAACCCCGGGACCGTGGCGCAACTCGACGTGCTCACGGCCGACGAGCGGGCCGGTCTGCGTAGCGAGTGGTCGGCGACCCCCGCGGCACCGTCGAGCGGAGCGGCGACCGTCGCCGACCTCCTCGCACAGCAGATCGCGCGCACCCCGGAGGCACCGGCGGTGGTCGCCGGCGGCACGACGCTGTCGTTCGCGGAACTGGGACGCCGATCCGCGCGACTCGCCCGGCTCCTCGTCGACGCCGGGATCGGACCGGAGACGGTCGTGGGACTCGCGCTGCCGCGGTCCGAGCACATGGTCGTCGCGATCGCAGCGGCGATCTCGGCAGGGGGCGTCTATGTGCCGATGGATCCGTCCTATCCGCAGGATCGACTGGCGCACATCGTGTCCGATTCGCGTCCGCAGGTGATCGTCACGGTCGCCGCGGTTCTCGACGGCATCGCACCCGCCGCGGGTGACACGAGGATCGTGGTGCTCGACGACCCCGACCTGCAACGGCAACTCGACGGATTCTCCTGCGCCCCGATGACGGACGCCGACCGGCGCGCTGCGCTGCACCCCCACAACGGTGTGTACGTCATCTACACCTCCGGTTCGACGGGACTGCCGAAGGGGGTTGCGGTCACGCACGCGAACCTGCTCAACCTGTTCGAGAGTCACCGCGCCGATCTCTACGTCCCGACCGTCACGGCGACCGGACGCGACTCCGTCGGCGTCGGGCACGCATGGTCGTTCGGCTTCGACGCGTCGTGGCAGCCCACCCTGTGGCTGCTCGACGGGCACACCGTGCACGTCTTCGACGAGGACACCATGCGTGATCCCGAACGGATGGTCGCGTACACGCTCGAGCACGAACTCGACTTCCTCGAGGTCACCCCGTCCTTCCTCGACCGCATGCTCGCGGCGGGACTGTACGAGAGCGGACACCGCCCCGCCTCCGTCGGATTCGGCGGCGAGGCCGTCAATCCGGCGTCGTGGCAACGACTGCGGGAGTTGACGGACGGGCGTGCCTTCAACCTCTACGGACCCACCGAATGCACCGTGGACTCGCTCATCGGGTCGGTCATCGACGCCGATACACCCTGCCTCGGCCGAGCCGTGCACGGCGCCGGTGCCTACATCCTCGACGCGATGCTCCGGCCCGTGCCGATGGGTGTGGTCGGCGAACTGTACGTCTCCGGTGCCGGCGTCGCCCGCGGATATCTCGGACGGCCCGACCTCACGACGGTCCGGTTCCTGCCGAATCCCTTCGCCGACGACGGCACCCGCATGTACCGCACCGGCGACCTCGTCCGGAGGGTGCGCGGGGCCGACGGCCGACCCGTGCTCGAATTCCTCGGCCGCGGCGACGACCAGGTCAAGATCCGCGGCTTCCGGGTCGAACTCGGCGAGGTGGAGGCCGCGCTGACCGCGGTGCGCGGGGTGCGGGACGCGGTCGTGAACGCGCACACCGACAGTCGGGGAGTGACGCGTCTGGTCGGCTACGTGACCCCGGACGGTGACGTCGATCCGGCGGTCGTCCGTGCCGCCGTCGCCGAGCGCCTGCCCGACTACATGGTGCCCGCCGTGGTGCTCGTGCTCGACACCTTCCCCGTCACCGCCAACGGCAAGGTCGACCGGAAGGCGTTGCCCGAGCCGGACTTCTCGTCGCTGGTCGGCGCGCGTGCACCGCGCACCGACACCGAGCGGGTCCTGGCGGGACTCGTCGCGGACGTGCTCGGACTCGAACGGGTGGGGATCGACGACGACTTCTTCTCCCTCGGTGGCGACTCGATCGTCTCGATCCAGCTCGTGTCGAAGGTCCGGGCGGCAGGACTGTGGATCACCACCCGTCAGGTGATCGAACTGCGCACCGTCGAGGCACTCGCGGCCGCGATCGACAGTGGCGGCGGACAGACCCGTCCGGCAGCCGTCGGCGACGCGACCGGCGAGGTGACCGTCACGCCGATCGTGTGGGACACCCTCGAACAGTGGACCGGCCTGTCCCGGTTCTCGCAGGCGAGACTGCTCGTCGCGCCGGTCGGGCTCACGCTCGACACCCTGCGGACCGCGGTCGAGGCACTCGTGGCCGCCCACCCGATGCTGCGCTCGACCTTCCGTGTCGACGACGAAGGCCGGCCGTCGTGGATGGTCCCCGAGACCGTCCCCGACCTCACCGGCTCCGTGCGCCGCGTCGCCGCGACCGGCCGGGAGTGGGGCGAGCTGTTCGACGAGGAACGTGAGAACGCGTACGCCGCACTCGATCCCGGGAACGGTGTCATGGTGCAGGTCGTGTGGTTCGACTTCGGGTCGCAGCAGGCCGGACGCGTCCTGATCGTCGTGAACCACCTCGTGGTGGACGGCGTGTCGTGGCGGATCCTCGTCCCCGACCTCGCCGACGCCGTCGAACAGGCCGAGCGTGGGGAGACGGTGACCCTGGCGTCGAGCGGCACACCCTTCCGGGTGTGGGCGGACGAACTCGCGAAGGCCGCGCGCTCGGAGCGGATCACCGCGTCGTGGTCGACCTGGCAGCGCGCCGTCGAAGCCGATGAACCGATGCTCGGTTCGCGCCCGCTCGATCCGGCACGCGACACCGTCCTCTCGACCCGGTCGACCCGCGTGCACCTGTCCGTCGACGTCACCGAGCGGGTCCTGGCCGCGGACGTGGTCGACGACATCCTGCTCTCGGCCCTCGCCGTCGCGGTGGCGTCGGTCCGGGGCGGCGACCAGGTCCGCATCGACCTCGAGGGACACGGTCGGGAGGAGCAGGTGGTCCCCGGTGCCGACCTCTCGCGCACGGTCGGCTGGTTCACGTCGATGTACCCGGTGACGGTGGACCTGTCGGAGGTCGATGTGGCGTCCGCGTCCCGGGACACCGATGCCGCGGGCGCGGCGCTGCGCGCGGTGGCCCGCGCGTCGCGGGAACGGCCCGACAACGGCATCGGTTTCGGCCTGCTGCGTCGACTGAACCCGGACTTCGGCGACCGCTTCGCCCGGTACGTGCCGCCGGCCGTCGTCTTCAACTACCTCGGCCGGCTCACGCTCGGCGAGGCGTCCGGCAGCCCGTGGTCGGGTGCACCGGGTGCGGCTGCGATCGGCGGTTCGGTGGATCCGGACATGCCGCTCGACCACGTCCTGCAGGTGGACGCGATCACCGAGGACACCCCGGACGGCGCGGTTCTGGAATGCGAGTTCGCCGCCGCAGCGGACGTGGTCGACGCGGACACGCTCGCCGAGATCGCGCGGATCTGGCAGGACACGGTGCAGGTCGTCGTCGCGAGAGAACTCACCGGCACCGCTTACTAGGGCACAGCGCGCCTGCACACATCGAAAGAAGGAGAACACCATGCTCGATCGCACTACCGTCCTTGCCGACACCGCCCGGATCCTGGACATCGACGTCGACGAACTCGACCCCTCGGCGAGCCTCGTCGACCAGGGACTCGACTCCGTCCGGCTGATGGCCCTCGTGGAACAGTGGCGCAGCGCCGGCGTCGAGGTCGACTTCGTGGACCTCGCCTCGGCCCCCGACCTCGAGCAGTGGATCGCGCTGCTCACCCGCGGATGAGCGGGTGATCGTGGCCGTCTTCGAGAAGCTCTTCATCGACCTCGACCCGCTGCGGACCAGCCGCGAGTTCCGGTACCTGTTCACCGCACGCGTCGTGTCGCTGTTCGGTCTCGGTTTCCTCATCGTGGCCGTGCCCGTGCAGGTGTATCAGCTCACCGGCTCGACGGCGCAGGTCGCCGCGGTCTCCGCGGTGATCGGTGTGACCACCTTCGGGGCCACCTTCGCGGGTGGGGTGCTCGCCGACCGGTACGACCGGCGGAACGTCATCGCCCTCGCGCGCGGCACCGCGGGCGTCGCCTTCGCGCTGCTGGCGATCAACGCGTTCCTGCCCGAACCGCAGTTGTGGGCGATCTACGTGCTCGCCGTCGTCGACGGCATTGCGGGCGGGATCTCGTCGACCGCACTGATGGCCGTCACCCCGAGCTTGATCCCGCGCGACAAACTCGCCGCGGCCGGTGCACTGATGGCGCTGACCGCCGATCTGGGCTCCATGATCGGCCCGGCGCTCGGTGGTGTCGTCATCGCCGGCGGTGGTGTGGGCGTGGCCTACGCGCTCGCGGCGTTCACCACGGCGATCACCACCTTCTGCATCACTCGCCTGCCGTCGCTGCCTCCGACACACGTCGCGGAGGAATCACCGTTGAAATCGGTGGTGTCGGGCTTCCGGTACGCAGCGCACAACCGCGTGGTGGGGCAGGTGCTGATCGTCGGATTCCTGGCGATGCTGCTGTCCGGCTGGGCCGTGCTCATCCCGGAGTTCGCCGACGAGGTGCTCGGCGTCGGACCGTCGGTGGTGGGCCTGCTCTACACCGCGCCCGCCGTCGGTGCGGTGGTCGGCTCGCTGACCAGCGGCTGGACCGGCTCGATCCGACGCTACGGGCTGGTGGTCTACTTGCTCATGGCGGTCTCCGCCGCGGGTCTGGTAGGCGCCGGCGCGACCGGTGTCCTCGCTGTCGTGCTGCTCGGCCTCGCCGCGCACGGTTTCGGCGACTCGCTCGCGGACGTCGTGCGGTACGCGACCGTCCAGCGCAACACCTCCGACGAGTACCGCGGACGGATCGCGGCCGTGTGGGGTGCGCAGGTGACGGCCGGTGCCTCCGTCGGTGCGGTTGCGGCGGGCGTCGTGGCCTCGCTGGTGCCGATCTCGATGGCCCTGACCGTCTACGGCGTGGCCGGTGTGGTGATCATCGCGATCATGTTCGTCGCGACCCCGACGCTGCGGCGGTTCGAGGACGCGGGCGACCTCGAATCTGTGGGCTGACCTGCGGGTCGACGAGGTGGGGCCGGGTGAACCCGGCCCCACCTTCGTGTCATGCCCGTCCGTCGCGCGCCCACGCCTCCACGGCCGAATACCCTTCGCTGACGCCCTGGGTGTAGGCGACGAGCGCGCCGTACAACCGGGATCCCTCGGTGGCGAGCTCGATGGTGCCCACCCAGTCGGCAGCGCGTGCCATGACGTGCGCGGAGATGTCCTGCCGGTCGCGGGTCGCGGACGACACGATCCGGAACGCCTCGTCGGCGATCCGGAAGGTCTCGGCGACACCGCGCCAGAAGTACTCCGCATCCATGGCAGAGCGCAGCGACTCGTAATCCGTCGTGTCCTGCATCGCCGTGGCGTGTGCCAGTCGCTGCAGAGCATGCTCCGCAGCCCCGACGGGGAAGTACGTCACGTCGTCGATGGTGCCCTTGCCGCCGCTTGTCGTTCTCACCGCAGAGATGGTGCCCGATCTCGAGCGAATACGAAACAGCGCGTAGGTAACGGTATAGGCACGCGGCGTGTCGCCTACCCGGTCGCCACCGGACGGTTCGGGATCAGGCACACGCACGACACCAGCAGGACGGCGCAGACCAGAACGGCGACGAACACCGGCGCCACGGACGCGGCCAACTGCGCCGCGTCGGGAGCCCCCGTGGTGGTCTCGTCCGCCACTGCACCACCGAGGGCCGCGTTGGCGAGCGCACCGAACACCGCCACTCCGACCGCGCTGCCGATCGCGCGGGCGAAGGCGTTCGCCCCCGTGACGACACCCCGCTCGGACCACTCGACGCTCGACTGCGCAGCGATCAGCGACGGGCTGGCGATCAACCCCATCCCGAGACCGACGAGCACGCAGCAGACCGCGACCTGCCAGGGAGCCGAATCCTTCCCGACCTGCGTCAGCAGTGCCGCGCCGCAGAGCAGCGGCACCGCACCCACCAGGCCGGTGTTGCGGAAACCGATCCGCAGGTAGAACCGGCCCGACTGCGCCGCGGCGATCGGCCAGCCGATCGTCATCGTCGCCAGCGTGAAACCCGCGACGAGCGCCGAGGTCCCCAGCGCGCCCTGCACGAACGACGGAACGTACGAGGTCAGCCCCAGCACGACCGCACCCACCAGGCACGACACCGCGCTGGTGGTGACGAGCACCCGCCGGGTGAACAGGCGGATGGGCAGGATCGGCTCGGCCGCGCGGGACTCGATCCACACGAACACCGCGATCAGCGTCGCGCCCGCGCCGAAGATGCCGATGCTCGCCGCCGACGTCCACGCCCACGACTGGCCACCCTCGAGCAGGCCGAGGATCAACAGGGCGGCGCCCGCCGCGAGGGTCGCCGCGCCGGCCCAGTCCACCCGCGGTCGTGGTCCGGCCGGTTTCTCCTCGCGGAAGTTTCGGACGAGCACCCACGCCGCGAGGGCGCACAACGGCAGGTTGACCCAGAAGATCCACCGCCACGACAGGAAGTCGGCGAAGATGCCTCCCACGGCCGGGCCGACCACCGCCGACATGCCCCACACGCTGGCCAGATAACCCTGCGCCTTGGCTCGCTCGGCGACCGTGTAGATGTCCCCGGCGATCGTCTGCGCCATCGGCAGCACCGCACCGGCGCCGAGTCCCTGCACTGCACGGAACGCGATCAGCGCCGGCATGCTCCACGCCAGCGCGCACAGCACCGAGCCCGCCGCGAACACCCCGATCCCGAACAACAGCAGCGGAGTGCGGCCGAAGACGTCGGAGAGCTTGCCGTAGACCGGGACGAGCACCGCCTGCGTGAGCAGGTAGGCGGAGAACAACCACGGGAACTGCGTGAAGCCACCCAGGTCGGCGACGATCGTCGGGACCGCGGTGGCCAGGATCGTGCTCTCGAGCGCCACGAGGGCGGTGGCGAGCATCAGAGCGATGAGGATCGGGCCCCGCTCGGACCTGAACCCGACGTCCACCCGCGACGATGCGGCCATGCCACTCCTGTTCTCGCTCGCGTCGCTGCTCCGTCGTGCTGTGACCGAGTGGGATATCCGCCACGGGTTGCGGTACGCCCACTCGATGAGCACTAGGGTGTCAGCGTGCGTCCTTCACTCGAGTCCTACCAACACCTCGCCGGCGGCAAGGTGCGTGATCTGTACGTGATCGACGACGAGCACCTGCTCCTCGTCGCCAGTGACCGGATCTCGGCCTACGATCACGTGCTCGAGACCCCGATCCCCGACAAGGGACGGGTCCTCACTGCGATGAGCGTGTTCTTCTTCAAGCTGCTCGACGCCACCAACAACCATCTCGCGGGAGAACCCGACGACGAGCGTATCCCCGAGGAAGTCCTCGGCCGCGCACTCGTGGTCAAGCGCCTCGAGATGGTGCCCGTCGAGTGCGTCGCCCGCGGCTTCCTCACCGGCTCCGGCCTGCTCGACTACCAGGCCACGGGCTCCGTCTGCGGTGTCGCCCTGCCCGAGGGCCTCGTCGAGGCCAGCAGGCTGCCCGAGCCGATCTTCACCCCGGCCAGCAAGGCCGCGCTCGGCGACCACGACGAGAACATCTCGTTCGACGACGTCGTCGAGAAGGTCGGGCTCGACCTGGCGATGAAACTGCGCCAGGACACGCTCGACATCTACGACCGCGCCGCGATGTACGCCTCCGAACGCGGCATCCTGCTCGCCGACACCAAGTTCGAGTTCGGTCTCGACAAGGCCGGCAATCTGGTGCTCGCCGACGAGGTCCTCACTCCGGATTCGTCCCGCTACTGGGACGCGAACGAGTACGAGGAGGGCAAGGTGCAGCCCAGCTTCGACAAGCAGATCGTCCGGAACTGGCTCACCGGACCCGAATCGGGCTGGGACCGCGCCTCCGACACCCCGCCCCCGCCGCTGCCGCAGCACGTCGTCGACAAGACGCGTGCCCGCTACATCGAGGCGTACGAACGTATTTCGGGAATGTCCTTCGACGATTGGATCGGCTGACCGCATATGACCTCCTCGAAGATCACTCCGCCGGTCGCGAAGAAGGTGCCGTTCGAGCGCACCCACCACGGGCACACCTTCGTCGACGACTACGAATGGCTGCGCGACAAGAACGACCCCGAGGTCGTCGCGTACCTGGAAGCGGAGAACTCGTACACCGAGGCGCAGACGGAGCATCTCGCTCCGCTGCGTGAGGCGATCTTCGAGGAGATCAGGTCGCGCACCCAGGAGACCGACATGTCGGTCCCCACCCGGATGGGCGACTGGTGGTACTACGCCCGCACCGTCGAGGGCAAGCAGTACGCGATCCAGTGCCGGTGTCCGATCGCCGACGCCGACGACTGGACACCGCCCAACGTCACGCCGGGCGTCGAACTCCCCGGCGAACAGGTGCTCCTCGACGGCAACGTCGAGGCCGAAGGGCACGAGTTCTTCTCGCTCGGGGCGTTCTCGATCAGCCACGACGGCACGCTGCTCGCGTACTCGACCGACGTCGTGGGCGACGAGCGCTACACCCTGCGCATCAAGGACCTCACCACCGGTGAGATGCGGGCGGACGAGATCCCCGGCACCGCACCGGGAGCGACGTGGGCGCTCGACCACAGCCACGTCTTCTACCAGACGGTCGACGAGTCGTGGCGGCCCGACACCGTCTGGCGGCACAAGCTCGGCACCTCCGTCGACGAGGACGTGAAGGTCTTCCACGAACCCGACGAGCGGTACTGGGTGTCGATCGGTTCGACCCGCAGCGAGAAGTACCTCATGATCTGGGTCGGCTCGAAGATCACCACCGAGGGGTGGGTGCTCGAATCCGAGAACCCTACAGGCGAATTCCGCGTGATCCTGCCGCGCCGCGAAGGTGTCGAGTACGGTGCCGAGCACGCCGTGATCGCCGGTGAGGACCGCTTCCTGATCCTGCACAACGACGTCGACCCCGAGACGGGGGAGAAGGCCGAGAACTTCGTTCTCGCCGAGGCTCCCGTCGACGACCCGTCCGCGCTGCGCACCCTGATCGAGCACCGCCACGACGTGCGCCTCGAGGACGTCGACGCGTTCGAGGGACACCTCGTGCTCGGCTACCGCCGCGAGGCCCTCACCCGACTCGCGGTGTGGCCGTTGACCGACGAGGGCTACGGCACGCTCACCGAACTCGAGTTCGACGAGGAACTCTTCGCCGTCGGACCGGGCGCGAACCCCGAATGGACCCAGCCCACACTGCGTCTGGGCTACACGTCGTTCATCACGCCGAGCCGGGTCTACGACTACACGGTGAGCACCGGTGAGCTGAATCTCCTCAAGTCGCAGCCGGTGCTCGGCGAGTTCGACCCGACGCTCTACGAGCAGCGCCGCGAGTGGGCGACCGCCGAGGACGGCACGAAGATCCCGCTGTCGATCGTCGCGCGCAAGGGCACCCCCGACAACGCCCCCACGCTGCTGTACGGCTACGGCTCGTACGAGGCCAGCATCGACCCGGCCTTCTCCGTCGCACGCCTGTCGCTGCTCGACCGGGGCATGGTCTTCGCGGTCGCTCACGTGCGCGGTGGCGGCGAGATGGGCCGGCACTGGTACGAGAACGGCAAGTCGCTGACGAAGAAGAACACCTTCACCGACTTCGTGGCGTGCGCGCGGCACCTGATCGACACCGGCGTCACGAGTCCGGAGAAGCTGGTCGCCGACGGAGGCAGTGCCGGTGGCCTGCTCATGGGTGCGGTCGCGAACATCGCACCCGAGCTGTTCGCGGGCATCCTCGCGAACGTCCCGTTCGTCGACCCGCTCACCTCGATCCTCGATCCGTCCCTGCCGCTCACGGTGATCGAATGGGACGAGTGGGGCAACCCGCTCGAGAACCCCGAGGTATACGAGTACATGCGCTCGTACAGCCCCTACGAGAACGTCGAGGCCAAGGACTACCCGGCGATCCTCGCGATCACCAGCATCAACGACACCCGCGTGCTGTACGTCGAACCCGCCAAGTGGGTCGCCGAGCTGCGCGCGACGAAGACCGGCGATGCCCCCTTGCTGCTCAAGACGGAGATGAGTGCGGGACACGGCGGTGTGTCGGGTCGCTACGAGAAGTGGCGCGAGGTCGCGTTCGAGTTCGCGTGGGTGCTCGAGACGTCCGGCGCCTACCGCGCGGAGGCTTCCGCGCAGTAGCCTGCACCCCGAGGCCACGTCGGTGGAACAGGGGAGGTGACCGGTGCGGTCGATCCGGCGACCCGCACCGTCCGCACCCGTGAACACGGTCCGCAAGCACTACCTGCCGTGAGCTACTCGTATCCGCTCGCGTTTTCGCTGTTCACCGCAGCAATTGCCGCAGCGGATGGTCGAACTCGTAGCGGATGCACGACCGCTCACCTGCGCAGTTCGTACCGGACCTGCGGCCGGCCGGCGCGGCCGTACTCGGTGAGGCGGGTCGCGGCTCCGTCGTCGGCGAGTCGTTCGAGATAACGCCACGCGGTGACGCGTGAGACCCCCACGGCCGAGCCGACTTCCGCGGCGGTGCGGGGGCCGTCGGCGTCGTGGAGGAAATCGGTGATCTTCGACAGCGTGTCGGGGGAGATGCCCTTGGGGGTCGACGGACGGGAACTGCTCGTGCGCAGCGCCGCCATGGCGCGGTCGATGTCGTGCTGACCTGCCGCCGTCTCGGCGTCGCGCAACGCCGAGCGGTAGGCCACGTACTGTTCGAGCTTGTCCTGCAGCGCCGCGAAGGTGAACGGCTTGAGCAGGTACAACACGACGCCCCGCGCGACCGCCGTCCGCACGACCTCCAGATCGCGGTTCGACGTGACGGCGATGATGTCGGGGCTCGGGCGACCGGCGCTCAGGCGCGCAGCGACCTCGAGGCCGTTCGTGTCGGGGAGCCCGATGTCGAGCAGCACCAGATCCACCGGCGTTCCTGCCCGCGCCGCCGACGCGACCGCCCGCACGGCGTCGCTGCCCGTGTGCGCGACGCCCACCACCTCGAATCCGTCCACCCTGCCGACGTATTCGCGGTGGGCCTCGGCGATGAGCGGCTCGTCCTCGACGATCAGTACCCGGATCACGATGTGCCCCCGACGGGGATCTCGGCGACGATCATCGATCCCAGCGATGGTTCGGTGCGCAGGGTGCCACCGTGACGCGCGACGACCTGGGCGACGAGCGCGAGTCCGAGACCGCGCTGCTCGGACTTGGTGGAGTACCCGCGCTGCATGGCCCGGGCCAGCACTTCCGGCGACATTCCCGGTCCGCTGTCGGCGACCTCGACGATCATCGACGAATCCTCCTGGCGCACAGTAACCTCCACCCATGGATCGTCCGACGCATGGGAGGCGTCGATGGCGTTGTCGATGAGATTCCCGACGAGAGTGACGATATCGCGCGCCGGGATCGGCACCGGACCGAGTTCCGTGTCGTCGGTGACGGTCAGTTCCACAC
This sequence comes from Rhodococcus shunpengi, assembly GCF_048381395.1. Lineage (NCBI taxonomy): Bacteria > Bacillati > Actinomycetota > Actinomycetes > Mycobacteriales > Nocardiaceae > Rhodococcus > Rhodococcus shunpengi. The sequence goes on from NZ_JBLWIU010000032.1 coordinate 287,776, forward strand.
CGCGTTCGGCGGCCTCGTCGATCTTGCCGAGCAGCAGGGCCGACAGCGCCGGTTCGTGGACGGCACCGGTCAGCCTGTCGATCAGGTGCTGGGACACCGCCAGTTCCTGCGTCGCGAAGGCGACCGCCTCCTCCGGCCGGCCGAGCTCGACCATCGTGATGATGGTGTGCAGGCGGTTCGCCGACTCGTGTGCCTGCGCACGCAGTGACTCGGCGAACCCGCGGACCGAGTCGAGTTCACCCAGGACACCGCGTAGTTCGGTGTGGTCGCGAAGAGTGACGACCGTGCCGATGCGTCGCCGTTTCCACAGCACCGCATCGCTGTTCACCACCAGGACCCGGTCCCGGGTCAGATGCACCTCGTCGCGTGCCTCGTCGGCGACGGCGAGTTCGCGCACCGTCGCGGGCAGACCGTCGAACTCCACCGCGCCGACGGGCTCCAGCCCGAGCAGCCGGCGGGCCTCGTCGTTGACGATGTCGACGCGGGGGGAACCGTCTGCGGTACCGAACACCAGTAGTCCCTCACCGATCGAGTGCAGGACGGCGTCGTGGTGTTCGTACATGCGCCGCAGCTGGTCGGGATTGAGGCCGAGGGTCTGCCGGCGGAGCCGCCGGGAGATGAGGTAGCCGCCCGCCGCGGTGACCACGAGCCCGGCTGCTACCAGGCCGAGGATGCCCGGCAGGCTCCGCACGAAGTTCTCGGCGATCCTCTCCCGCGTCACCCCGACCGACACGAACCCGACGAGCGTGCCGTCGTCGTAGACGGGGGCGATGGTGCGTATCGACGGGCCCAGGCTGCCGGTGTACGTCTCGGTGAACGGCGTGCCCGAGCGGGCCTCGTCGGTGTGACCCGTGTAGGGGAGTCCGATCTGCTCCGGGACCGGGTGTGTCACACGGATACCCTCGGGGTCCACGACGACGACGAAGTCCACCCCGGTCGCCTCACGGATCTGTTCGGCGCGGGGTTGGAGCGCTGCCGTCGGATCAGGAGAGACCAATCCGTCCGAGACCTCCGGGAACAGCGCGGCGGTCACTGCGATATCCGTCACGGTGCGGCGTGTGGCCTCGTCGGCGTCGCGGCGTTCGTCGACGACGATGAGCGCGCCCGCCACGATCGCTACCACCGTGAACACCACCAGTTGGAGGATGAGCAGCTGGCCCGCCACGCTCATCGGCGGTCTCGCCTCCCGACGGTTCAACGGTCACCTCCCGTGAACACTATGTACACAAACTTCTCCCGCAGTGAGCGGACCACCACCATTTCCCTGTGTGGACGTGATGCCGGTCACCGCCCGGGCGCGGAAAGGCCCTACCAGGGTCCCGTAGTACCCGACCGAACCACGGTCGATTCCCGAGTCCTCGCCGGTGCGTCACCGCATCCCGTTATCCGTGAACATCGCGCGACGAGCCCGCGCATGATCGAAGGGCACCCCATGAGCACCACAACAGTGCGTGGCGAGAAACGCCGCGACCGTACCCACTGGCTGTACATCGGCGTCATCATCGCTGTCGTCGCCGGTATCGCCGTCGGATGGCTGGCCCCGGAGACGGGCAAGTCGCTCGGTGTCCTCGGCACCATGTTCGTCGACCTGATCAAGATGATGATCAGCCCGGTGATCTTCTGCACCATCGTGCTCGGCATCGGGTCGGTCCGGGCCGCGGCGAGCGTCGGCCGGATCGGCGGACTCGCGTTGATCTACTTCGTGGGCATGTCGACCGTGGCACTCGCGATCGGCCTCGGTGTGGGCAACCTGCTCGACCCGGGCTCGGGCCTGACCCTCGACCCGGCCAACGCCGGTTCGGGTGCCGAACTCGCAGAGAAGGCGCACGCGGCCGGCGGCACCGTCGACTTCATCGCGTCGATCATCCCGACCTCCCTGCTCTCCGCGCTGACCGCAGGCAGTGTCCTGCAGACCCTGTTCGTGGCGCTGCTCGTCGGCTTCGCGATCCAGGGCATCGGCAAGTCGGGTGAACCGATCCTCCGCGGTATCGCCCATCTGCAGAAGCTCGTCTTCCGCATCCTGACGATGATCCTGTGGCTCGCCCCGATCGGTGCGTTCGGCGCCATCGCCAACGTCGTCGGTCAGACCGGACTGAGCGCGGTCCTGCAGCTCGGTGTGCTGATGATCGCCTTCTACCTCACGTGCGCCGTGTTCGTCTTCGGCGTCCTCGGATCGCTGCTGCGGGCCGTCGCCGGTGTCTCGGTGTTCAAGCTCGTGAAGTACCTCGCCCGCGAGTATCTGCTCATCTTCGCGACGTCGTCGTCGGAGTCCGCGCTGCCGCGCCTGATCGCCAAGATGGAGCACCTCGGTGTCCAGCGCACCACCGTCGGCGTGGTCGTGCCCACCGGCTACTCGTTCAACCTGGACGGCACCGCGATCTACCTGACGATGGCCGCTCTGTTCGTCTCCGACGCGATGGGCAGCCCGCTGAACATGGGCGAGCAGCTCTCGCTCCTGCTGTTCATGATCGTCGCCTCGAAGGGGGCGGCCGGGGTCACCGGTGCAGGTCTGGCGACGCTGGCCGGTGGTCTGCAGAGCCACCGTCCCGACCTGCTCGACGGCGTCGGCCTGATCGTCGGTGTCGACCGGTTCATGTCCGAGGCGCGAGCCGTCACCAACTTCTCCGGCAATGCCATCGCGACCCTGCTCATCGGCACCTGGACCCGGTCGGTGGACCGTGAACGCGTCGACGAGGTGCTCAGCGGACGGTTGCCGTTCGACGAGAGCATGATGATCGACGATCACGAGCCCGCTCCCGAGCGCGAACCGGCGACGCTGGAGAAGGTCTCCGTCTGATCCGGCATCCGCTACGACAATGGCTGTCCGCTACGGAAAATTTCCGTAGCGGACAGCCATTTCTGTAGCAACCAGGAGCCGGCGGCGACAGCAGATCTACGCGCCGGCGGCGACGAAACGCTGGTGCAGTTCGCCGATGCCTTCGATCCAGCTGTCGAGTCGCTCACCGGCGCGCAGGTAGCGCTGCGGGTCGCGGCCCATGCCCACACCGGCGGGTGTGCCGGTGAAGATCACGTCGCCCGGGTACAGGGTGACGTTGCGCGACAGCTCGGCGACCAGCGCGGGGACGGAGAAGATCATCTCCCGCGTGCGGCCCTTCTGGACCTCCTCGCCGTCGATCGCGCATCCCAGTTCCAGATCGTCCGGGTCGGCGAACTCGTCGGGGGTGACGAGCCACGGACCCTGCGGAGCGAAGCCGGGATACGACTTGGCGAGACCGAACTGGGGCGCCGGTCCGCGCATCTGGGCGACGCGTTCGGAGATGTCCTGCCCCGCCGTCAGGCCCGCGACGTACGACCAGGCGTCTGCTGCGTCGACGTCGCGTGCCTCCCGACCGATGACGGCGACGAGTTCGATCTCCCAGTCGACGTTGCCGCCGTCCGGAATCGTGACCTCGGAGTCGGGGCCGGTGAACGCCGAGACGTACTTGGTGAACACCGGGGGCAGATGTGTGGGGGCCTCGAAGCCCGATTCGGCGGCGTGGTCGTCGTAGTTCAACCCGACCGCGAAGACTTGGCGGGGCGCAGGGGAGGGGGCGCCGAGCCGGGCACGATCGATCGAAGCGTTGTCGGTGACGTCTGCGTCCGCCGCCCACGCCCGCACCTCGTCCCACGACTCGTAGATCGAGGCGAGCTCGGGTCCGAACCGGCCGCCGGAGGCGGTAGCGATGTCGACGGCCTGCTCGTTGCCGGAGTCACCGACGACGAGGACGGCACGGTTGTCGAGGTTGGCGATGCGCATGGGTTTCTCCTCGAGGGACTGGAAGGCGTTACGGGGCGCCGGGCCCGAACAGTGCGGACAGGTCGATTCGATCATTCGAGGCCAGGATCGCGCGCACTCGGGACAGCGAGGCGTCGGCGGAGTCCCCGAGACCTGCATGTCGCAAGTTCGCCACGAACTTGGCGTCGACGTCGGCGCGGCCGGCGGGCACGCCACGAGGGTCACCCCACGGATGGTCGATACGGTCCGCGTGGGTCCGTCCGTCGTCCGCCCGTATCTCGAGATGCGCCGCGGTCAAGGGGAACGATGACTCGGCTGCAGGTCGGAGACGGACGAGGTGCGCGAGCCGGAGAACCTCCGGGTCGTTGCGGAACGGGTCGTCGAAGTGGGCGGGCACCGGTCGTCCTCGCACCAATGCGTTCGCAGTCTGGAACTGGAAGCCGAACAGGGCCGCCGGCCGGGACACCTCCGCGTCCTCCACCGGGAGGTCCAGGGGCGAGCCGATGTGGTGCGGATGGACGGTGAGGGTGATCTCCCGAACGGTGCCCGGATCGGCGACCTCGCGGAGATTCCTGGCGACGTCGATCGGACCGTGTGTGAATCGACAACCCGGATAAGGCTTGACGATCCGGTCCCCGAAGTACACCTCACCGAGACCGGCCGTCACCGAGGACTCGTCGGGGAGTCCTGTGCCGTATGTGCGGAACAGGCCGAAGCGGCCGTCCAGCGCACCGTCGCCACCTGCATAACCGTGCCGGACCAGATCGGCGGCCTCGATACCGTCGCGCGCGGCGAGTCCTTGCACGAAGGTGAACGCATCACTGTGCTCGTCGATGGCCTGGAAGGTTCCCGACACCTGCTGGAGCACCAGTCCCCATGCTCGCACCAGTTCGTCCGCACTCAGGTTCCACAGCCGCGCGGCGACGACGGCCGAGGCGAACCGGTTGATGAGCCCGGGGTTGTCCCATCCGGTCCCGGGGACGAATTCGAGTGCTCTGCTGATCCGTGCTGCCACGTCGTCGGCCACGATGAGGGCTTCGAGCATCGTCCGTGCCGAAGCGCCGCAGTCCTCGGCCAGGGCGACGGCCACGGGTACGGTCGTCTCCGAGATATGGGACCAGATCGGTGACGCCCCGTCGAAGGGGGTCAGGGGGCCGAAGTCGTAGGCCCGGGCAAGAAGTGCATTGGCGTAGGCCGCCGAGGCAGGCCCGACCTTTCCTTCCTCGAGCGCGACGGAGGACCGGCCGGGTGCGGAGTTCCGGGTGACGAGTGCTGCGGCCCGGCGGGTCGAATCGACTCGTGTGCCGGCGATCATGCAGCCCAGCGTGTCCACGACCCGATCGAGAAGGTACCGATCGTGCGGAGACTCGAAGGCGGCATCCGGGGTCGCTTCGATGGCATGGGACGCCAGGGTGCGTGCGAGATTCATGGTGGAGGATCTCCTGATGTCTCTGCGAGCGAGCGGTGCCGCGGCGCATGCCGACGGCCCCGCTCACTCGTGGGGGATCCCTACTTGGAGACCAGATCGTTCGGCGCAGCGACGGGCCCGTCGCTCGCGGACTCCTCACGTTGCTGGATCCGGCCCAGAGTGACGATGCAGATCGTGCCGACCGCCAGCGGGACCGCCATCAGGTAGAAGAGGTTGCCCGCGGTCCAGCCGCTCTCGAGCAGGAAACCGGTGCCGATCGGGGAGACGATCGAGACCAGGCGGCCGACGCCGACCATCCAGCCGACACCGGTGCCGCGCAGCGAGGCGGGGTAGACCGTCGGGCCCACGGCGTAGAAGCCGGCGACCGAGCCGACCGCGACGATGCCGAGGAAGATGCCGAGGGTGATCGCGAGCCATCCGACTCCGAAGGCCGCGCCGTAGACGGCGTAACCGATGGCGCCGAGACCGAGGGTGGTCATGAGGATGTTGCGGGGGATCCACCGGAACGCGGCGGCCGCGAACAGGAGGCTGCCGATGATGCCGCCGAGGTTGAGGACGGTGCCGACCGTGGTGCCGCTCTGCACGTCGCCGGTGGATTCGGCGACCAGCTTGGGGATCCACGAGTTCGCGAAGTAGTAGGCGGCCATCAGGCAGGCGTAGGCGAGCCACAGGGCGAGCGTCTTGATGCCGGTGGTGCCGGTGAAGATGGCGCCGAGCCGGGCGTTGTGACGGTCTGCGGGGGTCTGCTCGGGCAGTTCCTTCAGCGCCGGATGCCCCATCTTGCCGAGCATCGAGTTGATGCGTTCGAGGGCGTTCTTCGGACGGCGTGCGACGAGGAAGTCGATCGACTCGGGCAGTGCGGCCCACGCGAGGACGAGCAACACCACGCTCAGCACGGTGCCGACGACGAACAGGTTCTTCCAGTCGGCGGGATCGAACAGGCCGGCCACGACACCGGCGAGAGCGGCACCGATGGGGAAGCCGGTGGCATAGATGCCGACGACGGTGCCGCGGCGCTTCTCCGAGGCGAACTCGGAGACGTACGCGTTGAGCTGCGACATGGCACCGATACCGAGCCCGGTGATCACACGGGCGACGATCATCGTGGCGACGTTGGGGCTGATCACCGCGAGCACCATGCCCACCACGACCATGCTCATCGACACGATGGTCAGCGTGCGACGCCCGTAGCGGTCACCGAACGGGCTGAACAGGATCGCGCCGGCGGCCATGCCGAAGAGGCTGCCGCTGAGAACGATTCCGAGGGTGCCGGAGCTGACGCCCCATTCGTCCGACATCGGCTTCGCGGCGAACGACATCACCGCGATCTCGAATCCGTCGAGAATGATCAATGCGAGTGCTATGGCGATCGCACGGATCTGCAGGGGAGTCATCTTCGACGCCCTGATGTCAGCCAACACATCCATCGTTAGGTTCCTTCACTTTGGTCGCGCTCGAGGAGCGAAGCTCCGAGCTGAGACGACACCACGCCAGGTGGCGGCAGTCACATAGTGCAGTGGGGGTCCGTTGTGATCACAGTCACCGGTGCCACTGGGTGGCATCGTCGGCCGGTGTGCCGCAACGGGATCCCGTCGGCTGCCGCAGGGCGATCTCGACGACCGCCGCCGACTGCTCGATTCGATGGATGTAATCGAGTATGTCTGCGCCCGAAGTGCTCTCGGGAAGCCTCGACAAGCGCAGGACCATGACGACATTACCCTCCGGGTCGTGGACGGGCACGGAGAGCTGGAGCGGCGTGTACGTCGCCACGGGATCGATCTCCGCCGGTTCGTGGTGCGCGGACATCCGCTGCAGGGCGTCGATGAGTCTCTGTTCGTGCTCCGGCGTACGGTCCGGCGTGCTGAAGGCATCGACGAGTTCGTCGAGCGTGTGGGTGTCGACCTCGCCCGAGAGGGTCACCGACCATCCGCGTTCCTGGACGCGTTGCAGCTGGAGCTCCGCCGCCTCGCGGATCTCCGGCGACCGGCGCGGCACGCGGTCGAGCCAGTCCTCGCTCGACGGGGCGCCGCGGTGGCCGACCATGAGGGAACCGAGCGGCGGGACGAACGGCAGACGGGTGCCGGGCATCGTCGAGTGACTTGCACCGTCGGCGCTCGCCGTTGCCACGAAAGCGAATTCGTCACCGAGCGGGGCGAGTAGGCTGACCTCCACGCCGAGTTCGGTGGCGAGGAGCTCCATTTCCTGACGTCCGCACTCCGCCGTGCGGATGGCGGCGGCGAGGGAGCGGTAGTCCGAGGCCATCAACGATCCCGGCGTGAACCGGCCGTAGCCCCGCTGGAAGAACAACAGCGGCAGGCAGTTCCGCTCGGTCGCCAGTTCCCGCACCGCGCCGAGGACGAAGTAGTGGTCACCGGCGTCGAGCACGTCCGACCACTCACATTCGATCCACGCCGTCGTACCCTCGAGAATCGGTGCACCGGTGGGGGACTCGCGCCAGTCGACCCCCTCGAACTTGTTCTCCCGCCGCATGAACGCCCCGCACACGTGTTCCTGGTCGGCGGCCATGATGTTGACGCAGAAGGTACGCGACTCGCGCAGTGCGGCGAAGGTGTACGACGACTTCATCGGCATGAACGACACCAACGGTGGGTCCATCGACACCGAGTTGAACGTCCCGACCACCATGCCGAGCGGCGTGCCGTCGGCTGCGCGTCCGGTGACGATGGCGACGCCGGTGGGGTAGCTGCCCAGGACGTGCCGCATGTGCTGGGGGTCGATCGGCGCGGCGACCGGAAGGTCGGCGAGCGTGGTTGCTTCAGACATCTGACGTAGTCCTTTCGGCGACCGGCGTCCTTTCGGGGACCGGCGTGGACGGAACGGGGACGATTTCGGCGGGATCGTCGAGACGGGACAGTCGCAGGCCGCGCGGTCCGAAACGCAGGACCACCGCCGCGACGACCAGCAGCAGCGCGGCGAGCCCGACGGTGGACCGCAGGCCGATCAGGTCGGCGACCGCGCCCTGCAGAGCAGCGCCGAGGGCCACCGAACCGGTGTAGACCATCACGCTGACCGACAGCACCCGTCCCCGGATGTGGTCGGTGACGAGCACCTGCACGGTGCTCTGCCCGATGGTGAGGGAGAGGAGGAAGAAGACGCCCACGCCGACGGTGGCGGCGGTGGCCGTGACCGTCGTCGGGGCGATGGCGAAGAGTGCCAGCGTGATTCCGAAGCCGATGAAGGCGACGAGGGCGACGGTCGACCGGCCGACGCGGCGCAGGGCGCCTCCCAGCAGCGGGATGCCGGCCATGGTGCCGATGCCGAGTCCCAGGTTGAGGGCGGCCAGACCCAGCTCACCGCTGTCGAAGACATCCTCGGAGAACGTGATCACGTGCTGGAAGATCGGCATCCCCAGAGTGCCCGTTACGAGGACGACGGTCACCGCGGTGAGCACCCCCGGGGTGGATCGGGTGTAGCGCAGTCCTTCGACGAAGCGCCCGCTCTTCCTGCTGCCCCGAGCGGCGGGGGCGGGGGCGTTGACGGGTTTCGCGACGATCAGCGCCACGACGACGGAGAGCACCATGACGAAGGTGACCGCGAATGCGACCGCCGGTCCCCACCAGTACAGGACGACACCGGCCACTGCGGGTCCGAACGATCGCGCGAGGTTGAACTGGATCGTGTTCAGTGACGCGGCGGAGGCGAGCGAAGCGCGCGGCGCGTAGTCGTTGGTCAGTGCCTGCCAGCTCGGCATCGACACGCCCTGCCCGATGCCGGTGAGCGCAGCGAGGCCGAGCAGCAGCCACGGCGAGTGCCATTCGGCGAGCCAGCACACGCAGATGGCCAGGGCCACCAGGGAACGCATCAGCTGCATCCACAACACGAGCAACCGCCGGTCGACCCGGTCGGCGAGCGCACCCGCGTAGGGGCCGAGCACCATGATCGGAACGAACTGCGCCGCGGTGGCGAGACCGACCCACGCGGCCGAACCCGTGATCTGGAAGAGCACGAACGGAACGGCCAGCGATTGGAACCACCCACCGGTGTTGGTGAGGAAGGCGCCGGTCAGGAAGACCACGAAGCCGCGGTGCCGCAGCGCTTCGAACATGGTGTGCGCGTCCTTTCCTCCGGTACGGGACCGGAATGACGAGGAGGCGCGACCGGGTTCCGGCCGCGCCTCCCGACCGTTGATCAGCTGTAGAGGCGGGCGGAGCGCTCGCGGGCGCCGGCGCGGTCCTCGTCGCTGAGCAGGAAGGCTGCGGCCGCCGGATTGCCCATCTCGAGGTTCGCCGCGGTCGCGGCGGCGAAGTCGGTGTTCTGGGTGAAGTGCTGGCGGGCCACGATCAGGTCGCGGTAGATGCGCGAGAGCGGGTTGGCCTCGTGCACGACACTGGCCGACATCGACGGCATGAGCTGCTGCGGGACGTTCAGTGCGGCCTCGGCGGTGCGCGCCATGTCGTAGATGCCGCGGGCGGCCTCGAGATCGCCGGGGATCTCGAAGTTCTCGGCCTGCTCGAAGCCCTTGCGCAGCCACCGCAGAGCGGTCTCCTGCTGATCGGACAGGCGCACACGCACGTCGTTCATGCGCAGCAGCTCCACGCGGTCCTCGCTGAGCTTCTGGTTGTCGAAGCGGCGGGTGAACTTCTTCAGCTGGGCGACGTACTCGTCGTAGAAGGCCCAGGCGGCACCGAGGGCGGGCGCACCGGCGACGAGGTTGTAGAGGTAGCCCTGCGGGATCCGGTAGAGCGGGTTGACGTTCTGCTTCAGGCCGGGACCTGCCTGAGCGAGCAGGATCTGGCGGTCGAGCACGCGGTGCGCCGGCACGAAGACGTTCTTCAGCGCGACCGAGCGCGAACCGGTGCCGCGCATGCCGAGCACGAACCAGTCGTCGATGATCTCGGCCTCGGACAGCGGCACGACGAAGTTGTGCATGATCGGCTTGCCGTCGACCTCGACCGACGCGCCGAGGATCACCCACTGGGCGTGCGTGATGCCCGAGGAGGACTTCCACGAACCGTCGAGGATGTAGCCGCCCTCGACCGGCGTCGCCTTGCCGTGCGGCGCGTAGGACGAGGAGAGCAGCGTGGTCGGATCGTCGAGGAACAGCTCGTCCTGGAGCTGTTCGGTCATGTGCGAGACCTCCCAGCTGTGGACACCGAGCAGCATGAGGACCCAGCCGGTCGAGGTGCAGGACTTCGACACCTCGATGACCGCCTCGACGAAGTCGGCCGGGTGGGCCTCCTCGCCGCCGTACCGCGCGGGCTGCAGTGCCCGGGTCAGGCCGCAGTCGATCATCGCCTCCACGGCCTCGGGGGCCACCGTGCGCTGCTGATCGTTCTGGACGGCGTACTCGGCGACGATCGGGGCGATCTGCCTGGCGCGCTCGACGAGGGAGAGACCGGTGGTGGTGACGGGGGGTTCGGCGTAGGTGGTCATCGGGGTGCTCCTTGGTACGAGAGTGGGCAAAGAGGTATCGGGGTCAGCGTGCGGACAGGGCGTCGGCGGGCACGTCGACCAGATCGGGACGGGGGGCGCGGCGGGTCGAGATGCCGGCGGCCTGCGCGGTCTCCCAGGAGACCTTGCCGTCGCGGAAGAACTCGAGGAAGACCTGGTTGTGCAGCTCGGGACGGTCGGTCTGGCCCTGATGGCCGGTGTTCTCCGGGTAGAAGAACTGCACCTTCGGCAGTGCGTCCTCCTGCAGGTGGGCGGCCTCCACGGCGTAGAGCACGTCCTTGTCGCCGAACATCGCGATGCCCGGGATGGAGATCCGGTCGAGCCGGCCCGTGGTGGTGAGGCGGAGCAGCTCGTCGGGGTCGGTCGGGCGCAGGACCCGGCCCATGTTGGCGTCGTAGTACTCCTGGTTGCGGTTCGCGGCGGCGGTGCGCATGGTGACCAGTTCGTCGGTGACGCCGGACGGGTCGACGACCATCGACTCGATCATCGCGCGCATCATCGTCTCGGAACCGTCGTAGGTGCCGCCGCTGCCGGGCAGCGGTCCGTTCTTGGCCCGGTTGTCCACCGCGCGCATCTCGTCACGGGTGACCAGGTCGCCGATCATGCCGGCGATCACCGCGAAGCGCTCGACCCGTTCCGGGTGTGCGACAACGTAATTGACGGTGTTCTGGCAACCCATCGAGTTGCCGCCGAGGCAGAAGGTGTCGAGGGCGACGGCGTTGACGAAGTCCTGCAGGAAGTCGACCTGGCCGCCCTGCCCGTACGCGTAGAAGCGTCCGGGATCCTCCGTCAGGCCGAAGCCGGGGAAGTCGGGGCAGTAGACACGGAAGCCGTGGGCGCCGAGAAAGGGTGCCATGTAACGGAATCCGGCCGAACCGGAGCTACCGGGGATACCACCGTGCAGCAGAACGACGGCAGGACCGCTCTCGCCCGAGGTCGAGTAGTGGGCCTTGACGCCCGTCTGCAGCCGGACGTAGCGGCTGAGCAGTCCCGGAACGTGAATCTCCTGGTCGTCGGTCAACGACACGGTGTCCTCCTCGATGTTGCGTGCATCACGTCGTGAGCAGCAGTGTGTGACGGGTTCTCGGATAGGGGTCATCGCGAGGTGCCACTGTTCGGCACCGGCGTCCGGTCCTCACCGGACGGGCTCGACGGGGTCCGTCAGCCGACGCGCTGATGTCCCCAGAAGTGGGCGGCGTTCCACCGGCCGGGAACCCAGGTGTCCTCGTCGATCTCGAGTCCGCCGTAGCCGTACTCCATCTCCCAGCCGGACGGCGTCTTGACGTAGTACGAGATCATCTCGTCGTTGGTGTGCTTGCCGAGCGTGGCGCCCAGCGGCGCGGCTCCCTCGAGGATCCGGTCGTAGGCGCGTCCGACCGTATCGAGGTTGTCGACCTGCACCATGAGGTGGCCGAGGCGCGGGCCGAAGCCGGGACGGTGGGCGAAGGCCACCGAGTGATGGCGGGGATTGCAGTGCAGGAACGTACCCGGGTCCGGGCCGATGTCGATGTAGTCGCTCAGGCCGAGGCCGAGGATGTCCATGTAGAGCTCGCGGAACGGAGCCGACTCGCTGACCGCGAACATCACGTGGCCGATGCCCATGCCCTCGGTGACGAAGCGCGCGCCGGTCGGGGAGACGAACGGCGCCGACTCCCGGTGCTGGCCGTAGTAGACCTCGATGCCGTGGCCGTCCGGGTCGGTGAAGGCCAGGTAGTCGGTCACCTGGCGGTAGGCGGCCTCCTCGGCGCTCGCGCGGTGGGTGGAGTAGCCGTGGTCGATCAGCGCCTTCTCGAGGGCTTCGATGTCCTCGGGTCCGCGGACCTCCCAGCCGACGGCGTCGATGTGCTCGACCTCGCCGCGGTGCAGGTCGATGCGCCAGGACCGCTCGTCGAGGCGGAGCTTGAGCCTGTCCTCGGTGTGCTCCACGATCTGCATTCCGTGGACGTCCGCAGCGAAGACCTTCCAGGCTTCGATGTCCCTCACGGTCGCGACCAGGTAACCGAATGCGCGGACCCGTCCCATCTTTCCTCCTGATTGCCTGCGTCCTGTGGACCGACCACCTGCCGCTCGGGGCGGGTCGTGTCCGGCGATGAATGACAGAGTGGCCCCGGTCACGCCCTGCTGGCACGTATCGCGTGCCACGGCGTGAAACCGCCACGGGGTTCCGTCAGGTGGCACGGCCGGATTGCCTCAGCGGCCCGTGTGGTCTGCACCATGGTCGCCATGACCGCACTCTCGCCGGCCCCGGCACCGTGGGACGAAGCGCCCAAGCAGGTGGCACTGCGCACGGTCGCGAACATGCTGTTCAATGCCGGACTGACCGGGCGCCCGGCCCGAGCCGCCGACGAACTGCTTGCCCCCTACGCCGAGCAGGGCGCCGAGGACGTGGCCGTCACCAATTTCCGGCGCGGAACCGACGAAGGGTGCCGGGTCGCGGGCCGCGCGGTGACCGTGGTCGACACCCCGGCCGGTGAGGTGGCGGTCGGCGGCTACTACTTCGGCGGTGCGGTGCATGCCACCGGCACCGGGATCCCCGACACGCTCCTGGTCCGTCCGCGGGTCTCCGCGACGCTCGCGCTGCGCGTCGGACGACGCATCGACCGGCCGGACGCGACGGTCGCAGAGATCCTCGGTGCAGTGGACGGCGTGCACGCAGCGCTGGTCGTCGCCTGCCCACGGGTCGGTGAGCCCGCAGGTTCGACGGTCCTCGAGTGCATCGCGGACAACGCTCACGCCGGGCACGTCGTCGTCTCCGACACCTGGATCGTGCCGTCCGGTGCCGACCCGGCCGGAACCCTCCTCGACATCGAGGTGGGCGGTGCCACGGCTCTGCACCGGCCGCACCCGTCCGCCTCGCTGCACCTGGTCTCGGCGCTGCGCCGAGCGATCGCGCTGTTCGGCTCGGTGTCCGTCGGGGAGGTGCTCGTCCTCCCGTCGGCCGGTCCGGCACTCGAACTCGGTCCGGGAGCGACTGCGGTGCTTCGTTCGCAGGTGTTCGGGACGGTGACGGTCGAGCGGGCGAAGGGGGAGTACGAGGACGGCTTCGAACCCCTGACCCACGCGTACGGTCGATAGGGACTTCCCTACCGTGCCGGTGGGTGTGGTTGACTTCGACACCTGGGGGTGACCGTCGTCATAGGTGAAAGGCAGTGAACCGTGAGTTCCGGAAACCCTCAGGAATCGGCCGTCAACGTCAAGCCGAGCATCGCCGTCGGCCGTGCGCTCTCGCTGCTCGATGCCTTCCTCGACGCCGGGCACACCATGAGCCTGACCGAACTGGCCCAGCTCACCTCGCTGCCGAAATCGACGGCCTTCCGGATCCTCGGGCAGCTGACCGCCAGTGGCCACGTCATCCGCAACGGCAACCAGTACCGTCTCGGCATCAAGATGTTCGAGCTGGGCAACCACTTCGTCCACAGCCGTCCGACCGGGCTCAAGGAGGTCGCCGCACCCCTGCTCGGTGACCTGTTCCTGCACGTCGGTGCCACGGTGGGACTGTCCGTCCTCGAATCGTGGGACGTCATCCTCATCGACCAGATCACGAGTTCACGCAGCCGGATCGTCACGCCCGTCGTCGGAGGCCGGGCCCCGGCCCTGAGCACCGCGTCGGGCAAGGCCCTCGTCGCCTTCCTCGACACCGAGAACCGTGAGAGGGCGGTCGCCCACCACGTCCGGCAGGAGCCGTGCTCGAGCCGTACCGTCCGGCACGCGGGCCGGTTGCGTTCGCAGCTCGCCGAGGTGCGCGAGAACGGTCATTCGTGGGCGTGCGACGAATTCAGCATGGGGATGAGCGCGGTCGCCTCACCGGTGCTCGTCAACGGCCGGCCGATCGCCGCGGTGAGCGTCTCGGCGGCGACGGGCCGGCTCGACAGGGTGAAGGCTGCCGCGGCGGTCCTGCGCACCTCCCGACTGATCGCCACGCAGTTCATCCGGGCGCGCGAGCTCGCACAGGACTACAGCACCTCGGAGCTGCAGTGGGACATCGAGGACGAGTTCGACCGGGTCTCCTGATCGCACCCTGCTGTCGGAGGGATGCGGCATAGTTCGGGGAAGAAGCCACGCAACGCTCTCCAACCGCACAACTTCGGGAGTCGCTGTGAAGAACCGGGCTCGATTCGTCGATGTCGAAGGCCGTCCCGCGATCCGCTTCGAGCGGGAGTACCCGTATCCGCAGGAACGCCTGTGGAGCGCGGCGACCGGGAGACCGCCGCGATGGTCGCCGCGGGCTGGACGGTCTGCCTCGACGAGTTCGACGCCCTGCCGGCAGGCGAACCGCCGTCGCAGGAGACCGACTCGGAGGCCTGGCGGCCGGTCTACGAGCTCCTACATCGCAGAAGGATTCCCGGCGGGTGCTCCCGTGCCGGGACAAGGAGGGGAGACCTCATGAGCGAGTCCGAGAAGGGCACCGGACCCAAGCTGTTGTCGGGTGGCAACCCGCAGATACCGAAGGGGATGGGCAGGGAACCGGTCGAGGCCTACATCGCGGCGATGCCCGAATGGAAGCATGACATCGGTCGGCGCCTCGACGAGCTGATCCGCGAGGAAGTTCCCGACGTCCACAACGCCGTGAAGTGGAACCAGCCGCTCTACGGCACCGCCGACGACAGCTGGTTCCTCACGTTCCGCTGCTTCACCAACTACGTGCAGCTGAGTTTCTTCAGGGGGAGTTCGCTCGACCCGCTGCCCGAGAAGGGGTCCAAGCATCCCGAGATGCGCTATCACGACATCCGCCGGCTCGAGGACCTCGACGAGGACAAGATCCGGAAGTGGGTGAGGCAGGCCGCCGAGCTGCCGGGCGAGAAGATGTAGCACGCCGATGTTCGGGGGAGTGATCGGGCACACGATAGTTTGGAAGCATGACCACGCCTCTCCAGGACATCCCGATCAACACCCTCTCGGGTGAACCCACGAATCTCGGCGCGTACGAGGGCCACGCGGTTCTCGTCGTGAACGTCGCGTCCAAGTGCGGCCTGACCCCGCAGTACACGGCGCTCGAGAAGCTCGCGCAGGAATACCGCGACCGCGGACTGTTCGTCGTGGGCGTGCCGTGCAATCAGTTCATGGGTCAGGAACCCGGCACACCGGAGGAGATCCAGGAGTTCTGCTCCGCCACCTACGGCGTGACCTTCCCGCTGCTCGAGAAGATCGAGGTCAACGGCGAGAACCGGCATCCGCTCTACGCCGAGCTCACCAAGCACCCGGACGCCTCCGGCGAGGCCGGCGACATCCAGTGGAACTTCGAGAAGTTCCTCATCGCTCCCGACGGCACGGTCGCCGCGCGCTTCCGTCCCCGCACGGAACCGGATGCGCCCGAGATCCTCGACGCCCTCGAAGAGATCCTGCCGGCCTGACATGTTCGGCACAGAAGCGCGGGACGCGCTGTACGACATCATCCGCATGCGTCGCGACGTCCGTGCAGAATTCAGCGGGGAACGGCTCGACGAGGAGACGCTGATGCGCATCCTGCGGGCCGCCCACCACGCACCCAGTGTCGGCAACACCCAGCCCTGGGACTTCGTCGTCGTGCAGGACGAACAGCGGCTGAAGGAGTTCGCCGAGCACGTCGCCGGTTGCCGACAGGCGTTCGCCGACTCGCTCCCCGAGGACCGGAAGAGCACCTTCGACCCCATCAAGATCGAAGGCATCGTCGAATCGGGGACCGGTGTCGTCGTCACCTACGACCCCGAACGCGGCGGCAAGCACATCCTCGGCCGCCACACCATCGACGAATCCGGCCTGTTCTCGGCCGTGCTGGCGATCCAGAACCTGTGGCTCGCCGCGACCGCCGAGGGGCTCGGCGTGGGATGGGTGTCGTTCTACGAGGAGGACTTCCTCGCCGACTTCGTCGGAGTGAGCGCACCTGTGCGTCCCATCGCGTGGCTGTGCGTCGGCCCGGTCACGCGGCTGCAGGAAATCCCCGACCTCGAACGGTTCGGCTGGCGGAAGGGTCGCCCGCTCGAGGAGGCCGTGCACCGCGACAGGTTCGTGGCGCCGGGCGACCGGGAGGCCTGATCCGACGGGTGGCGGCCGGTTCGTGAGTGCACGAG